>DAOPKN010000042.1:0-18171 GCA_035391225.1 Thermotogota bacterium
AAGGCAGGGTGCTTCCTTTTTCTTCTCATTTTGGCGGAACTTGGGCCAAGGGGTGCGGGCAAGGCCCACGAGATTCCTTCCTTCCAAAGAGGCGGAAAAATCCGTGTTTTTCCACCGGGTATGGTATAATTTTCCGCGAATCCCGAGAATGGATGTGGCAAAATGGATGGCACCGCTTCTTCCCCGGAGGGATGGGATTTCCTGGGAAATTCCCTTTTTCACTTGGAACAGATTTTTCAAAACAGCCCGGTCGTCATTTTTCTCAAGGACCGGGACGGTGTTTTGAAGCTGTTTTCCCAAAATTTCCAGGAATTCACCGGGTTGGACCCCCATAAGGCGCAACGAAGGAAGGTAGCCACCTTTTTTTCGCCGGAAGCCCAGGCAAAGATCGAGGAAGAGGACCGGCAAATCCTCGAGGAAGGCAAGTCCATTTCCAATATCCTGCGTGCTTTTCCACTTTCCAACGGAAACAGCCGCTGGGTGAAGATCGACAAGGTGCCGTACCGGGATCCGGATGGGAATATCGTCGGGGTACTGGGATTTGCTTCCAACGTTTCCCAAATGTATTCGAAGGAAAAAGCCACCAGCCAGATCAACCAATTGCTCAACTCCTTCGTGCGTGTCGAACGGCTGTTAACGCGTTCACCAGGATTGGCGGAGTTTCCCGAGTTCCTGGTTCAGACGTTGGTTTCTCCCGCGAGCTTCGATGCCATGATGGTAGAATACAAGGTGGACCCTTCTTCGGAGGAAGTTTGGCAAATGGCGGGTTGGATCGATCCGGACGGGATCCCTCGTTTTGGAAAGGATCGGCGCATCGGCTTTAATCCCTGTATTCGTCCTTTCATCGAGCAGGAGCAAGATTCTCCCTTCAAGTTTCACAAGGTGACCCCAAAATGCCCCTGGGCAGATGTTTTCCCAGATACCACATCTTTTGTTTCCCCCCTCAAGTACGGATCCAAGTTGTACGGAGCGGTATGCATTCGCCTTGACCCAACCTGGGAACTGGACCAGCAGGTGCAAACGCTGTTGGAACAGCTGGTGTCGGAAATTGGCTTCGGCCTGTACTACCTGGAAACCCAGTCGCAAATCGAAGAAATCCAGCAATCCCTGGAAGAAAACCAGAAACGATTCCAACTGGCGCTGGAAGCATCGAATGACGGGATATGGGATTGGGACCTGCGCACCAACAAGGCTTTTTTCAGCAACCGGTACTACACCATGTTGGGCTTTCAACCCGGGGAGCTGGAAGCGTCGCTGGAAACCTGGAAGATGCTCATACACCCGGATGACTTCGAACCGGCGTTCCAAGTGATACAGGAGCATATCCAGAAAAAAAAGGCAGCCTACGAGGTGGAGTTCCGCATGCGCACCAAGTCGGGGGGATGGAAATGGATCCTGGGACGCGGACAGGTGATGGAACGTGACGAAAATGGCACGCCCATTCGCATGGTGGGGACACACGTGGACATTTCTCGCCTGAAAGAACAGGAAAGGGAGCTGGAAGCCAAGAACGAGGAACTCCAAACCTACAACGAAGAATTGACGACCATCAACGAGGAAATCAATGCCAACAACGACGAGATCCGGTCGATAAACGAGGAACTGGAAAAGGCCTACCAGGACCAGGAACTGATAAACAACCACTTGCAAAGGGTGTTAACATTGATGGGGCAGGTTGCGTTGTCGGAAACGCACGAAACGAATTTCTTGGACGATGCACTTGACCTTGCGATGGACCTGGTTCCCAAGGCACGCTACGGCAACATTTCCCTTTTCCCGGGGGATGTTCTGGAACTGCAAACTTGGAGGGGACACCAGGGCGAAGAAATCAACAAGTTGAAAATCCCGCGTGCGCAGCTGCAGGTTCCTTCGCGCACAACTTTTTACCGGGATATCCACGGGGAAGACCGGCAACAGATGGAGCCGGAGCTTTTCCAGAAGTTGATGCAGTTCGTGCGCCCGACAAAGGAATCCATCATTTCCCCCATCTTGTGGAATACCCACGTGGTGGGAGATATCGTGGTGGAAATCCCCGCTTCCAGCTCGGACCGTTTCAACGACCGCGATATCCAGATCATGGATCGTTTTTCGCAAATCCTTTCGGTTTTTTTCCGGCTGCGCAAGTACCTGGAGAGCGAGGGCAAGTTCCAAAAAGACCTCATCCTAACCCTCGTGAAAGCCCTGGAATACTACGACGTGTACACGCGTGGCCACTCGGAGCGCGTGGCGAACTGGTCCACGAAACTCGCGCAGGTGATCGGGCTTTCGCCGAAAGAGTCCAAAATGATTTACTGGGCTTCTTTGATGCACGATATCGGGAAGATCTTCGTGCCCCAATCCGTTTTAAACAAGATCACTCCTCTCACCGAAGAAGAGTTCCAGTTGATCAAGATACACCCGGCGAAAAGCGCAGAGCTGATTCGGCAGGTGGAAGGAATGGAGGAACTCTCGAACGTCATCTACTTCCACCACGAGCGCTTCGACGGGCGCGGTTACCCCGACGGGATCGCCGGGGAAAACATCCCTCTATTCTCCCGCATCATCACGATCGCCGACTCCTTCGATGCCATGACGAGTCAGCGACCCTACCGCGCCGCTCTCTCGCGCAAGGAAGCCCTCGCCGAATTAACCCGGTGCTCCGGCTCGCATTTCGACCCCAAGCTTGTCACCGCTTTCATCCAAAAAGTGTTATCATCCGAGTAAGGGGGGAACCAAAAATCCGCCCAACACTACCCGGCTACTGCGAAAACCGGTCTGGCGGGTAAATTTCGCTTATGCGTAGGGGAGAGGAAGCATGATTCGAGCCGCCATTTTCGACATGGATGGGGTTTTGGTGGACAGCGAACCCCATTACTTTGCCATCAACTCCCAGCTTTTTCAGAAGCTGGGGTTCCACGTGACCCTCGAGGAGTACCAACCGTTCATCGGGGGGAGTGCCCAGTACATGTGGTCCACCCTCAAGAAGCGGTTTCACCTACCCCAACCCGTTTCCGAATTGATCGCTCTCAAGCGAAACTGGCTGCTCGAGCAGTTCCCGTCGATCACGGTTTCCCCCATGCCTGGGATTGTCAGAATCCTGGATTTCTTGCACGATCGCTCCATCCCCCGGGCGGTGGCTTCTTCCTCTTCTCGCCCCATGATCGAGCTGTTGCTCACAAAAACTGATCTCTTCGTCTACTTCTCGGAAATCACCGACGGCGAAGAGGTGCGCCATGGCAAACCAGACCCGGAAATCTTCCTGCTAACCGCAAAGAAGCTGGGAATCGATCCGGAAGAGTGCATGGTCTTGGAGGATTCCCCGAAGGGAATCGAGGCCGCGAACGCTGCTTCCATGTTTTCGGTAGGCCTGTGTTCTTCGCACGGGCCCGAAGAGCTGTCCCACGCGGATATCCTCTTGGAATCCCTGGAGAACTTCCCCTTTCATCTCTGGAAGTAAGGAACGATCCTTCCCCCTGCCTTACACACGGAAACGGGCAATTTCCTGGGAAAGCTGCTCCGAAAGTTGCGCGAGTTTCTGGGATGCTTGCAACACCTTCTCGGAAGCTTGCAGTTGCTGCGCGGAAGAGGAACTCATGCTTTCCACTTGCCCCGCTACTTCGCTGAGGGATGCGGCGGAGATTTCCAGCGCCGAAGCCATCTCGTCGGTTTGGGAACTCTGATCCAGCGCAGATTCTTCCAGGTGCTGGGCAAGTTCGGAAATGCTGTTCGAGCGGCGCGAAATCTCACCGAATTGCTCTTTCACCTGCAGGGCCTGCTGGTTCAGCTTGGAAACAGAATCCAGCGTGTTCCCGGTGGAACGTGCCACTTGCTCCACGCCCTGTTCGATTTCTCCGAGGTTTCCCGCGATTTCCCCGGTGGCCCGCTGGCTTTCCTCCGCGAGCTTGCGGATCTCGTCCGCCACCACCGCAAATCCCTTTCCGGCCTCTCCCGCCCGCGCCGCTTCGATTGCCGCGTTCAACGCCAACAAGTTCGTCTGCTCCGCGATCGAAGAGATGGTACCCGCGATCTGACTGATATCTGCGGCCCTTTGCGAAAGGCGCGTGACGTTTTGCTGCTCTTCGCGGGTTTTTTGCAGGGTTTGCTGGGAAATTTCCACCATTTGCTGCACACGGGCATCTCCCTGGTGTGCCTGTGCGCTTGCCTCACGGGATTCCCCGGAGAGCTTGCGCGCAATGTCGGTGACATTTTGGGCAGCCTGCGCCACGCTTTGCACGGAGGAAGTCACCTCTTCCACCGAAGCAGACACGTTTTGAATGCTCTGGCTGGCATTTTCGGTGCGTTCTTCCAGGGCACGGGAATTCTCCGTGCTTGTACCCGCCTGCTCGGTGAGCCCATCTGCCCAGCTTCCCAGCTCCCCGGAAGCCTCGCGGATCTGGAGCAGGGTTGCCTTGAACGCGCTTTCGATGCCCTGCAGCTCCCGTTCCACCTGTCCCACTTCGTCACGCCGGCTGGCATCGAACGAAACGGACAGGTCCAGTTGCGCCATGGAACGAACCTTTGCAATGAGCGTACGAATGGGTTTTCGTACCGAGCGTTGGATCACGAAGTAGACCACCACGCTTACCAGCACGGTGCCGAGGATGAACCCGAGGATTTGGAGGTTCGTGGATCGGAGAAGGTCAACCATGGAAGACGCGGAATCATCCACGTTATCCAGCGCGGCGTTGATTTGCATGCGTGTTTGGGCGGTGAGATCGGATAGGGTGGCCTCCATCTCCGCGATCACCTGTCGGATTTCATTGTTGACAAGGGCAAGGCTCTGGGCTTTCAACCCTTGCAATTCTTCGTTCAACGTATCGAGTGAGGCGACGGTATCCGTCATCTCCTGCTGGGTGGCAGCGATCTCATTGACCGTCTGGGCCAGCTGCACCAGGGCGTCAAGGTACCGGGTCACCGTCAGGAAATGGATCCACTCCCAGTAGCTTTCTTCCGTGGGAAGAGCCCTGGAACGGGATTGACGCGATTGGAAGCTGTTGAAATTCTCGGTGAGGTTTTTCAGCAAGAAATCGGAACGCGCTTGGATGGCCCCAACATCTTCCAACCCCGAAAGGAGATCGCGGGTGAAGAATTGCAGGTCCAACTTGAAATCCACGGTTATCACATCGGAAAGGCTTTCCCAAAGCGCTTCAACGTTCTTCAAGGAGAGGGATTGGATCGCTTCTTCCAACGCAGCATCCATCCCTTCTTGCTGCGTGGGCGCTTGGAGGTAGCCCTGTTTCGCATCTTGCACCGCTTGTTTCACCTGCTCGAAGGCAGCCGGATCCCCGAGTAACACTTGGTTTTTCCGGGACAGGGCATCGTCCAGCTGGGCACGTTGCTTGGGAACCCGCGTTTTCTGCGTGAACTCCACCATCTTGGCCGCAGAAATCTCCTTGGATTTCAACGCGAATTCTTCCTGTGCGGCTACCTGCAACCGATCCAAAAGGGTGGAAAGCTTGGAGGAATTCGGAAGGGCTTGCAGTTGCTTGCTGGCATCGGAAAGTGCTTGTTGCACGTTTTGCTCGAGGACTTTTTGTTCCTGTGTCGAGGAGATGTATCCCAGCTGCAACAAGTTCCGAATGGCCGTGACCACGACATTCTCGAACTGGTTCGCTTCGAGATTGACTCCCGAATGCTGGCGCGTTTGCTCCAGGTCCTGTGTGATCTTCTGCCCCTCATCGCGCAGCTCATTGAGCGCGATGCTGGAGATCCCGAAAATCCCGATCAGTACCGCCACGATGACGCCAAAGCCGATCAACAATTTTGCGGAAATTTTCATGTGGTTCCCTCCCTATTTCTGGATCAACCATTTCTTCCCACCGAAAAACGGCAACAAAAGAAGCACCACGTACACCCCAAAACACGCGAACCAAGCGATGCGCAACGAACCGGTTTCCAGCTCATCCAAGTATACCTCCGAAGAAGTGTTGCCGGGGAACGGAACCGGATCATACGCCAGGCCGTAACGCACGCACAATCCCTGGATGTACAAAAGGTGGATCACCGGGATGCCCTCGCTGGCCATTTCGTAGAGAACACCCCGCTGTGCGGGCGGGGGGATGTCTTTGACCGTGTTGATCCCCGGCCGAAGCTCCAGGAACTGTGGGGAAGTGCCGGTGTTGGCCATGCTGCCACCGATATTCACGAAGGCCTTGATCCCCCGGCTTCCCGCATTTTCCTGGTACAGGCGCATGCGAAGCGCTACGTTGGATGGCAGCTCGGCTTCCCGAATGAAGAAGTAGGGACACCGTTCGAGTTCCTGGTACAATCCCTCCCTGACCCCTTCTTCCAGGTCAGCCGCCACGTCATCGTCTCCGCCCGCGGAAACCGCAATGGGCAAGAACTCCTCGAACCCCCCCGCAACCAAGCACTGGGCCATGTCCAGCAGGGTAAATCCTTCCAGGTTGGCCCCGTACTGCGACGCCCCCACCGAAAGGATGGAAAGCGGAACCAACTGCAACACCTTGCATGCACTCACCGCGGCAACCCACAACGCCGGAAACGAACCCGAGCTACCGATGGCCACCACATCCCCTGCCTGTAGGCCGATCTGCTGAAACAGGCGCACCATGAGGGCGGCGGTATCGGGGTTGGTGGAGGTCCTCTTTGCTTCCAGGTGGCCGAGCGTTGTGGTGATGGCACTCACTTCCACTCCGATCAACCCCGTGCCATTTGGGTCCAAAAAATAGTCGACGGGATACCCCGAGGCTTCCCTGCATTGGCGGATTTGCAACATCGCCTGTTGCATGTGATCGCGCGCGGCAACCCGTTCCTTCAACGCTTCCCCCCGGAGAAAGAGGGCGGTTGCTCGTTCTGCTCCCAGGCAGGCCAGGCTGATGACCAGCCAGTACACGAGCAGGCGAGAACGCATTTTGGCGGCTACCATACCAGGCTGATCCCACGCAGCAAAAAGTATACCACAATCGACACGATCGCGGTAGAAGCAAGGGTTTTCCATACCCCCTGGCGTTCGATCACGTTGGCCCAGAGCCCCGGGATGATCCAACCAATGGCCTGCAATTCCAACCCGGAGGGCAGCCACGAATTTCCCGGGAAAAGCGAGGGGAGCAAGGTCGCCCAGAGGTAGGTCAGAAGCCCTCCCAGGCTAAGCATGGTCACGAAACGCCGCCTTCCAAACAGAACCAGGTGGTAGGAAAGCAGCCGTACCAACCCCGCGGTGGTAAGGGCAATGAGCAGCGTTCCCAAGATACGGTAGGGCTGGTGGAGGTACAATGCGAGGTACACCGGAACCACGATCCCACCGGGGTATAGCCCGGTGAGTTCCACGAAACCAGAGGCCAGCAGCACCCCGATCAGGGTGGCGGTTATGTTCACTGTCGTTCCCCCTCTTGCTCCCAGCGGGAGAGGATTCTTTCGCCGGTTCCCACGAAATTCCCGAACCCGAACCAGTGGCGTGCCCCACCCTGGAAAAACCCCGGGGCAAGCACGTTACGCACCGGCATCGGCTGCACGCGGGGAAGATGGGTTTTCGCCTGGAGCCAGCGTGCATGCGCCCCGGTCACGAAAAGGGTTTGGAAAGGATGGCCGTTCTGCTGCAAGAAGCGGGCCCACTGCAACGTGCGTTCCCCCCGATCCGCTCGCAACACCAAAAGGCCGCAAGCCTTTTCCGGGGAGAACCCGTAGCTGTCGTGCGCCTTGCGCAGAACATCCCAGGTGGAGCGGGGATCGTTTGCGGAAAAGGCAGCCACGGCCAGCTTCCCGTTTGGGAAGCGAAAAGCGCGCAGCGCCCCGATGTCCGGGCGAACCTCTTGCAATGCCTTGCAAACGTCTGGACTTTCCATCCCCAGGACCTTTGCCACGCCAGCCGCAAGCAAGAGGTTCTCCGAAAATTCCGGGTAGGGGAGGGAAAGCGCGCGTAGCGTCTTTTCGTGGTCTTGCGGGCGGATCACCACGAGTCGTTCTTCCGCCCGGGAAAGGATTTGGGGCTCCACGGACCGCAGCAGCCCCAGTGTTTCCTGGTCAAGCAGGATCTTGCCGTTGCACGGGAGCGAACGGGCGAAAACCCTGGCAATCTGCTGCACGTCGTCGCCCATCACACCAACGTGGTCTTCCCGGATGTTCGTGATCACCAGCAGCGTCGGGTCCAGCATCTGGCGGATCTCCACGCGCTGGAACTCCGGGGTGAGGCTCATCACCTCGCAAACGAGGCTTTGGCTTTTGCGCCGCAGCGCGGTCTTCAAAACCAGGCGAACCTGCTCCAGGATCGTTGCCTTTCCCCTGCGTTTGACGGGAAGTTCTTCGCTGTCCCCAAGAAGCAGCATGGGTTTCGAACCGCTTACCTTTGCCAGCGCATTGGCATCACGACGCAGCAAGAGGCGGTGAATCAGCCGCACCGTGCTGCTCTTCCCCCGTGTACCCGTCACCGCTACACGCAGTGGGACCTGCTGGTGCGCACGGGAAATGCATCTCTTTTCCGCCAGGAGGTACAGCAACCAGCTTCCCAGGGAAAGTGCAAGGAGTAGGATGGCCACTTTTTACCGGAAGTAGGGAAGGTAGCTTTCCGGGAGGAAGGTCTCGACGAGAGGTTCGAAGATATCGTTTTGCACGAGTGCTGCATTCACGCAAATCCACTTTTCCTGCCATCGAAACCAGGCGAATGCCCAGTACGCTCCATCGCTATCCGGACCGGAAACCATTTCCAAGAACAGATCCTGGTTTTCCAGCATCTTCTCCGTGAAAAAGCCTCCCGCCATCCGGATACAGGCTTTTCCATCGGTGGGAACAAGGATCCCCACCAGGTGCACCAGCGTTGCACGCCCCTGCCAATCCACCACGATGGAATGGTTATTGAGCATATGGCGCATTTGGGTGGGGACGGGTTCGCCCAAGGGTTGTGGGCCCGGGAAATCGTAGGAGAAAGTCAGGCCGTTCCACGCGAACGAGCCCGCATACAGCAGCGTGACCCCCACCAAGAATAGCCAAGTGATGCACGTCGCTTTCTTCATCGAAACACCCCCTGAAAAAAAAAGAAACAGGACCATTGTACACCTTTTCAACGATCCTGTTTGCAAAAAAGCCGTGTTTTACTCGTACCGGATTCGGTTTTCCGCGACCTTCTCGGGGTCTTGGAAGAATGTTCCAATACCCTTTTCCACGACCTCGGCGTACTTGGGGACGGTGAGAAGGATTTGCCGTTCCGGGTTCTTCTTCGAAAACTGGTTCAGGATTTCCTGGATCACCGAGGATTGTTGTCCCACCCTTCGTTCGATGGTCCAACCGGTTTCGTCGATGGGAACGAACAGCAGTCCTTTCTCTCCCGCGGCCTCGATGAACGGGTCTTTTCCCACCATCATCAGCTCGTTGGTCTTGGGACCGGAGATCTGATCAAGGTGCACGCAGGGTGCCTCCAGAAGGAACACCAACGCGTCGGAGTAATCCCCCACCTCGCGGTGCGACAACCCCCGGAAATTCGACGGAGAGGGCTCCACGTGGCTTTCAAAACCCTCACGACCTTTCACGAAAAGCGCCGCGCCAATGGCGTACCTTTTGCTGTCTTCCGGCGCGACGATACAGTTGGTCACGGGGAACATGGTTTCCGCCTCGTGCAGGTCGATCACGACATCGATTTTCTCGTTTCGAATCATTTCCATCGCCGCATAGGTGATTTTTTCAGACATCAACCCGTTTGGCCTGCCCGGCCAGGAACGGTTCGTGTTGCGTGCGTCGATGTAGGAAAGCAGTTGGCCGTCGGGGTAATGCACGAAAACATCCGGGTCCGGCCACTGGTCAAGTGGCTGCAACCCTCGGTCCCCCACGCGGTACTTCTTCTCCCCCCATTCGGTTTCAAAGGTGTAGTACATGGGAAATCCCCCACTGGGTTGCGTTCCCAGCGAACCGGAGTAATTGAAATGGGGAATCACGTACACGGTTCCTGCCTGCACCTGTAGGTTCTCGATGAACAGGAAGCCGGTCAACATGGCACTGACCTCACTTTCGTGCGTTCCGCAGATGATCAGCACCTTTCCCCCGGGCTCGCTTCCGGAAAACTCGTACACGTTGGTGTCCCCGATGGTTCCTTCCAAATCCGCGAAGTACCGGGAAAGCTTGAACACATCGGTGAGCGCCGGGCTTGGAACAACGGTTTCCTTGTAATTCCTTTGGATCGCCATGGGGATTCCTCCAGCCAGAAGGAGAAGGAGCAAAACCCCCAACATGGTCCATTTATACCAGCTCATTATCCATCCTCCTTACTTGAGTCGGAATAACCGGAGCAGAAGCGGCAAAAGGGTGAGGATGTACAGGAATTGTTTTTGTCTGTCCTTTGCGGTAAAAAAGTTCCAGATCAAAACCACCGATACAAGGGCGGCCATGATGTAGTAGAAAAACATGATCAGCGTCATGCATCTCACCTCCCCTAACTTCCCATGAGGAAATCCAGTTGATTGCTGAACGCAATCATCAGGATCCCCACTGCCGTGATCAAGATCCAGGGAACCAGGCATTCTTTCAGGAATCGGTTGTACTTGCCCTTGTACCCCACGGTTTCCACGGTTAAGCGGCCGATCAGTTTCGTGGGGGGAAGTGCATCACCCAGGGGCCACAACAGGCTTAACCCGGAAAGGGCGATCACGGGGTTGATTCCCCTGGCATTGAACATCCAGATCAAGGGAATACCCAGCACCACCGCTCCCCCGTACGTCAAGAAACCTTCCGACAGTGGTATCACGATGGGAAGCAGCACGTACAGCAACGCCATCGGGGCGGTGACGATCCACAGCGAGAACAACCCCTTGGTGCCGTTGAAGCTCATGATTTGAATGAACATCCCCACGACCGTGGTGGTGGCCAACAGGGGGGCGAGCTGCGAAATCGTGTCCCGCGAAACCTTGAGGATCTGCACGCGCTTGGCATTCATGATCCAGGCAACCAGTGCGCAGATGGCGAAAGACAACGGCAGCCCCAAAACCGGGAAGTGAAACGGGATAATGCGGGGCAAGGCCAACAAAACGATCAACACCAGGAACGGAACTCCCACGGACCACCCATTGAGCCCCTTGGGTTCGGGGATGGTAGCCAGGGCTTTTCCCACGTCTGCGATCTTTCCCTTGCGCCCGAAGAAGAGCACGGTGAACAACCCGAGTATCAGTACCGGCGCCAACAGGGGCCAGGTAAAACCAACGTAGGGAATCGCGGTTCCCGCGCAGGTCATCATGGCCCATACGTTGACCGGAGGTGCCGCAGCACTCAACCCGGCAACGATGAAGATAATGGCGGAAACTTTTTCCTTTTTCAACCCCATGGCAGCCAGGGCCGCCGAAACCGTGCCTCCCACAACCAGCACGGAAATACTCCCCGCGCCCGTCAGTGCTCCGGGAATCAGGATGACCACCATCAGAAGGATCAAAAGGAGGATCTTCTTGTTATGAAACACCTTGATGATCCAGCGAACGATGAGATCGGTTCCCCCGGAAGATTTGATGATGTTCATGAACAGGGTTGCGAAGATGAAGATCAAACCGATGTCCAGGTAGGTGACAGAGCCTTCTGCGATGTGGCGGAATACGTCAAAACCCGCCCCAGCGGCAAGCCCTCCCGCCACAACAGCCAGGAACATGCAGATCTCGGTGGACAACTTGATGATTTTTCCAAATGCGTACGCACCAACCATCACCAGCGCGTACACGATCGTTTGAACGTACTGTGGATCCAGTTCCATTTCCTACCCCCTTTGCGAAAACGAGTGCGTCACAATCCAAAAACGGCAGGCATGGTCTCCAGCAAATCGAAAGCGCTGTCCACCTGGATGAATTCCACTCCATTTTCTTCCGCGATCTTGGTAAATCGCCCGTCCATGTTGGTGTCAGCGGTTACGATGATCATGTCCGCACGGGGTGCCACCGCATCGATCATGGCTTCGTTGGGGCTTCCGGGAAGGCCCCTGCGGATTTCTCCACCGATGGCCATGGCCAGGATAGCGATATTGTTCGCTTCGGCGTAGTCCAGCAACGCGTCGATCCGCTTTTCTTCGTCATTCACGGACAAACCCGAAGCACCCATGCCTTTCAAACTTGCTCCAATGGCGATTAGGAGCGTTTTGAAAGGTGTTCCTTTGGCTTCTGCAGAGGAAACGGTGACATGTTTTCCCGGGGCGTTTCCTGCCCCTGCCAGGCCGACTCCAGCTGCGAATTCATCCGCGGACAAGATATCGCAGTAATCGTACAGGATCCCTACTTCTTCCGCGAGATAGATCACGGTGTTCACTTCATCGCTCTGCCCCGCGGAGGTTAATACCACCGGGAACTCGAAGAGCATTTCCCCAAATCCAGCGAACGCAAAAAAGCCCAGAACGAGAACCAAGAGAACGATTTTTTTCATTTCACTTCCTCCTTCACAAATCCAAGATGGGCGCCCGGCGAACCGGGCACCCGAATTGGTCAATGTTACGGTTTTTCGTACACGATCGGGCCTTGCTCGTAACCCACTTCCTTGAGCCAGGCATCGGGGTAGCCGACCGATTTGCCGTCCACGTACCCGTCGATGTACTTGGCGAACATCTGGTGGGTGAAAGCGGTCCATTCGTCCAGAACGTTGTTCGCGTTGTTGATGCCCCAGTCGGTGATGAATTCAATCGCCAGCTCGGGGGAAACCTCGTACAGCTGAACGGCCGCTTGCTCCACGGCAGGCTGGAAGGCGAATTCGCGGCCTTCGATCTCCGCTTGCTTGGCCTGGGCGTCTACGATCATGTAGCTCATCTTCAGGTCCATCCAGTTGCCCATCAGGTTGAAAACCCAACCGGCGCTTTCCGAATCGTACGTGTGCAGGTCACCGATCTGGTAACGTTCGGGAAGCGTGCTCATTCCGCACCAGAAAGGAACGTAGGCGGAAGTATGGGGAGCATCCGGTCCAAACCACAGCACGCCACCGATGGGATCCGGCAGCCAACCGCGGGATTGCGTCACGAACACGTAGGCGCAGCGGAACACCGAAATGGCGCGTTCCCATGCACCCTTGAGCAGCTTGCTTCCGCCATCGTAGCGGTTGAAGTTGCCAAAAGGACCGGCGGCAACGCCCTCGGAGAGATCAAATTCGGTGCCCTGGTACCAGTCGCGTTGCAGCGAAATCACATCGGCCACGGAAAGCTTCTGTTCGGGTTTCACCGAGAAGGGGTATTCGCGGGAGTAGGAATCTTCGATCCAGGGGCTCAGACCCAGGGAAGGAGCGATGCGGTCAAAAGTCCTCCACACACGGCGCATGCTGTAGTAGGGATGGGAATATTCGCCGGGGCTGACGGCCTTCATCCAATCGAAGGGTTCGCCACTCTCGGGGTCCCACCAGCCTTCGGCAGCGCAAATGTCGAACAGCTCTGGAGCGTAGAGCATGTCGGGATCTTCGGGATCCACTTCACGAATGCGCATGCAGTTTGCTTCCACGAACACTTCGCCATCGGGAACCTTCTTGGCAACCCACAACGCACTCTTCTTGTCGGGGCTGGCGCACATCTCGATGACCCAGATTTCTTCCGTATCCGCAACCACAAGGGTTTCTCCCCAACCGTAGTACCCGTACTCTACGGCGAGGTCACCCATTGTTTGCACGGCATCCTTGGCGGTCTTACAGCGTTCCAGGGCGATACGGGAAAGCTCGGAAATGTCCAGGATGCATTCGTTCTCCACGGGGCCGGCATACGTTTTCGCGCCGGTGGTGCATTCCCCGATGGCCAGCTGGTGCTCGTTGATGATTCCATAGGAAGAACCGAAGTACGCGTAGGTGTGTTCCACCTGGGGGATGTAACCCAGAGGCTTGGTCGGTTCGAAACCTGGGGTATCCCAACCCGGACCGCGGTCCGTTCCCACGTACGCAGGATACTTGTCAAGGTAGGGATAGCAAGGGCGCATGGAACCGGGTTCGAAATCCATGGCGGGGGTGGAAATGACGCGGAAGTCGCACATACCGCAGTCGCAGGTGTGGGTCACCATTACCGATCCATCCACCGATGCTCCCTTGGTCACTCCAATCGTGGTGCAGGCGAAAGCAAAAGAGACCATCGTTGCTGCCACCAGCAACAAGAACCATACTTTTCTCACAAAGACACCCCTTTCTGCCGGTTTTTCCGGCTCTTTCTACGCGTTGCAAATGGTACCGTTTTTCCGATCACTGGCATCCGCAAATCCGCACGTACTCGGTCAGGATGTTATCTTGCTCGTGGATCTGCGCGAAGCCGTTCACGATCAATGCCATGTTCCACAAGATCAAACCTTTCTGGGGTTGCTGGGGATCTTCCACCCAAACGAGAGCAGAAGAAAACCCCTCTCCAAGCTCCATGGAAGAGAGGAAAACGCTCCGGTTCTCCAGGTAACTCCGGTTGAAGACCATGACCGTGTCGGGGTCTTTTCGCAGCACGGAAGGCAACATGCGCACCCCCGCAAGAACGATCTGCGTGGAGAAAGTGGTGCCGGAAGAGCCGGGCAACTGCACTTCGAGGAGCGTTGGTGCCAAAACCCTTGTGCACGTTGCTTCCACCACACCGGAAGGACCCCTAACGATCAAGTCGGGATCCCAGTAACAGGGAACCTCGAGGGCAAAGACAAAGGCTACAGAGGCTGCCAGCCAGGTGAACATTACAATACATCGCCGAATACTCAATGCACCTCCCAAACTCGTTCCACGAAAACATCTTCCACTTTCCAGAAAAAATGGAGTTGAAAACTCTTCGAAGGATCCAAGGAGGAATTTTCCAGGAGAACCCAGTTGTCCGGGGAAAAAACCTCCCCTTCCGGCGGGAAAAAACCGCGGCGGTAACCCGATGCCAACGGGAAACCGCAGTCTCCACACTGGCTCCATCCACCGAACTCGCTCCCGTCCTGCCAGAACGTCACGGGCCGTTCCCCGCTTCCCTCCGAAAGGGCATAGCAATAATCGTACTGGAACTCGAAAAAGTTTCGCCCCTGCGCCGCAAAGTAGCTCCGATCCGTCGGAAGGAAGAGCAACAACCCAAGGGCATTCCGCTTCCCGGCTGCATCGGGGAAATAAGCGGGGTTTTCTTGCAACGTTTCCCGGCCAAAGAAAAACACTTCCAAAACAACGCGGTTTCCCCGCACATCTTCAATGGGAATGGTTGCATCCGAAAGGTTGCGCAGCAGAGAAGGGGTTTCCCCCCCCCATCCCAACAGGGAGGGAAGGAGAAACACCCACAAAACCAGGAAACCCTTTTTCACAAGGCTCAATACTTGATGGGTCCTTCCTCGTAGCCCACGAGCTTCAGCCATTCGTCCGGATATCCCACCGATTTTCCATCCACGTAACCATCGTTGTACTTGCGGATCAAGTCTTGGCCAAATTCCCACCAATCTTCCACGACCTTCTCCGCGTTGCTGTTGGAGTAATCGGTCAAGAAATCGATGGCAAGCTGGGGATCCAGCTCGTACAGCTGCAGAGCAGCGCTCTCGATAGCGGGTTGCACGGCGACTTCGCGGTTTTCCACCTTCGCCTGCATGGCTTCGATGTCCTTGATGATGTAGCTAAACTTCAGGTCTGCCCAGTTCCCGGCAAAAGAATGCACCCAGAATGCGATGGAAGGATCGAACTTTTGGTGACTTCCGGTATCGTACGCATCGGGGATATCGTCGGTGGCGCAGTAGAAAGGAACGTAGGCGGTGGTGTGCGGAGCATCCGGGCCCCACCACAGTACTCCACCGATGGGATCGGGCAACCAGTCGCGCAGCTGCGCAACGAAGCTGTAATCACAGCGGAAGATGGAAACGGGGCGTTCCCAGGCTCCCTTGAGAAGCCTACTATCTCCGCCGTACCTGTTTGGCGTTCCAAATGGCCCCGCTGCCAAACCCTTGGTCAGGTCAAACTCGGTTCCCTCGTAGTAGTCCCTGTGGAGCTCGAACACGTCCTGCACGGTGAGTTTCTGGTCTGGCTTCACCGAGAAGGGGTAGGCATCCGAGTAGGTGTCTTCCACGTAGGGGCTGAGATTCAGCGAGGGGGCAACCCTTCTCAAAACACTCCATACCCGGCGCAGGCTGTAGTAGGGGTGGGAGTATTCGCCGGGGCTGACGGCTTCCAGCCAGTCCAGGGGTTCACCCGAGTTGGGGTCCCACCAGCCATTTTCGGCTGCAACATCGTGCAGGTTGGGAGAATACAGCATGTCGGGGTCATCGGTAAGCACTTCGCGGATCCGGAACTCGTTGGATTCCACGAACACTTCACCATCCGGAACCTTCTTGGCAACCCAAAGGGCGCTCTTCTTGTCGGGCGTTGCGGTCATTTCCAGCACCCAGGCTTCCTTCGTGTCGCAAACCGTCAGGGTCTCTCCCCAACCGTAGTAGCCGTACTCCACGGCCAGCGCACCCATGAGTTCGATTGCCTCTCGGGCCTCGGTACACCTTTCCATGGCTACCCGGGAAAGGGCGGCGATGTCGAAGATGCATTCGCCTGGCGTGGGCTGGGCGTAACTTTTTCCAGCCGTGGTACATTCGCCAATCGCCAGCTGGTGTTCGTTGATCACGCCGTACACCGCATCGAAATAGGCATAGGTGTGCTCTACCTGGGGAATGTAGCCAAGTGCTGGACTTGGTTCAAAACCGGGGGTATCGTAGCCAGGCCCCATGTCTTTTCCCACGTAGCGCGGGTAGCCTTCCACGAACGGGTAAACCGCACGTTGGCTTCCCGGTTCGAAATCCGCGGCAGGAACGCGTACAAGTCGGAAATCACAGGAGCCACAGTCCGCGGTATGCGTTACCATGACGGAACCATCCGCAGAAGCCCCTGCCGTTACGATAATCGTCGTGCATCCCAGGGCAACCAGGGAAAACACACTCAGAGCAACGAGCAAAACCAATGCTTTCTTCAAAACTCTCACCCCTTTTTTATTGTTTTCCAGAGGCTGGCAAACCTCTCACAGGGAGTATTATACACCAAACCGTTAGGATAGCTAATTTTTACTTAGAGTGGCTCTAACTGCAAAAGAAGAATAAACCGGAATTTTACCCGCAACTTGTGCTCACCGAAGCAGGGCAGCACAGGGGTTTTTGTCTTGGAAATAGCGAAAAGAAATCCGTTCTGCGCGAAAAAAGACTTTTTACTGAATAAAGAATTTTTCTTCGGTAACACCGCAAAAAAAACGGCCCGAAGGCCGCTGTTCTCAGAAGGGAACCCAGTACTTCGTACCATCCTTGGTACGATCCAGGAAACCGTATTCCACCAGGTACCGCCGCAGCATCACGTAATCCTCGTACAGGGACATGAGTTTGTGGTTCACCTGCGTCTCGGTGTAGGTTTCCCCGGATGCGAAACTCGTTTTCGCAATATGGCGAAGAATGACCATCTTGGCCTTTTGCTTCGGGGGAAAATTCTCCAAGCTTCCATCGCTCCGAAAGTAGCGGGAAACCAGGGCTTGTTCCTCGCCACGCGTGACGGCATAGCGCTCGTCCACCATGGTCGCGGTTTTGTGCACCTCGATCAATCGCTCCTCTTCGGGAACGTTTTCCCCCGCCAACTCCCACAGCGCGAGAAACACTTTCGCTTGTCGCGCCTTCTCCCGCAGGCGGAAACGGTGGTTTCGTACCGTTGATTCACTGATCCCCATCTCACGGGCAATTTCGCGATTGGACTTACCCAGGCGCATGGCCTGCAAAAGGGAAAGTTGGATTTCGCTAAGCCCGGAATGCTTTCGATCCATCCCGGAAAGGAAAGCAAACACCCCCCCGTGTTCCGCTTGCACGTGCTGCTGGCAGGCCTTTTCCGCAACCAGGTACCTCTCCCCCACGGGGAAAACCTCTCCCTCCTCGAAACGCCGTCCACACACCAGGCAGGCGAAAACCCCATCTCCCGGCACAAACACCACCCCCCGGGACAGAGAATCGACCGAAGCGTCCCAAAACAAATCGTGCATTTCCATCTGTCTCACCTCCGGCCGAGTATAGCATATTGTTTGGTAATTTGCAAACGTAAATGGTTTTCGTTTATAAAATACCAAACATCACAGCGCTTCCTTGTGCAACAACTCCCGCAAAGCCTTGGCTTGCTCCCCCGTAAGGGTCACGCCTTTTGACATCCTCTGATGGTCGGGTGACCATTCACGGATATCGTACTTGGCAGGGTGCTGGTTCCAACTCACCTTGTTCAACTCCAAGTTCCATCCCTTGGAACCCTCGGAAATGACCCCGATCTTTTCGATGATTTCAAACTTGATGTCTGCCATGTTTTCCTCCTCTTCTTCTTGTTTCC
>DAOPKN010000043.1:0-7621 GCA_035391225.1 Thermotogota bacterium
TTTCGCGTCGCCCGGACGTGCTGAGTGGGGTGCCCTACATCCACGAATGGCATCCTCGTTTCTGGCGAATCGCTTGCGGAAAAGCTTGGACCGCGAGGCATCCCGCACTACCTTTTGGGAACGCCGCTCCCAGAAAAACGAAACCTTGGGCAACCATGCTGGGGTTATCCCTCCGTTTCCCGAAACACATGCGTGGAAAATGGAGTACGTGTTGCTTTCCGTGTTGATATGCCAAGTTTTTTTGTTCCCAACACCGGGGATTTGGGTTCGTACCCCTTTTGGGGCCTGTTTTTTTGCTACAGAAATGGGGCGTGGGAGCGGAACATAAGAGGGGAAAAAACTTGGTAAGGAGGTTCAACATGTTTGGCTTTTCGAAGGAAAGCAGGGAAGCGCGGCAAGAAAAGAAAGAACAGGAGAAAATGCACAACGCCTTTGCCCTGGGTGCACAAGGGCGGTTGGACGAGGCGAAAATGGCGTACGGGGAGATCATCCAAAAGCTGGAACAAAAGGTCGCCAAAGACCCGGAGAATGCCCTGTGGCGGGCGCGGCTTGGTCACGCTTTGGCAATGCTTGCGAAGGTGTTTTTGCGCCAGATGTTGGGGCTGGAAAAGGAAAGGAATCAGCAAGAAAGATCCCAATTGCACAAGCAGATATGCCAGTTGCTCGAAGAAGCCAAGGCGGAGTACCAGCAGGCCATGTTGCTCGATCCGAAAGAGGACCGTTTCTTTTCCCATGCTACAGATGTGCGGAACACACTGGGTTTCGTGGAAGTGATCCAGGGGAACAGGTCAAGGGCACTGGAACATTTCGAGGGGGCATTGCGTTTTGGCCAAAAAGCCCTTGAACGGCAACCGCAAAACCCCGAAGCGCACTTTCAAGAAGGAAATGCGTTTTCCATGAGTTCCCAGGTTTTCGTGCAAGAGGGTCAAGCGGAAAAAGCCAGGCGGCGGATGCAGGAAGCAATTTCTTGCTTTGAACGTGCAGTGGGCCTTTCTCCACGCCAGGACGAGTACCGGCATAGCCTGGAAGATGCGCGGAAAAGGTTGGAGCGGATGGAAGGAACGGGGTGAATGAAAAAATTCCTTTGCTCTTTCCGTTCGCTGATTGCCATCAGGGGACACGTTGTGGTAAAATGAGGAAATCGAGCCGGTCGGGTTTTCCGATCCAGGCGGTCGCTGGAGAGATGTGCATGGAACAGGATTATTTCATTCCCCGTGTCGAAAAGGGAGCGCTTTCGCTTCCTTTCAACGTGGTACAGGGGGTTTTGGAATCCGTTACGGATCGGCAAACCAAGTCGTTCTCGCAAAAGGTTTTCCACGATTCCATCGAGTCGCTGCGCCATTCTTTTTCGCTCACAGCTCGCATGTTGTTTTTTCCCACCCAGGCTATCTTTCCGTTCGGCTCCCGGAGGATCATCCTCACGCACGATTTCTGGTTGGGTAAGTTTCCCGTTTCGTTCTACGAGTTTGACCAGTTTTGCAAGCAGGTGGACCATCCCCTTCCCAACGATAACGGGGAAGGGCGCGCCTTTCAGACGGTAACCAACGTGAGTTGGCTGGATGCCGTGGCGTTTTGTAATTGGTTGAGCGATGTGCAGGGAATGCACCGCGCGTATTCCGCGGATGGTTTTTTCGTGGATGTGCAAGGCAATCGCACCACCGACCTATCCCAGGTGGAGGGATACCGCCTTCCAACCGTCGCGGAGTGGCAGTTTGCCATCATGAAGGGGTACAAGGTTCGCCGAGGGTTGCCCCGGGGTGCAAGCGGGGATTTTCCCCCCGACAACGACCTGGACCTGGGAAATAAGTTCCTGTGCTACATGCAGCAGGGCGCCTGGGAGTGGTGCCACGATCGATACAACGAAACGATGGAGGATGAGGCTTTCGACTTCCAAAGCTTGCAGAAAAACAACTTGTGGGACCCCGTGGGGCGAAAGGCCGGTACGTTTCACTCGGTGGTGCGCCTTCCCCAATCCCCTGGAGGCGAGAAGTGGCTGGAGGAATCCACCCGGCACGAGGGGGAAGTGTCGTCGGTGCACGGCAGGGCATATTTCCACGAGAAATTGACCTTCCGCCTTGCGCGCAGCATGCTGGCGAAACAAGCGGATCAGGCTGGGGAAGGATGATGGACGCATGAAGGAAGGTTCGATGCACGTGGAGA
The DNA here is from genome assembly GCA_035391225.1 of Thermotogota bacterium. Classification (GTDB taxonomy): domain Bacteria; phylum Thermotogota; class Thermotogae; order MWEM01; family MWEM01; genus DAOPKN01. The sequence goes on from DAOPKN010000043.1 coordinate 2,161, forward strand.
GCAGGATCCCTCACCCGTCCACCCCCGCACCGTTTTCCATGGAAGGCAAGTTTTTCCCAGCGCTTCCCGAGAAGTTTCGAAGAAAGAGGGAAGAGGCAAAGGATGTGTTGCGCGAGCGGGAAGACTTTTTCTCGGAAACTTCGTTGCTGGTGAAGGTGAACCCGGGGAGCTTTTTCATGGGAAACACGCGGGCGCTTGCCGTTGCACCGGAGAACGAAGAGCCGGTGCACGAGGTGTGCCTGGACTACGATTTCTGGCTGGGCAAGTACCCGGTGACCGATTACGAGTTCTTGTATTTCATGGCAGCAAGTGGCCTTCCCTTTCCGAAGGAGAAGGGCTGGATGGACCGAATGGGATCTCGCCCTGTGATACGGGTGGGACGAACGGGTGCGATGGCCTTCTGTAACTGGGTGAGCGAGTTTTCGGGTTTTTCTCCCGCGTACGACGGTTTGGGGAACCTTCTGGACGGCGAGGGCAATCAAACCCAGGATGTTACAAGGGTGGAGGGCTTTCGACTTCCCACGGAGGCGGAGTGGGAATTTTCCGCCCGGGGTGGTCACCGTCGCCACAAGGACTTGCTGTTTGCGGGGAGCGAGGATCCGAAGAAGGTGGCTTGGTTTTCCGGGAATGCCCGGGGAAAGCCACACGAGGTGGGTCGGAAAAGGCATAATGCCTTGCGGTTGCACGACATGTGTGGGAACGTCTTGGAATGGTGCCAGGATAGCTTTTTGCCGTACGTGGGGGGAGAACAACGCAACCCGTTGCAGGTGCGCGACGGGACTTTTTTCGTCGTACGCGGGGGAAGCTGGTTTTTCCCCGAGAAGGATTGTCGCGTTTCAACGCGGTTTTCCGCTTTTGATAGCGCGTATAACTTCGTGGGTTTCCGGCTGTGCCGCACGAACTTGGAGGCGCAGAATGTGGCTCGGTAAAACCCAAGAACCAGGAGGGACTTCATGGAAGAAATGCAACTGACCCCCAAGGAAACGAAGGAGGCGATCGGTTTTTTCTTTGAACGTATGCCGGAGCTTCCCATTTTGCTGTGCGGGCCTTCGGGTATCGGGAAAACCGATATTTCGCGGCAGATTGCGCACGAAAGGAACTGGGATTACCTGGACATCCGTTTGGCGGGGATGCTGCCGGAGGACCTTCGCGGATACCCCAAATCGGAATCCTGGGTGGATGTGAAGGCTCGAAAGGAGTTGGGGGTCGGAGGTTCGCTTTTCCCAGAGCTGAAGTTCGTTTTGATCGATAAGCTAAACACGATCTTTGAAACCGAGGGACCTGGGCTCCTGGATTTCGAGGAGATAAACCGGGCGCACCCGGACGTGCACCAGCCCATCTTCCAGCTGATCGGGGACCGTGCGATGGACGACCGGCAAATCGGGAAGCATTGGCGGATCATCGCGTCCATCAACCCGGACAGCGATAGCCAGTACATCGTGAATGCCATGGACATGGCGTTTACCCGCCGCTGGTTGTTTATCAACGTGAAACCTGACCTTGGTGCCTGGATGGAGTACGCGGAGTCAAAGCAATTCCATTCGGTGGTGTTGCGCTTTTTGAAAATGAACCCTGACATGCTGTACCGTGGGGTTTCCGAGCACATCACCCTGATGCCCGCGGTGTGGGAACGGGTGAGCGATTACTTGTACTGCTTTGTCACCAAAGCGGAGCTCTCCAAGCATGGCTTGAAGGGGTTGCAACTGTTGATCGGGCAGTCTGCGGGCAACGAATTGTATACCCTTGCACTCAAGGACTTCAAGGAAGATCTCTACGCGGAAGATATCGTGCTGCAGTACTTCGAAGACAAGGGATTGCAAAAGAAGGTTCACAGGATGATCAAGGCGGGCGAACTCAGCGAGCTTTCGAAGGTGGCGCACGGGGTTGCCACGCTGATGGAAAGCTGGGATCGCAACGTGGTCAAGTTCGTGCTGGATATTCCCAACGACGTGGCACAGGTGTTTGAAAACGCGTTTGGGGAGAAGATGGTCGATCAATCGGACGTGGAAGTGCTACAGGCCATGGGCAGGTTGTACGCGAAGATGAACCAGGTGAAAATGCTGCAGTAACGGGAGGGCTGAATGTATCCCACCATCGAAGATGTCGAAAAGGTTTTGCAAGACGGGATTAAAAGGAACGATTTTTTCAGTTACATCCTTTCCGCGGTGGACCGCAAGATCGTGGACGACGGGAAGGCTCCTGCCTACGTGGCGCTCAACACGGAAAAGGTGGGGTGGGTTTTGTGCGTGGACCCCCGCCGGTTCGAGAAGGTTTTGAAGGAGAGCGGGCAGGAATCGGACCGGGACGGTGTCTTGTTCGCGATCCTCTTGCATGAATTTTTCCACATCGCGCGGGACCATTTTTCCCGGGGGGAAGTATTGCGGCAATCGTTTTCCATGATGGAACTTAACGTGGCTGCGGATATGGCGGTGAATTGTACGCTTCCGGATCGCGCTCGTAAGAGTATTGAGAGGACCGGCGGGGTTTTTCCTGCTCAATACGGATTTCCGGAGGACCTCCAGATGGAGAAATACTTGGAGCACATGGCGGAGGAAAAAAGAAAGAACGGATTTCCGCAAAAAGCAAAAGGTTCCCCGGGAAATGGGGGAGAGGACAGAAAAAAAACTCCGAAAAACATGGAAGAATGGGCTTCGGAGGTTCTGAACAACCCGGATGTTGCCGTGACGATTCGTGAGATGGAAGAAGCACTCGAGAAGGAAAAGCAAAGTCAGGCGAGCAAAGGTTCTGGCGCTGACTCGGAGGATGCGTTTGAGATCGATCCGAACGCCATGCCCGGTCTTGCGACCACGCGGTTGAAAGGTGAAATTCAAAAACGGATCCAGGACTTGGAGAAGATCGGGATCGATATCCGGGAACAACTTGGCGGAAATGGGCGAGGTTTCGGTTCTGGTGGATGGGATTGGCTGCTGGAATGGATTTTCCCCAAGTTGAACCTTTCGTGGAAGAAGATGTTCAAGAACACCATGATGGGGAACGTCCGCTCCCGCGAGTGGTACCGTTCTTTTCGACGGGTCCACCCGCGAAGCGATTCCGGGGTGATTCTCAAGGGGAAGTACCCGTTGAAGAAGGAAAAGGTCTTGGTGTTGTTGGATACCTCGGGTTCCATGAGCTCGCAGGATTACGAACAGTTTTTCGGCGTGGTGCAGAGCCTGAAACAGGACGAGATGCCCGTGTTCGTGGCGCAGTGGGATTACGGCCAGATCAAGCAAGAACCCATTCCGTTGGAAACGTATAGGAAAGGCAACCAGGCAAGCTTCCGGGGTGGTGGTGGCACCGACATGGTGGAAGGGGTGAACTACATCCACGAGCATTACCCGGAGTTCAAGCGTGTTGTCGTGGTGACAGACGGGGGAACCCCTTACTTCACCGCCGAAAACCCCGCGCCCGTCCCCTTGGTTTGGGTGATTACCAACACGGACTCCTGGGTAGACGACGCCGACGGCACCGTGATTTGCCTGGGGCAGCGGTAGCGTAGGGGTGAGGGGGGAGAACGCAGGGAAGGGATGAACTGGGGGTTAGGGTTTCGTGGTTGTTTCCTCGTGTACGTGTAAGAAGTCCATTTGCCTTTCTCCCTTTCGAAGGTTTTCGAGGTGCGCTGTTTGCCCTTCTCCTTTTTCCAAGAGTCCGAGGTTTTCGTAGGTGGCCACCACGTCTGCTTCGCTTCGAATAGAAATGTCCACCAGGCGAACCAAGCGCAGTAGCTTTTCTTGGGCGGTCATGACGGGGAAGCCATGGGGCACATTGGCATACTTAAGTTCCCCGTGCGAAGAACGCCGTGATTCCACGAAGTCAAGGTGGGACTGGATTCGGGTTTGCAAGAGGTCGTTTGCGCTGGAGAGGAAAGAGGCCTGTTGCTCCAGGATGAAGGGCTTGAATTGGGGGTCTAGTTCCACCCCCACGCAATTCCTGGCACAGGCAAGGGCTCCAAGGGCCGTGGTCCCGGTGCCCAGGAAAGGATCGAGTACGGTATCGAAGTACAAGGAATACATGTTTATCAAGCGATAGGGCAGTTCCAGTGGGAATGCGCCGCTTCGCTGGCGGAGCTTATCATGGTTTAGCTTTTGGGGGGAGCCTTTCATTTCCCAAATATCGGAAAACCACTTGTTCCGCTCTTCCCAGAAGAAAGCACTCGAATTTCTTGCTTTTTTTTCCGCTGTGGTTCGGAATTCTCTTTTTGCTCCCTTTCGGAAAACAAGGATGTACTCGTTTTCCAAGGTTACGTAAGCACCTGCGGGTAACATACCGGACCCCAAGAATTTGTTGGGGGAGTTGGTGGGTTTGTGCCATGCGATTGAAGGAAGGGGGTCAAATCCCAGCTGCAAAAAGGCGGAGGTGATGCGGGAATGGTTTGGAAATAACCGAAAGCGCCCCCCGATTTTACGTGTTGCGTCACCGATGTTTATGCAGGCAAAAGCCCCCCATTTGAGGACGCGGAACAATTCTTTCCACACCCTGTCCAATTCCAAGTGCATCGCCTCAAATGCTCCCTGCCCCTTTTCTTGTTCTAGGGCTTTCTTTGCGTCCGGGGATAGCTCGGAAAACAGGTCGTCCCACATTTGGATCATCGGGTAGGGGGGCGAGGTAACCACCAAATCGATCGATTCCGAATCGATGAACCCCAAGTCTCTTGCGTCGGAAAAAACTTGTTTACACCTCGCCTGCATTTTTCTCTCCCTTCCCACCTGGGGTCCGCTTTGGTTGATGGGGTGGTAGGCGTTCGCTTTCCAGGCGGGAAATTTCTTCCTTGATCTGCTTCACAACTTCCTCTTCGTTTTGGATCTTTCTTTTTCCTTCTTTGCGAGTGGAAAAAACGAAGAAGGCTTTCCCCCCAAGATCTTTCTGGAACTTTTCGTGGTTCTTCTTGTTTTGTTCGAGCCATTTGTAATCGGAAATGGATTTCCCCTCAATTTCCCATACACGGTTTCCACTTCGGTGAGATATCCCTCAAACGTTCGACCCAACACGAGATTGAACACGTAATCAATGCATTCCTCTTCGGAAATCGAAGAAATCTCCTTTTGGACAACCTCGGAAACCTTCACGAAGAGCTTCCTCCCAAGATCTTCCAGGAAAGTCGGAGTGATTTCGATGCCATCCTTTTTTTTCTGTTTGGCGTGGGCGAAGTAGAATCTCTTCCATTCTTCATAATTCTTTGGAGCACAGTCTCGAATCAGTTCTGAGGTTGCCCCCACTGAGAAAGTTTTATTCAATCCCCAACGATTCATTACGTAATTTAGGAGATGCTCGTGCTTGAATTGTCGGTTTTCTCCCTTTCGCCCTTTTATCCACTCTTTTTCCAATGTGCTATCTCCCTTCACGGGATTCCAAATGTTTTTCCCCAAAGCTTGAATCGTACAGTTAAAAAGGATTTCCAGGAATCTTCCCTGGTTTTTTTGCAAAAGCATTATACCACAGCTTCGTGGAGAAGAGCCGCACTGGG
>DAOPKN010000043.1:7721-17311 GCA_035391225.1 Thermotogota bacterium
TGGTTTTTTTGCAAAAGCATTATACCACAGCTTCGTGGAGAAGAGCCGCACTGGGGTGCGGCGGTCCCAGGGTTTGCATGCCTTCCCATTTCTTACCCGAATTTTTCGAATCCCCAAAAAATGGTATACTGTTATTTGGCTTTATTCACCTTGTTTTTCTCTTTTTGTTTCTCTCATTCTTGTTTTCTCCTGGAAACGTGGCTAAGGAAAATGGGAGATTGGCGTGAAAGCGAGGAAGGAGCGTGAACGAAATGCTGAAGAAAACGTTGGTTGTCCTGGGACCAGGAGGGGTTGGGAAAGGACCTTTGGGTTCGTTGATTAAGCCGGAGGTGATTTCGTTGGATCCATACCGCATGCGCCCCGAGGGGCCCAGGAAAAACGTGGAGGATCCGTTGTACGTTCATCCGAAATTGCGCAAGGAGTTGCATGGGATGTTGGCTTCTTTGGGGCAAGAATGCAAGAGGATTCCCTTTGTCCCCCGTGAGCAGGATTATCCCCCGGAGGAGATGGAATGGTATCCCAAAGCCAGGATCTTGCTTTTCACGGTGCGCACGGTGTGGCAATGCTTGATTTTTTCGGGTTGGGAGGACGAGGCGGAGGACGCGTTGGCAAAGGTGGAAGTGTATGCCCCTGCGCTGCGTTGCTGGATGGAATGGATCGGGCTCGAGAAAGTGAAGCGCACCTTGGGGGAGTTGCATTTCTTGGTCTTGAATCCCTCGGCCATTCCGTTGTCCAAGATGAATGGCAATTGGACGGACCTGGAAGAACAAACCTTGAAGAATTGCCAGGAACGTGGAGATAGCCGGGAATCGATTCGCCAGAGGATGGAATCCATTCGCTGCGAGGCTCCCTGCTGGCAAAGGTTTATCGAGGATTTCCAGGGCAAGGAAATCCCGGAGTACCAGTACCCGGAGTTCCGATTCAAGGAAATCCCCGGAAACCAAAAACGGCCCTTCTTCGAGGAGATGCGGGAATACCTCATCGAAAATGATCCCGAGTTGGAGGTGTTCTTGAAAACGGTGGAGGAACTGTGATTAGGACGGACTGAAAAAACCACCCAGCCCTCTGGGACCGCCGCAGCCCACTGCGGCTGTCTGGAGCTGTGAAAGGATAAAAGAGCCGCACTGGGGTGCGGCGGTCCCAGGGGGGGCCACGTGTTATACTTCTTGCATGGAAAAACCTAAGGCGTTGGAGGAAATGAGCCCGGAGGAACTGGGGAGGCTTTTCCCGGTTTCACTCTCGGGGCATCGGTTGGAATGGAAGTCCCTTTTCGAGGCAGAAAAAAAGCGGATCATGGCTGGATTGTCCGTCGGGTCCAATATGCAGCTTCACCACGTTGGAAGTACCGCCATCCCCGGGATTTGCGCTAAGCCTACCATCGATATGCTCTTGGAAGTTCCACCGGGATGCGATCCACAAGGATTGCAGCGTGCCATGAAAGACTTGGGCTACTTCTTCGCTGCCCAACCCCAAAAGCCTCCCCCGCACATGATGTTCATGAAAGGCTATTCCCGCGAAGGGTACCGTGGGCAGGCGTTCCACGTTCACGTGCGCTTTCCCAGGGACCACGACGAGTTGCTTTTTCGGGATTTCTTGCGCCGCCACCCCGATGTAGCCCAGCACTACGCCCGCCTCAAGCAGCGCTTGCAGAGGGCATTCGAGTTTGACCGGGAGGGGTATACACTCTGGAAATCGGGGTTCGTGCGATCGGTCACCGCCAGGGCTCGAAAAGAACGGGATTCCATGTTATAATTGACTATCATTATCAATCGGAATTAATCGGAGCGTGATGGATACAGATGTCGACGGTGGCCTTGTTGGGGAATCCCAACGCGGGGAAGACGAGCTTGTTTAACGTGCTCACCGGGCTGCGCCAGCACGTGGGGAACTGGCCTGGTGTGACGGTGGAGCGCAAGGAAGGGGTTTTCTTCGACCACGGCAAGGAGGTCCGCGTGGTGGATCTTCCGGGGACCTACACCCTTGGGGCACGTTCGGAGGATGAACGGGTGGCCCGGGATTTCATCTTGAAGGAGGGTCCGGAAACGGTCGCGGTGATTTGCGACGCGTTGAACCTGGAGCGTGGGGTGTACTTGTTGTTGCAGCTGCTGGAACTGCGATCCAACGCCATTTTCGTGGTCAACGCCATGGACGAGGCGCGCAAGAACGGGTTGCAGATCCGAAGGGACGAGTTGGAACAGCGGTTGCAGGTGCCGGTGGTTTTTACTTCCGTTCCCTTGGGGGAAGGCATGGAGGAACTGCGGGTTCAAATCGTGCAGCAACTCTCGGGGAGTGCAGGGCCTTCACGGGCGTTCAAGCTGGTGTACCCGCCGGAAGTGGAGGAGACCATCGCGAAGATGGAGAGCCTTCTGACGGAAGAAGAGCGATTCCGTTCGTTCAACCTGCGCTGGCTCGCGGTGAAGTTCTTGGAAGGAGATGAGGGCGTTCGCTCGCTGCTGGGCAAGGATTTCTTCCAGGTGGAAGATACCCGTGTATCGTTGAAAATCGTGCAGACACGCTACGAGTGGATTTCTTCGTTGATTGCCCAGGTGCTTCCAGGCGAACGCAAGAACCTCTGGACGTTCAACGACGCGCTGGACCACGTGCTCACCCACAAGTTCCTTGGCATCCCCATTTTCCTCACGTTCTTGTACATGATCTTCGAGTTGACGTTTGAGATAGCCCAGCCTCTTTCGGACTTGCTGGACTTGCTCTTTTCACATGCCTCCGAGGCCGTGATGGCCTCCGGGTTGCCCTGGTGGATCCGTTCTCTTTTGGGGGAGGGCATCTTGAGTGGGGTGGGAGGGGTGCTGGTTTTCTTGCCCAACCTGCTGGTGTTGTTTTTCTTGCTGGGGGTGCTGGAGGAGTCCGGCTACTTTCCCCGCGCGGCGTTCGTGGTAGACCGCCTGATGGTGCGCTTGAAGCTCTCGGGACGCTCGTTCATGTCCATGATCCTGGGGTTTGGGTGTTCGGTACCCGCCATCATGTCCGCCCGGGGCATCGAGAACCGTCGGGAAAGGCTGGTTACCGTATTGAGCATTCCCTTCATTTCGTGCAGTGCACGCTTGCCGGTGTATGCCATTTTTTCCGCCGCTTTTTTCGGCGCGGCAGCGGGGAAGGCCCTTTTCCTGCTGTACTTGATCAGCATCGGCTTGACCGCTGTCGTGGCCGTAGCACTGAACCGCGTGTTGTTCAAGGGGCAGTCTTCCCCGTTGATCATGGAGATGCCACGCTACCGCCGGCCTTTCCTGCGGAACTTGCTGATTTACACGGGTTCGAAGGCAAAGCATTTCCTGGTGAAGGCCGCCACGATCATTTTCCTGGCATCCATCGTGATCTGGTTCCTGGCTTCTTTTCCCGTGGGAGTCGACGTGGACCAATCGTTTGCTGCCACGTTGGGCAAGTGGATCGAGCCGGTGATGCGCCCGCTGGGTTTCGATTGGCGTGCTTCCACGGCCCTGCTTTTCGGGCTTTCGGCCAAGGAAGTGGTGGTGTCTTCCATGGCCATGTTGTACGGGACCGGGGAAGGGGAAGGGTTGCTGCAGGTGTTGCGCCAGGCGTTCACGCCGTTGCAGGCCTTTTCGTTCTTGATCTTCGTGATGGCATACGTTCCCTGTTTCGCCACGCTGGGAGCAATCAAGTCGGAAACGCGCAGCTGGCGATGGCCAATCTTTTCCGCGTTTCTGAGTCTCCTCGTGGCGTACGCGCTTTCGGGACTGGTGATGTTGTTCGGGAGGGTGTTCGTATGAGTGGCACACGGAAAAAGGCCCCGGGGATGGCGGTGTTTTGCGCGGCCCTTGGCACCAGTCACCTGCTTCTGGCGCTGCTCCAATTCGTGGGATGGCCCGCGCCCTCGGACCCGTTGCTTGGGCTGGTTATCGCGGTGGCATCGGGGATCTACCTGATGGGTACCAAGGACGTGTACGGCAAGACCCCCCAGGGATACGCGCACGTACTGGTAGGCGGCTTATTTACCCTTTTTTTCAGTGGCTTCGAGTGGCTGCGGATTGGGGGGCAGTACCTCTCGCAATGGATGGAGGGAGAAGTTGCTCCGGTGAATTGGAACACACCGGTTCTGGGCATGGCGGCCCTCGGGGTGTTGACGTTGTGGGTTGGGCGGCGCTGGATTCGAAAAGTTTCTTGAGGGGAAAGGCTGGAGAGTAAGCATGGATGGTTTGCAGGTTCCCCTTTCTTGGCTGGGGATTGGTGACGAAGCAAGGATACTGGACGTGGGGGTTCCCACGGAAGTCCAGGAGCGCGTTTTTGGAATGGGATTGTACCAGGGACGCGTTGTGAAGATGGTGCAACGGGCCCCCCTGGGAGACCCGGTGATCCTGCGCGTGGGAAACACGACGCTTTCCATACGCAATGATCTGGCAGAGAGGATCACCGTTGAGCTACTCCCGCCCTTCTCCATCTTGTTTGCCCCGGAAAATACGCCGCTGCGCGTGGTGCAACTGCAAGGTGGCAGAGGTTTCGTGTCCCACATGTCGGCCCACGGCATTCGCCAGGGGGAGCAGGTGATGATCAAGCACAAGGGGCATGCGCACTTGTTCGTGCGGGTGGGATCTCGGGAGACGCGCATCGGTGTACGCGTGGCCCTGAAGATCAAGGTGGATTTGGAGAAAGCATGAAAAACCCCCTTCACAGCTGGTAGCAAGGGGGTTCGTTGCTCATCGAATTTGAATGAGTTGCTTGTCCCAAAAGGCCTGTGGCCAGCCCATGGACACGTGGGTGTACCAGAGCTTGTCGTATTCGTTTCGCACCAGGATGCGGAAGAAGGCTCCGCGATCCACGACCACGATGGCTTTCGAACCAGATGGGATGATCAGCCACTCTGTTTCCCGAGCTCCCTTGGAAAACATCTCCCACAAGTCTTCGGTGTACGGGAATACCCATTCGCCCTGGTACTTGTAGTTGATGGCCACGGGATCCCGGGTGGTGTTTTCCACGGTGACTTGTATCGGCGCCAGCGCAAAGGCACTGGCAGTCAGAAGAACAAAAAACAGGCCAACGATCATTTTCTTGCCGTTCTTTTCTTTCAACGTGTTCCCTCCTCCGACGATTTTTTGCTTGTCTATGCAAAGCGGATGAATTCTTCCGGATCCTTTCGCTGCCGGGGTTTGCGCTCCGGATCATGCGCGGGGAAGCCAAGGGCAACCACGGTGATGAGTGTGTTCTCCTCCGGGATGGAAAAGGCTTGTTTGAGCCCGGTGGGGTCGAAGCCCGCAACGGGGTGTGCAAGAAGCCCCATTTGGGTGGCTTGTACCAGTAGCATGGAAATGGCCATCCCGGTATCGAACAGGAAGTACTCCCTTCGATCGGAAAGGCTGCAGTCGTTTTCGCGCTGGGCATACACCAGGAAGAACGCTCTTGCTTCTTCCATCCACTTGTTTCCCCGGGTTAAGTGGGGGTGGACTTTTTCGCGTGCCTCGGGCGAATGGGCAACCACGAATCGCCAGGGCTGGTTATTGAAGCAGGAAGGAGCGAGAGAGGCCGCGTGAAGGATCCGGTGCAACATTTCTTCCGGCACGTCCATTTGCTGGAACTTGCGGAATGCCCGACGCTGCAGGATGGAGGGGTTCAAGGCGGTGTCTTCCTCGAGAATGGTGGTAAAAGCCTCGATGACTTCCTGGTCATGGCCGTCCACCTTTACTCCGCTCCAGGAGTAACGAATGCGCGCCCAGGGATCGAGCAAGAAGGTGGAGCGCAAAATGCCCCCATTGTCTTTCACCGCTCCCATTGCTTGGGCCAGTTCCTTTTCGGGGTCGCTCCAGAGTTCCACGGTAAGGTGGTGTTTTTGGCGAAATTCCCGGAGCTTTTCGGGCGAATCGGGCGAGACCCCCACGAGGCGCAGGCTGTCGGGGAGGTCCCGGTTCAGGTTGGGCAGGAAGGTTTCGGGATCTTGTTGGTCCAAAGCAGCGGAAAAGAAAACCTGGAGTTCCCTTTCATCGGAGAAAGCTTCGCATTCCCTGGTGCATCCCGGGGTGAAAGCCTTGGGGAAGAAGAACAGGACAGTGTACTTGCCTTTCACCTGTAGGGTTTGCACGGCGTTGCCCGTATCATCTTGTAACACCAAATCGGGAAGAATTTTCCATTGCACAGCAACCACCTCCTGTTTTTTTAGACGGAGGGAACGCAAGATTTGTTGATTCCCTCTCGGGGTGCGCGAGGGACCCAAGGGACAGTTGTGATACAATTTGCTTGGAAAAAGTGAAGGAGTGAGGGGTATGGATCAACCGACTGCAACCCAACCGCATCTGTTCCGCAAGATCGTAGTACTCGTCGCATTGGTGGCCGGGGTGCTGGTTCTGGGAACCGTAGGATACGTGTACCTTGCGGGTATGGATAGGCTGGATGCCTTTCTCCAAACCGTGATCACGATTTCCACGGTCGGTTTCGATATCCCCGCGGATTTGAGCGACGACGCCAAGCTTTTCACCGCCGCTCTCATCGGCCTGGGCGTGAGTATCGTGTTGTACGGTGTTTCCACGGTGACGGCGGCGATCGTCGAAGGGCGGCTGAATGTTCTCTTTCGCATAAGGAGGAATCGCAAGATGGTGCAGGAAATGAAGGACCATACGATTGTGGTGGGCGGGGGAGTGACCGGACGCTACGTTGTCCAGGAACTGTTCAACGATGGCCAGCCCTTCGTGGTGATCGATTCTTCGGAGGAAGCCATTTCCCGGTTGCATTCCTTGCTGGGTCGGGAGATCGTCAACGTGGTGGGAGATGCCACGGAGGAAGAGGTGCTCAAGCTGGCGGGTGTGCTCAAGGCGCGAGCACTGATTTCCACGCTCCCCACCGATTCTTTGAACGTCTTCGTGGTGTTGAGCGCGCGGACGATGAATCCCAGGCTCAACATCGTGTCCAAGGTAACCGCTATCGACGCGGAAAAGAAGTTGAAGTACGCGGGGGCCAACGAGGTGGTTGCCATTCACGAGATTTCGGGCAAGCGCATGGCACGGGTGGCCACCAAGCCGGAAACGGTGAATTTCTTGGACATCGTTTCGTTCGGGAACCTGGAGTACCGTATCGAGGAAATCGAACTGCTTCCCGGAAGCAAGGTCAGTGGGAAAACCCTCGCCGGGTTGAACCTGCCCGCGGAGATCGGGTTGATGATTATCGCTATCCGCCGGGAAACGGACCTGATCTTCAGCCCCACGGGGGATACACGGTTGGAAGTGGGAGACAAGCTCATGGTTCTCGGAACGCGGGCCGCGATCCTGAAACTCAATGACCTTGCCAATCCCGCCTGATTCTTTCATGGATTTCTCATCGGGCAGGGGTACAATGGGTATTGAGGTGACCGTATGAATCGGAGAATGGGCTACGTTATGTTTTTGCTCGTGGGATTGGGTCTTTGGACCCTGGGGCTTGGGCAGCTGCACTTGCCGGATGCCTCCGCTTTCCTCGAGTATTCCGGCGAACAACCCCAGGGAAGCAGCCTGCTGCAAACGCTGGCGAAACTGCAGGGCCGTTTGGATGGCTGGGTGGTGGCGGCTGGATTCGACAGCCAAGACCAATCCTGGGAATTTTGGACACAGCAGTCGTTGTACAGGTATTCCTCGGAAAGCCGAACGTTGCAGCGTCAGGCACTTTCCACTCCGCCCCTTTCGCCGCAGTCCGCGCCAAAGGTGAGCATGTTCGATGCCCTTTCCCTCGCTTCGTTGCAACTGGGGCAGTCCGCTTCGGGCTTTTACTGGGATGCCTTCTCGGATGGCGGGGTGTGGCAGGTGCGCGTGGGCGAAGAGCTGGCGTTCATCGGGGGGGAGAGTCCCAGCGTGTACCGGGTGATGTCCGTGGCGCAGTGCAAGGTTGGATTGCAGGCAACGGGTTCGGCTTCCACAGGGCCATCTTCGGGTGGGAGTTCGTCGTCTTCCGGCACGATGGGGGGCTCCCAAAACGCGTCAGGTGGCCAGCAGCAGGGGAAACCGGACGATTCCGGAAACGGTGATGGAACCGGGGGTCAAGCGGGTGGAAATGGGCCCGGTGAACCTTCGGGACCCGGGGGCAAGAAGTGAAGCTACTGGTGGTGGAAGATCATCCCTTGCTGCTGGAAAACCTTCGCCAGGGGTTGGTGCATTTCGGTTTTTCGGTGGATGTCGCGGCCGATGGCGACCAAGCGGTGGACCTTTTCCTGCAAGGCCATTACGATGCCATGGTGCTGGATATCTTGCTTCCGGGAATGGATGGATGGGAAGTGGTGGATTTCATCCGGAACCAGGAAAAAAACCCGCTTCCCATCTTGTTGTTGACCGCGCTTGACCAGGTGGAGGATCGCATTCGCGGGTTGAACCTCGGTGCGGATGACTACCTGGTGAAACCCTTTGATTTCGGGGAGCTTGTGGCACGCCTGCACGCGCTGATTCGGCGAAACCAGGGGGTCAAAACCGAGCAAATCCGTTACGGGGATTGCGAACTGGATATTCCTGCTCGTGTTTGCAGGATGGGAGGCACAGAAATCTCCTTGACCCCGAGGGAATTCGGGGTGCTGGAGGTGTTTTTTCGCAACCCCGACACCGTGTTTTCGCGCCAGCAAATCCTGGAACGCGTGTGGGAAGAAGCGGAAGCGGTGAGCAGTAACCTGGTGGACGTGTACATCTTGTACTTGCGGAAGAAGCTGCGCCCGGGGGGGTACGATAGTTGGATCCAAACCGTGCCCAGGATGGGATACCGTTTCGTGCCGGGAAGAGACGGTTCATGACGTTACGCGCGCGCATCGCGCTGCGGTACATCGTGCCGTTTGGTTTGATCCTGGTGGTTGGCATGGTGTTGTTCCAGGTGTTGTTCGAGCGTCAGACCATGCAGGGATTGGATCGACGTCTTTCGGAGTTATACCGCGACTTGCATCCCGCACTCTCTTTTTCGGCGCTGTCCGCCGGAGCGTTGTATTCTTTCGCAGGGCAGGGAGAGATGGGTTTCGAGGTGTACGGTCCGCTGTTAGGCTTACAAGATGGGCAGGAGCCAGAATTGCTTCTTTCCTTCCAGCTCCCTCCGGGAACGTTCCAATCCATGGCCCAACAGGGTGTGCAAGGTTCGGGGGAGGAGCAGGGTTTTCGTTTCCTTGCCTTTTTGGAAACGGAGCTGGACCGATACGTGGTTGTGGCCATCGACATGGGCCACACGCGCCAGTTGATTGCTTCGATGCGGATTTGGTCGTGGCTAGGATTGATGGGTGCCGTGGGGTTGATTTCCTGGTGGGGGTTGCGTGTGTCCCGCAAACTGTTGCTTCCTTTGGAGCGAATGGGGCAGGACATGCAGCGCATCAGCCAGGGGGAGATTGGGGGGGAGCGTTTGGACGTTCCTCTCACCGGTTCGGAAATTGCCCGCCTTCAAGACGCGATAAACCGTTCGCTGCAACGACTGGAGAACTATTTCCAACGCACGCGTTCTGCTTCCTCCCGCATGGCGCACGAACTGCGCACCCCCCTTTCCCTCGTGCGCTCCACCCTTGAGGTGGTGCTTCTCGATGTTCCTTTCGATGATCCCGTCCGGGATGCGTTGGAAAAAGCGCTTGCAGATGTGAATCGTATCATCCGTTTTTCCGGGGATTTGCTCGCCCTTTCCAAGATGGATCAAGGGGTCATGCC
>DAOPKN010000044.1:0-17196 GCA_035391225.1 Thermotogota bacterium
GGGGGGGTCGTTTTCTTAGACGAAATCGGGGACGTTCCACTCTCCATGCAGCCAAAGCTTCTCACGTACCTCGACGACATGGTGGTGCAAATGTCTGGCTGGTCGGATCCGAAGGAAATCATCGCCCCGGTGATCATCATCGCCGCAACCAACCGCAACTTGAAGGAAGCGGTGCGGCAGGGCACGTTCCGCGAAGACTTGTACCACCGTTTCACGTACAGGTTGCGCTTGCCCGACCTGAAAGACCGCCGGGATGATTTCCGTTTCTTGCTGAGCTACGCATTGCAGAAGCGGAACCAGTTGGAAGGCGAGAACATTGCGCGCATCAGTATCCAGGCCATCGAGAAGTTGGAACGCTACGATTACCCGGGGAACTTCCGCGAACTGGAATCGGTGGTGTCACGCGCCATCGCGCGGGCAGCGATCATGGAACGGACCATCATCTTGGCAGAGGATATCGATTTCGCGTAGTGGAATTAGCCTTGCATAAGGTGCTCGACAAGTATACGCGTGCCCAGGGCAACGAGGATCAGGCCCCCGATGAAGTCCACGCGCTTTCCCCAACGGGTGCCCAACTTCCCACCACCGTGGATGCCGATCCAGGAGAGCGCCATGGTGGAAACACCGGCGATGGTGGCAGGCTGCCAGATTGGGATACCCAGAAGCGCAAAGGCAAACCCTACCGCAAGTGCATCGATGCTGGTTGCAACGGAGTACACGATGAGCGAAAGCCCGCGGGAGGGGTCTTTCTGTTCGCAGGATTCGGATGGATTTCCTTCTTTCTTCTCAAAGGCCTCCTTGATCATGTGCAGACCAATGGCTGCCAAAAGCCCGAAGGCGATCCAGTGGTCGAAGGATTGCACCCAACCTGCAACGGATTGTCCCGCGAACCAGCCCAGAACGGGCATACCAAACTGGAAAAAGCCGAAATGGAAAGAAGTACGCAGTGCCTGCCGTTGGGATACCTGCCGCAAGCGAATTCCCATGCAAATGGAAACCGCGAAGGCATCGAAAGCAAGTGAAATGGGGATGAACCAAAGATTGAGCATGCGAAATCTCCTGATGTGGGATTCTGGTGGTTTGGTTCTTTGCTACGGAAATGCGGGCCGTTCTGCTTGGGCTCATTCCTCCTGCGGGTGCTGGAATAGGCGATCGATCGCTTGGGGAGGGGTGATGCCAATCTCGAAGCCTTCCTCGTACCGGTTGAATTCTTCGAGCTGGTCCATGGCTGCCGGGTCGAAGGGGTTGCTGACGGCGAATTGTTTCTGCGGGGAGGGGCTTTCCAGGGCAACCACGTGCATGGACTGGCAATAGTTCGTGGGGAGCCTTCCCAACGCGATATCTTCCGGATCGATTTCCGGGAAGAAGGGCAGTTGCAAGAACTCCGCGATGTTGCGGGCCATCTCTCGCTCGCTGATTCTCGCGTGGGTGGCAATGGCATACAATTCGCCCTCCGAGGCTTGGGAAATGTGTTGCCAAAAATCAGGCCAGCCTTGTTCTTTTTCCCCCAAGTACCCCAAGAACTCCTGGTAGCGCGGCGGATTTGGACTCTTCTGCAAGGGACCCGGGCTTTGCATCAGCTGCTTCCACTGCTCTCGGATGAGAAGCCTTTCTTCCAAGCTTGCCAGCATCACTTCCTTCTTTGCGGGCTTGACAAGGTACCCCGAGGCACCCACCTGAAAGGCCAACGCCTTGTCGCGTTCCTGGCCCATGGCCGTGAGGAAGATCACTGGGATTTCCGCCGTGTGCGGGTCTTTTTTCAGCTGCCGGCACACCTCGTAACCATCCATGTGGGGCATCATGATATCCAGGAATATGATATCCGGGGTCAGCTTGCGGGCCATTTCCAGGGCGGCGGGCCCATTTTCCGCCGAGAAGAACTGGTACTTGGGAACAAGGTATTTCTCCATGATCATGCGTGCGGATACGTCGTCATCCACGACCAGCACACGCGTTTTTTTGGTTTTCCCTTGGACTTCTTCTTCCATTTCAGACCTCCAGCATGTCATTTTTCCGAAAATCCCTTCTCTTGCCTGTATGCTCTGTCCACTTCAATCATATCAAAGAATGGCACAAAAGGAAAGAGCGTACGGGGGGAAATCACTCCTTGTCCTTGATTTGTTGCAAGAAGCGTGTCACTTCTTCTTCCACTTTCTCCGGGTACTCCAATCCTACATCGCGGGCAACGCTCCTCGAAATCTCCCCGAAAAGCGCAACCATCTCGAAAAAGGGGGCCCAGTTTTGCGATGCCTTGCCTTGGAACAGCGTTTTCTTGTACCGCTTCCACTCTTTGGCATCCACTTTTCTCTTCAAACCCCGGCCCATTTTCAACGCGGGAACTTGCCATTCTCCTTCTTGCTGGATGTGCCAGTTGAACATCTGCAGCAGGCATTTCTGGCGCATCACGGTTTCGAAGCTGAACAGCGCGGGGGACAGCTCCTTGCGCCAAAGGTACTTCGCCACCACGGTCGCTTCCCAGAAGAATTCCTCCACCAGTGCTTGGAATTCTTTCTGGCCGGGTTTGTCGGGCACGAAACACTGGTACGTGGCAGGGGGAAGCGCTTCGAACAGACCGTCTTTGTCCAGCAGTACCTCGTAACCGTTGTCCAGCCAGGGAACCACTTCCCCGTTTTCCGACAGGCGGGGCACCGATTCGAGCGGCCAGATGGAAAAATCAATGCGCTGGCCGATGGAATACACCACCAGGCGGGTCGGTATCCAAAGGCCGTCGGGAAGCCTCACGCCCTCGGGGAGGCAAACCATTACCGGTCCAAGTTCTTCTTCCCATCCCGGTTTTTCAAACAACTGCGGCGAACGAACGAACAGCATGATGTCAAAGTCGGAAAGCCAATCGATGTGCCCGTTTGGATCTGTCCTGGAGCCAGTTAGGATGGCTCCACGAACCTGGTCGATGTGCCCTGCCCATTGGCGGAAAATTTGTCGCATGCGTTTTCTCCCTTCGTATTTTTGCAAACGTACCAACCGGTGGTGGAGGAAACACGGAGCGCTTCCACTTGCAAGAACCGCTCTTCCATTTCCTTCCGGGCGTGCCCCACGAAAGCGGGGTAATCGCTGCCCTCGATCCATTCCACCACGCTCACCACGGGGTTGTGATTGGGGAAGAACTCGTGGAACAGCACCCCTTTGCGCGATACCCGCTTCACTTCGCGGTAGAGGAGCTCGCGCCCTTCCAGCCGAAAACCGTGCAACACGTACGCCGCAACCACCCAGTCGAAAGATTGGTCCCCGAATGGTAACCCATGGTGGAAATCACCCTGGACAAGAGGGATGGGGAGTTTCCGCAGGTTCCATCTTGCCATGCGCAACATGGCTTTCGAAGCATCCAGTGCCACCACCCCGAAACCCGTTTCGTGCAGCGCTCGTGCAAAAGCCCCGGTTCCGCACCCCAGGTCCAGCACGCTGTGAACGCCTGGGGGAATACAGCTGCTGTACTTCCCAAGCAACTGCCGGTACCCCCGCAACTGCGAAGGGAAAGCCAGGTTGTAGAATGGCGCAATCAGGGAGAACAGGCGAACGTGGTCCACGAAACTTCCTTCCCTTTCCCGTTTTCCGGTGGTTGCCCCTGTTGTCCCGACAGGATGGCCAAGATATGCTGCTGGACCTGGGCGTTCCCCGGAAGAGGGGAATGGTCCCCGAAATTCCCACGAATCAGCTGCAACGAGTCGGGGAAAAACTGGCGAAAGGCACTCTGCCCCACGAAGAAATCGGGAACGGTGCCATCCCCGCTTCCATGGACTTCTTCGAAATCCGGTTGGCTCAGGCTCAAGAGCGTCTGGAAATCCAAGATCCCCGGGAAATGTACTTGCAACAAGGTGTTCTCCTTTTCGTTATCGGAGAGGAACAGGAAGGCTTGCACCTGCCCGGGAGCTTTTCCCACGCGCTGAAGCCATCGCTCCAGGGGTTCCCCGGAGTTCATTTGCCACAATTCGTTTGGCCGCGGAGAATCGAAGGCAAGCCAACCGGTTTCGTCCGAAAGAAAGGGGTAGGTGGGAAGCAGCGAGAAAAGGGAGGGGAAAAACTGCTCGATTTGGGCAAGAACCTGTTCTCGACTCAGCCATAGGCTCTTGTCACCTCGCACAAAGCGGAAGCCTTCCGGGGAAATCGAGATATCTACCTGGGACGAAAACAGCTCCTCGCTGGCATCGAGGAAACCCTGGCCCTTGAGCAGCTGCTCGAAAATAATGGACTCCTTGAGCTGTAGTTGGTTGAGCATCGCGGAAAACAACTTTTGCATTCCGGTGATCCGGGGAGGGGACTTGTACTCGTGGAAATCCACCGGGCCCAGGATGTAGAAAATCCCCGGGTAGCCTTGGTTGGGCGTGCCCAGCATGATGAAATGGTCGATGTCATTTTCAAAGCCTTCGTGCTGGATGTAGGAACGCACCACGAGCCCTCCCATGCTATGGGCGATGATATCGACCTTCCGCACTCCATGTTCCGCCTTGCACGCGTCGATCATGGGCTTCAAGTAGGTCTTCCACGTGGTGGAGAAATCCTGTCTCCAGTCGTAGGGCACTTCCACCACGATGTTTTCCGGGTCTTCTTCCAACAACCTCTTGAGGCTGGAAAAACCCACGCTTCCCCAAGGATCGTGGATTTTCAGCGAATCGGGAACAGGGAGGTTTTCCATGTCTTCGGGGAAGGGTGGAAGGCGCGGGATGATGGAAGCACTCTCCACCATTGTGCTTCCCATTGTTGCTGGAACAAGCAGGATAACACGGGTTCCCAACACGCACACGCCCACGAAAATGAGAATGGCCATGGTAACGCTCTTCTTTCGCATGCTCTCATCCTCCCATCTTTCCCCGAGTCTTCTCTCCCTATTGTACAACAAAAACCCGCTTCCCGGGTAAGGGAAGCGGGCAGGGAAACCAGGGCGCAAAAAACTACCGCAGTTCTTCCAACTCGAGCCGTGACTTTGCGTACGCCTCTTCTGCCTGGGCAACCCAATCGGGGTGCGGTGGGGTGGCCAGTGTCTTTTCAAAGTACTCGATGGCCAAGTCCGTTTTTTTCTTGTCGGTCTTGTACAGCATTGCCAGCTCGTAGTAGGCATTCTGGTAGCCGGGTTCCAGCTGAATGGCCATCAGGAAATTTTCCTCGGACTTTTTGAAGTTACTCATGGGCCATGGAACATCCCGGTAGCGCATTCCCAGCGCCATGCAGGGCAAGAAGTTATTTGGATCGAGTTCCTTTGCCTTTTCCACGTACTTGTCGAAATCCCCCAGCATGAAAAGGCTTTTGACGATGCCCTTGAACTGGGCAAGTCGCCCGATGGCTGCACCGGTTACGTAGTTGGAGTATGCATCGTTGGGAAAGAGCTCCACGGCTTCTTTCCCGATTTCCACCGCTTCCTCGTACAGCGCCTCTCGTTCCTTCTCGTCGGTGATTCCCCAGTTCGCCAGCTCGGTGATTGCGTTTACGTGCAATGCCTTGTACGTTGGGTTCACCTGCTGCATGGAACGCAGTTGCTCAACCAGGGCTTTCATCCCTTCCACGTCATGCTCACTGTTTGCCACCCGAAAGGCTTCCTTTGCCTCGGGGTACGTCAGGGAAAAGGCCGCCACTGCCAGCAAGCTTCCAAGCAAGAAGACCAGAACCATTTTTTTGCGAAACATCGTATTCCCCCTTTCGTTAAGTCGACCGAATTATAGCATGACTTCCGGTCAATTTAACCCCCGGGGGTTTTTTTCCAGCCATTTTTTAACGGTTTCATTCATTTGGGCAGCGGAAACGGGCTTGAGCAAGAAACCGGACGCACCCATTTTCTTGCATTTTTCCTGTTCCCCCCGCATCACATGCGCGCTCAGAACCACCACCGGAACCTGGTGATCCAAGACATTGGACGAAGGATCCCGTATCTCCCTGAGTGTCTCGTAGCCATCCATTTCCGGCATTTGCAAGTCGAGCAAAACCAGGTCGAAACGGGTTTTCTCCATGAGGTCCAACGCTTGCCTTCCATTGTTCGCTTTTTCCACCCCCAGGCCAAACTTTTGCAGGATCCCGGTGAAAACCATCTGATTGGTCAGGTTATCTTCCACCACCAGTACCTTGTACGAATCGGGGTTCTCGATCCAGCTGGTTTTTCTTCCGTCATCCCGGCTATTGGAAGGAACATCCAACGACACGGGCAGGGTGAAGAAAAACTCCGATCCGCTGCCCTCTTCGCTGCGCACGCTGATTTTTCCTCCCATTGCTTCCACCAACTTCTTGCAGATGGCCAAGCCCAATCCCGTTCCCCCGAATTCGCGCGTGGAAGAACTATCCACCTGCGAAAAGGGTTGGAACAGCATTCCCAGTTTTTCTTCGGCGATGCCGATGCCGGTATCCCGAAAGGAAAAAGCCACGGTGCAAAGGCTTCTTTCCCTCCGAAGCACTCGGGCTTCGAAGTGGATTTCTCCCTTCAAGGTAAACTTGACCGCGTTGCTTCCCAGGTTCATCAGCACCTGGCGGAGTCGTTCTCCATCCAGGAAAACCCGTTCGGGAAGGTCGGGATCAAGTTGCATGGAAAAACCCAGGCTTTTCTTGGAGGCCATTAACTCCAGCACCTCGGCAAAATTCTGCACCAAGGAACGCAGGGAAATTTCCCGTGGGACCAGCCGCGCTTTCTCCGCCTCCATGCGCGCAAATTGCAGCAGGTCGTCAATCAGTCGCACGAGGGCATCGCCGTTCTCCATGGCAATTTCTACGCAGTGCAGCTGCTCTTCGTCGAGTGGTGTTTCCTTCAAAATTTCCAGCATACCCAGTACCCCGCTCATGGGTGTTCGGATCTCGTGACTGACATTGGCCAGGAACTCGGTTTTGATGCGGTTTGCCTGCTGGGCTTGCTGCGCCAAATCTTTCGCCTTCGAAAGGGCCTGCTGCAACCTGGCCTGCGAAAGCTGGAGGTCTTGTAGGATTTCGTGGATATCGAACACGAAGAAGACCAAGACCTCCTTCTCGTGGAGGAAAATGGGGCCAAAATGAGCTGCCACCCTGCGATGGGTTCCATCCTTTCGAACATGCGCGGAAACGATGCCGGGTTTTCCTTGGCTTTGGACGTTTTTGACTTGGTTCCGGAACGCTTCCGGTGTATCCAGAGAAACATCCGGATACCTCCTCCCTCGGAATTCTTCGCGGGACCATCCGTAAAAAGCAACCGCGGCGGGATTTGCATCCCATATGCTTCCATCCTTAGGGTCTACCAGGAGAATGATCGTGTGCGCGTTCTGAAAAAAGGGGTCCGCCGAAGCCGACAAACCAGGGTTCCTTTCTCCCAAGGCTTGCACCTCCCTTGCTGGTTGGTGAAATTATACCACTTCGCCAGGCAATCATTTCCCTATATCGCCCTTGATTTTGGTGGTATAATCCCTCTCGTGAACCTGATTTCGAAAGGGGAGGATGTAATACATGAAACGAATCGCTTTTTTCCTGGCCATCTTGCTGCTTGCTGCACTTGCACTGGCCTCTCGTGTGCTGGTCGTTCATAGCTACGACGAGGGGTACACGTGGACGCGGGAAATCCAGGATGGGATCCTTGCTGCGATGGACGACGAAACCATTGAATGGGACTTTTTTTTCATGGATTCCCGGCTAAGGCCCGAGTTGGATTGGAAGATCAAGGCGGGGCAACTGGCAGCTCTTCGCGTGGAACAATTCCAGCCTGACCTGGTCATCGCCTGCGACGATATTGCCCAGGAGTTTTTCGGGAAAACTCTGTTGAACGTTCCCCTCGTTTTCTGCGGTGTCAACAACGATCCAGCAATGTACGGGTACCCGCGGGAGAATGTTTCGGGAGTTCGGGAAACGAATTTCTTCCCGGAGACGGTTTCGCTGCTTGACTCCTTCTTCCCGCAAACAACGCGCATCCTTTTGTTGGGCGACGATAGCGAAACCTCCCGGGGGATGATTGGGCAACTTCCTGCGGAAGGGTTCCCGGGTATGCGAATGGAAACCCATCTCTTTCGCACATTCCAAGAATGGAAGGATGGCGTAGCCAACCTTCCGGAACACGGAGACGCCATCGTGATGTTGGCCAACCGGGGGTTGATCGGCCAAGAGGGCCAGACCGTGAGCTCATCGGTGGTAACGGAATGGACCGTGGAAAGAAGCCTGGTACCCGTTTTCTCCGTGTCGGATTTCCATATCCCGGAAGGGGCAGCGGGAGGGGTCGTGAACTCGGGGTTTTCCCAGGGCTTCCAGGCGGGAACTTTGGCTCTTCGGGTCTTGCGTTCTGGCAAACCCGCATCTTCTTTCCCCGTTGAATACCCCGAAAACCCCATCACGATGGTGAACCTGGATTCGCTGCTGGGGTGGGATCCGGTTTTCGAGCAGGGGGCCTTTTCGGTGGTGGACCATGTGGTTTCGCGCTGGCCGGTTTCCGCGGACTCTCTGCTGCGGCTGTTGGTTCGTTCCTTCGAGGAACGTGCGGAGGGTATCCTTACCTCGCTCCGCGTGATGGCCAAGTCTTCGGAGGTCATCTCGGGGAACTGGCAGAGCATGAAACCCTTGTTGCAGTCCTTTAACGAGATGTACGCAGGGTTGGGCATTTTCATCCTGCCCGATGGCGGTTACTATTCTGTTCCGAGGAACTGGACGGGGTTGAGCTTGGCAAACCGCGACTACTTCTCGCTCCTTCTCAACGGGGAAGAGGTGCATGGCTACCAGGTTTTGAGCCGCTCCACGGGAAAACGTTCGCTGGTGTTCGCGGTTCCGGTGCCACAGGATGGCAAAATGGTGGGTTTCTTGGGTCTTTCTGCTTTCTTCGATTCCTGGAACGAGAACGTGGTTTCGGAGCTTTCGCTTCCGCCGGAACTGCATTTCTACGCGTTCGACGCCCAGAACACCCTGGCCTTAACGGACCGTTCCTCGTTGCTCCTCGGCTCATTGGACATCGAAATCCCAGGGATCAGCCAGAGGTTGCCCGGTTTGCAGCAGCAATCGGGTAGTTTCCTGTTCACAGAAAACGGGGAGCTGCATCTGGGGATGTACCGCAAATCCCTTTCCACCGGTTGGACGTTCCTTTTGACGAAAACGCTGGGCATCGTGGAAGAAGCGAACCTGGAAAGCCTCCTGTCCGATGCCCGGAACAAGGTTCAGCAGCGCCTCACCCAGCTGGATGATGCGATTGCGGAGGGTGCACGTAGCCTGGGACACTCTTTCGACGAGGAAGAGATGCGCGAGGTGTTGCGCAAATTGCACCGTGAAAACCCCGATGTGATCGATGTGTCCTGGATCACCACCGAAGGGATCCTGCGTTGGATCGAGCCCGAGGAGTACCACGCCTTCGAGGGAGCTGCCATCGGCGGCCAGGAACAGTTCCAGCGCATGCTCAACAGCCAGAAACCCTCGCTGAGCGACAGTTTCCTTTCCGTGGAAGGCATTCCCTCCGTGGACCTGGAATGGCCCCTCTTCACCGAGCAAGGGCAAATCCAGGGTGCACTGAGTTTCTTGATCAAATACGATTCCTTCCTTGCTCCCCTCCTCGTTCCCCTCAACGTGGGATCCTACGAGTTTTGGATGATGCAAACCGACGGCACCATCTTCTTCGACCAGGATGCCATGGAAATCGGGCGCAACCTGTTTACCGATCCACTGTACCAGCCCTACGCGGAATTGCGGGAACTTGGCCAACGTATCACTGCAAACCCTACCGGTGAGGGAAGCTACTCCTTCTTCGCGAAGGGAATGCAGCAGGTCGTGGAGAAACAGGTGATGTGGACTTCGGTCGGGCTTCACGGCACACAGTGGAGGTTGATCGTCACGCGGGTCGTTCCTTGAGGTATTTCCGGATTTTCTGGGTTTTTTTCAAGGTTTCTGCCCTCACTCCCGGGGGTGGGTACGCGATGGTTCCCATCTTCCAAGTACGCCTGGAAAAGGAAAAGCTCCTGTCGGAAAAAGCTTTCCTCCAAAGCCTTGGCTTGGCACAGTGCTTGCCCGGGCCTATCGCGTTCAACGTTTCCCGGTTGTGCGGCCAGCAAATCGCGGGGGGATGGGGATCCTTTGCCGCGACCCTCGGGGTGGTGATTCCCCCCTTTTTCTCCGTGATCTTGGTTTCCCTCGTTCTGAACTGGCTCCAGCAAGCGGTTTGGCTGGAGCCGTTCCTTTCCGGGGTGTACGGTGCCGCACTGGGGCTCGTGGGAGGCATGGTGTACAAGGTGTATCGCTCGCAGAAGTGGCCCCCCTGGAAACTGGCCATCGTGGGAGGAGGCATCGCCTTCCTGTTTCTCTTTCCCTCCTGGGTGCTGGCTTTGATCCTCGCCCTGCTCGTCACGTTGTACCCCGTGGAAAAAAGGGGGAGAACACCCCGATGAGCCTTGCTTCTCTTCTCGTTTTCTTCAAGATCGGTTTCCTCTCGTTCGGTGGGGGTTGGACCACCGTGGGGTTGATCGAGGCGGACCTTGTGGGTGGGGGGTTCCTGACAGCGGTGGAATTTTCCCGCGCGGTGTCCATCGCGCAGATGACCCCGGGGCCCATCGCGCTCAACCTGGCAACCTACGTAGGGTATCGCCTGGGAGGCTTCCCGGGTGCCGCGCTGCACACGTTGGCGCTTCTGATGGCCCCACTTCTGATCGTCTGGATCGCGGGAGCCCTTTCCCGCAAAATCCCGCTGCAGCGCTCGGCCTTGCTCTCCGCGCTGCAAACCATCACCGCTATCCTTCTCACGTCCACGCTCTTCTCGTTGCTGCAAACCCCGGTGCTTTCGGGGAAATGGGGGGTGGTGCTCATCGGAGCAGTTGCGTTCTTTGTTTTCCTGAAAGCCAAGATCGATCCCGTGCTGCTCATCTTCTTGTGCGGGGGTGCGGGAATCGCACTGGGTTTCGCGGGTATGTTATAATCAACCGCAAAAAAAACGGAACAACGGGGGAAATTTACGGGAGGTAATTCAAACATGGGCTCATTTAAGACCATTTCGGTGGTTCCCAACATTCCAGAGCGCATCGCGCGGTTGCGTGACCTTGCCTACAGCTTCTGGAATGCCTGGAACCCGGACGTGGAAAGCTTGTTTTCGAACATGAACAAAAGACTCTGGACCCAGGTGACACACAACCCTGTGAAATTCCTGAAACATGTCAGTCAGCGGCGGCTGGATCAGGCGGCAGGCAACCCGGAATTCCTGGAAGTGTACGACCGACTCGTGGAGGAGTTTGACCGGTATACCAAGAACACCGAGACCTGGTTCGTTCAGAACTGCCCTTCCCACAAGGAGAAAGACTTTTGCATCGCGTACTTCTCGGCCGAGTTCGGGTTGCACGAAAGTTTCCCCATTTACTCCGGTGGACTGGGAATTCTCGCGGGGGACCATGTCAAGTCCTCGTCGGACCTCGGCATTCCGCTGGTGGGGCTGGGGCTTCTGTACCGAAACGGCTACTTCCAACAACATATCAACAAGGACGGCTGGCAAGAGGCGTACTACCCCTCCTACACCTTCAACGATTTTCCGCTTGTACCCATCAAGAACGATTTCGGGGAGGAACTCCGCGTGGTGGTGGAACTGCCTTCGGGTAACTTGCAGGCAAGGGTGTGGAAGGCCACGGTGATGAACACCACCCTGTTATTGCTCGACACCGATATCCCCGAAAATCCACCGGAATTCCGGGGCATCACCGCCCAACTCTACGGCGGGGACCAGGAGATGCGCATCAAGCAGGAAATCCTGCTGGGTATCGGCGGTGTGCGCGCACTGCGCATGGCTGGGTATTCCCCGTCGGTTTGGCACATGAACGAGGGGCATTCGGTGTTCATGGCGCTGGAACGTATCCGCGAGCTCGTGGAGGGCAAGGGGCTTTCGTTCCCCCAGGCACTGGAACTCGTGCGCTCTGGTACCGTTTTCACCACGCATACGCCCGTTCCCGCCGGAAACGACGCCTTCCATTACTCGCTGATGGAGAAGTACTTCAACTCCTTCTGGAGCCGACTGAAAATCTCCAAGAAGGAATTCTTGCAACTGGGCACACCGTACAACGGCGAGAACCAGCAGCTGTTCAACCTCACCATCCTTGCCATGAAGGTGACCGCATGGCGAAATGGCGTGAGCAAGCTGCACGGGGAAGTGTCTCGCGGGCTGTGGAAAGACGCCTGGGTGGGTGTTCCGGAACAAGAAATCCCCATCACCCACGTGACCAACGGGGTGCACGCGGAAACCTGGTTGCACCCGGAAATGCGCTCGCTTTTCGACCGCTTCCTTCCCGAGTGGAAGCAAAACCTGCTGAACAAGGAGTACTGGGCGAAGTTGGACGAGGTTCCCGACGAGGAGCTGTGGAAAACCACCCGCCAGATGAAAAAGCAAATGATCCAGTTCGTGCACAAGAGCATTGCGGACCAACGTGCGCGCCACGGCGAAACCATCGAGCAACTGCGGGAAATCGACAGCATCCTCGATGCCGACACACTGACCATCGGGTTTGCCCGGCGTTTTGCCACCTACAAGCGGGCCACGTTGATCTTCCGCAACCTGGATCGATTGCGCTCCATCATCAACCACCCGGAAAAACCCGTGCAGTTCCTTTTTGCGGGAAAGGCGCATCCAGCCGACCGTCCGGGACAAGAATTGATTCGCAGGGTGTACGAAATCAGCCGGTACCCCGAATTCAAGGACAACATCGTGCTGTTGGAAAACTACAACATGGAAGTAGCCCGCTACCTGGTTTCGGGTGTGGACATCTGGTTGAACACTCCACGGCGCCCCCACGAGGCTTCTGGAACCAGCGGGGAAAAGGTTCCGCTGAACGGCGGTATCAACTTCAGCGTACTGGACGGCTGGTGGGTGGAAGGCTACGACGGGCACAACGGCTGGATCATCGGTGACGGACGCGAGTACTCCGATTCCAACATCCAGGACACCGTGGACGCGGTGAGTTTCTACGACACGCTGGAAAAGGAAATCGTTTCGCGCTACTACGACCACGACGAAAACGGCATCCCGCGCTCTTTCTTGAAAATCATGCGCCAGTCCATCAAGTCGGTGGTCCCCCAATTCAACACGCATCGCATGCTTCGCGACTACCTGGAACGGCTCTACACACCTGCCTACACTTTCCGAAAATCCTTGCGCGAAGACGATTTCCGCAAGGCCAAGGAGCTGTCCGAATGGAAGGAAAAGATCCGGGGGGAATGGGACGCGGTGAAAGTGCATAGCAGCACGGTTCGCAAGGATGGTGAGGAAATCCCCGTCAGCCTGGAAGTGGAGTTTTCTTCCACCGTGTACCTGGGGAACATCGATCCGGAAGACGTGTCGGTGGAGTTGTACTTCGCCCGCTACAATATATACAACGAGATGGAAGGGTTCGAAACCTTTCCCATGGAACTGGAGCAGCAAACGCTGCACAACACCTACGTTTTCCGGGGAACGGCCAAACTCTCGGAACGTGGGGATTACCGCTACAGTATTCGCGTGGTACCCCGGCATCCCTTGCTACCACACCCCCATGACATGGGGCTGTGCAAGTGGCTCGACGAATAGAAAAACCGCCCTTCGGGGCGGTTTTTTTTGCGATTTGGTATGGGGGGATCGTGCTTTTCAATCCGGTTCGACGGTGTAGGTGACGAAGTAGGGTCGCTCAGGGTCAACATCCACGTTGCTTTCCCGAATGACCCCCAGCGGGTAGCCAGGATCGGTGGGTGAGAGAAACACGTCCCAACTCCGGTACTCGTTGCCTTCCAGGTCGTGCAGGTGTGCCTTGAGCGTGATTTCATCGTTTGCCACGATCACCGCGGTTTTATCCGGTTGAATCACCACGCGCGCGGTGGATTTCACACGGAAGATGATGTCTACCTGTATGGTCTTTTGGTTGAACCAACCCAGTAGAGTGGAGGGGAAAAGGAAAAACAAGAACACCGCGATCAAAAAAACGATCACCATCTTCTTCCGAAACGACAGACGGTACACGTATTCTGCCAAGACACCTCACCCCCTCTGGGACACGTTTCCTTGTTCTGTAATCCATTGTAAACCTTTTCTTTGAAAACCCTCTCAAGGCTTTTTCAGAAAATTCTAAAACAGGTTTCAATCTAACCAGCCCAAACGCGGCGGATTTTTAGAAATCCCGCGTGGTGATCGAAAAACTCACGCATTCTCCTTCCCCGTTGTAGTACTCTGTTCGCGAAATGTGCCCGTTTTGGGCGTAGGAATGGACGTGGTAACCCACCAGGTTGAATTTCTCGTAGAATTTCACCCGTACCAGTTTTCCGTCGCTGTCGTATTCTTGGAGAACGCGCGAAAGAACCAGGCCCTTGGCATCCAAGGTGCGAATTTCGGTTAGCTTGTGCTCGAAATCGAAGAAGTACACTTCGCGCAACGTCTCGCCATCCGGTTGTATGACCTGCACTTCCTCGAGTTCGCCTTCCGCAGTGTAGCGAAAAACCCTCTGCACAGCTTTTTCCCCGGCGGTGGTCAAGAGGCTTTCTTGCAGTTTTCCCTGTGCATCGTAGCGGTTTTCCACGCGCTCCACCCGCTCTTCCCCCCTCCAGCTTTCGGAAAGCACCACGTTGCCGTTAGCGTCGAATTGGCGAATTGTTCGGGAAAATTCTTCACCGGAGGGTGTGAAAACCGTGGTCGTGGCGGGCTCCGAACCTCCTGCGGGCTCGGCTGCATACTCGTTCTGCTCCAGGAACAGGGCATCACCGCTTTGGTGCTCGTAGAAAGAAACCAGGGAAACCCTGCTTTTTGGGGGCTCGGGAAGAGGTGTGGCGAGATCCTTTTGAGGCTCGCTCCGCTGCATTTCCGTGCTTTGCATTGCGGTTTGGGTGGGTAGTGGCGCAACCACGGCAGGAACCACGAGGGGTTGCGTGACCAGAACGCGCAGGCTATCGATCTCCTGTGCTTGGCGGTTGCTCTTCTCCCGCAACGCCTGGTTTTGGATCTCCAGGCTTTCGATCAGGCCATCGTAAAAAGCTTTCTGGGCCTGCAACGCTTCTCCCTTTTGGCGCAATGCTTCTTCAAAAGCTTGTTGCAGAACTTGGTTGGCTTGCGCAAGCTCTTCCATTTGCCGTTGCAGCGAAGCATTCTTTTGCAGCGCTTGCCCTAACTCTTCGTGCAATTCCGGTTCGCGCTCGGCACTTTCTTCCCACAGCGTCTGGAACCTCTCCGCAACCATCTGCTGCGTCTGTAGGGCTTCCTGGAAGAAGGAAACCAGGAAAGACAAGGAGTTGTTCTTTTCCTCGAGCTGGGCGACCTTTTTCTCCAAGAAAAGCACGTCGTTTCGCAGCAGTTGCAGCTCCTGTCCCGGCGCGGGTTGTGCCGGGTCCCCTTCCGATCCTTGGGAAGAGGGTGTCACATCACCGTTGGCGGCAGCAGAGGGTGCCTGTTCTGCAGGCCATACACGAAGGGCCAGGGTAGTCGCATCCACCCGGTTGATTTGCCACGAAAAGGAAAGACCGAAAGGCGGTGGTGCATCTTGCCCCGTGGAAGGCTCCATCATTGCTTGCATCGAAAAACCTTCCAGCTGCGCGCAAGGAGCGCTGGGATCCGCAACGCGGTTCCAGTCCAGGAATTGGGCCACGAAGCGGGCCTCCATGCCACAGCTTTGCAGAACCGTACCGAGCTGGTCGAGGTATTCCTGGCAAGAAACAAGGCCCAGCTGGCGGGAAAAGCGGGAAAAGACGATGAACTCCCCCGTTTCCAAGGAAACGGAACACAACTGGGAATCGGTGGCGGGCAGGGAAACGGTGCGCCAGTTTCCTTCCTCCTGAACAGGGATTCCCATGGTTTCCCATACGGACACGAAATCGTTTGCGCTGATGCCTCCCCAAAAAAGGGTGGGTAGCAAGAGGAAAAATCCCGTTACGACCAGGATCTTCCCACAGGAAAACTTACGCCTGGGCAACGGAAACCAGTTCATACCTTCGTTCTCCAAGGCCAATGGCCTCTCCCCATTCCACCTGGTGCAGTGGTGAGGTATCCGGGTGCGCTTTCACGAAGGGATCGTACCCCACCTTCTTGCACACCAGGTCGTAGCAGGCCTGGTCAAGCGCGACGGGGTCGATGCTGGCGGCAATGCCAATATCCGGCGCGATGGGGATATCGTTGACGCCCCAACAATCGCAGTCGGGGGAGACGTTGTTGATGAAACTCACGTGGAAAGATTTCTTGTTCTGCAACACCGCGAGCGAGTACTCCGCCATTTTCTTGGAGAGCGAATCGGAGGAAGTGTCCCACACCGGGGAAATGGCCCCGAATTGGCACATGGCGATACATTGCCCGCATCCGATGCACTTGTCGTAGTTGATGCGTGCCACCGTCTGGATCGTGATCGCTTCCACGGGACAGTTGCGCGCACACATGCCACAAGCCACGCAGTTCTTCTCCACCACGCGGGGCTTGGAGTCGGAGTGCTGTTCCATCTTTCCGGCACGAGAGGCAGACCCCATGCCGATGTTCTTGATGGCACCGCCGAAACCGGTTTGCTCGTGGCCCTTGAAATGGCTCACCGAAACCAGCACATCCGCCATAGCGATGGCGGCTCCGATTTTGGCCTTCTTGACGTACTCCCCATTGATTGGAACCTCCACTTCATCGGAACCTCGCAACCCATCCGCGATGAGTACGGGAGCCCCCACGACCTCGTACACGAAACCATTGCGCATCGCGGTTTTCCAATGGTCCACCGCGTTGGAACGCGACCCTTTATACAACGTGTTTGCATCGGTCAAGAAAGGCTTGCCACCGCGCGCGGAAACCCAGTCGGAAACCACGCGAAGGTAATTGGGCCGGATGTACGCCAAGTTTCCCATCTCACCGAAATGCACCTTGATCGCCACCAGGCGGTCCGTCTCGATCATCTCGCCGAGTCCACCCATTTTCAGGAGCACTTGGAATTTCTGGAGCAGGTTCAACCCCGGTCTTGCCTTGAAGTCGGTAAAGTATACTTTTGCCATGTCGCTCACCTCTCCCGGTTATGTGTTCCACAAGATACGCGAGTATCCATCGCATTGGCGCTGGATATCCCTCTCAAGTGTACCACAACGCTGGATACGTGGCAAAGGGCATGGGAGAAAAAGGCGAGGTTTTCGGGGACCGCCGCACCCCAGAGCGGCTCTTTTCACGCTTTTTCAAAACTGGGTTGCGGAACGGAATATCGTAGACCCATTCGCTGTCCCTTTGCTGGGACTCCTGGGTCGTGCGTTTTCGCGTGGAAAGAGTACGGGAAAAACCAAACCCCATTGGGGTACAAGGAGCTTACCCTCGCATACGCGCGCATA
>DAOPKN010000045.1:0-15928 GCA_035391225.1 Thermotogota bacterium
ACCCCGGGCAACCACGGGGGGGTGCCCCTACAGATCTTCGTCCAATTCAACGATGGGGGTAATCCACGGAAACGTACGGGTTGCTGTAGGGGCAGGCCCCCGTGCCTGCCCGCATTTCGCGGAGCGGAGTGGACACTCCGAGTCACCGCGTGGGGAAACCTTGTCCAAAATGAGCACCCGATGAGGAGGGAACCTTGTGAAACCACTGGTTGTGTTTTTTACACGTGAAGGCTCCACGCGCATTCTTGCACAGGCTGCCGCGGAGAAATTGCAGTGCGCCACGCGCGAGCTCGTGGACACGAAGGAACGAAAGAGCATGCCCAGCGCGGCGTTTTCCGCGCTGCTGCGGTGGAAAGCCAAGCTCCAAAACCCGGACTTTTCCACGGAGGGCTTCGACCTGCTGGTGTTAATGACACCCATCTGGGCATCCAACCTTCCCCCCGCCATGAACACCTTCCTCGCCAAGGCCTCGCTTCAAGGCAAGAACGTGGTGCTGGTGGGCGTTGGCGCGGGGAACGCCAACCCCAACGCGTTGGAGAAGTTCCAGGGCGTGGCAAAGAAGAAGGGGGCAAACGTGGTGGCGGCACTGGATTGCTTGGGTATCCAGCTGATGAAGGAGACCGCCTCCGAGCAGGAAGATGCGTTGAAGGAACGGGGGACCAAGCTGGGGGAGACCATTTTGGAAAAAGCAGGGACCGAAAAATAGCTTGCCGCACTGGGGTGCGGCGGTCCCACGGGTCAAAACCTTTTCATTTTTCGATGTCGCCGGTGTACACCACTTCGAAGTCCCGCCCTTTCACCTGGCGGAGCTCGGCGAGTTCCTCGTCGTCCCAGCGCATGTCCGGGGCACCGGAGAGGAACCAGTCGCCGCCGTTGTCGGCCACCATCATGCCGTAGGTCTTGAGGGCCTGCAAAATCACCTGCACGCGTGGGGAAAAGCCCGAGATGTCGGTGCCCGCCTTGAGGCGCACGCGAAGGCCCATGGGGGGAAGTGCGGGGTCGTCGCTCCAGGAGGCGAAATGCCGCGCGGGGGAGATGAAACCCCGCTGTGTTTGGGATACGGTGAAGCGCAGCGCATGGGTGATCTCGCCCGATTCCACCTCGTCGTAGCGCACCAGACCGGGGAAGATGGGCAGCCCCGCTGCATCCGCGGAGGTCCAGTACTTGGGGCGCAGCGCGTTGGAATCCAGGTTCCACTTGGCCCCGCTGTCTGCCTGCCAGCCCGTGGCGGTCTTGAACGCGCGGTAGAGCTCGTAGAGCACGTGGTTGTCCACGTCCACCACGATCACGTGTCGGTCACCGTCCGATTCGTTGCCGCCTTCCACCGGGGCGTCGTCGGGAACGGGAAAAGGGCCGGGATCGCTCTCGTCACCGTACGCCACGTACGCGATGTCCACCATCGCCTGGCCGTCGTTCACCAGCACGAAGGGGATGCCGTTTGGAGCACCCGCCCACACCGTGCCGAAATCCGGGTGCAACCCCGTGTCCAACCCGATGGATGCCAGGAAAGCGTCCGAGTTCGGGTGCACGGGGAAGCCGGAAATGTCGGTGTTCCAGGGGTTGTCGGGTGGAAACACCTGAAACTCTCCCATCACCACCGGGGGAAGGCCGGGAATCACCGGCACGGCGCAACTACACAACAGCAAAACCAGTATCGCAAGGGTCCAGTGGGGCTTTTTCATGTTGGTCCACCTCCATGTCAACGTTTCCTCTTTCCGGGGAGCGCCGCACCCCCAGTGCGGCTGTTTTTATTATACCCTTTCACATCCCTTTCGTGTATAATCCAGCAAAAAGAACGGGAGGAAAACCATGGCATTGACGACCCGGGAAATCTTCGAAAAGCTTGACATTTTGACCACACCCAGGCTCATCCTTCGCCCCATGAAGGAGAGCGACGCCCCAGACATGTTTGCGTACGCATCCAACCCCGAGGTTACCCGCTACACCCTGTGGGAAACCCATCGCAGCCTGGAAGATGCCCAGGTTTTCTTGCAGGGGCAAGAGTTTTCCCAGAAGGAAGGGCTGGTGCACAACTGGGCCATCGTGTGGAAGGAACAAAACCGCATGATCGGCACGGGGGGGTTCATCTGGTGGAAGATCCCGCATCGTTCCGCGGAAATCGGCTACGCCCTCTCCCAGGACTTCTGGGGGAGGGGCATCATGAGCGAGGCGATGCAGGCTGTGCTGCACTTTGGTTTCACGCGCATGCAGCTCAACCGCATCCAGGCGCACTGCCTGGTGGACAACCTGGGGTCGGAACGCGTGATGCAGAAGATCGGCATGCGCTTCGAGGGCGTGTCGCGCCAGGAAGTTTTCAGCAAGGGACAGTTCCGCGACCTCAAGCGCTACGCCATCTTGAAAAGCGACTGGGATTCGGAAAAGGGGGGACAGCGATGAAACACGCAAGGAAAATCACGGAGTCCGACAAGAGCCGGTTGCTCGAGTACCTGGAAAAGGAAGCGGAGTTCAACATCTTCGCCATCGGTGACTTGCAAAACCTGGGTATCGAGACGGATTTCATGAACTTCTGGGTGCAGGAGGAAAACGGGCAACTCCAGGGGGTGTTGCTCCGGTACTCCCGCTATTTCACGCTCTACACCCACGATGCCGCGATCGACCTTCTGCCCCTCATTCGCATTGCCAACGATCTCGTGGTTCCTGGGGATGGCTGGATGCTCTCCGGGAAACAGCAAGTGATTTCGGCGGTGCGCCCCCTTGTGAAACCCGCCGTGAACAAGGTGGCGCAGGATCACTTCGCGGTGTGCCAACAACCGCGGAAACCGGGTTTTGACTTGCCCTTGGAACGCGTGCAGTGGGCCACTCCTGACGACGCTCCCGCACTGGAACGCTTGCTCTCTTCCATCGAGGAGTTTGGGGGGTCGAACGAGGAAGAGGGCTTACGCCGCGATATCGCCTCCGGGCTTCGGGTGACCTCGCTGGTGTACGATGGCCAGGGAAAGGAACTGCTCTCCAGCGCTTCGTACACCGCGCAAACCGATTCCGCCGCCATGATCATCGGGGTGTGCACCGCCCCGGGAATGCACCGGGGAAAGGGATTGGCAACCGCCTGCGTGTATGCACTGGTGGAACGTTTATTCCAAAATGGCAGGAGCGCGGCGCTTTTCTACGACAACCCCCGTGCGGGCAGCATCTACCACAAGATGGGGTTTGAAAAGACCGGCATGTGGACGATGCTGCATTTCGTGTAACGAAAGGAGAGAGAAAGCATGGAAAAATTCGAACCCAACGGCATCGTTTTTTGCCTGGGCGCCATCAACATGGACCTGGTGATGGAGGGGCTGTCCGCCATCCCCCGTCCGGGGGAAACGCTGCGTGCACCCTCGTTCGCCACCTACCCCGGCGGAAAGGGGGCCAACCAGGCAGTTGCTTCCGCGGCCATGGGAGCACGTGCCCACATGCTGGGGATGCTGGGCAGTGATGCGTTTTCCGAACAGTTGCTGGAAAACCTCGAAAAAAAGGGCGTGGATTGCCAAGGGGTGCTGCGCCACGAAGGAAGCCGAAGTGGCATCGCCATGATCGTGGTGGACAAGCAGGGGCAAAACGCCATCAGCTTCTACCCCGGGGCTACCGGGGAAATGACCCCAGAGGGGATTCCCGAGTGCTTGGAAGGGTTTGGCCCCGGTGGTGTGTTGCTCCTGACGCTCGAACCACCACTTGAGGTTGTGATGCACGTGGCGAAGAAAGCCCACGAAAGTGGCATGCTGGTGATCTTAGACCCCGCACCCGCCACGAACAGGGTGCTGCCCACCGCATTCGCCAAGCACGTGGACCTGGTGAAACCCAACGAAACCGAGGCCTTTGCCATGACCGGCGTGGAAATCACCGACAGTAACGCAGCACAGCTGGCACTCAACCGCCTTCGGGTGAAGGGTTTTTCCATCCCGGTCATTACACTGGGGGAAAACGGGTGCACCGCGCTGCTGGAAGGAAGGGTGCGGCATTTCGATTCCCCCAAGGTGCAAGCAGTGGACTCCACGGCCGCGGGAGACGTTTTCTCCGGGACGCTGGCCGCCCGCATCGCGCTGGGGGATTCGCTGGAACGCGCGATTTCGCTTGCCGCACAAGCCGCGGCGCTCTCCACCACGCGAAAAGGGGCCCAGACCTCCATCCCTACCCTGGGTGAGGTGCAGCAACACTACCCCGAAGGTTGACCCGAGCACAGCACGAAGTATAGGTCGTTGACGTTGGTTCCGGTGGGTCCGGTGACCACCAGGTCCCCGGACCCGGATAGCGCGTGGTAGGCGTCGTTGTTGTCCAACATCGCCACGGGGTCGTGCCCGGAAGCGCGCATGCGCTTGGTGGAGTTTCCGTCCACGATGCCTCCCGCTGCATCCGTGGGGCCATCGCTGCCATCTGTGCCAAGGGCAGCCACCACCACGTTTTGCAGTCCCTCGATACCCAGGGCAGCGGACAGCGCAAGCTCCTGGTTTCGTCCCCCCTTGCCTTTTCCTTTCACTTGCACCACCGTTTCTCCCCCCGCCAAGACCAGCGAGGGAAGGGGTTTTTCGGCCACTTCCCGGGCAATGGAGGCCAAGAAACACCCCGCATGGCGTGCCTGGCAGTCCAACGTGGTGGTGAGGAGCTGCGCTTCGTACCCTAACCGCGTCGCACTTTCCACGAAATTTTGGCACGCCACACGCAAGCTCCCGGTGACCTGGGCACTCACGTTATGCAGCTCCTTGGGCGTTTCCCTTTGCAGTGCTTGCTGCATTTGCTCGGACAGCGGAATGTCGTAGCGCTTCACGATGGCCATGGCTTGTTTCACCGTGGTGCTGTCGGGGGTCACCGGGCCAGAGGCGATGGTATCCAACCTGTCCCCCAGCACGTCGGACAAAACCAGCGCGGTGATGCGGCGGCTTCCGCACAGTTGGGCAAACTTCCCCCCTTTCACCGCGCTCAACCGCTTGCGGATCGTGTTGATTTCCACGATGGACGCGCCTCCCCGAAGCAACCGGGAGGTCACGTCAGCGATTTGCTCCAGGCTCACTCCCTGTTCGGGTACCTCGAAGAGTGCCGAACCTCCCCCGGATACCAGGAACACCAAGTGCCCTTGCGGGTCCATGGAGCGAACCATTTCCAACGCCAGCTTCCCAGCGCGTATCCCATTGCGATCCGGAACCGGATGGCCCGCCTCGCACACCGAAAACCCCGAAATGTCCCCTTGGGAATGCCGGTACTTGGTAATCACCAGCCCCGTGTCGATGGTTCCGGAATAATGCTGGGCGAACGCGTGCGCCATCTGCCAGCCAGCCTTCCCGATGGATAGAACGCTCACGTGGGCGGGAAGCTCACACGCGGGAAGAACACGGGGGAGGAACACCGCGGGTTGCACGCTGCCCAACGCCCTTCGAAACAGCAGCATCGCATCGGCACGCAGTGAGGTGTTTTCAGGCATGGACTCCCCCTTGCTCGAAGCGCTTGCGCAACTGGTCTACACCTCTTGCAAAAACCTCTACCTGGCCTTCCACGACCTTTTCCGCCTCGTCGGGGTTCATGTGCAGCGCGATCTGGGCGAAATCGGCCACCCTACCGAAGTACAACGGGATCATCGCTTGAATCAACGGGGCAGAATCGGGGATGTTGCGAAACAGCATCGCCATCTGCAACACCACGTCCACCCACAGCTCCAGGGGTACTTGGCCGTTGCAGCCCAACACGTTGCGCTTGAGCTCTTCGGGGAAGTACTGGTCGTAGAACGCGCGGTTTTCGGTGATACCCGTGTGGGATTTTTGCACGAGGTTGTCCACGTCGATCGAAAGGGGTTGTGGCTCCACGCGGGAGATTTCCCCGAACACCGGAACATCCTCGATGGAGCGCGTTTGCATCCAGCTGAGCTGGTAGGCCCACATCATACGCAACAGCGTGCTCACCACCTGCGAGAACATGGGCCCCAAGTGCTTGCCGGGGTCTTTCACGTCGTGGATCTTTGCGCCCAGTGCGGCCTGGCCCACGCCGTGGCGGCTTTCGTTGATGGCCACGGTGGTCATGAAGATATCGATGCCGAAGCGCCCCACGTCACCTTTCCACAGTTGCTCGGACTTGCCCAGGTAAATGCGTGCCAGCTCCACGGATAGCCCGAAGTCCCCGCCGATGGGCTGGCGGATCCTCTTGCCATACAGCGCGCTGGTGAGCGGGTAGCACAGGTTGTTGGTGATGGTGCCGTCGAACTTGTGGCGCACGTAGTAGGGTGTGACGTAGGAAACCTTTCCCTGTTCCACGGGTTTTGCCAGGCGCTCGATCCACCAGGGTTCGATGCTGCGTAGGTCCGAATCCACGAACACCAGCAGCTTTGCATCGATCACGTCCGCCAGCTCCATCACCGCCCCCATGGCGCTGCCTTTCCCTGCGACCCCGCTGTATTCCAGCGACAATTTCGGGCAGCGCGTGGACTCGGCTTCAAAAACCTTGCGGGTAGCGTCGGAGGAACCACCGTCGGCGTTCACGATCAGCCCATTCCCGTCGAAGAATTGCACGATGCCCTCGTCCACGGTGCGCGCCACGTGGCCGATCGTGGATTCGTTGTTGAAACTGGGAATGCCCACCACGATGTTGGGTCGGGAATGGGGCAACCTTTCCATCACTTCCGGGTCAAAAAAACGCGGCATAT
This sequence comes from Thermotogota bacterium, assembly GCA_035391225.1. Lineage (GTDB taxonomy): Bacteria > Thermotogota > Thermotogae > MWEM01 > MWEM01 > DAOPKN01. Next base: position 6,629 of record DAOPKN010000045.1, read on the forward strand.
CAAAACCTCCTTGTTATTCTTTCACGCCTCCCACGGTCAACCCCGAGGTGAGGTACTTCTCCATGAGCATGAACAGTACCACCACGGGAACCGCGGTGAGCACGGAGGCGGCCATCATCTTGGACCACACGGCGTGCTCGGAGTAGAACAGCTCGTTGAGCCCCACCGGAAGCGTGTAGGCGGTGGGGAAGGGGCGGATGAAGATCGAGGCGAACAGGTACTCGTTCCAGGCGATCATGAAGGAGTAGATGAACACCGTGATCAGCGCGGGCATGGACAGCGGGATCACGATCTTCAGGATGGCCTGCGTTCGTGTGCAGCCGTCGATGATGGCCGCCTCCTCGATGGAATAGGGGATGGTGCGGAAGTAGTTGCCCAGCATGTACAGCGACACGGGCAACGTGTTGAGCACGTAGATGATGAACAGCACGACCACCGAGGAAAACGCCGTGCGCGTGAGCCCCATGCCCACGAAGATCTGGTAGAGTGGAACGGCCAGCACCGCCCCCCCGAAGAGGTACACCACCAGGATGCTGCGCTGCAGGAAGGTGCGCCCCGGGTAGCGGATGCGGCTAAACGAGTAGGCGCCGAAGATGGCCAGTACCAAGCTGGTGAACGCGGCAATCCCCGCGAGCAGCAGGCTGTTGCGGAAGAAACGCAGGAACGGGAACTGCTCTTTCTTGCGGTCGCGCTCGATCTTGGCCAGCACCTGCTTTTGCTGTTCCTCGGGCATGTTCTTCACCAGCGTCAGCAGTTGCTTCTCCTCCTCGGAAAGCTCCTGGCGGATGGATTCCTTGAATCCCAGCAGCTGCGCGTACTGGTCGAGCGTGAATTTTTGGAAAAACCCTTCCTTGAAGGCATCGGTGTCGTAGCGGAAGGAAACGCTGATCATCCACGCGAAGGGGTAGAACACGAACAGCACCAGCGACACCACCAGCACGTAGAACACCACGGTGCGCAACGGGTTTCGTTTCTTCACCATTTTAACACCTTCTTCACGTACAGCGTGATCAGCCCCATCATCACCACGAACAGAAGCGTGGCGATGGATGCCGCCACCCCCTGCTGCGGCACTCCGGTGAACGCCGTCTCGTAGATGTACACCGGCATGGTGCCCGCGAACTTGGACAGAAGGTACACCTCGTCGAACTTGTAGAAGTTCCAGATCCCCCGCAGTAATGCCACGGAGGCGATCACGAAGTACAACTCCGGCAGCGTGATGTTGGTAAACTGTTTCCAGCGCGTGGCGCCATCGATTTCCGCGGCCTCGTACAGCACCGCGGGGATGGATTGCAGCGCGGACAGCAGCATCAGGTAAACGAAGGGGAAGTTGCGCCACACGTTGAAAAAGCTCACCACCAGGAAGGCGTTGTTGGGGTTGTTGATGATGTCCGTGCCCGAATCCATGATCCCCACCGAGGAAAGCGCTTGCACCAGCGGGCCGTCGATGGGCAAGAAGATGTAGCGCCAGGCGAACACGATGGAAATCAGCGGCGTGACGTAGGGAAGTAGCAGCAGTGCGCGCACCAGGTTGCGTCCCACGAAATTCCGGTTCATCATCACCGCCACGCCCAACCCCAACAGCAGGCTTCCGCCCACCGTGATGAGCGTGAAGGCCACGGTGATGCCAAACGAGCGCCAGAATTCCCCGTCGCTCAGGATCTTCCCGTAGTTGGAAAACCCCACGAAACGGTTGGGAACCTCGGGATTCAGCGAAACCTGGAAGAAACTCAAGTAGATGTTGTATACCACCGGGTACAGGATCAGCAGCGCGATGATGATCACCGTGGGGGCGATGAGCCTCCACCCGAAAATTGCCTCGCGCCGTTGTAGGGTTCCGGCCATCCACCTTGCCATTCTTTCACCCCGCAATCAAAAAAAGGGCCGGGTTCCTCACGGAGCCCGGCCGGTTCGTTGGAATTACTCGAGTACTTTCTCCGCTTCCTTTTGCGCCCATTCGGCTGTTTGCTCGGGCGTCCAGTCGTTGGCAAACATGAAGTTGATGGCCTTTCCAATCACGAAGCTCCCGGAAATCTTGGCCATGGATGTGATGACTTGCCCCTCGTAGAAGTCGAAGCGTTCCACGTTGTTGAGCGCGGCGATGATTTCCTGGATCTTGTTTGCCCCGTAGCGGCGCAGCACGTTGTTGTCCAGGAAAGCCTCGTAGGCGGCGATGCTGCTGCGCGTGGGGTTCATGCCCCCGGGGGCCATGTGCAGCCAGTACACGTAGTTGTCGCCGTCCATCAGGAACTTGATGAACCTTTCGGCTGCGTCAGGGTTGTCGCTGGAAGCCAGGATGCTCATCGCAACCACTTGCCCGTAGGAGGTGGACCGAACGTTCATCATCTTGTTGGCAAAACCCGTGTTGACGACCAACTGGGCGTCGAAGTTATCGATGCGCGAGCGTTGCACCTCTTCCACCGCGATATCATCCATGATGTAGGTGGAGTAGAACACCATCGCAGCTTCTTTCGCCAGGTAACCCTTCAGGGCGTCCAGCACCGTTGTGAAACCAGGCTTGGAATACTCGCCCAGTTCCTTGTAGAAACGGAACGTCTCGATCATTTCCGGGGTGTTGAAGGTCACGTTTCCATCCCCGTCGAAGGGGCGGGCACCGTTGGCCAACGCGATCTCGGTGAAGATCTGTTCCGCGAAGGCGTCCGCTTGCTTGGGAAGCACCAGGCCATACACGCCGTTGTCGGGATCATGCAACGTTTTGGCAGCTTCCAAGATGTTGTACCAACTCAGTGGAGCCCCCAGGTTGGCGTCTTCGAACCAGGCCTTGTTGTACCAAATCCCCTGCACCCAGGCGTGGAAGGGAATGCCGTAGTAGCCATCCGGGGCCTTGAGCAGCCTCTTGGCTCCCTCGTACACGTCACCGAAGTCGTTGATGATCTTGGCGTTGAGCGCGGTGTGCATCAGTCCCTCGCCACCCAAGAGCAGCATGGGCTCGATGCCCGCTTCCATCACGTCGGGAAGCGTTCCGGCCGTTTTTGCCGCGGTGATCTGCGTGAACAGGTCGTTCTCTTCCACGGGAATGACTTCCACTTCGATCCCGGTTGTTGCCTCGAAAATGGTGGTCAACGCGCGGATGCGTTGTTGGCGGTTGCTTTCCACTTCCGTAGTCCAAAAGGTAATTTTCTCTCCAAAGGCGAAGACACCCACCAGGAACACCAGCAAAGAAACAAGCAGCACTTTCTTCAACATCCAATCACTCCTTTTGTATGCAAGATTCCCCCAGGATCGGGAAATTGGGGTTAAAAACGCTTGGGTTTGAGCACGTCGTTTACGCGGTCCAGGTTGTTGGCCACGCGACGGTGCTTCCATTCCATGGTGCTGAAAACCATGTCCAGCACCGCCATCTGCGAGGCGCGCGCGGCAAAGGACGCCAACCCGGTTTCGAAACCCGCCGGGATGGTGTACAACACGAGGTCGGCGTTTTGCGCAAGCGGGGAGTTTTGCCCCCCGGTGATGGCGATGGTTTTCGAACCGGCGTCGCGCGCGAGCTGCACCGATTTCACCGTGTCTTTGATGGTTCCGGAAATGGAGACCCCCACCACCACGTCTTCCGGGAAACCGTTGGCGGCGACCATGGCCTGCATGTGCGGGTCGTTGTAGGAGCTGGAGATGAACCCCATGCGGCTGAGCAGGTTGGCTCCCAGCAACGCAGTGGCACCGGAGGCACCCACGCCGAAAAAGAGGATACGGCGCGCGGAAAGGAACCAGTCTGCCGCTTTTTCAATATCCGAAGGGCGCACCAGTTGCTGCAGCTGTCGGAAAGAATCCATCCCCTGGCTCACCAGGTTGGCAATCAGTTCCTCCACACCGGTTGCATCCGGCGGAACCATGTTTTGGCTTTCGGCAACCGAAAGCTCTCGCACCAACGAGATTTTGAAATTCTTGAAATTGTCGAACCCCAACCTGCGCACGAAGCGCGAAACGGTGGCCTCGCTGCACCCGGCATTTTCCGCGAAGTCCGAAATGGAAAAATGAATCACGTCGTCGGCGCGGTCCACCAGGTAGGTTGCTACTTTCTTCTCAGCAGGATTGAACGTGGGAAACAAGCCTTGCACTTTCAAGATTAGCTGCGGAACCATGTCATCACCAAAATTTCTTTCATGAAAATTTCTTTCAAAAAACTTCTTTTCATGAAAATTATACCCGGAAAGTTCCCCGCTGTCAACCCCCTCCCCATGTGTGGTACAATTTTTGGTGGAAAAAAAACCAAGGGAGGCTTCCCATGAAAAAAACAAAAGGCATCTTCGTGTTCCTCTTCCTGTTTTCCCTTGCTGGCTGCTTGCTGGCGGGCACTTTCTTTGGAAACCTGCATGCGCATACCGGCTTTTCCGATGGCGTGGAAACCCCGGATGTCGCCTTTTCCTACGCCCAAAACGTGGCGGGACTTGACATGCAGGCCATCACCGATCATGCCTACTACTTCCCCTTCCCCATGGCAGACGGAACTCCCCGCTTTGAAACCACGATCGAGATGGCTCGGCAAGCCACCGTGGAAGGAAAATTCCTGGCCATCGCGGGCTTCGAATGGACGGGCACCGGCCCCGGACACATCGTGGTGTACGACACGGGGGAAAACTGGTTGGATCGCAACCGTTCCGACCTACCGCAGTTTTACCAGTGGCTCGTGGACCAGGAAGGCATCGGTTGTTTCGCCCATCCGGGAACCATGTTCGGCGATTTCAACGCCTTCGCCTACGACCCACTTGTGGACACGGTGATGCAGCTGGTGGAAGTGGGCAACGGCAGCGTGGCGACCAACGATTCCATCACCCCGGAATACCTTTCTTACCTGCGAATGGCCCTCTCGAAGGGATGGCACGTGGGCGTGATGGCCAACCAAGACAACCACAAGGCCCACTGGGGCACCGTGAACGAAGCCCGAACCGCCCTTTTCCTGCCGGAGTTGACCACCGATGCCTTCTACCATGCGCTTCGTTCCCGCCACACCTATGCCAGCGAAGATGCCAACGCGTTGCTTTCGCTGCAGGTGCAAACCCCCGATGGGCAGGTTGCCCAAGTGGGCGACATCCTGTACGATACGCCGATGGCCACCCTTAACCTCTCCGTGAGCGACCCGGATGACCCCTTGGCAATGGCAACGATGTACACGCGCTGGGAATCACGCCCGCTTCTTCTTTCCGGAGATTCGGCGGAGTGGCAGATCCCCTTTTCTGCGGAATCGGGGTACGAGTGGGTGTTCTTCCACCTGGTGCAGGCAGACGGCAACGAGATCATCAGTTCCCCCGTGTGGTTCCAGGATTCCGCGCAAGCCTACGCGCACGAAATCCGCACCATTCCGGTGGATGTGGTGCTATCCCGCCCCTTCGAGGTTTCCTTCAACCTGGTGAACCAGTCCACGGCAACGCAAACCTTGGCGGTCAGTTTGCGCGATCCGGGTACCGGGGAAGAACTTGCTTCGGCAAACGCGCTGCGTGCTCCCCTATCCGATGGTACTGTTCGCATTCCCCTTTCCTCAGCACCCCGAAGCGTGCAGATGTGGATCAACGACCGCTTCTTCCAATCCATCACCTTACCCGCGGTGGATTTCCGCGCCGCACTGGATACCACGCACGAAAACCTGTTCGAAAAGGAACTGCTTCCGCTGGTTAGCGCACTGCAGCAGTCCGGTGGTGGCGTGTCCTCCATCATGGGACTGATGACCCGTAGCAAGTTGTCTGGGTTCGACCTTTTCCTCCTTCCCATGCCTCCCGCGAATGCCATGATGCAAAAGTTCACGGTGTTCAAGGACAGGGAAATCACATGGCTTTCGGGGTATGCCGAGGAAGGGGCTTCGTTCGTGGTGGTACTACCCGAAGTGGAAAGCAGCCCGCAAACCATCGCCTCGTTCAACACCCTTCTCGCGCAACTGGGCACAACGGCAAGGATTGGGGAGGGAAGCCCCGAAGGCCGAGAGGATGGCGGTTCCTACGACCTCTCCGGCGGAGGAACCCTTTGGATCCTCGAATGGGCGCAGGCAACGGGGCAAAAAGCCCTTCCCCCATCCTTCGGGGAAGGTTTTTAGCCTTTCACACGTCTTTTTTCGAAATGTGCTCCATTCGCGCGTGCGGTTCCCCACGAATGGGGAGTTTCCCAACCTTTCCTCGAGGAGGCGAGTCACTATGGAACCCATTTCCGGATCGATTTCCGATTGGATCGAAGAGAACAAGGAACGTTTGGCCCAGCAAATCTTGGAGGTTCAGTACCGTTGGCAGCCTGAATTGAAGGCACAGTTTGGGCCAAAGGGAATGCAAAAATCCCTTTCCGACATGCTGTACACGCTGAAGATGATGGGAGATGCACTGCACTTCCATTACCCATCGCTATTCGAAGATTACATCCAGTGGCTTTCGGAAGTATTGGCTGCCCACGGGCTGGAAAAGAAAATCATGGAAAAAAACTTGCAAGCCACTCGCCAAGTGATCGGGGAAACCTTCCCCGAAAACTGGAAGGAAGAAGCCGTGCTTCTTTTGGAGAAGGCGGGCAAACGCCTGGTTTCTCGCACGGTGCTCACGGATGGGTGGCCCTCGCCGGTCAACCCGCTGGCCCCCATCGCGCGGGAGTACTTGGAGGCGCTGCTGCACACCGATCGCCAGAAGGCGCTGCGCTTGGTGCAGAAAACCGTGGAACAGGGAACGTCCATCCGTGACATCTACTTGCACGTTTTCCAGGAATCACTGGTGCAGGTGGGAAAGTTGTGGCAGTCCAACCAGGTGAGCGTGGCAAGGGAGCATTTCGTGACCGCCGCAACCCAAACCATCATGGGTTCGCTGTATCCCGCAATTTTCCAATCCAACAAGAACGGCAAAAAAGTGTTGTGCACTGCTGCTTCCAGCGAGCTCCATGAAGTAGGGATTCGAATGGTGGCGGATTTCTTTGAAATGGAGGGATGGGACAGCATGTTCCTGGGGGCAAACACCCCCCTTCCCTCCATCCTGCAAACCCTCGAGGAATTCCAGCCGGACTTGGTCGCCATTTCCGCCACGCTGAGCTACCACTTGCAGTACGTGGAACAAATCTTGAAGCAACTCCAGCAAAAACCCGTTTCCGGGTTGAAGATCCTCGTGGGAGGACTGGCATTCAACCAGGCACCGGAACTCTGGAAGGATTTGGGGGCGGATGCGTGGGCCCCGAACGCCCTGGAAGCTCTTCACGTCGGCAACCGCCTCGTAGGTCTTTGGGCATGAAAGAACCCAACCTGCAAGGCCAGGGTTTCCTCGTGGAATTGGAGTACCAGGGGAGCATCCGGGCAATCCACTTCGATAACACCGGGCTCCTCTCCGGGGAAACCCCTTCCATCGAAGCGATTTTGGATCCAGGGTCGAAGGAAAAGTTCCGGCTGTTCACAAGGACACTGGACCGGCTTCACTCGGTTCTGGACTGGGAAATCAACCTGCAAACGCCCCAGGGTGTGCTTCCGTTTCTTTTTTCCGCTCTCCAGCAACCGGGGAAAATTTTCCTGGTGGCCTCCACGAACCCCGCGGATACCTCTCGCCTGTTGGACAGGGTTATGGAAATCCATAAGAGTGCGGAAAGCCAGGAGATGTTTTTCCCGCAAACCCCTTTCGAAGAGCCGGGGGACTCCTCGCTGTACGACCAGATGAGCCAACTCAACAACGAATTGCTGAACGCACAGAGGGAGCTGGCACGTAAGAATGCTCGTTTGGAGAGATTGAACGAGGAAAAGAACCAGATGATCGGAATGGTGGCACACGACCTGCGCAATCCCATCGGGGCCATCTTGAACCTTACCGAGAGCATTCAAGAAAGCCTTGATCACCTTTCCATGCCCTTCGAAACGAAGATGCTCCTATTGATCCAGGATACAGGGGAGTTCATGCTCCAGGTACTCAACCGCTGGCTGGATTTGCAAAACATCGAGCAAGGATCGGTGCAGCTCCACATGCAGGTTGTCTGTTTGAACCACTTCCTGGAACAGCAGGTGGAAATCTACCAGTTCATCGCCTCCAAGAAGAACATCCGGATTTTGGCGACGATCCCTCACGAGGAACTATTCGCCCAAATGGACGAGCACGGAATGGCACAGGTGCTCGGAAACCTTCTTTCCAACGCCATCAAGTTTTCCCAGCTCGGGGGAGAAATCACCGTGCTCCTGGAAAAGCAGGGAAAAGAAGGGAAAATCACGGTACGCGACAAGGGAACCGGCATGGACCAAAAAACCCTTTCCCAGCTCCGCATGGGAACCAAGCAAAGGGTTTCTGGCACCTACGGAACAGCGGGCGAACCCAGCGTTGGACTGGGCCTGATCATCACCCGGCAGATGCTCGAGCTTCACCACAGCCTACTGGACATTCAAAGCCAGCGCGGGTTTGGCACCACGGTGAGCTTTCGCCTTCCACTGGAGGAGACCAATCCCGAGTGAACCCAGGGCAACCACGGGGGGTTGCCCCTACAATACCTTTCCCGTATCGGGACAAGGGGGAAAATCCATCAACCGCATGCATGCAACAAACCTTTCCCGACCCGAAGGCTCGAGGAAACATTCCCGGAGGAATCCTTGGGATCCTGTAGGGGCAGCCCCCCGTGCCTGCCCGCTTATTGGTACCAACCGGAAGGAGATCATGGAATGAAATTCGACCCCCAGGAGCACCATCGCCGTTCCCTTCGGCTGAGAGGTTTCGATTATTCCCAAGACGGTGCTTTTTTCGTGACAATCTGCACGCAACATCGAATCTGTTTGCTCGGGGAAATCGTAGGCGAGGAAATGATTCTGAACGATGCGGGGAAAATGGTGCAAGCTGCTTGGGACGAAATCCCATTTCAATACCCAGGGTTCGAAACAGATGAAAGAGTTGTTATGCCCAACCACCTCCACGGTATCCTGGTGATCCAAACCAAAGAAAAGGGGAATGGGCAGGAGGGCCAAACCCTTTCATTGCCCGATGTGGTCAAACGCTGGAAAACCTTGACCACGAAACGATATTCAGACGCCGTGAAGAAACATCGTTGGCCCCCGTTCCCTGGAAAATTATGGCAACGCAATTATTACGAACATATCATCCGCAACGAGGAAGAATTGAACCACGTTCGGGAATATATCTTTACCAACCCATTGAAATGGATTGATGACAAGGAGAATCCCGCTTTTGACCCCCATTCCAAAAAACCCCTGTAAGGCAGGCACGGGGGCCTGCCCGCCTTTGTTCCACGGTTTCCAAGCAAGTCAAGCCCAGGGCAACCACGGGGGGTTGCCCCTACATTACCCTTCTCGTATCGGGACAGGTGGATTCCTTGGGATCCTGTAGGGGCAGGCCCCCGTGCCTG
>DAOPKN010000046.1:0-15686 GCA_035391225.1 Thermotogota bacterium
ATTCCCGGTGTTTTGTTGGATACCGCATGCGGTTCGGGGCACATGTTGACCTTGTACCGTGAGCGCTTCGATGCAGCCCGGCCATTAATGGGTATTGACCTGTCGCCACGAATGGTGGCTATCGCTAAGAATCGGCTGGGGCCGGATCCAAAGATCGTTGTCGGCGACATGCGAGATCTGGGCATGTTGAAGTCCCGCTCTGCAGCTGCTGTCATCAACTTCTTTGCGCTTCATCACCTCGACCAGCAAGGTGTGTTGCGCGCCGCCAAGGAGTGGCACCGCGTTCTTTGCCCAGGTGGGCAACTGGTAGTAGCGGCATGGGAGGGGACTGGTCCGGTGGATTACGGCGAAGAGTCCAAGATCGTGGCTTTTCGGTATTCCTCCAGCGAGCTGGTTTCGTGGTTTGAAGAGGCCAGATTTCGTGTGCAACGGTGCGTGGTGGAACCGGTAGGGGACTTTCCTACGGATGCGGTGTACCTGGAATGCGTGAAGGAATAGCCAAGTAGCAACCCCGTCCGCACTGGGGTGCGGTGTACCCAGCTTTTGCGTTATGATCAAACCATGTGTCCCTTGTTGGATGATCGGCACATACCAAAAGCCGTAGGGAGTGTGTGTTGATTAAGTTTGCCGGACGCCTCAAGCGTATCCAAAAGGATAAGAAAGGAGTTTTTATGCTAAGTGACCAAATGATCGCATCCATGGTTTCCCTGCAGGAGCGGCTAAAATTTTTCTTGTTCTCTTCCATCGACGAGAAAGGCTTCCCCGATACCCGGGTGTTGTTTAATCTACGGAACATGAGGGCAAGTGTTTTCAAAGAAAAAGTAGCTCTTGAAAATGTTTTCGCGACATACATTTCGACAAATACGTCAAGCAGTAAAGTTAGCCAGATTCAAAATAACCGCAGGACCTGCATTTACTATTCTGATAATGAGTCTTTTGAAGGCCTTACCATAACGGGGTATACCGAGGAAATCCATGACCGTGGCATAAAACGGGCAATTTGGGATGATTCGTGGGATGTGTACTATTTGGGTGGAATGGATGGTGGAGATTATTCCATACTGAAGTTCCTGCCACTCAAAGCCAAGTATTATAAGAACTTACAGGTAACTGAAGTGAATTGCGAGGAATTTGGTCGGTAGCCGAATCTGAGTAGCCCCGGCCGCACTGGGGTGCGGCGGTCCCAGAACGAACTTTCTCCGCAACGACCCGTTCGTCTCTCGCCAGCCTCACTGTTTTTCCTTTCGTTTCCTTCCGGATGATTCTTGGGTATCATTTTTTCCCGATTTGGGGTATAATCAAGTATAAAAAAAGTCTAAAACAGGCTGCGGAAAATGGGTTTTTTTCGCGTATATCCTGGGGAAGTCCCTGAAACCTGGAAGGAGGAATCGCAAAAATGCAGAACAGCTCGAAACGAAGAAATCTCTACTCCGTCCTAATTTTTACCCTGGCGGTGGCTTTTCTTTTTGCCGCTTGCACGGGTGGAGGAGATCCAGGGGGTGGAGGTGGAGGAGACCCCATCGTGAACCAACCTCCCGCGGTACCCTCCAATCCCTCTCCCGCCAACGGTGCCCAGGGGGTTGCCCAGAACGTGCAGTTGCAGTGGAATTGCAACGACCCTGACGGGAACCCGCTGGTGTACGAAGTATTCATTGGGAACACGGCCCAAACCCTCGTCTCCGTGGCACAAGGGCTCGCGGTCCGCGCCTACCAGCCACAAGGTCTTGCCAACGGGCAAACCTATTTCTGGAGGGTGGTCGCGGATGACCAGCAGGGGATGTCTTCGCGGCTTACGTCCCAAAGCCCCGTATGGAGTTTTACCGTCGAAGACCTGCCCCAAGACCTTCCCTCGGCCCCAAGCGATCCTTCGCCCGAGGAGGATGCGGTGGGTGTTTCACAGGCACCCGACTTGGGATGGAGTTGCCCCGACGGCGATTCTTTCGACGTGTACTTGGACACGTCTTCCAATCCCACTACGCTTGTTGCCAACGGCATTTCGTCCCATTCTTTCAAAGCCTCCGGGTTACTTCCTGCCACCCGCTATTCTTGGAAAGTGGCCGCTGGAAACGATGCCGGCAAAACCACCGGCCCCGTTTGGTTTTTCGCCACTTCTCCCGCGGTGGAAATTCCAGATGTTTCGGTCGCCCGAAATAGCGCACTCCAGGTAGCCTTCGTGGGGCATGGATTGGAAAGCGTTGCAGGGTTGCAGATCTTGGTCACCTACGACGATTCCAAGATCATTCCAGACCCCAGCGTGGAAGATCTCAACGATCTGGTGGTCCTTGGCGGGCTGCTCAATGGATGGACCGCTATCGTGCAACAGGTTGCGGAAGGCCTGGATATCAGCTTGTTAAACCTGGGAGACCCGGTGGATATCGATGGACAGACCTTGTTTTCGGTGAAAATGAAGGCCCAGAACCAGGCGGGAACAACAACCGTGGGAATGGGTAATGACTCGGTGATCTTGAACGATCAAGCTGAGCAAATCAACTGGTACCGCGCGGATACTTCCAGCGTGGGGATCCAGTAAGGAGGTGGATGGAATGAAAAAAGTTGTCGTTGCTTTCGTGGTGGTTTTTTCACTCGTTTGGTTGTCCGCGTGCGTGGGAACTGCCCCCCAATCCCTGGCCGAAGTTTCTTTCGTGCAGCAGGGGGAGGGCTGGTCTGCGATGAGCGGTGGGGATTTCTCTGCCCTTGAGCTAACGCTGCGCGGGGTGTTTGAAGCGGATGCATTTTCCTTTTCCAAGGACACCCTGGCCATGGTGCGGACCGGAGCGTCCCAAACCATCTTGACCTTGGGAAAGCCCTCGGCCTCCTTCCACCAAGGCGAAGCGTTGTTCCAATTCTCCGGAAAAGAAGCACCCCTACTCGTAGATGTCCGGTCGATCCAGGGGAACGAGCAGGTTTCTCCCGCCTCGGCTCCCTTTGCCGATGGATTGAGCATCGTCGATACCACGATTTCCTCTGGCCAAACCTCGACCGTGGAAATTCACGCCCAAAATCTTCCCGCTCTCAGCGGGTTTGACCTCTTCATCTCTTTCGATCCTTCTGCCATTGATCTCGACGAATCCGTGGGGGACGATTTCTGCGAATTCGTGGGGAGCTTTTCTGGGTTCACCCCCGATGTGACGGTTGTTTCCGAAGGTGTGCTGCGGATTTCGGGTTTTTCCCTCGGGAGTGCCATTACGGCGGATAACGAAACGGTGATCGTTCTCCATATCCAGGCGGAAGGCACTGGAGGCACCTCCAACGTGAGCTTCGGGGAAGAGAGTGCTTTCCTGGGTGAGGAAGGGGGCTCGGTGACCGTGGGTTTGCATGACGGCACGGTGACCATCCTGGGAGATCAACCGGTTTTACTGGGTGATTTCGATGGAAATGACCAGGTGAATATCATCGATTTCGGCCTTTTCCGCCAACACTACGGGTATTCTTCTACAGACCCGGAGTACGACGTTGCCTACGATATCGCTCCCTCCCAAGACCTTTTCGGTGGGGAATGGGCCGGCATCATGGATAGCTGTGAACCGGATGGCACCGTCAACATCTTCGACTTTGGCACCTTCCTCAAGAATTACGGTGCACAAGCCCCTGGTGGAGGCACACCTCCCGGTGTACCCCCGCTGACTTCCCCCGCGGATGGTTCCAGCGACGTGAACACCACTGTTACGCTCGATTGGCAGGCAAGCACCGGAGATACCCCCATCACGTACACGGTGTACCTGGGTACTTCCTCGAATCCTCCCTCGGTGAGCAGCGGGATTTCCGCCACGTCCTACACCGCCTCTTCGCTGAGCGCCGGGACCGAGTATTTCTGGAAGGTGGAAGCCCAAAACGCCTACGGTAGTGCTTCTTCGCCGGTGCGCAGTTTCACCACAGCCCAACAAGCTCCGCAGGATGATGCCTACGAACCCGACGATACCATGGAGCAAGCCAAGAACCTTCCCGTTGGGCAAGAACAATCGCGGATCCTGGCCGATGCGGACTGGGTGTACTTCGACGTGACCTCGGGACAACAGTACACGATGGAGAGTTTCGACCTTTCCACCGGCTGTGATACCTATTTCCGGCTGTACGATTCTTCGGGCAGCCAGATCACCTACGATGACGATGATGGCCCGGGCTACGGTTCCCAAATCGTCTACAACCCGAGCTCTTCGGGGCGAGTCTATCTCAAGGTCACCCAGTACGGCTATTCCTCGGAACCCCGGGAACCCAAGGAAGGGGAAACGCAACCCAGGGGGTATAGCAGTGACCATACCTACAAGCTCGTGTTGAACACCGGCGCCCTTCCTCCCACCCCGACGTCCCCCGACCCTTCGGACGGGGAAACCAACGTGGAACTCTCCCCGACGTTGGAGTGGTCGATGTCGTCCACCACGGGCATCACGTACGACGTGTATTTCGGCACTTCGTCCAATCCCCCGAAGGTGGCAAACGACATCTCGGCTCGGGAGTATTCTCCGGGAACGTTGTCCTACGAAACCACCTACTACTGGAAAGTGGTGGCGCAAAACGCGTACGGAACGTCTTCGTCAGCCATTTGGGATTTTACCACCCTGCCGCAGGAGTCGGAGGACGACCAGTACGAGCCGGACGATGACATGGCGCAAGCCAAGAACCTGCCGGTGGATGAAGAACAGCAACGGATCCTGGCTGACTGCGACTGGGTGTACTTCGACGTGAACAGCGGGCAGCAGGTTTCGGTGGAATCCTACGATCTCAACTCGGGTTGCGACACCTACTTCCGGTTGTACAACTCTTCCGGTAGCATTCTCGCCACCAACGACGATGGTGGCCCGGGCTACGGTTCCAAGATCACATACTCTTCTTCTTCCAGCCAGAGGCTGTACTTGAAGATCACACAGTTCGGCTACTCTTCGGAACCCAGGAGCGAGGGGGAAAGCAAGGCGCAGCCAAGGGGATACAGCCTGGACCACACCTACAAGCTGATGCTCGCGAGCGGGCAAGCTCCATCGGCGGCAACCAATCCCAGCCCGGCAAACGGTGCCACCGGGGTTTCCAACATCCCAACACTTTCCTGGAGCCAGTCCAATTCCGACGGGGTGACGTACAACGTGTACCTGGGAACCTCTTCTTCAACGGTCAAGGTAGCAGATGGCCTCTCCAACACGCAGTACACCCCCGGAGCCTTGCAAGCGGGTACGCTGTTCTACTGGAAAGTGGAAAGTGAAAACGAGTATGGCAGCACGTTTTCTTCCACCTGGCAATTCACCACCCAGGGGAGTTCTTCCGGTGACGACGAGTACGAGGAAGATGACACCTTTGCCCAAGCCAAGAATTTGCCGGCGGGTGAAGAACAATCTCGCGTGCTGGCAGATGCAGACTGGGTGTACTTCGACGTAAGCGCGGGCGAATCCATCGAGGTGGAAAGCTTCGATCTCAACTCGGGATGCGACACCGTGTTCCGCCTGTACGATTCCTCGGAACAGCAACTGGCGTACAACGACGATGGAGGTGCAGGATACGGTTCGAAGATCAGCTATACCCCGGGATCCAGTGGACGGTTGTACTTGAAAATCACGCAGTACGGCTACAGTTCACAACGCGACGAGGAACCGGGAAAACCCGTGGCAAGGGGATACAGTACCAGCCATACCTACAAGCTGTTGCTGGGAACGAGCCAGCTTCCCTCCACCCCTGCCAATCCTTCGCCGTCCAACGGGCAAACGGGAGTATCGGTGGACGCGGACTTGAATTGGTCCGACAGCACAGGTGCGGGAGATATCAGCTACGATGTGTACTTTGGAACCAGCAGCAGCCCCTCCCGCGTGGCCCAAGGACTGAGTTCTTCCGCGTACAGTCTGTCCACCTTGACGGAGGGTACACGCTATTACTGGAAGATCGTGGCCATTGGAGTCGGAGGGTCCACCACCGGGCCGCTGTGGTCCTTTACCACCGAAGGGGGAGGCGGAACGTCCGAGAACCCGGACTTCACCGGTCCCACCTATGACGGCGAAATCCTCGTGGTGAGCAACGAATCCGTGAATGAAACCAGCTTCGCCAACACCGGGTCGATTTCCAGCGCGCGTTGGAATCCCTTCGAAAACCGTGACGAGTGGGATGGCAAGATCCCTGCAGGATTGGAAGAGAGTGCGTACCGCCTTGATCCCCATCGCCCATTGCCCGAAAGCGTGAGCAGGGCAGACCTCGTGCAAGGGCCTACTGGCCAACCACGGTACTCCATTGGAGACACGCGGCAGTTCTACACCTACAATTTCGTGACGGGCCAGGATGTCTTAATCACAGCCACGTTGCAGGGTCAGTCCGCGCACTGCGAAGTGTGGGCAGAGAACCCCGCAAAGATCACCACCACGCTGGGAGGGCAGATGGCCAGCGAGTACGAGAACACGATCTACCCCTCCGTGACCAGTAACTTCTACACCCCATCGGATGTAAATAGCGATGGAAAAGTTGCCATCTTGTGCTACGACATCCAGGATGGTTTCACCGGTAGCGGTGGATACACCTGTGGCTACTTCTGGTCCGGGGACCTGTTCAACTACACGGGTTCCAACCAGATGGAAATCTTCTACATCGACACCCGCCCCACCATGTACTGGTACGAGGGAGAAACCCCCGACGTGGACGCCGCCTACGGAACCATCGCACACGAGTTCCAGCACATGGTGAACTTCAACCGCAACTACATCGTGGAAGGTGGAAGTTCCATGGATACCTGGCTGAACGAGGCCTTTTCCATGGCAGCGGAGCACATTGTGTACGGCCCGGGAGAAGTGGCAGGACGTATCAGCTACTACAATGGTTCTTCTTCCATTCGGGACGGGCATTCCCTGTTGTACTGGGATAACAGTGGCGACACCCTTTCGAACTACGCGCTTTCCTACCTTGCGGGGCAGTACATTCGCACGCAAATGGGACAGGGGAACGCCATCTTCCGGGAAATCCTGGAAGATTCCGACAACGATTACCAATGCGTGGAAAACGCCATCCACGCGCACATCAGTGCCTCGAAGAGTTTCGAGCGCTTCCTGACCGATTTCCGGCTGGCGCTGTTGTTCAAGAATTCCAGTGGACCCTACGGCTTCGCAGGCGAATCCGCGTTCAACAGCATCTCTCCCAACTACTACACGGGAGGAGCCAAGTCGTTGCGCGGAGGTGGAGCCCTGTACAAGCAAATTTCCGGTTCGTTCACCGACCCGGGCAACGCGGGGGCCACCATCCAGTACGTGGGCGTGGAGTTGCCGTAAACCGAGTCGAAAGCGAGAAAGCGGGAGGGTTTTTCCTCCCGCTTTTTTTCTAAGGAGTGTGGTTACATGACAAGAAAGGGGATATCTTCCAAACCTTGGTTCCAACCCTTGTGGAAAAGCCGGACGCGCCTGGCTTTTCAATCGTGGAGCCTGTTGTTGCTGGTACTGCTCGTCTTTTGGGTTCTTCTCACCGCAATCGGCCTTCCGAAAGGCACTCTCAGCGAGCAACTCCATTCCCTACACCAAGATCCGGTGTTGTACCGGGTTTCGTTTGCCAACGCCTTTTTGATTTTCCTCCCCGTTACCGCTATCCTTTGGTTGCTGACGGGGTTGGAAGGGGAACCCGGTCCTTTACAAAAACTGGGACTGCAATTCCTCATGCCCTACGCCACGCTGGTGAGCCTCGCGTACGCCTCGCAGTTCAGCCTGCTCTTCCACTTTTCTCCCGATGACCCTCTTGCCCAAGCCTGGTATTTCTACAACCCCGCGTCCATGGCCTACTTTTTCGACTTGCTGGGTTACCTGTTTTGCGGCATCGCTTGCGTGCTCGTGGGCTTCCCCCTGCTGGAAAAACAGGGGAAATGGAAATGGATCGGGATCTTTCTGCTGGCATCCGGCCTTTTGAACGGCATCGGTTTCCTTGGATTCGCGGTGGGCAGCAAGTTGTTGGAACAAGGGGTCACGGTTGGAGGCGTTTTGTGGCTTCCCATCGCACTGCTGGGCTTTTTATCGGCACGGAACCAAGGTTCGTCGGCTTAATCCATCGTTTCCCCGGGCAAGGTGGAAAAGCGGAATACCGTTTGGGAGGAAAATGCATCTCCCGGGTGGAGTATGGTGTTGGGAAACAGCGGTTGATTCGGGGAATCGGGGAAATGCTGCGTCTCCAGGCAAAAACCCTGACGCGCGGAAAAGTATTCTCCACCGCTTCCGGAGATATTCAAGTAGTTCCCGGAATAGAATTGCACCCCGGGCTCGTTTGTCCACATTTCCAGAAGGCGCCCGCTTTTGGGATCGAATACCCGCGCACTGGGTCTCTCCACCTGGAAAGAATGTTCCAGCGCCCAGGTGTGATCGTATCCCTTGGCGCGCAGCAATTGCTCGTGGGGTTCGTGGATGCGTTCCCCGATTTTGCGGGGCGAACGGAAATCGAAGGGAGTGCCTTCCACCGCCTTTAAGTCGCCCGTGGGAATTTGGGTCGCATCGGTGGGAAGGAAAAAGGGAGAATCCAACTTCAACACGTGATCTTCGATCGAGCCCAACGGCCCTTCCGTTCCCCCCAGGTTGAAGTACGAATGGTTGGTGAGGTTCACCACGGTAGTGCGATCGGTGGTGGCCTTGTAGCGCAGGATCCAAATATCCTCCCCCAAGATTTCGTATTCCACGGTGACCGAAAGCTTTCCCGGGAAACCTTCCTCGCCATCCGGGCTTTCGTACTCCATGCGCAACACCTGGAAGTCCTGCCCGGAAAACCCGTCTACGTTCCATTTTTTCCGGATGAAGCTCCCTGGCCCTCCATGGAGACAGTTTGGACCGTTGTTTTGGGGAAGCGAATACGTCTCCCCGTTCAGCGCAAAAGAAGCGTTGGCGATGCGGTTGGCGAAACGCCCCACGACACCCCCGAAGTACTGCCGGTTTTCCCGGTAATCTTCCAGGTTGGAAAACCCCAACACGATGTTCTCTTTCTTGCCATTGCGATCCGGAACCTGCAACGAGCGAACAACGCAACCGATGTCCAGCACTTCCATGCTCAGGTTCCCCGATGGGCTTTGCAGCTGGTATGATTGGATCATCTGACTCCCCCCGTTTTTCGTGGAATACCTTCATCTTACCATAATCCGACGGGAAAAGGTTCCCGGAAGCTCTTCTGGGACAGCCGCAGCCCACTGCGGCTGTTGAGGGTTCGAAGGTCAGAAGAGCCGCACTGGGGTGCGGCGCTCCCAAGGGGCATCGGGGTAATGCAACCGTGCGAAGCTGCGTTTTTCTCCTCTGGGTCCTGTCAAAAAACTTCCATTCCAAGAGCTTTCCTTTTCTCTTTTCCTCTCTTTACCATCATTTGATCCTCATTCCAAAAAATGGGATTTGGTGAATGGCCGTCCTTGGAATATCATAGTGAACGTTAAAGTAAACGATAACTGGAACGTTTACTTTCCTGGAGAAGGAAAAAACTTGAAGGAGGTTGTTCTATGAAAGCGAAGTTGCTGGGAATCTTGATCCTTTCGTTGCTGGGGGGGTTGGTGTTTTCTGCGCCCCTGTCGTTGTGGCACACGAGTTTCGTGAGTGAATGGTCTGGGAAAGACGCGGTGATCCAGATGTTCGAGCAAAACAACGACCAGGACGTGGCGGGCGATTACGGTCCCGCGCTGTACCGCGACGTGACGCAGAAGTTGATCATCCAGGCGCGCACGGGAACCCCCGACGTGGTGGAATCGGTGCTCGAGCAGATGTTTACCTTTGCCAAGGCTGGCCTTTTGTACCCGCTGGACGAGTTCTGGGATGCCTACCCGGACAAGAACGAGTACGCGCAGAATGCCGTGGACGCGTTGCGTTTCCAGGGGCACCTGTACGGCATCCCCTACAACACCAACGTGCGCCTGTTGCTCTACCGCAAGTCGGTATTCGCGGAAAATGGGCTCAAGGTTCCCGAAACCTGGGACGAGTTGATCAATACGGCGGCGTACATCACCAAGAACGTGCCGGACATGCAAGGCTTCATGTTCACTACCAAGACGCGGGAAGTGCGGGCGTTCCAGGAATTCATGTCTTTCTACTTCCAGCTGAACAAGCACATGTTCAACGTGACTCCGGATGGCGTGGAAGTTGTGGCGACCGAGGAGCAGCTGACCCGCGTGCTGGACGTGTACCAGCGCATGTTCTTCGAGGGTGGAATCGACCTCAACGAACGCGGAGCGGACTGGAAAGCCTTGGATTACGGTTACACCGCGGGCAAGTATGCCATGGTCACCGTGGGGCCCTGGATCTGGTCTCACCGATTCGAGGAAGACGCCCGTGGCGAGGTTTTGGACGACACCGGTATCGTTGCGATCCCAGTGGCCGATGACGGAACCCCTGGCACGTACATGGAAGTCAAGCCCATCAGTATCAACGCGTACACCGAAGACCCGCAGGGGGCATGGGAACTTGCCAAGCAGGTTACTTCCAAGGATTTTCAACTGCTCATCGATTCCATGTCCGGTGTGCTCTCTCCCCGCAACGACGTGATGCAGATGCCTGAGATGAAAGACAACTGGTGGCTCTCTGGTTTCGGCAAGTACATGGATACTGGGGTTGCCCTTGACCCGGTGAGCTGGGAACAACCCCAGAACTTCATCATCGAGGCGATCCAGAAAGTGATCTACAAGCAGATGACGCCGCAGCAGGCGGGGGCATGGTTGCTGCAAAACTTGCAACGCATCGCTTCTTCACTGTAATTTCCTTGTACACGCCCCCGGTTTCCCGGGGGCGATTCGTTTTTGAGGAGGGATTCCTTCGATGACCAACGAGAAAAAAAGGGCACTAACCGGGTACCTGGTCCTGGCGCCGGTGCTGGTGGTTTTCGTCCTGTTGATGTTCTACCCCGCGCTGAAGGCTTTTTTCGATAGTTTTACCAACTACAGCATCTTCGTGCAACAACCCATGTTCGTGGGGCTGCAGAATTTCAGCCTGCAACTGTCAAATCCAGAGTTCTGGGCGATCTTCGGTAGGACGTTGCTGCTGGTGGGCCTGGCGGTGAGCTTGCAATACGTGCTGGGGCTCTCGTTGGCGCTGCTGCTCAAGGAAGATTTGAAGGGAATGAAATGGGTGAAGTTGATCATCATGATCCCGTGGGTCATCCCCGTGGCTTCCACCGTGGTGATGTTCGACTGGATGATGATTCCCAAGTACGGCCTGGTGAACATGTTCCTCGAGAAGGTCGGGCTCGGGGGCTGGACCCGGTACTGGTTCGGCGATCCACAATTTGCCTTCCCGTTGATCGTGATGATGCACGTGTGGCGCAACATGCCCTTTTACACCATCACGCTGTTCGCCGCACTCAAGTCCATCCCGAAGGGTTTCTACGAGGCAGCGCAAATCGATGGTGCCAACACCTGGAAGCGTTTTTGGCACATCACGCTGCCCCAGTTGAAGGTGCCTTCCATGATCGTGATCGTGTTGCACGTGTTGTGGACGTTCAACAACTTCGATTTCATCTACCTTTCCACGGGAGGGGGGCCGGTGGGCACCACCGAGGTTTTGGCCACGCAGGTGTACCAGACGGCCTGGACCTACTTCGAGTATGGCAAGGCTTCGGCCATCGGTATCCTGATGATGGGGCTGATGCTGGCCTTTTCCCTGGTGTATATCAAGTTGGTGAGGAGTGAGAGCGCATGAATCGTCAAAAAAACCTCGTGGTGAAATACGTGCTGTTGGTGCTTTTCTCCTTGTTTATCCTCGTTCCGTTCGTGTGGATCTTGTACTCCTCGTTCCGAAGCGAATCGGACTTGTTTTCCGGTAAGTTTTTCCAAAACACTGGGGGATTGAACCTGGATAATTACGCCAGCGTGCTTACCAAGGGGCAAACCGGGGAATTTGGAACCTACTTCTTGAATTCGCTGGTGATCGCTTCGATTTCCACCGTGGTCGTTGTGCTGATCGCGCTGTTTGGTGCCTACGCGTTGTCGCGTTTCCGCATGCGGGGCAAGGATTCGATCATCGTGTCGCTGCTGCTGTCCAACATGTTCCCGCAGGTGTTGCTGGTGATCCCGTTGTTTGGCATCCTGTTTCGCATGAACCTGATCGACTCGTATGCTGGTATAATAATCACGCATATCATCCTGGGGCTTCCTTTTGGCATCTGGTTGATCAAGGGATACTTCGACGGTATTCCCAAGGAAATCGATGAAGCCGCGATGATCGATGGGCTCAAACCGTTCGGTGCGCTCTTCCGCATCATCATCCCCATCACGGCGCCGGGAATGGTGGTGGCGGCGTTCTATGCCTTCATGGTTTCCTGGGGGGATTTCCTGTTTGCCTCGCTCATCTCCCAGTCACTGGGCACGCAGACGTTGCCCATCGGGCTCAACAAGTTCTTTGGTTCCACGCAGATTCACTGGGGGCCCATCAACGCGGCGACGGTGATCACCATCATCCCCACCATCGTGTTGTACGCGTTCTTGCAGAAATGGGTCGTGGAAGGGTTGACCGCGGGTTCGGTCAAGGGATAACAACGGCGAAAGGAGTTTTGGATGTCGGACGCAATGGCTGGAGTGGAAAACAACGAAACATGGGTTTTTTTCCTGGAACGCAAGATGCTGTGGGTGGTGCAAACGGAAAATTCAGCCTACGCGCTGGGGGTGCACCCCGATGGCCACGTGAAACAAACCTACTGGGGAAAACGGTTGGCTCGCCTGGAGGATTACCCCGCGTTCGAGGAGTACCGCGACCGCGTGTGGTGGGATTGGAACGACGTCTACCCCGTTCGGGGCGAGGGCATCCAATCGGAGCATTGCTTGAAGGTGGAATTCGCCGATGGTGTTCGGGACGTGGTGTTGCATTACCAGGGCTTCGAGTTGTCACCTCGGGGGCTTTTGCTGCATTTCCAGGACGAGGCGTACGGGTTGGAGGTTTGCACGCGACTGGAAGTCTTCCCGGAATGCGACCTGATGGCCCACTCCACCACGATCACCAACCGCGGGGAAAAAGCCGTTCGCTTGTTGGATGCAAAAAGTGCTTCTTTCTACGTCCCCGCACAAGAGGGTCTGGGCCTCACGCACCTGGTGGGATTGTGGGCCCACGAGTTTCGCCGCATCCGTGAACCCCTCCAGGAAGGGTCCAAGATCCTCGAGAGTCGGGAGGGAAGGACCAGCCATTTCCATAACCCGGTCTTTGCGCTGGACGCGGGCGCAGGGGAGGAACATGGCGACGTTTGGTTCGGTGCGCTGGCTTGGAGTGGGAATTGGAAACTTTGCTTCCATCGTTTGCCCTACGAGAACATACAGGTGTGCGGGGGTATCAACGACTGGGACATGGAAATTCTTCTGGAGCCGGGAGATGCCTTTTCCACCCCGTTGCTGTACTTCGGGTTTTCCGCGGAAGGGTTTGGAACGATGAGCCGAAACCTCCACCGTTTGCAGAGGGAAAGGCTTCTTCCCAGGGAGCACGCGAACCAGCCCCGCAAGGTGCTGTACAATTCCTGGGAGGCCACGGGGTTCGATGTGAACCAGCAAAACCAGCAAGCGTTGGTGGAACGTGCCGCACGAATCGGCGTGGAACTGTTCGTGGTGGACGACGGCTGGTTTGGACAACGCAACCATGACCGGGCAGGGCTGGGAGACTGGCAGGTGAACCGCGAGAAATTCCCCGAAGGCCTTTCCCCGTTGATCGAGCAGGTGCATGGAAAGGGAATGGATTTCGGCATCTGGGTGGAACCGGAGATGGTAAACCCCGACTCGGAGCTGTACCGCGCCCACCCGGAATGGGTGCTGGGATACCCGGAACGCCCGTTGACGCTTCGACGCAACCAGCTCGTGCTAAACCTTGCCCGCGAGGACGTGCGCGCATTCGTTTTGCGCACCGTGGACGGTTTGCTAACCCAAAACGCCATCGATTTCGTGAAGTGGGACATGAACCGTGCCGTTCTGGAGGCTGGGTGGCAGGAAAAGGAGCATTCTCCCGCCGTATGGGTGGAGTACGTGAACAACCTGTACGCGGTTTGGAAGGAGCTTCGCGCAAGGCATCCGAATGTCGTGTTCGAATCCTGTTCCGGTGGCGGGGGGCGCGTGGACATGGGAATCCTTCCCTTTGCCGACCAGTTCTGGCCGAGTGATAACACCGACCCGTTCGACCGCCAGCTCATCCAGGAAGGTTTTTCGCTGTTCTACGCTCCCAAAACCATGATGTGCTGGGTCACGGACTGGGGTGGAAAGGATGCCTACTCGTTGAAGTACCGTTTCCACGTTTCGATGATGGGATCGCTGGGCATCGGGGCGGACTTGAACCATCTCTCCGAGGAGGAACTGCAGCAGTGTTCCCGGTTCGTCGAGCAGTACAAGGAAATGCGAAACGTGATCCAGCAAGGGGAACTGTATCGCCTTCGCTGCCCATCCACCAGCTCTTACACCGCGAGCCAGTACCTCTCTGCCGGCGGGGATAAAGCCGTGGTCATCGTGCTGAAAAATCCCCGGCCCCTTTCCATGTTCCAAGGGGTGCGGGTGCAATTGCGGGGGTTGGAGGAAAAGGCGCTGTACCAGTTGGAGCAAACTGGGAAGCAATTCTCTGGATCCGCGCTCATGTACCTGGGGGTGGAAGTGGACTTTTCCAGCGAGATGCAGATCCGCGCCACCAATAACCGCCACTTTGACAGCGCGATGCTGGTGTTTTCCAAGGTTGCACCGGCGAAAGGGGAATGAATGCAAAAAAAGTACGTGACCATGAAAGACATCGCGCGCAAGCTGGGCCTTTCGATCACCACGGTGTCCAAGGCCTTCAAGAACCACCCCGACTTGAACAGCAACACCCGCGACCTTGTGCTGCGCACCGCCGAGGAGATGGGCTTCGTGAAGAACGTGTCTGCTTCGGTGCTGCGCGAAAACCAGAGCCGTATCATCGGGGTGCTGATGGCTTCCGCAACCAACCCCTTTTACAATGCGATTTTTAACGGTATCGAAAGCGTGGCCAGCCAAAACGGCTACCAGATCATCTACGCCAATGCAAAGCGGGATGCCCGCGCGCAAGATGAGGCGATCCGCACGTTCCTTGGGCGGCGCGTGGACGGGTTGATTCTTGCCCCGGTGGACCCCGTGCGCCAGGCCCAAGACGGGTTTGGATTTTCCGGTGCCAAGGGCGTACTGGCATTTCACCGGGAAGGTGGGGCCTACGACATGGTGTGTAGCGCGGAATACGAGGGAGGGTTGGCCGCCACCCGCCACCTTCTCGAGCAAGGCTGCCGGCGCATCGTGATGCTCAACGATTTCTTCGAGCACCCGGGATCGGAGGACCGGGCAAGAGGATATCGGAAGGCGCTGGAGGAAGCCCGGATCGAAGCGCGACCGGAATGGCAGCTCTATTGCCAAGAGGTAGACCCTGACCACCGCATCAACGAGGGATACCGGGCGGTGCTGGAAGCGGTGAAACAGGGATTGGAATTCGATGGGTTGTTTGGTTTCAACGATATCATCACGTACGGGGCTTTCAAGGCATTGAACGAACTGGGGAAGCACATTCCTCGGCAAGTTGCCATCGTGGGATACGACGACTTGGACTATTCCGCGGTGCTCACTCCTCCGCTTTCGAGTGTGAACTTCCCCAAGTACGAGATGGGTGCACGCATCACTCATCTGCTGCTGGAGCGGCTGGAAAACCCCGACGTACCCGCCAGGATTGAGCAGGTGGAAACCCGGCTGGTGATTCGAGCAAGTTCTTTGCGAAATCCTCCTGATCAGTAAGGCGCGCAGTTCCCCGGGTTTTCCTGGGACCGCCGCA
>DAOPKN010000047.1:0-3017 GCA_035391225.1 Thermotogota bacterium
TGGAAACAGCGCGCCAGCGACACCGACACGCGGGAACCCTGGAAAGAAGTGCGTTCGCTGCGCCGCGAGTTTTTCCTTTCCCGCGAGGCCTTCTTGCGCGAGAAAGAACCCCTCCCCCGCCTGGAAATCCAACGCGCGTTCACCCGGAAGTTGCTGGGGGCTCTGGGCTACGACGCCGGCTCCCACGCCAGTTGGTGGAACGGCAGCGACGGCGTGGACCTCCCCCTTCTCGTCCGCCTCAACCGCGAAAAGGGCGCGCCCGAGCTACTGGTGCTGGAACACGCCGACAGCGAGTGCGAAACCTTCCTGGACGGCACGCTGCAACCCGACCAATTCGACGAAGAGCACCCCTACCCACCGGAGCTGGGAGGTGAGAGCTTCGAAACGCTCGTCTCGCGCCAACTGTTTTCCGCGGAAGAACCCCCCCGCTGGGTGCTGCTGGTGTCCATCGAACGCGTGGCGCTGCTGGACCGCATGAAGTGGCGGGAAAAACGCTTCTTGGAATTCGACCTGGAAGAAATCTTCTCGCGCAACGAGGAAACCACCTTCCAGGCACTCACCATTTTGTTGGCCCGCGAATGCGTGGCGCCCCGCGGCGAAAGCTCGCTGCTCGACAACTTCGACGAGCAATCCCACCGCCACGCCTCCGCGGTGTCCGAAGACCTCAAGTACGCGCTGCGCCGTTCCATCGAGCTGCTGGGCAACGAAGCCGCCACCTACCTCCGCCGGAACCACCCCGCTTTGGGGAAAGACATCCGCGCCGAGCAACTCACCCGCGAATGCCTAACGTTCATGTACCGCATCCTGTTTGTGCTGTTCATCGAATCCCGCGGGGAGCTGGGGTTCGCGCCGGTGAAATCCGAGGAGTACATGGAAGGCTACAGCTTCGAGAGCCTGCGCGACATCGTGGACACTGCGCGGCTGCAAAGCGAGGAAGAAAAACGCGGCACCTACCTGCACCAATCGCTGCAAAAACTCTTTTCGCTGGTGTACAACGGCTACCCCGACCCGGAAGCGCGGCGCACAGGAAGAAAGAAAGAAGCCACCGCGCGCATGAACCTGGAACAAGTGGAGAGCAAGACCTTCACCATGCCACCGCTCAAGTCCCACCTGTTCGACCCGGATAAGACCCCGCTGCTCAAACAGGTCACCTTTCGAAACGAAACGCTGGCCAGCGTCATCGACCAGATGTCCATCTCCCGCCCCAAAAGCAGGAAGCAACGCCCCGCGCGCATCTCCTACAACCAGCTGGGCATCAACCAGCTGGGCGCGGTGTACGAGGCGCTGCTGAGCTACCGCGGCTTCTTCGCCCATCAAGAGCTCTACGAGGTGAAAAAAGCCGGCGACTCCCCCGACGAACTCGAGGTTGGCTACTTCGTGACTGCCGACCAGCTGCAGCACTACACCGAGGCCGAACGGGTGCGCAACCCCGACGGCAGCCTCAAGAGCTACCCGGAAGGCAGCTTCATCTACCGGTTGGCGGGCCGGGAAAAGGAGACCTCCGCGTCGTACTACACCCCGGAAGTGCTCACCCAATGCCTGGTGAAATATGCGCTGAAAGAACTTTTGCAAGGCAAGAGCGCCGACGACATCCTGCAACTCAGGGTGTGTGAACCCGCCATGGGCAGCGCAGCGTTTATCAACGAGGCGGTGAACGGGCTGGCGGAAGCCTACCTGCAAAAGAAGCAAAAGGAGCTGGGCGAGTCCATCCCACACGACCGCTACGCGGAGGAGAAACAGAAGGTGAAGATGTTCATCGCGGACAACAACGTGTACGGCGTGGATCTCAACCCCGTGGCGGTGGAGCTTGCGGAGGTATCCATCTGGCTCAACACAATCTACCGCGGCGGCTACGTGCCCTGGTTTGGCACCGAGCTCCTCAACGGCAACTCGCTGGTGGGCGCGGGCCGCAAGGTGTATGCCCCGGAGTGCGTGGTGCAAAAGGGCAAGGGCGACACCTGGCACGAGCAACCCCCCGAGCGCGTGGAACCGGGAACCACCCGTCCCCCCGAATCGGTGTACCATTTCCTGCTGCCCGACCCCGCGATGGCGCGTTACACCGAAGATGCGGTCAAGGCCATGGAAAAGCAAAACCTGGATGCCATCAAGACTTGGAGCAAGGCGTTTTGCCAGCGCTTTACCCGCGACGAGCTCAAGCGGCTGCAAAAGCTCTCGTCCACCATCGACCGGCTGTGGAAGAAACACCTCAAGGTGCGCAAGCAAGTGGAAACCCGCACGCGCGACGCCCTAACGGTGTACGGACAACCGGGACAGTCGTTCGGGGCGCCGCTGAGCACCCGCGAGAAAGACGAGGTGCTGCGCAAGTACTACCACACGAAGGAAGAGAAAAACGCCGGCCCCTACGCGCGGTTGAAGATGGCGATGGACTACTGGTGCGCGCTGTGGTACTGGCCCATCCGCGACGCCGAGCTGCTGCCGACGCGCGCGGAATTCTTCATGGACATGGGGCTCATCCTGGAAGGCAACCTCGTGCCGGTGCAAAACCCCACCCCCACGCTGTTCGAGGCCCAAGACCCCGCCGCGCTCGAAATGCAGCGCATCTTCGGCGACCTGGGGCAAGTGGACCTGGACTTCCTGTGTAGCAAGATTCCCCGGCTGGCACGCGTGCGCGAACTTTCCGAGCGCCACCGCTTCTTCCACTGGGAACTGGAGTACACCGACGTGTTCGAGGAACGCGGGGGCTTCGACCTGGTGCTGGGAAACCCGCCGTGGATAAAGGTGGGTTGGGAAGAGAAGGCCATTCTCTCCGACTACCAGCCGCTGCTGCAGATCCGCAAGGTTTCCGCGTCCGATACGGCGAAGCTGCGCGACGAGGCGTTCGAAACCTTCCCGGGGCTGCGCGACAAGTACCTGGCGGAGTACGAGGGGCTGGCGGCCACGCAGAATTTCCTGAATGCCACGCAGAACTACCCCGTTCTCAAGGGAATGAAAGCAAACCTGTACAAGTGTTTCCTTCCCCGGGCGTGGGAAGTGGCGAATCCCGAAGGGGTGCAGGG
>DAOPKN010000047.1:3117-13121 GCA_035391225.1 Thermotogota bacterium
GGTTCCTCCCCGCTGCAGGCAAAACTCCCTTCCATCCATTCGCAGCAGGTGTTGTCGGTGCTACAGAAATTCGCCCGCTATCCCCACCGCTTGAGAGACCTGGAAGGACAGTTTTTCTCCACGGTTTTTTTCAATGAAACCCAGGCCCAAACAGATGGAACCATCAAAAGGCAAACGGGTTTCCCCGAAACAGCGGAAGGTTTGATTCTTTCGGGACCCCACTTCTACGTGGGCAACCCGTTGAGCAAAACCCCTCGAAGGAAATGCACGGAAAAGGGACACTACGACGTGCTGGACCTCTCCCACATCCCGGACGACTACCTTCCGCGTACCAACTACGTTCCCGCCTGCAGCCCGGCGGAGTACGAGCGGCGCATTCCCCGGGTTCCGTGGGTGGAGGAAGGGGAAAGCGAATCGCGGAAGGTGACGGAGTATTATCGGATGGTGTTTCGAAAAATGCTTTCCATATCAGGGGAAAGGTCCCTAATTTCTTCTCTTCTTGCCAAAGGTTTTGGGCATATTCACGCCTGCAAAAGTTTTTTGCTCAATAGTCCCCTTCAAAGAATCCAAATTTTGTGTCTGGCGCAAACTCACTCTTTACCATTCGATTTTCTGATAAAAGCTCAAGGGAAAGACAATCTGGATTTATCCCCAAATTCCTTTTTCTCCTTTTCTTCCACACCTTTTGCGGAACCCCTTTCCTTGCGCACCCTCTCCCTCAACTGCCTCACCACCCACTACGCCGAGCTCTGGCAGAGCCAGTTCGACCCTGCTTTCCGCTCCGAGCGCTGGACCAGCAACGACCCGCGTCTGAACCCCGCTTTCTTCTCCGCTCTCACCCACCACTGGCAGCGCAACGTCGCGCTGCGCAGCGACTACGAACGACGCCAGGCGCTGCTCGAAATCGACGTGCTGGTGGCGATGGCGCTCGGGCTCACACTCGACGAGCTGGAAACCATCTACCGCATCCAGTTCCCGGTGATGCAGCAGTACGAACGGGACACCTTCTACGACGCCAGCGGGCGCATCGTGTGGACGAACAGCAAGGGACTGGTGGGCGTGGGGCTGGAATCGCGCAAGGAGTGGGAGGCGGTGCAAGACCTTCCCCCCGGGCAAAGCTGTTCGAAGACGTTTCTCGACGACACGCTTCCCGGCGGAGCCGTGGAGCGCACCATCACCTACACCGCACCTTTCCTTCCCGCTGACCGGGTTTCGGACTACCGCATCGCGTGGAAGGTATTCTCCGAGCGCCTTGCCCAGGGAGAGGGCGCATGATTCCCTCGGTGCTCGCCCGCCAGCTCACGCTGGGGCTCAAGGAGTACATCCGCACCACCTTCCCGGTGTCCAACCCCGTTTTCCGCCATTCCATCGACGCGTTCCTGGAAGGTGACCAGCTGTTCCGGGGGCCGTTCGTGGCGATGAAACTGCCCTTCCAGCCGGGAAGCGACAACAACCCCTGGTTCGAGGCATTGCCCCTTTCGTTTGCCCCCTACGCCCACCAGCAGAAGGCGTTCGACCGGCTGTGCGGCGAGCAGCCCCGGTCCACCCTCGTCGCCACGGGCACCGGCTCGGGCAAAACCGAGTGTTTCCTCTACCCCATCTTGGAATACTGCTACCGCCACCGCGCCCAGCCGGGCATCAAGGCCATCGTGCTCTACCCCATGAACGCGCTCGCCACCGACCAGGCGGCACGCATCGCCCGACTGGTCTACGACAGCCCCTTGCTGCGTTCCAACGTCAGCGCCGGGATGTACGTAGGCGACCGCGAGAAAGTGCCTTCCCGCTGTATGTCGCGCGAGCACATCCTCACCGACCGGGAAACCATTCGCAACAACCCACCGGACATCCTGCTCACCAACTACAAGATGCTCGACTACCTGCTGGCCCGCCCCGGCGACCGTGCGCTTTGGACGCGCAACGACCCCGACACGCTGCGTTTCGTGGTGTGCGACGAGTTCCACACCTACGACGGCGCACAGGGTACCGACCTGGCGTGCCTGTTGCGCCGGTTGAAGAGTCGACTCGAGGTGCCTGCCGCCCACCTGTGCTGCGTGGGCACCTCCGCCACCATGGGCTCGGAGCAGGACACCGGAAAGATGCTGCGTTTCGCCACCCAGGTCTTCGCGGAGCCCTTCGACCCGGATGCGCTGGTGACCGAGCAGCGGGTGTCGCCCAGCGAGTACGTTTCCGGGTTGCCCGTGCGTTTCACCGGGCTGCCGTCGCCCGCGCAGCTCGACCAGCTCGGCGAGCTGGCGCAGTCGGGCGATAGCAAGGGCTTCCTGGGGCTCGCGCGCTTTGCCTGGTTCAAGGGCGAGGAGCAGCTGCCGCTGGAAGAAGAGCTGCGCGCGCATTCCTGGTTCCACGAGCTGGTGCGCGCTGTGGGAAGCGCGTTTCGCCCGCTGGCCGAGGTGTGCGACACGCTCAAGCTGCGCAACCGCGTGCTGGACAACTTTTCCGAGCAGCAGTTGGGGATGCTCGCCGAATCGCTGCTCGCGCTGGTGTCGCTTTCGCGGGTGCTGGAGGTGCACGTGCAGCCATGGTTCCGGGAGATGCGCCGCATGGTCGCCACCGTGGACGAGAAGGCGCCCCTGCTGCTGGTGTCGGATGATGTGCCCGAAGAAACCCTGAAACACTGCTTGCCGGTGGTGAATTGCCGCGATTGCGGTGCCACCGGGTGGGTGGCCACCGTGGACGAGAGGGGCGCCACCGCCATCAAAGAGCTGCGCACGTTCTACCAGGATTTCTTCTCGGGGAGCTCGCACGTGGTGTTCCTGTTCCCGGTGGACGAGGGCTACGCGGAGAAACCCGGCGAGGAGTTGTCGTACCTGTGCAAGGAGTGTTCCAAGCTGGGCGAGAAGAAGGTGTGTTCGAGCTGCGGCAGCACGAACACGGTGCGGGTGCGCGCGCATTATCCCAACCTTTCGAAGAAGGACGGGCACGTGAACACCACCTGCCCGGTGTGTGGCAGCGAGGGGGGTATGTCGCTGGTGGGGGCGCAAAATGCCACGCTCATCAGCGCGGGCATCTCGGAGCTGTACGCCTCGGGGTTCAACGACGACAAGAAGCTGCTGGCATTCTCCGACTCGGTGCAGGACGCCTCGCACCGCGCGGGCTTTTTCAACGCGCGTACCTGGCGGTTCAACCTGCGCCTGGCGATGCAGCGTTTCGCGGGTTTTGGCGGCGAGGGGTTGTCGCTCCCGGGTTTCGCCGACGGGTTGGTGGCCTTCTGGAAAGGGCAGCTGCAAAAGGAAGATTTCATCGCCACGTTTATCGCGCCGAACATGACCTGGAAAGGGGTGTACGAGCACCTGGTGAGCAAAGACCGGTTGCCGGCGAACACCGAGAAAGTGCAGCAACTGGAACGGGATATCGGGTTGCGGCTCAAGCTCGAGGCGCTCTACGAGTACGGTTTCCGCTGCCGCGTGGGGCGCACGCTGGAAAAGTCGGGGGCGTCCATCGCCTGGTTGCCGGCCGGCGCCTGGCTCGATGCGCTTCCCCGGTTGCTGGAGCGGATTGCAAACGAGGCGGGCGAGCTGCGCAACCTCGACAAGCACGCGCTGGAACGCTTTGGGCGGGGGTTTTTCACCCACATGAAAAACGGCGGGGGCATCCTCGACGACCAGTTGCTGTCCTTCGTGGAGGAGGGGGGGGATTCCTACCGCCTTTCCAACGATTTCTTGAAGTGGATGCCGGGGTTGGCCCGTTCGCGCATGGTGCCCCGTTTCCTGGAGCACGAACGGTGGGGCAAAGGCCACGCCAACTTGGAAAGCTTGTCGCAAAATTCCTGGACGATGCGTTTCGCGCGCAAGGTGCTCGGGCCCCTTTTCCGCGGGGAGCAAGCGCTCTCGGGGGAGTCGGTTTCGCTGGCGGTGCAGCTGTTTATCGAGGAGATGGTGCGGGTGGGGGCGTTGCGTTCCGTGCAGCTCAAAAAAGGGCCGGGTAAGGCGTGCGGGCTTGCCCCAGAGCGCATGGTGGTTTCGCGCGCGGTGGAGCAGGTGCAATGCAACCGTTGCGGGCACTGGCTCTCGGTGGAGGCGTCCGAGCTGGAGGGTTGGCTTGGGGTGCCCTGTTTCCACGCGGCGTGCGACGGTGTGTACGAGCGCAAGCCGTCCGGCGACAGTTTCTTCGGGCGGTTGTATGCCAACGGCGAGGTGAGCCGGGTGGTGGCGGCGGAGCACACCGGGCTGGTGGACCGCGCGCGCCGGGAAGCCATCGAATCCTCGTTCAAGAAACCCCGGGACAAGCGGCGCGCCTGGGACGTGAACTTGCTCTCGTGCACCCCCACGCTGGAACTGGGCATCGACATCGGCGACCTTTCGTCGGTGTTGCTGTGCCAGGTGCCGCCTTCGCGCGCGCAGTACCTGCAACGCATCGGGCGCCCGGGACGCAGGGATGGCAACGCGTTGAGCGCGGTGGCGGTGTCGATGCAACCCCACGACCAGTACTTTTTCGCCCAGCCCTCGGAGATGGTGGCGGGCTCGGTCACGCCCCCGGGCATTTTCCTCAACGCGCCCGCGGTGTTGCTGCGCCAGTTCTTGGCGTTTTGCCTGGACAGCTGGATCAAGGCGGGGGGGCAGGTGGCGATTCCTCCCAACATTTCGCGGTGCATGCGCCACGTGGAAAAGCCCCATTCGGGCGTGTTTCCCCACAACTTGCTGGCGTTCATCGCGTCCAACCGGCAGCGGCTGCTCGAGGAGTTCGTGGAGCTGTTCTCCGACGAGCTGGATGGTGAAACGGTGGACAAGTTGCGTTCCGCCGAGCTGGCCACCCCCATGCTGGACGCTTTCCGGAACATCAAGCACGAGCGCGATTCCATCGCCCGGGACGTGCGCGACCTGGTCAAGCTCATCGCGCAGGAGGAAGGGAAACCGCACGACTCGTCCAACGAGAAGCACCTGCAAGAGTTGCACAGCGAAAAGCAGGCGATGGACCGCGTGGTGAAAACCATCGACACCAAGAACGTGTTCAACTTCCTCTCCGACGAGGGGTTGTTGCCCAACTACGCGTTCCCGGAAGCGGGCATCTCGCTCAAGGCCATCATCTACCGCAACGCGAAGGACCAAAGCGAGGAAGAACCGGCACCCGGTGGCTGGAAACCGCTTTTGAAGCAGGTGTACGAGTACACCCGCCCCGCGGCGTCCGCCATCCACGAGTTCGCGCCGGACAACACCTTCTACTCCACGGGGCGCAAGATGCGCATCGACCAGGTGGACCTCAAGGTGTCCAAGGCGGAGGCCTGGAGATTGTGCCCGGACTGTTCCCACGCGCAGCTTTCCAGCGAGGTAACTTCCCCCGCGAGCTGCCCGCATTGCGGTTCGCGCGCGTGGGCGGACGCGGGGCAGGTGCGGAACTTGCTGCGCATGCGGCAGGTGTACGCCACGGAAGAGGACGTGAAGAGCCGCAGCGGCGACGAGAGCGACGACCGCCAGCAGGCGAACTTCCTGCGGACCCTGTACGTGGACATGGACGTGCGCAACGACGTGGAGGCGGCGTACCGCGTGGAGGACGACGACCAGCCGTTCGGTTTCGAGTTCGTGCGCAAGGCCACGCTGCGGGAAATCAACTTCGGCGGGCTCTCCCCCACCGGCGAGCCCCTACTGGTGGCGGGGGAGGAAAAAGTGCGCACGGGTTTCTCGGTGTGCCGTTTCTGCGGCAAGGTGCAACACGAGCCCGAAACCCGCAAGGGGAAATTTCGCCATTACTACTCTTGCCAAGCGCACAACGAGAAGGACCCGTCCAAGTTTCTCCAGACCGTGTACCTTTTCCGCGAGTTTTCCTCGGAGATCCTGCGCATCCTGGTACCGTCCACGTCCAACGCGGCGGACGAAGCGGTGCTGCAATCGTTCAGCGCCGCGGTGATGCTGGGGCTCAAGGAATACTTCGGCAGCGTGGACCACTTGAAAGCCACGTTCACGCACGACCCGGTGCCAGGAGGGGAATACCGCCGCAACGCGCTGGTGATTTTCGACTCGGTGCCGGGGGGCACGGGCTACCTCAAGCATCTGTCCCGCGACCCGGACACGATGTTCGAGCTGTTGCAGAAAGCGCTGGACGTGATGGTGTCGTGCCCGTGCGCGAGTGACCCCAACAAGGACGGTTGCTACCGCTGCCTGTACGCCTACCGCCTGGGACACAAGTTGCGTTCGATTTCGCGCTCGCTCGCGGTGAAGATCCTCAACGGGGTGATGAAGCACCGGGGCAAGCTGGTATCCATCGGAACCATCGACGACATCGAGCTGGACCTCTTGTTCGACAGCGAACTGGAACGCAAGTTCCTCCAGGCGCTGGAGCAAGCGTCGCTTCCCGGCATTGGGGTGAAGCTGCAGCCGGCGTTCCGGGAGGGGCGCAAGGGGTTCGCGCTCAAGGTGAACGAGCACCGTTACTTCGTAGGCCAACAGGTGGAGCTGGGCAGGTTGCAGGGGGTGGAGGTGCCCTCGCGCGCGGATTTCCTGGTATCTCCCTGGGAAGAGGGACTGCAGAACGCGCTCAAACCCATCGCGGTGTTCACCGACGGATTCTCGTTCCACCGCGACCGCGTGGGCGAAGACATCGCGCAGCGCATGGCCATCGTGCGGGGAGGCCACATTTTGGCGTGGTCCATCAGCTGGTTGGACGTGGAGCACGTTTTCCACGCCCGGGATGGCTATTTCAGCGACTTGCTGGATCCTTCCACTTTCCCCGACCCGGTGAACTTCCAAAAAATGCGAAACCGGATGGTGGAAACCTTCGGTGGGTTCACGCTGCACCCGAAAGGCCGCACCTCGCTGGAACTCCTGCTGGAACTGCTGGCACGCCCCGAACTGCAAAAGGAATTCCAGCGCCTGGGGTTCGTGTACGCGATGGGGCAGTCCACGTTGCAAGGAAAAGTATTCTCGGGCGAACACCTCTCCGGGCTGGGCATGGTGAAGCAAGCGTTCCTTTTGGCCAAGCAAGACGTAGCCAACTACCGTGCACAGGTACGCTTCACGCTGGATGACAGCGACGCTGCCCGAAGCGAGCCCCTTTTCCAAAAAGAGTGGAACGGTTTCCTACGGGCGTTCAACTTCTACCAGTTCCAACCCGGTGCGCGGTTCGTGACGCAAACCGGCGAGCGTGACGGCTTATACACCTTCCTGGAACCCGCATCCCCGCCCCTGGAAAAGCCCTCTCGGAGCGATGGCTGGGAACAAGCGTTTGCAGACATGCTCGACGACACGAAAACGATAGCCTACGCCCGCCAACTCCGCTCTCGGGGCATGGCACCCCCTGATGTGGTGGGATTCGAGTTGCTTGGACCAAACGGCGCGGTGATTGGAGAAGCAGAACTCGCCTGGCAAACCCAAAAAACCATCCTGCTGCGCCCCGACCAACAAAGTTTCGCCCAGCATTTCGCCCAAAACGGCTGGCAAGTCCTCCACCCAGAATAAAGCAAGCCCACCCCAACTGGGACCGCCGCACCCCAGTGCGGCTCTTTAGTTTTTCGTTCCTACTGGGTACGCCGCACCCCAGTGCGGCTCTTTAGCTCTTCGTTCCGCAGTTCCAGACAGCCCCAGTGGGCTGCGGCGCTCCCAAATGTCAAGCCCAATCCACACCCGGGAGCCGCCCTTTAGTTTTTCGTTCCAACTGGGACCGCCGCACCCCAGTGCGGCTCTTTAGTTTTTCGTTCCTACTGGGTACGCCGCACCCCAGTGCGGCTTCTTTAGTTTTTCGTTTCGTAGTTCCAGACAGCCGCAGTGGGCTGCGGCGGTCCCAAATGTCAAGCCCAATCCACACCCGGGAAGCGCTCTTTAGTTTCTCGTTCCAACTGGGACCGCCGCACCCCAGTGCGGCTCTTTAGCTCTTCGTTTCGCAGTTCCAGACAGCCGCAGTGGGCTGCGGCGCTCCCAAAAAGAAGAAGGAGGGGAATTCATCTTGACCAACGACGTACAGGTAGCCATTTCACACGATTTCCTAACGGCATACGCCAACATTCCCAAGAACGAGCAGAAGAAAGTGGCGGATTTCATCAGCAAGTTCCAGCAGAACCCCCGATCCCCGGGGATCCACTACGAGCCCATCGAAACGGCGCAAGACAAGAACCTCAAGTCGGTGCGCATCGACCAGGACTACCGGGGCATCGTGCACCACGCGGGGAGAGGGCGGGTGTTCCTGCTGTTGTGGGTGGACGTGCACGACAAGGCATACGACTGGGCGTTGCGCAAGCGATGCGAGGTCAACCGCCTCACCGGCACGCTGCAAGTTTTCGACGTGGTGCAAGGCCAGCAAACGCTACCGCCTTCCGCCGAACCCCAAGGGCTGTTTGGCGCCATCAGCTCCAGCAAGCTCCAACAGATGGGGGTTCCCGAAGACCTGGTGGAGATGGTGAAGGGGCTGGCGCACGAGAGGCAATTGGACGCGCGAAAAAGCGAGTTGCCGCAGGAAGCCTACGAAGCGTTGAAATTCATCGCTTCCGGCGAAAGCGTGGACACCGTGATCCAGGAACTCTTTTCCGGGGAAGAACCCATTTCCAGTGAGGTGGACCCGGAAGATTTCGAAAGCGCGCTGTCCAAGCCCGGCACGTTGCAACAATTCATGCTCGTGGACCCCGAGAAAGAGCAAGAATTGCAAGACATGCTGTCGGCCCCCATGGAGAAGTGGCGTGTTTTCCTGCACCGCTCGCAGCGCAAGGTGGTGGAACGGGATTTCAGCGGCCCGGCGCGGGTGCTGGGAGGAGCGGGCACGGGAAAGACCGTGGTGGCGATGCACCGCGCGCGCTGGCTGGCACAAAACGTGTTCACCCGCCCCAGCGACCGCATCCTGTTTACCACGTTCACCCGCAACCTGGCCCAAGACATCGAAAGCAACCTCAAACGCATCTGCCCGCCCGACGTGTTCTCGCGCATCGAAGTGGTGAACATCGATCGCTGGGCGCTGCAATTCGCCAAGCGGTTTGGGTACGATTACTACCCCGAGTATTCCAACGCCAAGCTTGCAGATGCCTGGGACGAGGCGATTGGCCGCGCGGGGGAACCACTGGAACTGGACGGCGATTTTTTCCAGCAAGAATGGGAACAAGTGATTTTGGCAAACGACGTGACCACCCTGGAGCAATACCTGCGTGTGCCGCGCACCGGAAGGGGCAACGCGATGTACCGCTCCGACCGCAAGAAGGTGTGGAACGTGGTGGAAGCCTACCGGGGGTACATGGAAGAGAAAAGGGCGAGGGACATCGGCTGGCTGATGATGGACGTGCGGGCGCTGATTGCGGAGAACCGCAACGCGCTGTCCATACGCTCGGTGATCGTGGACGAGGGCCAAGACCTGGGACCCCAACCCTACCGGTTGCTGCGCGAGATTGCCGGCGACCAGGGACCCAACGACCTATTCATCGTGGGAGACGCGCACCAGCGCATTTACGAGCGCAAAGTATCGCTGAAACAATGCGGAATCCACATCCAGGGACGCAGCAGCATCCTGAAGCTGAACTACCGCACCCCGGAGCAAACCCGGGACTGGGCGATGCGCATCCTACAAGGCGAAGAGTTCGACGACCTGGACGACGGGGTGGACGACGGCAAGGGCTACCGCTCACTGTTTTCCGGCCCCCAACCGCAGCTGGAAAACTTCCCCACGCAACAAGAAGAGCTGGAATTCATTGTCAGCGTTGTGAAAGAGCAGCAAGAAAAAGGCACGGACATCCGCGACATCTGCCTGGTAGCACGCACGAACGCGATCCTGAGAGAATACAAGGAAGCCTTCCGGAAGAGGGGCCTGGAAACCTTCGAGATCAAGCAAAGCGCCGCCGAAGACCGCTCGCGCGAATGCATCCGGATAGCGACCATGCACCGCGTGAAAGGCCTGGAATTCGAAGTCGTACTCATCGCCTCGGCGAACGACACCGTGATCCCCCTGGATTCCGTTCTCGCCCAAGCCACCGACCCCATCCGCCGCAACGACCTGGAACGCGTAGAACGCTCCCTCCTCTACGTAGCCGCCACCCGAGCCCGCTCGCAACTCCTCGTCACCTCGTTCGGAAAACCATCCCG
>DAOPKN010000047.1:13221-14565 GCA_035391225.1 Thermotogota bacterium
AGAAGCCGAGGCATTACCCCTCTCCGAAGAAAAGCGCAAACTCTCTCTCCTCGAAAAAATCCAAACCTACCTGGACGCGGGCTACGGAAGCTGCATCCTGAAACACCCCCAAGTGGCCCAAGTTATCGAAAAAACCTGGTTCCATTTCGACGGCCAGCGCTACCACCTCCTGGAATGGGTAGTGATGCCAAACCACTGCCACGTGCTGATCGAGCCTTTCGAGGGAATTCCACTGGGAAAGATCGTCCTATCCTGGAAAAACTACACCGCCCGTTTCATCAACAAATTTCGAGCAAGCCACCCCGAAACCCAGGGAGAAGGGAATTCCACCGCGGAACCCGTGTGGTGGCGAGAATACTTCGACCGCTACATCCGGGGCGAACGTCACTACCAGAAAGCGAAAGAATACATCCTCATGAACCCGGTAAACGCCGGGTTGGTCCAAAACCCCGAGCAGTGGCCCTGGAGCAGCGCCAACCAAAGGAAAACCCCCTGACCCTTGGGACCGCCACACCCCAGTGCGGCTCTTTATCTTTTCGCTTCCCAGTTAAAACAGCCGCAGTGGGCTGCGGCGGTCCCAGGAAAACGGCCAAA
Organism: Thermotogota bacterium; assembly: GCA_035391225.1. Lineage (GTDB taxonomy): Bacteria > Thermotogota > Thermotogae > MWEM01 > MWEM01 > DAOPKN01. Next base: position 13,816 of record DAOPKN010000047.1, read on the forward strand.
CCAAGCCGATTTCCTTTTCGCCTTTTGGGTACGCCGCACCCCAGTGCGGCTCCCTTGCTCTTCAAAAACAGTTCCAAACGGCCGCAAGGCGCTGCAAAGATCCAAGAAAATTCCTGCGTCTTAGGGAGCTTTTTTTTGTGCTATACTTGTCGTATCCCTGAGAAAAAGCGGTGATGGTATGTTTCGTCTGCCCGAAAAAATCACCTTCGCCCTTCCGGAACAGATTGGAAATACCGACCTGTTCGTTGGCAGAAAGAAGGAATTCGACTACTTCCTCGGCGATTGGTACGACTACCTGAAAAGGGACTTTGCCCAAAGTCAAGCTCTGCTCGCACGCCGCAAGAAGGGGAAAACCGCTTTTCTGCAACGATTGTTCAATATCCTCTGGAGCGATGCAGCTGGGGGTGTGGTTCCCTTTTTCCTCACCATTAAGGATTTGAAAACCAACCTCGCGGACTTTTCCATGTCTTTTTTCACCATCTTTGCCAAGCAATACGTTTCTTTCGTGGAAAGAAAAAAGGAACTGGCGGCATCCCCACTTGATTTCCAGGAACTGGAAGAAACCCTCCGCCCTTTCCCCGTTTTGCACTCCAAGTGGGGTTCTCTCCAGCGTTTCCGCGAACGGAATGAATGGGGGTTGATGTGGGAAGCTGTAAGTAGTTTCCCTTCTCAGCTCGCGGTTACCCAGGATATCAAGATCGTCCAAATCTTCGACGAGTTCCAGAACATAGATTCCTACGTGTATGACCA
>DAOPKN010000048.1:0-14245 GCA_035391225.1 Thermotogota bacterium
CCCAGGGGGCAAAAAGAGCCGCACTGGGGTGCGGCGGTCCCAGGGTCCCAGGGGATTTGACACCAAGGGGTTTCTTGTGGTATCATATGACCAGTTGGTCATATGACCATGTGGTCATACACCAAGAAAGGAGGGGAATGCTTTGCCGTTTCCGACGTTTGAGAATTTGCCCGAGGAGAAGAAGAAGCGGATCATCGATGCGGCGATGGATGAGTTTTCCGAGAATTCCTACAATGCGGCGAGCTTGAACCGCATCGTGAAAGCCGCCGGGATTTCCAAGGGAAGCTTGTACCAGTACTTCGCGGACAAGAGGGATTTGTACTTTTTTTTGCTGGATCGCATTGCCCAGGAAAAATTGAAGTTGGTGCAGAAGACAGCGAGAGACGCTTCGCACGCCAGTTTCTTCGAGGTGCTCGGGTTGGTGTTACAAACCGCACTGGAGTTGGCACGCACCAAGCCCCGTTACGCGCTTATCGCGAACCGCATGCTCGACGACCGCCAGGTGGAGGAGGAAGTGTTGCAACGTTACGGGTCGAGCAGCGATTCGTTTTTCCAGCCCTTGCTGGCCCGGGCTATCCAGCAGGGGGAAGTGAAAGGGGACTTGGACATCGAGTTGGTTTCCAAGCTGCTTACCGCTTGTATGCTGGCGACCGGGGAATACATGATCGAAAAACACGGGGAATACAACGAACGGGAAGCGGAGAAATTGTTCCATAGCCTGTTTGACTTGTTCGAAAACGGACTCAAGAGGAGGGGATCGGGAGAATGATACGGGTAAAGGATCTGTACCACAGTTACGCGCGGGACGAAAACTACGCGGTGAAAGGCGTTTCGTTCGAAATCCAGAAGGGGGAGATTTTTGGCTTCCTGGGGCCAAACGGCGCGGGCAAATCGACCACGCAGAAAATTCTCACGGGGCTTCTTCCCTTGCAGAAGGGTGAAGCTCGCGTGAATGGCACGGACTTGCGCCATCCCAAACCCTCCTTTTTCAACAAGATCGGGGTTTCGTTCGAACAACCCAACCTCTATGCCAAGCTCACGGGGTTGGAGAACCTGAAATTTTTTGCCGCTCTCTACGATGGTCAGAAGGCAGACCCCATGGAATTGTTGCGCATGGTGGGGCTGGAGGACGCGGCGGGGAAGAAGGCAGGACAGTATTCCAAGGGGATGCAGCAGAGGCTGGTGTTCGCGCGCTCGCTGTTGAACCGCCCGAGCATCTGGTTCCTGGACGAGCCGGTGTCCGGGCTTGACCCCACCACCTCCGCGCGTATCAAGGAAGTGATTCGCCAAAAGGCGCGTGACGAGGGTATCACGGTGTTCTTGACCACGCACAACATGCACGTTGCGGAGGAGCTGTGCGACCGCGTGGCGTTTATCAACGCGGGGGAAATCAGCACTATCGATTCGCCGCGCAACCTCAAGCTGCGCTACGGGGAGAAGACCGTGCGGGTGGAGATGCGCAACAACGGTTCGCTGCAAACCCAATCCTTTTCGCTCACGGAAAGCAAGGATATCCAGCAGTTCCAGCAGGTGTTGCAGGGGGGAAGCGTGGAAACCATTCACACGCAGGAAGCCACGCTGGAGGATATTTTCATCCGGTTGACCGGGAGGGGGTTGAGTTAACCATGTGGAGAAGGCTTTTGGCAAACTTGCTGCGGGAAACCAAGGTGGGGTGGAGGAGTTATTACCCCGCACTCATCGTGGGGGTCGCACTGTTTTACTTCGTCGCGGTGAAGTTCCTGCTGCCCACGGGGCTAAACTCCGAGCCGGACGTGTATTACCTCAACAATGTGCTGGGGAAATTGCCTTTTTTTACTCCCACGGAGGACCACGAGCGCCTACACGTGATGGATGACTTCGAGCAGATGTGTGCGCTGATGAAGAAGGATACCAACAGCATAGGCATCGAGGCTTCGGGGCCCTTTCTATCCCCCCACTTCAAGTTGGTGTTCCAGGGATACGAGAACGAGGGAACACGCAACCTGCTCAAGTTATCCATCCTGGAGGGTTTTGGCTTTGCGGGGACGGGAAACGTGCCCATCCAGGTGGTGGGCGAGGGAGCATCCGGAAACGAGGTGTCCGAGCCCCTTCCCGCCAACGAGTGGGCATTACCGGTGTTCATCCTTTCGGAGGCGGTGATGCTGGGCATGATTTTCCTGTTCGCCATGGTGTTCATCGACAAGTCCGAGCGAACGTTCTCCGCCTACACGGTTTCTCCCGCGGGGCTGGCGGAGTACTTCGGCGCAAAGGCACTGTACCTGGTATTGCTGGGTTTCCTGTTCACGATGATTCTCACGCCGCTGGTGGTGGGGTGGTCGATCAACTACTTCCACCTTCTGTTGGCCATCGCGGTGGGTAGCTTTTTCACCACGTCCATCGCGCTGATCGTATCGTGTTTCTACGACACCTTTTCGCAAGCGATGTTCGTGCTGCTGGGACTCAACCTGGTGCTGCTGTTGCCCTCGTTTTCCTACTTTCTTCCCACGTTCAGCCCCTGGTACGTGCGCGTGTTGCCCACCTGGTCGTTGTTGTTCGGGCTTCGGGATATCTTGTTCCCGGGGGTGTTGGGAACGTTTTCCCCGGCTTCGCTGTGGTTGAACCTGCTGTACGGTTGCGTGGCTTTCGCCCTGGGTGTGTGGTTGTTCTCGCGCAGGCTGCGCAGGGCGTGAAGGGGGGAGTGTGATGTCGATCAAACGTGTTGCACAGATTTTCAAGCGCGACTTGCTCAGCAACTTCCGCGACAAGATCGTGATGTACATGCTGTTCGCACCGGTTCTTTTGGCCATCTTGGTGCGGCTGTTCATCCCGGATGTGCAGGCGGTTTCCATGGAGTTTGGCGTGGTGTCGTCGCAGGCTTCGCCGGAGTTGGTGGCCCACCTGCAAGGTTTCGGGAAGGTGGAAACGTTTCGCGATCGTGGAGCGTTGGAAGCAAGGGTACGAATGCCCGATGATCTTTTGGGCATCGCGGAGGGGACCGCCCCGGGTGCAGGGCTTGAGGTTCTTGCGCAGGGAAACGAGGGCATGGAGCTGGTGGAACTGTCGCAGATGGTGGTCAATGATTTCCTGAGACCCCCGCAGCAATTACTGACGTTTTCCGAGGTTGACCTGGGAAACCGTATGCCCCTGCTGCTCCTTTTCGGTATGGTTATGGTCGTGATGATGTCTTTCCTGCTGGGAGGAATGGTGATCGGGTTTAACATCATCGAGGAAAAGGAGAGCGGGACACTGCCGGCGCTGAACGTGACACCCCTCAGTCACCTGGAATACTTCGTGGGGCGCTCGCTGATGGGCCTGGTTTTTCCCATCATCCATACCTTCGTGGGACTTTGGATTTTGGGTATCACGGGGCTCAACCCATGGATGGTTCTGGCGACAACATTGTTCGGCTCGGGAATGGGAATCTTGACGGGGCTTTTCATCGGGGCCACCAGCAAGAACCAGCTCAACGGGATTGCCAACCTGAAAATCTCGATGCTCGTGCTGGTGATGCCGGTGATGTTCTGTTTGTTTTTGCCTTCCTCGCGGCTATGGGTGTTCTACTGGGCGCCAACGTACTGGATTTTCCAGGCGCTCAAAGACATCTTGTTGCAAAACCAGAGCTGGGGGAACTTGGGGATGCAACTGCTATGGGTGACGCTCACCACGCTGCTGTTCGTGGCGGCCTTTTTCCGCAAGATCCGGTCGGGGTTGACGGGACAATAAAAAAAGGGGCCCGTGGGCCCCTTTTTTACTTTTTGTAATCCAGCCCGATCTTCCAGGCCTTGCCGATGTTCTCTCCCAGTGACCAGTAGGAGCCCTCCGCTGTGGAGAAAACGAAGGGTTGGAACTTCGCGAAGTCGGGTTTTCCATCGGTGAGGAAGTGGGGAGCGGAGTACATTCCCTCGATCTTTCCGATGAAAAAAGGATCACCGCTGATTTCCACCGTTTGCACCAGGCGACATTCCATGGAAAGTCCGCAGTTCTCGATCATGGGCACATCTTTTCGCTCACCGTAAAACACCGGGAAAACGGCTGCCTTGTTCTTTTCCCTTCCGGAAACGATGCCCACGTAGTCGGTTTCCTTCACTTGTTCGCGCGTGGGAATGTTCAGGCTAAACCAGCCGTGGCCGCGTATGTTCTCGGAGGTCTTGTGGTTCTTGGACAGTACAACGCCCACCATGGGGGGGTTGTATTCCAGCTGGATGGCCCAGGCGGCAGTCATGAAATCCACCTTGCCATCCGTTTGGGTTCCGATAATGACCACGGGCATGGGGAACATTCCGAATTGCTTTTTCAAGTTCAGGCTTTCCACGTCACAATCACTCCTTCACTCGGGTTGGGGGTTTGCGCGCCCGTAGAGCTGCGTGAGATCTGCCAGCCGGGCGGTCACGAAGTCGTCGAGTTGCCAGGAATGGAAACGCCAGCCCCAGTTTCCTCCCACCACGCCGGGTAGGTTCATTCGGGCTTCCGTTCCCAGGCTCAGAACGTCTTGCAAGGGTGCTACCGCCAGGTTGGCGACGGAAGCGTGTGCCAGGCGGATGAGGTCCCAGGCGATGTCTTGCCCGCTCACCGCCATGTAGCGTCGCATGAAGTCTTTCTCGTACTCGGAGGCTTTGTCGTAGAACCCCCGGCTGGTGTCGTTGTCGTGGGTTCCGGTGTACACGATGGTGTTTTGTTCCTCGTAGTTGTGGGGGAGGAAGCGCGATTCCACGCCCCCGCCGAAGGCAAATTGCAGCACGCGCATGCCGGGGAAGTTGTAGCGCAGGCGCAGCGCGTCCACCTCTGGCGTGATGACCCCCAGGTCTTCGGCAATGATGGGCAGGCTGTCCATACCCGCCAACAGGTTGTCGAACAGGTCGGTGCCAGGCCCCTTCACCCAGCGGCCGTGTTCGGCCGTGGGGTTCCCCGCGGGGATTTCCCAGTGGGCCTCGAAGCCGCGGAAGTGGTCGATGCGCACCAGGTCCACCATCTTGAGTGTGGCGCTCAGCCGTTTCTTCCACCAGCTGTACCCGTTTTTCTTGTGCTGTTCCCAGTCGTACAGCGGGTTTCCCCAGAGTTGGCCCGTCTTGCTGAAGTAGTCCGGTGGAACCCCTGCCACGAAGGTGGGATGGCGATGCTCGTCCACCAAAAAGCCCTGCGGGAAAGCCCAGATGTCGGCCGAATCGCTGGAGATGAAGATGGGCATGTCGCCGATGAGCGAAACCCCGTTCTCGTGGGCATAGCTTCGGAGGTTCTCCCATTGGTGGAAGAACAAAAACTGGAAGAAACGATGGCGGCGGATGTCCTGCGCGTACTGGTTGCGTGCCTTTTCAAGTGCTTGTGGTTGGCGCATCACGAGCTCTTCTTCCCATGTCAACCAGCTTGCGAGGTTATGCGCGTCCTTGAGCGCCATGAACAGCGCGTAGTCTTCCAGCCAGTCCTTGTGTTCCTCGCAGAAGCGCGCGAAGGGTTCGCGGAGTTGCCGGGCGTTGCCGGATTCGAACCGTTCGAAGGCGCGGGTCAACAGCTGCACCTTGTAGAAAATCACGGGTCCGTAGTCCACGTGGTCTTCCGGGAAAGTGGGGGGAGCGGCTTCCTCGCTGGAAAGCAACCCCTCCTCGTGCAACAGCTCGGGGCTGACCAGGTAGGGGTTGCCTGCGAATGCGGAAAAACACTGGTACGGGGAATCCGCGTAGCCGGTGGGCCCCAGCGGAAGGAACTGCCACCATTTCTGGTTGGCGCTCTTCAAGAAATCCACCCAGGCGTACGCACCCGGTCCCAGGTCGCCGATACCGTAGGGGCCCGGAAGTGAAGTCGGATGGAGCAAGATACCCGCACTGCGTTCGATCAAAGATGGCGTATCCATATTGCCTCCTTGAATGGGATTTTTTTATACCTCTTTGCATTATAACAAAAAAGTCCCCCCTTTTTTCCCTGGGACCGCCGCAGCCCACTGCGGCTGTTTTTCACGAAGGTCAAACGAGCCGCACTGGGGTGCGGCGGTCCCAGGGAGGACAGATGGGTTTGTCCGGGGAGGGGATCCCCGCCCCCGGTTTTGCCTTTTGGGACCGCTGCAGCCCACTGCGGCTGTTTTTCACGAAGGTCAAACGAGCCGCACTGAAGTGCGGCATACCCAAAGGGCAAGGGGAGAGGGAAAGGGTTTTTGGTTTGCCTGGGACGGGGTAGCCCAACTGGGGATCTTTTCCCGAAGGTCAAACGAGCCGCACTGGGGTGCGGCGGTCCCAGGGGAAAATTGGGTTAGGTTTCCAGGAGTTTTCGGAGCATCTGGAAGCTGGCGACGGTGGCGTGCTTGCGTACCGTGGCACGGTCGCCGGAGAATTGGAAGCGTTCGCAAACTTCCCCTTTCGGGGAGCAAATCGCCACCAGGATTGTTCCCACGGGGTGGTCTTTTTCGCCGCCGGAAGGGCCTGCAATCCCGTTGGTTGCCAAGCAAACCTCGCTTTTCGTGAGCTTTTGGAGGTTTCGCGCCATGGCCAGCGTGACTTGCTGGGAGTAGAGCCCGTGGGATTTTACAAGCTCCTCGGGGACTTGTAGCAGCGCTTGCTTCATCGGAAGCTGGTAGGGAACCACCGCTCCCCGAAACACCCGGGAGACTCCTGGAAGCGAAACCAGCCGGTCGACGATCATGCCCCCGGTGCAGGATTCTGCCACTGACAGTGTCCATCCCTTTTGTACCAGCCCGTGCACCACCAGGGTTTCGAGTTCCAACCCGCTTTCCACGGTCGCTTCGGAGAGAACACCCACCAGGTAGGAGGAGAAGCGTTCCCGGATCACCGTTTCGATGGAGTGGAAGGCCAGGGTTTCGTCTTCCCCGCGCGAAAGCAAAATGCCCAACCGTAGCCGTACCATGCCCCCGGAAACGTAGGTGGCAATGGACACGTCTTTTTGCGATTGAATGAGATCGTCCAGCTCGGTGGCGAGGGTGCTTTCCCCGATACCCGTGAAAAAGAAGTTGCGGGTGGCGAGGCGAAAGGGAGAGCGGGATTCTAAGAAGGGGAAAACAGAGTCTTCGAACATGGGTTTGAGCTCGTAGGGGGGACCGGGAAGCAAGATGACCATGCGGGATGGCTTGCCATTTTCCCCCGGCATTTCCACGGCGCATCCAGGTGCGGTTCCATTGCGGTTGGGGAAAATCGTCGAACCCCGGGGGAAGAAGCATTGCTTGCGGTTGGAAGGCGAGGGGGTGCGTTGGCGTTGCGCGAAGAACTGCTGCAACCAGCGTTCGCTTTCCACGTGGAGTTCCAGTGGCAGCTCGAAGTATTCCGCGACCACTTCCTTGGTGAGGTCGTCGCGCGTGGGTCCCAGCCCGCCGGTACAGATCACCAGGTCCATGCTCTGGAACAACCAGTCAAGTGTTTGTTTCAAACGTCCGGGGTTGTCGCCCACCGTGAGGTGGAAGAACACGTTGATGCCCACTTGTTGCAACTTGCGCGAAAGGTAGGTGGCGTTGGTGTTCACCACTTCTCCCAGCAACAGTTCCGTTCCCACGTTTAATATGGCTGCGTTCATGGTTCGCCTCGCTTTTCTTCAAATTTCTTCATTTTACCACGCATACGTAGCCCTTGGCAAAAGGGAGCGGTTCTGCGCCAAACGATCTTTGCCTTTTGGGACCGCCGCAGCCCACTGCGGCTCTTTTTCACAAGAGTCAAACGAGCCGCACTGGGGTGCGGCGGTCCCAAGAAAGATTTCCTCCAGCTCCTGTTGAATCGGCAGGCTGGTGATTTTCACCATGTGGTCACCCGTGACCAAGGGTCGGGAAAACAAGCAAACTGGTAGATAAAGCAGCAGGGAAAGTGCCAGGGCAAGGGAAATCCTTTTCCTTTTCTTCTCCTTTCGCTGGTTGCTGCACTGGACTGCTGTGCACGCTGGGGTTTCAGGGAAGTTTTTGCGGGAGGGAATGCAGCTGCACCCCGCGTTGGAGCAGGGCTTGGATATCTTTGCATTCCGGAGAGCCTTCGGACAGGTCCAGGAAGTTTTCGCGCAGGTCCACCCTTGCCCCACTGCAGAGGCTGGGAACCTTGAGCAGCGGGGAGATGTCCGAGATGTGGTTGTCGGAGGCGTTCAAGTGGCGTAACCGAAGAAGGTTTTCCAGAGCATCGATGTCGGTGACAAGGTTGGCGGAAAAATCCAGCGATTCGAGCAGGACGAGGCTTTTCAAGGGGGAAAGGTCGGTGATGGGGTTTTGCGACATGTCCAGCTTCAGCAGCCCGGGAAGCTGTTGGATGCCGGCGATGGTCTCCACACCCTTGTCGTGCAGGTCCAAGTCCTGGATTTTTTCCACGTGCTGGGTGAGAATGGGCCCGGAAGGCGTTCCCGTGAAGCCAGGCGCATTTCGTATCGCTTGTTCCAGGCAGTAGTCTTCGAAATGTAGGGGCATGGCATTCACCTCGAAAGAAGTTTTGGCATGGACCATGAACAGCGTATCCGGCTCCATTGTACCACAAGAAGGCGCACTGGGGTGCGGTGTTCCCTGGAGAGCTTTGCAAGAGCTCGGAAAGGACGGCCCGGGAAACCACGTGTGGGATGCTTCGATGTGATACAATTAGAAGAGGGAAGCACTTGCTTCCCACAGGGGCGACATATTTGCGAAAGGTGGTGGTCTGGTGGTGGGTGACCCACGCGGACGCGACGATTCGCTTTTTTCGCGGGAAGATAGCTTCTTGGAAATCCAGCAGCTTGCCAAGATCGGAAGATGGGATTTTTTCCACCCGGAAAACCGCTTGCATTGGAGCGAAACTATTTTCGAAATTTTCGGATTGGATCCAAGGGAGTTTCAACCTTCCTACGAAGCGTTCCTTGCAGCCATTTTTCCTGCAGACCGGGAAAAGGTGCACCTTGCTTGGGAAAAATCCTTGAAAGAACGAACCCCTTACGAGATCCAGCATCGCGTCCAAGTGCCCGATGGTGGCCTGAAGTGGGTGGTGGAAATCTGTCGCACGGAGTTTTCGTTCGAGGGAGCTCCCGTCCACTCGGTGGGCTTCGTGCAGGATATCACCCGCCAGAAGGAAGCCGAGAGGGAACTGTACATCAAGCAGTGGGCGATTGCTTCCTCGAACAATGCCGTGGCGTTGGCAGACCTGACCCAGCACCTCACGTACGTGAACCCCATCTTCCTGCAATGGTGGGGATACACCGACGAGAAGCAAGTGTTGGGAAGGTCTACCGCGGAATTCTGGGAAGCGAAGGAAAGCGCCGAAGAGGTGATTCGCCTCGTGCAGCAGCAGGGAAGCTGGCGCGGGGAACTGCGTGCGAAGCGAAACGACGGAACGTTGTTCGACCTGGAAGTCGCAACCAGTGTTGTTCGCGACGAAGGGGGGGACCCGCTGTGCGTGTTCGGGAGCTTCGTGGATATCACGCAGAGGAAGAACTCGGAACTTTCGCTGAAAGAATCCAACGAAAGGCTGCGCATTGCACTGGACAGTATGGATGCCGTGGTGTACATCGCGGATATGCAGACCTACGAACTTCTTTTCGTGAACGAGGCCATCAAGAAGCGATGGGGAAGGAACCTGGTCGGGGAGAAGTGCTGGAAGGTGATTCAACAAGGCATGGAAGGGCCGTGCCCCTTTTGCACCAATTCCAAGTTGGTTACTCCGGATGGAAAAGCCACGGGGGTGTACCAGTGGGAATTCCAGAACCTGGCGAACGGAAGGTGGTACGAGTGCCGCGACCGTGCGATTCCCTGGGTGGACGGGCGGTTGGTGCGGTTGGAAATCGCCACCGACATCCACGAACGCAAGCTCATGGAACAAGAGCTGCGCAAGGCCAAGGAAGCTGCCGAGGCTGCAACCGCTGCCAAGTCCCGGTTTCTATCCACCATGTCACACGAGCTCCGTACCCCGCTGAACAGTATCATTGGCTTTTGCGAGCAACTTTCCCGAACTTCCCTGGATGAACAGCAGAAACACGACCTGGAATACATTTCTTTCGCTTCGAAATTCCTGGAGAACGTCGTGGGAGACATCTTGGATTTTTCCAAGATCGAGGCGGGAAAGATGCGCCTGCACAAGGTGCCAACCGCACTCCGTCCTCTATGCGAGCGGGTGGTGCAAGTGATGCAATGCGCGGCGGAACAAAAGGGAAATTCGCTGCGGCTGGAATACGACCCGGACATCCCCCGGCTTCTGGAACTGGACGAGATGCGCGTGGAGCAGGTTTTGCTCAACCTGGTGGGGAACGCGGTGAAGTTTACCCAGCAGGGGTGGATATCTCTCCGGGTTTCGCTCATGCGAAAAGATCGTGCCAGAAAACAAGCAACGTTGACCTTCGAGGTGGTCGATGAAGGAATTGGGATTTCCGAGGAACAGGCAAAAACAATCTTCGACTCGTTCGAGCAGGGCGACAGCTCGACGACCCGGAAGTATGGTGGAACGGGACTGGGATTGGCCATCGTGAGCGGATTGTTGAACCTGATGGATTCCTCGCTTTCGCTGGAGAGCACCCCGGGAAAGGGTAGCCGGTTCTGGTTCACACTGTCGGTGCCATGGAGCGGGAAATCCCTTCGAGACAAGGGTGATGATGGTTTTGAAGATCTCAAGGGATTCCTGGTTCCCGGGGATTCCGCTTGCATTCTTCTCGCCGAAGACGATACGTTCAGCCGGATTTTGGCCAAGAAGATTCTCGGAAATCTTGTCCCTGGTGTGCAAATCTTGGAGGCTGGGAACGGGGAAGAGGCCTTGGAACTCTTTCGGAACAATTCCGTTAACCTGGTTTTCATGGACATTTCCATGCCTTTCATGGATGGCCTGCAAGCTACGGGGGAAATTCGCATGCGGGAAAAGGCCAGCGAAAAAAGAGTTCCCATCATTGCCTGGACTGCCTACGCGGACCAGCAAACCCGGGAACGCTGCCTGGAAGCCGGAATGGATGATTTCCTGGTCAAGCCCCAGACCATGGAAGGGGTGGCGCGGGTTCTACGGGAGTGGTTGGTGAGGAAGTAACATTGTCCTTTGGGACCGCCGCACCCCAGTGGGGCTGTTAATCGGTACGCAAGGCAAAAAGAGCCGCAGTGGGCTGCGGCGGTCCCAGAAAGAAAAAACCTGGCCGCAAAAGGGCCAGGTTTTTTGTTGGGGTTTTGGGGTTACTCGGTATCCACTTGCCAGACTTGCACGCCAGCGAAGCCTTCGTGGGTGACGTAGATCTTGCCATCCGAGCCGGCAACCGCGCGGAAGGCGACTTCACCCTCACGGGAAGCTTGGCCCGCGTCGGCGTGGGCTTCGAACTGGCCCTGGCATTCGCCGGTGTCCAGGTCGTACACGCCGACCCAGGAGCTTTCGTCCGTTTTGATGGTGGTGATCAGCGCGTAGTAGGTTCCCTCCACTTCCAGGATGTCGATGGATTGCACGCTGCCGTTTTCGGTGGGAACCGTGAACAATTCCTGGGCGTTTCCTTCGGCATCGAAGGTTTGGATGGTGTTGTCGCTGAGCGCGGCAATCCCGATGCCCGGTACGCGTTGGCCGCTTCCCGAGGGCGCACCTTGGTTTGGCACGCGCGTGATGTCGATGGCGAGGGGATCCATGGGGATGGTGGTGGGAACGTCATCCCAGTTATCCAGGTCGCGCATCTCGAGTTGCTTTTGCTCGCCGTCCCTTGCACCTCCCGGAAGTGCCTGCGCGGTCAGTGTCCACAGGAAGCGTTGCGCGTAGTCGAAGAAGATGGCACCTGCAACGGCTGTCCAATTGTTGTTGAAGCTGAAGGGGTTGGTCATCGCGCCGAGGATGTCGAAGATCAGCCCGTAGAGGTTGGCCTGCGCGACGTTTCCACCCTGTTCCCATGGTGCAACGCCGTTGAATCCGCAACCTGAACCCAAGTTATCTTCTGTCTTCAGAACCGTTTCCCCTGCGATTGGCACGTAGTAGATCTGGCGGACCATGGACGAGGGAACGATGCTCAGAACGTCCACTGCATGGCCATCCGCCGTGGACCGGGCGATGTCCACCGGTTGCTGCACGTTGCCGGTTCCCACGGTTTTCTCCAGCACGAATTCCATGCCCGGAGGGGCACCGCACATGCACAGGATGGTGCAGGTGAGGGTGTTGGATACCCCGTCCATGCTGCGTGTTGGGCCAGCTCCCGGCGCTTCCGTTTGGGCATGCCCAGTGATGGATACGGTGTTTTCCCCCGGCTGCAGGGTGGCTTGCACGGGGTAGTCGCCGTTGGCATCTGGCGGGGGAGAGTCGAGTGTCTGGGGTTCTTCCTGGTTCACTTGCAGGATGATCCGCGACAGAAGCTGGTCGGACGAAACCAGCAAGTCCACCTGGCAAACTCCACCCACGCAGTTCGTGACCTGTTCGGGGGGTTGTTGCGCCCACCCAATCGTGGGGTTGGATGTCGGGCACACGCATTCGATGGTGCAGGAAAGACCGTTTAAGGGTGTGCCGTTTTCGTTGGACCCGGTGATTGAAACCCCGTTTGTACCGCGGCGGAGCGTTACGGTAACGGGGTAATAGCCCTGTTCATTGGGTTCGGGGTTTTGCAGGACCTGCGGAGTCTCCTCGTCCACCTGGGAGGTGATTTGGGTGAGTGGTTGGCTCGAAGAAATGAGCAAGGTGACCTGGCACGTTCCTTCTACGCAGTTCGTGACCTGGGTGGGAGGTTCTTGCGCCCAGTTGATCAAGGGAGGCCCCGGGAGTTGTTTCTGGACCACGTGTTCGATGGGGTCGGACTGCCCGTCGGGATCTTGCCCTTTCACCTGGAGCTGGTTTTCGCCCTCGGCAAGATCCTGCGTGTGCTGGTAGTTGAAGGCGTACTGGTCTGGGGCATTGGGATCCAACACGGCTTGCCCGGCAGGAATGGTTTGCTGCACCTGGTTTCGGGTGATGAGAAGGTTTTGCAGCAGGCGGTCGGCGAGAATGTCCAGTACGACCTGGTCCTGGTCGGTGCTGGAAGGAGGTGGATTCCGTGGATTCCACTTGATTTTGGGGCGGGCTTGCGCTTCGCAATTTCCCGGGCATTCGCAGGTGACCGTGAAGCTCAGCTTGTTCGAGGAGACGTAGGTCTTGCCCTCGAATCCCGCGGAAAAGGTGATGGTGTGCACCCCGGGGGTGATGGTGATGACCATCGCGTACACGTACTTGCTTCCCTCGGAGTCCCTTTCTCCCAATGGGGTGTGGGAATCTAAAGCAACAGCTTCCCCTGCGCCCTCCCGTTTGTCGGAGTACTCGGCTGGTCCGAGCTTGTAGTCCGACTCGATGAGGACTTCCACGGTACACAGGCATGTCTCCTCGTCGCACTGAAGCGTCGTGGGGGTGTCACCGTGGAAAGCGATAGTCAGAGTGGGGTTAAGGAATGCGCATTCCGAGCCGAGAAGGGCAAAGGTTGCGAGTACCAGCAGGCTGAGAGCCAGCATCGTGGTCCATGTCCGTTTCTTTTTCACGAGAACCGCTCCTTTCTTGTGTACGGGGGAAACCATGGGAACCCCCCTGGTTGCACCGGGTTTTTGGGTACGCCGCACCCCAGTGCGGCACGGTTTTCATCACCTGGTTCCAAACAGCCGCACTGGGGTGCGGCGGTCCCAAGATGCGTGGATTTTTGATTTTTACTCTTGGGGAAGCCATCCGGCCAGTGCAAAGGCGATCTTTTCGCGAATCACACGCAGCGTTTGCTCCTTGGTCTGATCCTTCACGTAGAGGTACGACAGGTAGTCGTACACCACAAAGGAAAACAGAACGGATGCCGCCAGTTCGGTGTCACAGGGCAAAAGCAACTTCTTTTCCACCAGGGTTTCCAGAAGTTTTTCCAGCTCCCCCACCGCCTTGAAATCCGCGGCCAGGAGTTTCTGAAACACCGATGGTTTTTTGCGCGAAAGTTTCAGAATCAACGAGGCCATTTCCTTGAGTACGCCACGGGGCAAAAGAAAATACGACTGGAAACGGTGGAGGATGAAGCTGGTGACTTGCTCTACCGCGGAGGCTCCTGGTTCGGAGGAGAAAGCGGCAGGGGTTTCGCTTGCGTCGTAGTGGTCGGCCATGCATTCGAGGAACAACGATTCCTTGGAGGGGTAGTAGTTGAACAGCGTGCCCTCGGCGATACCCGCGGCCTCCGAAATATCCCGGGTGCGGGTTTGCTCGAAGCCTTTCTCCATGAATAGGGGGTAGGCAACTTGCAGGATTTTCTCGCGCACTTGCTGCTGCTTTTCCTTGCTGAGTCGTGCCACCATTTCCACCCCTCCCAAAATTGAGTTTACTCATATGAGCCTACTCACATTATACCTTCGATGGTTCGGATTGTCAAGTGAGAAGAAAAGAAGCCGCACTGGGGTGCGGCG
>DAOPKN010000049.1:0-7156 GCA_035391225.1 Thermotogota bacterium
GCCTGGATGTGCTTGGCACGGAGTTGTGGAATATGCAGGAATGGCAGGAGTTGGAACGCTTCTTCTAAACCCACCAAGGGCGAGCAAGCACCGGCTTTTTGGGACCGCCGCACCCCAGTGCGGCTGTTTTCAAGCACAGACCTAATGAGCCGCAGTGGGCTGCGGCGGTCCCAAAGTTCGTAGGTCCCATTCCGTGGCTACCTGGGTTTCCCTGGGACCGCCGCACCCCAGTGCGGCTCTTTTCGAATCAAGACCCCAAAGAAAAAGGAGCCCCCTTATGGATGTTTCAGTGGGGATGTGGTTTTTTCAGCAGGATGAGGTCGTCGTCCAACCCATGGTGGAAAAGTTCGAGCCGGGAGGATTTTTCCAAGAGGATGTGGGGGTGGATGGATGTGATTCGAAACGGGAAGAAGCTTGGGCTTCCGATCACCTCTTTCAGGGGAACAGATGCATTGGTATGGGCGTGGAGAAACGCTTCTACCAACCAGGCAACCAATCCGGCATCCGCAACGCCAATCGTGGTTCCAGCGGAGTACACGCCCTTTTCAGACGTGTTTTGAAGAACACCCCAGTCCAAGTAGGAACGCAACACCCTGCGGACTGCCCGGGAAACAGTTTCTCGCTCTCCGTATTGCTCCCGGACCCTTCGCTGGACTTGCGTCGCAGCAGCCGAGCCTTGAAGCCTTAGGAGACGGCCAGTTGGGGTGGCTACATCCATCCAAAAGGGGTACGTCGCCATGGCCATCCCCCAGTGAACGGCCAAACCCAGCTGACGGGGACTGAGTTGCGAAGATTGGGTGGAGAGGAATTTCAGGCCATCATCTCGCAACGCAACGAGGTCTTTCCTCGGGGTTACCCAAACGGTTCGAAGGATGCTGATGACCTTGTCGCGATTACAACCCCTTGCCTGTCCACCCACGGACACCTTGTCTTTCAACAGCTCCTGCAAAGCATTGTGGATCGCAACCTTCCCATTCCCTGCAAGAACCAAGTTGGTTGTTTGTTCCAGCCATTCCAGGCGCACCCGCTGGCTGAACCCGATCCGATCGTTTCGGTTGGTCATTCGCTGCTCCTCTCGACTTGAACCAAGGGAACGATGAGCTCCTCGATCGAAGCTCCCCCGTGGCATACCACTCTTTGCTTTTCTTGGACAAAAGCCTGTCGAGCCGGTGCCAGCAGCGCAAGGAAATTCTCCGGAAGACCCACGTTGCCCCATTCCCATGCATGGGGAAAGCCTTCCTTCACCTTGTCGCGAAGGACCGAATCGGGATAGATGCGAACCCGTTCCCCTCGCACGTCGGCAACAGCTCCTTCGGAGGGACGGCCACAACCTTCCGCCTCGATGTTTCCATGATCCGATGTGAGGAAAATGCCAAAGCCTCGATCGAAGAGAAGATCGAAAAGGGCGTTTAGGTACGGTTGCTTTGCCCACTGGCCCACCTGGTTGTGCATCCCGGCCGTACCCATTTCCATACCGTGCATGATCTTATCGACCTTGTCCACGACCAACCCCGCGATTCTTGCCTTGGGATGCGAAAGCATTTCGGAAAGGGTTTCCAGCTTGCTGCCGTCCAGACCCTTGAGGTACACGATCTCGTTCGAAGCAAGACCATGATCCGTCCAGAACTGTACCCAAAGAGCCTTTTCCTTGTCCGTCGTCTGGATACTGTTCGGAAAAAAGAGAGGGGCCCTACCGGCAAAGGTGGCCTGGCGTGAAACGGAAGTGAGCGAAGGAACCCAGGCAAACACGGCCTGCTCCCGGAATCGAAGCCTGGGTTGCTTGGCTGCAAGGGTTTCCCGAACCACCACCCATTGATCCAGGGCAAGGCCGTCCAAAACGACCAGGGCGATCTTTGCCCCGCGATCTTCCACCATTTTGCGGGCCAAAAACCGTGGAAGGTGATGCAGCATGACCGGAGGCACCGGGGGGAGGTTAACCAGCCCGGCATACCGCTTTACGAGCCAGTTTTCGAAACACCCATCCACCTGTGCCCGCACGTCCTGTATTTGCTGTGCAACCGGTTCGGAAAGGGCTTCCGCCTGGTTGTTCGCCAGGAAGATCATTTCCGCCCACCCCCTGGCAAAGCGAAACCATTCGGAGTGTTTGGCATTCCCTGGTGGAATGGATTCTCCAAGGTTCGCAACGAGTTTTGCCAGGCGACGAGACCTGTCTTCCATGGGAGCGGTACGAACACCGATACCCATCCAACTTTTGACAAAAGTGTCCGCATGCTCATGGGTTACGGAGTGCAGCAACCCTTCGGCGAACAGGTTGTCGATGTAGACACGGATGTCATGGTGGCTGAGGGGAAGTTCAGCAGGCCCTGGAATGGAAAAAACGTAGGGCTTTTTTCTTTCGCGAACGTAAGATGCTCCCCCGGTTGCCTCGCGGTCCAGAAAGATGGGCCAGCGCTCCTGGAGAAACGAGAAAAAGGCTTCCCGGTCCCCCAGCAAGGTTTCCAGTGGCCATTCGACAAAGAGCTGGTTTGTGCGCAAAAGCTGGATGAACCGTTCGTCGAGCTCAACCGGGATCCTTTGGCCACGGTAGTGGCGGCGCAGCAACACCCGCAAAAGGTCCACCGGCTTTTCCACAAGCTCGGGGGCGATTCCAAAAACGTGGCGGAGGACGAATTCCTTGGTGGCGTTGTCTCCCAACTTGCCGGGTGCATGTTTCGCCTGCGCTTCAAACAAGGCGTCGAGGTCCCCGCGATCCAGGGTAGTCACCACGGGGTAACTGAGATTCGGAAAGATATCCCCAAGGTTGAAGGTAAGCCTGCGACCCACCTGTAAAAGATCATAGGGCAACGCGCCCAGGTCACTTGATTGGGAGTGCAATACGACCACGAGATCCGTGTGCTCGCCCCGGTCCCACCGGGAACGGAACTTGGATTCGTAGGCATACCGGAAAGCGATATGGTCTTCGAACGGGATGAGCTCAAATCCCCGCTCGCGGATCCCCTCGAGAATCCCTTCTTCGAGGAGCAGCTCATCCGGGTCGGCCACCAGGGTGAGTCGAGAAACGTTCGGCGTGAACTCCTTCAGGATTTGATCGCGCCAGCTACTCATCGCCACTTCCCTCCACGCGAATCACGACCAGGGGCACCATGTCGGGGAAGACCTGGGCTTTTTGATCGATCTGTTCTTGGAAATCCCGTTCCTCCTGGGAAAGAAGGTTCAAGCGATGCTTCCGAACCTGGGGCAATCCGATTCGTTCGATGGCTTTTCGGCGTGCGGAAAAGCCATAATTGGCCTTCTCGCGTTCGCGGGCAATGTGCTCCTGGTGCTCTTGCAAAAGCGTTTCGTACATGGATTGGCCATGTTCCCTTGCAGCGCTTTCCAACTTTTCGAAAGCCACCCGCGAAACCTCGCTCCCAAGAATGGACTTCACTCGAGGGCTTTCCCCGAGTAGTTGATCCCACACGTGTCGAGCCGTCGGCAGGTAGACCATTCCGTTGTCCGCCAAAAAGAGTGGCATCATTCTTTTCCGGTTCCATTCCGGGGTGGCGATCGAAATCCGCCACAAGGACCAGAAACCCTGGACCCCATCTGCAAGACCGGGGATCGACACGATGGGAACCGGCTGACCCGGCGCAAAACGGGGGAGCCGCATCACCAACCCACGGATTTTCGGGTTTTCCAGCGTAAGGTGCCGGGAAGCTGGAAACCGTTCCGCCTCCTTACTGGAAAAAACCACGTTCTCGTCGGTTCCACCGTCCGGCCAAGTGAGATTCCAACCCCCGCTTCCCCTTTCCACTTGCCCACCATGTCCTTCCAGGTAACTCACCGTCATTCGTTCCACCCAATGGGGCAAAGGGTGGGTGAGCAGCCGCCGGGCTTCCCCTGGTTCCAGCTCCTCAACCGCACCCAGCACCGAGGAAGTGGACCGCACCTCGCGAGCCTGCTCCTGGAAACGGGCAACCACGCTCTCCACGGATTCCACCACCTTATCGGGATGGAGCATCGCCTCGACGTACATCTCGTCGAACATGTGACCCGCCTGTGCCGAGTCGAGCACATCGCCGGTCTTGTCGATGCCGAACTCCTCGAAAATAATCGCGAGCTTCTGTTCCAGCACCTCCCGCACCCTGTGCTCCACCGATCCCTCAATGACGAAGTTCACCGCGCGGACCACCTTATCCTGGCCGATACGATCCACCCGCCCGATCCGTTGTTCAAGTCGCATCGGGTTCCAGGGAATATCGTAGTTGATGACCACGTGGCAGAACTGGAGGTTCAAACCCTCGCCGCCAGCGTCGGTGGAGATGAGAATGCGGGCATCCTTGGCGAACGCTTCCTGCACTTGTTGGCGTTGTTCCATGCTCATGGAGCCATTCAAGCACACGACCGAAAAACCGCGCTCGGTAAGGAACTGCTCCAACATCTGCTGGGTCGGAACAAACTCGGTGAACACCAGCGCCTTGAGCTCCGGGTCGTTTTCCTCCGACTGGAGGCGGTACAGCCATTCGAGCAATGCCTCGGCCTTGGCATCCGGTCCGATCTGCTCGCAGCGGGCTGCAGCCTCCAAGAGAAGCTGGACCTCGCTACGCTCGTTCTTGAGTGCCTTCAACCGAGTACGAAGCAGCGCGTCGACCTGCTCCTGGCCATCCAGGTCATAGAAATCGTCAGGGCTGGGAACGGAAGACGGAGTGGAAAAATCATCGCTTAGCGCGCAAAGACGGCGCTCCAGCGTCGTCTTGATGGCACTCGTGCTGGACACCACCAACCGCTGCATCAGGATCATCAAGAAACCGATGTAGTTTTGCTTTTCCTGCATGGCTTGGTTGTAGCCTTGGCGCACGTACTCGGTAACCGCTTCGTAGAGGAGCTGTTGGCTACTGTGACGCTCTTCCCAAGAAACGGGGCCAAGCTGGGTGCGGCGAGGCTTGAACAGGGGTTTGCCATCTGCATAGATGGCACGCCGCTTCTCGGTGCGGATCACCAGCGGCTGGACCCGCTCACGGGTGACGCTGCCCACGTCCGGGAATTCCTGGGCGTCGAGCAGCGAAACCAACCGATGAAAGGCGTCGGTTTTACCTTGGTGGGGGGTCGCCGAGAGCAGCAAGAGATACGGCGCTGCCTCCGCCAATCCCTGCCCCAGCTTGAACCGGGCAACCTGGTCGGTGCTGCCGCCAAGTCGGTGCGCTTCGTCCACGATCACCAAGTCCCAGCCAGCGGAAACCAAGTCCTCGAAGCGTTCCCGGTTATGCTCGCTCAGCTGAGCTGCGCTCCAGCCTCGCCGCTTGTCCAGAGGCTTGACCGAGTCCATGGACACGACCACCTGGGAGAACATCCGCCATGCATTGGCGGGGGAAACGTTTGAATCGGGTTCTTCGTTTCCCGGGTCGGAAGACGGCGCAAACCGCTTCAAGGTCTTGATTTCCTCGGGGAGCACGAACTGGAAAGTCTCCCCGAAATGAAAACGCATCTCGCTGACCCACTGGCTCACCAACCCCTTTGGGGCAACGACCAGCGTCCGCCTTACCAACCCACGAAGCTTGAGCTCCCGAAGGATAAGGCCGGCTTCGATGGTCTTTCCCAACCCCACCTCGTCCGCCAGCAGGTAGCGCACCCGGTCGTTTGCCATGGCCCGGGATAAAGCCTTGACCTGGTGCGGAAGGGGGATGACCGAAGATTCGATGGGCGCGAGAAGCACGTGGTCGCCGGTGGAACTTGTGGAACCTTCGAGCACCTCGACCACCCTTGCTGCGGCGGCCACATACGCCATTCGGCCTACCTCCATCTCGGGCTTCAAATCGCCGTTCAGTGGCCTCAGCGCGGAGCGGGGCAAACGCACCACCGCATCCTGGTTCGGCAACCAAACACGACACACCACCTGCCCCCAAAGGGATTGTTCCTCGATAACCTTGCAAACACTGTTATGAATGGTACTGTATCGCCAAAGGGAATCCATGAAAACTCAGTCCTCTCCGTGGTAGGGGGAGATCGCAAAAAGGGTTCGCATCGGCAGGTGGAACCACTCCCTCTTCTCCGTTTTTCCAGCTGCAGGTGGAGTTCGTCCTTCAGGGGTCTTCCCTTATCCCTCGGTCCTGGTTATCGCCTGGTCGTACCACATGAGGAGCTTTGTGTCTTCCTGGAGTATCTTGTCTGGAATCTTAGCCGCCACGCTGATGATGGTGGCGTAGTCACGCTGCTGCCATGCTTTCTTGAACCCGGCGCGCACCGCTTCGAGGCGGAAGACCTTCAATCGCTTCTGGCTGGAAGTACGGTATTCCTCGAATTCCTTGAGCAACGCTTTCTCGCGTTTCTTCTCGATATCGCCTGCCTTGTTCGGGTCAGGGACGTACCAGCGGTCCTTCCCCTTGGCGCGAAGTTCCGGCGCATCTTTCGGAAGGTTGCGAAGCTCCTTGAAGTTGCTGGACAGGTAGCTGTGGACTTGGCTTGGCACCTCTTCCTTACCATCGTAGCAGAGGAAGGTGTCATTCAACAGTTGCGAAAGTTCCAAGGGCTTCTCGTGTTTTTGCCAGCCACCGATTTCTTTCAAGAATTGCGGATGCAATTCCTGGAAGGTTTGGGGTTTCTTGAGGAGTTGCTGCTTGAGCCACTGGATGGCGGACGATTCGTCGTTTACGAACAGTTGCAGCTGAAGCACCTCCCGCACACTCATGCGCTTCTTGTCGTACTCGGTCACCTGCTCGGGGAGGAAGTACATACCATCCCGTTCGGAGAACCGTTGCGCCAGCCCCTGATAAAACTCCGCGGCAGAAAGGGGAACAGCCACACCCCGCTGGACGTGGAAGGCCACCATGCGGTCAAAAAGGAGGTAGTTTTGGCGTTCGGCAATCATCTCCGCTTGGTCATCTTTGGAGACAAATACCGGTAATTGTTGGAGATGCGTGCGGATAAAGTCCCAGACACCCTCTTCGGTTCCGGATTCCCGAAGGAAGCGCTCTTCCAAGCCACCACTGGGCTTGTAGCAAGAAATGACCAGGTCTTGCTTTACGGCATTGGAACTGGTAACCTGCTTAAACGAACCTTGCTGCTTGTCCAGCGTGCGCACATCGGCAATGACGAAACCCGCCGTTTGCAGGGCTTCCTGGATGGCGTTCCAGACGCTGTTCTTGGAATTGTGGAACTCCACCGTCATCCAACGCCCGGGTTTCAGCACGCGGTAGTATTCCTGGAAGCATTCGGTCAT
>DAOPKN010000049.1:7256-14233 GCA_035391225.1 Thermotogota bacterium
TCATCCAACGCCCGGGTTTCAGCACGCGGTAGTATTCCTGGAAGCATTCGGTCATCAGCAATTGGTATTCCATTAGCCCTTTTCCCTGCACCTGGTTTTGGATTGCCTCGGGCTTATTGTCAGTGAAAACCTTGAGCCAGGCTTCCCAGAGGAAGTTGAGCTCGGAATACATGAGGTTGCCACCGAAGGGGGGGTCGGTGAAGATGTAGTCCGAACATTGATTTGGAAGCACAAGAAAGGAAGCATCTTGCAGCGTAATGCAACTCGGAGTAGGACGCGAATACCCAAAGGATTTCGACAGTCGTTTTAGCTTCCCAAAGAACGCATAGGATGGCGACACTTCCGAATTTTGAGACCCAATATAAAGTGTGCCACTAAGATTGCGATTATTTTGCGAAAAGTGGTTCGGGGCATACCTGTTCAACAAGGAAAAACCGATAGACCTTTGCTGAAATAAAAAACGACAGAAGTTTCTTTGAAGCGAATAGGTGGATTTGGTTTGCAAAGCAGCAAAAACCCACAAATTCCGCTTCGTATAAAAATGATGCACATGGGTGATAGCAATGCTATCGTTCCGGCGGGACTCTTCTCCCTCCGGCATTCGTTCCGTGGGAAACCAGTAAGGAATTTCCATCCCCTCTATCTTTTCGATCAGTGCAAGGTCGAAGGAATCCGGCGCTTTTTCGTGGCGTTTCTTTCCCACGCTGTAGTTGATGAGTACGGGCACCTGCTTGGCTTGGCGAACCGTCTGGTCGATGGCCTTGTCGTACTTGGTTACCCAGGCTCTTTCCATGCTCCGCTTGGTGAGGCGAGCACCACAGTGTGGGCAGGAAAAATCGTCTTGCACCTTGCCTGCTTCCTTGTCCACCGCTGCCTCCCAAAAGATAACCTCCCTTGTACATTCCGGGCAGACAAAGACATCCGACCAAACCGTGTAGTTGATTTTCCCCACACATCCATCACTGTGCTTCGTCTCGTACATCCAGCCGCATTCTGCTTCTACCTCCGCAAGAATGCGCTTTGCCTCGTTTTCAAACACCGCGACATCCACCGGCGTGTTGTAGTTGTAGGCAATGAAGGTGGCCGCAGGCGAAAGGTCGTTTAGGATGGCCCGGCGCGCGCCAAGTTTCGAGAAGGGTTTCCAGCTCGTTTTCCCGTTCCCATCGGTTTCTTTCTGTGAAATCGTGCCGTCTTCGCCGACGCGATACCCCAGCGACTCGACCACCGATTGGTTTCCACACATCTGGGCGGCCACCCCCGTCATTCCCGTCCCGCAAAACCCATCGAAGACCATATCCCCCGGCTCGGTGTAATGCAGGATGTAGCGCATGATGGCCTTGTGGGGCACCTTGGTGTGGTAGGTGTGGGCGTTGTAAATCGGGTCGTTCTTTCCCTCGCTCACATCCGTGGCAAAAGGCTCCCGGCGATAGTTGTCCGTCTCCGGCTCGTAGGGTTTGCCGTACTGCTTGATGAATTCACCAAGGAACGGATTCGGGCAAGCGGTGTAGTAGGGCGGGTCGGACAGCGCCAGGATATCTTCGTCCGTACCAAGGGGAAAGCCTTCGATCTTTCGGAACTCAGGGTCCTTCAGCTTCTCCCGCAAGATACCAAGGAAATGCTCCCGCCGCTCCTCGTCGCTGGAAAACGTCATCCCCAAGCATTCGACCGGGCCACTTGACTTGCTTTTTTCGGGTTCAAAATCAAAGAGTCCATTCTCTTGTTTCAATTTTTTTCACCCTCCCACGTATCCACGTTTTTCCCTTTGCCCAAATCGCAAGAAGCTGCGAAGAAGGCTTTTTTTACGCAGAAAGTTCCCGGAATCCAGAATCAGGACCCCTTCTGATCATCTACCACCCTTTTCACGGAATATTCTGGTAGATGCTCATTCCAAGTTGCGAGGTTGAACACGCCACAATGAGCCGCCATCTGCCGCTTCCATGTCCCCGGCGTTGACCCTTCTACCGGTAGGTTTCGTTTCAGTTCTTCCGTCAAAATCAGAAGCATTGCCTTATCCAATTCGCTTGCGGCAAGGAGCACATAATACCCTCTCGGCTTATCTGGAGCACTCTCGGCCCATCGATAAATAAAGGAATCCCGGAATTTCCCAACAAGATCACCAACTATGACTCCGGAATACAACTGGTTCCGGAAGGCTTTCCGGTTTCTCGAATTTGCATGGGGGTGATCCGGATCTTTGAGCTCGACGAAAAGGATTCGATCCGGCTCTTCCAAAATGAAATCCACAGCCTTCATGCAATGTGAAAGACCATGACTGGGGCCATCGAATTTTTTGCCTTGAACACCATTGGGCAGCGTTAGTTCGAGAGCGCCTTCCCTCAGAACCGTCACTTCGTTTTCTCTCCCAAACTCCGTTCGATTTCCCGGTTGTACAGGTCTGCGAAAGTTTCGGCGATGGCATTTGGATGGATTTGCAAGTACTCTCTTTTCGAGGAGCATTGGATCTCCCCCGTAGCCTCATCTCGGAAAAGGGAGTGGAACAACACTTCATCTTGATCTTCGCAAAGCAGGTCAAATTCCTTTAGGATCACATAATCATGAGTGGCCAGAAAAACTTGAACACCCATTCTTTGGAGCTCAAGGAGGATTTCAATCAGTGGGCCATATAACTTCGGATTGAGATTTGCTTCGGGTTCGTCCCAAAACAATACGGATCCTTCCAGCAAGGTCCCGTTTTGGATGAGGAGCCACAATAAACCCAACTTACGCAGCCCTTCCGCTAACAGGGTAAATTCAAGGTTTCCCTGTGCGTTTCGGAGAAAGAACTCTTCATCCTTGATCGTTATCTTGCCGTCAATGAGCTTCTGTAGATTCTCAAGCAACTTTTTTCGGCTTTGATCCACTGGACCGCGAAGTGCGGGAAGGTATGCTCGGTCCAATATATCAGCATATATTTCTTCGAAATGTACTTCCCTCCGGGAGTAGAGCGAGCGAAATCCAGGTGCATTGGATAGCATTTCCTTTACCGGAATAAACACACTTTCTACCGGTATGGATGACCACTCTTTGCTGCCGGAAATTTTGGCTGAATCGGGGATTTTGGAGTGATTGGTGAAGGAAATACCCAATTTGCTTGATCCACGATGGATATCAACAGTGCAACGAGTGCTGCCCTTTTGCCGCTTCACCAAGCGCCCCAGAGCCCCTCCCGATGGAAGGAACACACGAACCAGTTTCTCCGCAAAATCCATCTTCGTTGTGCTGATATCACAAGCAGAATAGGCAACCTTCATCAGGTGCGTTTTCCCGGTCCCGTTGGTTCCGACAAGCACATTTATTCCTTGGCTTAGCTCAAGGTCCATCTTTTCGAATACCGTGAAGTTTTCCAATTGAATCCTGGTAATACTCACACCTTGCCTCCTTTCCCGTGTTCCTTCGTGGCTCCTATTCCAAGATGATCCGGACTTTGCCGGGTTCCTTGCCCTTGGTGAGGTCGTTCAGGTATGCATCGAACCGTTTCCGCATCTCCTCCGGGGTGGCTGGTGAACCCCCAGATAAAAGGGCGTCGCGCAGGTCGGGGGTCTTGACCGAGACCTTGGTGAGTCCGGAGAGAACCTCCTGCATGGCGTTGATAAATTCCTGGTCAAGTGGGTCAGGTAGGGTACGCTCCCGGATGAAGTCTTCTACAAGTTGGCAGGCCTCTTGCTTGAGAAGGCCCAGGTTGCTTTTGATGGTTGGGTCTTCAAGGTTTGAAAGCAGCGTACGTGCCCAGTTTTCGGCCATCTTGTCGAGCTCGTCGTCCAGGTTGCCCAGTACCAACTCCACGGAAGGGGTGGTCTTTTCTTCGGCGGGTTTGAACTGACAGTGCGGGCAAACGGGGGAGGCTTGCATTTCCTGTTCGCTCAGCGCAAAACAGCTCTTCAGGCCAGCCAATCGGTTTTGGAAGTCCACCAACCTTTGGCGGGGCATCAGCTCGATGGTAGACAGCTTCTGCAGTTCTTGGAGCCGCTGGCTGCCCATGAGTTGCGCCTTGCGTCTGTCTTCGTTCACCCCAAGGCGGGCTTTCGCGTGCAGGCCAAGGTACGCTTGCACGTAGGCTTTCTTGAGTTCGCCAAGCTTTCGTTGGGCTTGCTGGCGGAAGCTGGGTGCGCTCCGCTTGGCCGGATCGGCGATCTGATCGAAGACCTCGTCCCGCGCAGACTTCATCTCGTGGATCAACTGGTGGTCCGCCGGAAGTACTGCCTCGGCCGTGGAGAGGTACGATGCTGTGCTATTGAGCTCCTCGACCAGTTCTTTCAGCGATTGCATTTCGGAAAGGGTATCCAACCCTTGGCGATGGTTTGTTACGTCCGAGGCACCATAGCGGAAGTTCTTGAGCTTGCCGGTCGTGGTGAAGGCTTGCAGGGATTCAAGGAAACCCTTGGTTTCGGTCAATTTGGCACTTCGCTTTTTCACTTCCTCCTCGGTCAGCAAACTGCGACCCCAGAAGACCAACCCCGCTTGCAGGGTCTGCTGAGCCAGCACCAGTTGCTCCACGGTGTTGGTTACGGCTTTTTGCAGTTCCTGGACCGGCTCGTCCTTACCTTGCGTGACAAGTTGCGCCATGCCCGGTGTGAGTTTGAGCAGCTCGAATAGTGCTTTGAGCGCTGGGATATTCCAGTCCTTGGGTCGCTCGATGTGCTTGAACTGGGTTAGTTCGTCGAGCTTGGTGCCTGCAAGTAGTGCCAAATCCGTGGCGTCGAACTTCTTGCCCGGAACGGAGACAACAACATCCCCGGAGTACACCAGCGAAGCCAGAACCACAACCAGCCATTCGGGCTCGAGGCGGAACGTTTGGGGCGCAAAATATTCCACGCTCTGGACATCTTGGACCAACTCGGAGCGGTTGACCACTTGCCCGGGGCCTTTCTTTTGGAGGATATCCAGGATGTGCTTGGCATACTTGGAGCGGTTGGGGTCGAGTCGCTCTCCATCGAGAAGCTCCAGGGCATCCAGCACCGCGGTCGCCTGCTTGGTGCGGTTCTGCCCGGCGAGGGCGCGCAGGCCATCCTGTGCCGCCTGTGCCCGGTTCGCCCCGGTAATCAGCACGGAAAAGAACGGGTAGCCGGGAGCCTGGTCCTGGAAACTTGTTTCCAGGCAGATGCCCGCGGTGGTGTTCACAAGGTCCCGGAAGTTGATTCGTTCGGGGGAGCCACTTTTGGAAAGCTCTCGCATGGACTTCCCCTTTGCCCATTCGGTCAGGGACTTGGTGCGCCCTTGGTATGTGACTTCGAAAGCCGCGGTCATGTTCTTCTGGAGCCACTGCACGAGGTCACGGAGGTAGTTCGATGCCTTGGATTCGTAGGTGGACTTGGCGTGGCCGGAGGCGGTGGAGGCAAGGTCCAGGGCGGCAGCGTAGCTTCGAAGCGCAACGTGGAATGGTTCGTCCGTGTTCTTCAGGCGCAGGAATAGCTCATCGGCTTTCTTCTCGTCCTTGAAAGGGGGCAGGTCAAACGGCTGGAGGAAATAGAGGTAGAAATCTCGCGGTGGCACCGCCGTGGAGCGTTCGTTTGGCGCACCGAAGAAAAGGTATCCTTGGCGTGCAGCTTTGCGTTCCA
Organism: Thermotogota bacterium; assembly: GCA_035391225.1. Taxonomy (GTDB): domain Bacteria; phylum Thermotogota; class Thermotogae; order MWEM01; family MWEM01; genus DAOPKN01. The sequence continues at coordinate 12,812 of DAOPKN010000049.1, forward strand.
GCCATTCGAGCTCGTGCTGCCAGATCTTGTATCCCGTGATGTAGGTCTGGTCGGTGCATTCCATGACCCGGCGGAGCGCCTCGTAGTAGTAGCGATCGAGTTTCGAGGAATCGAGGCTCTCGGCCCGCTTCTCGATAAGCGCGTCGAAATCGTCGGTTTTCTTGAGGTCCAGGTAATACTGGTGGTTGTCGGGGTTGGAAGAGATGAATTGCCCGCTGACCGTTTTGTGGATCTCCCGCAGCACGGTCTCCACCTGGGAGAGCAAGTCATCGGCTGGGTCCCCGCCAAGATCCTCGATCCCCGCTTGAAAGAGGCACAGCCCGTCGCGTAATTCCTCCGGAGTTGCCCCCAGGGGTGCGTAGATGTCGCCCGTTGTGAGGCGATGGACCGACAGGGCGTGGATGACCCGCGTTGCCATGGGCTTGTACACAGGGCGGGTGAAAGCCTGCTGGATACGCGACTCCAGCACCTCGCTGCAATCGATGACCGCCTTGATGTCTGGAACGGCGCGGAAGGAGGCGTTCTCGCGCAGCGTGGTCCAGTAGCCGTCATAGGCAATGACCCCGGGTCGATCGTCGGGAACTTGCTGGTCGAGGAGTTTCTTCATGGCAAGGGATAGCGTTTTGAGCACTTCGCGCTTTTCCACCGCGGTGACCCGTTCGAAGGTGTCGATGTAGTCCGGATGCACGGGAAAGAGGCGCACGAATTCGTCCATGCGCTCGTTCATGCGGCCATAGAACTTGGAGAAGGGCATCAAGTATTCCCGGATTTTCACTTGCTGCTCCGCGGTCTTCTTGAGCAGGCGCTGGGCCACCACGAACTTCACGTCCTTGCGAGCGATGAGGATCTGCTCGAAGCGGTCTTTCACCCGGCGGATACTGTCTGCGACGAAGGAAAAGCGCGGGCTGTCAAAAATGGCTTCCTGCACGCCGGCGATGAATCGGAATCGCAGGTCCTTGCAGACTTCCCCAATCTCGCGCAGGAAGTTCAGGTCGAGGATCAGTTCATGATCATTGCGGGTGCGCAGGTAGTCCAACAACTCGTCCACGACCAGCAGCAAGCCCTGGTCGGGGTATTCTTGGTGGAAGGCACTCATCAACTCTTCGAAAGCGCGCTTGTTGTTGGGAATTGAATCCGCAGCCGGGAAGGAGAAAGGCACACCCATCCCCGCAAGGTGCTCTTCCAACTCGGCAACAAGGATGTCTCGGAGGGACATGGTGGTTGCACCGATCTCGGTTCGGACGACCTTGAAGTGTCCGCTGACCTGGGTCGCTGCGCTGGCTACGCTCTTGTCGTTCAGGTACGTTGCGAGATCGCCGTTCTCGGCCAAGGCGGAAATCACGGACATGAGGTGTGACTTCCCGGTGCCGTAGTTCCCCACGACCAGCAACCCCTTGTTGTCCATGGGTTGGTCGAACTGCA
>DAOPKN010000050.1:0-13924 GCA_035391225.1 Thermotogota bacterium
CACCATTTTTTTCTCCTCGCGCCCTGGGTCACACTACTCATCATCCCGATCGGCTTCATTTTCCTGCCGATCGGCTTCATTTTCCTGATGATCTACCTCCAGAACACCTTTTCCATGGAACAGCGGTTGCAAAACTTGAAGAACCAGTTCCATTCTTTCCTGTCCCATCGCTTTAGGGCACCCAACCAAATTCGATGGCGTAACGTGGGGTTGTTGATTCTCTTTTCCATCATCACGATCGGTATTTACTGGTGGTACTTGTTGATCCAGCATTCGCAGGAAATCAACGATTTCGTGCGCGCAGACCAGGAAAACCGGCAATCCTTGCACGGGTAACCAGTCCACTTTCACTTTTTTGATTCGATACTTGATTTTTTTGAATATCTGTGCTATTATCCTGATGAAATCCTTCAGGTATTGTATTTTTTTTGATTCTCAAGGAGGGGGATACCATGCCTGCCAACAAGCACACGAGACACAGATGGACTCCCAAGGGGTTTGGACCACGTCGCGCGGCGAACATGGAAGAGGCCGTGCCCGAAAAAGGCTCCGAAGAGAAAGAAAAAGCAAGCAACTACTGGATCATTTAGCCATCGAATAGGAGTGAAAAACGTGGAGCATCAGTGGAAGGAACACGGCAACCATTTTTCCTTTCTCACCCAGGATCCAACACCTGACCGACCTGCGTTGGGGTACCTTCGCGGAAGCAAGTACGCGCTGATGATCGACGCGGGCGCTTCGTTTCGCCATGCCGAGCTGTTCCGGGAGCACTTGGAGATCCGGGGAAACCGGGAGCCCGATTTTGTTTTCGTGACCCACTGGCACTGGGATCACGTGTTCGGACTGGGCGCGCTCGATGTTCCCATCCTATCCCACGAACAAACTCGCCGAGAACTGGAAGAAAGAAAAGATACCAACTGGAAAGAAGAAATCGTCCGCGAAGACTGGCTCATTAAGCACGAATTCGAAGGCAGGGAAGAATTCGACCTGCAAATCGTTCTTCCCCAAATCACCTTTTCCGATCGAATGACGCTTGACTTGGGCGGGGTTACCGCCCAGCTGGTCCACGTGAATTGCGACCACACCTCGGATTCTTCCATCCTTTTTTCCCCGGAAGCGGGCGTGGTATTCCTGGGAGATTGCTTGTACTGTGCCGCGCAAAACCGCACGTACTATTACCGGGAGGAAGTTTTCCTGGGGCTGCTGGAACAGCTGCTCTCGTACGACGCCACGCTGTACGTGGATTCCCACCGCGATGGGATCCCCCGTGAAAAAATGGAAACCTTTCTCCACCGCACGCATACCCTTTCCGATTCGGTTTCCCGCTTCGAATCGTTTCCGGATGCACTGGGGTTCCTTCGGGAAAAGGGAATCGAACAGGACGAGGAATCCGAATTCCTATTCAACGCGTTTCGAAGCGGCAGGGAACTGTTCGGCGCATGACACGCGTATCGTTCCCAGGAGTTGCGAAAAGGATGCTTCGGAAAAGCACGCTGGTTGTATTGCTCTTCGCAGTCGTTTCGCTGGCTTTCGCGGCTGCCCCCGCTTTCACCGCCTCGCCCGTTGCCACCAACAGCCTGGGCCTTCCGGTGTATCGCGTGGCAGTCGGGGACATTCAGATGGGCTACGCCGTCACCGGAAAGGGGAGCCCCCTGGTGTTGCTCACAGGACTGGCTTGCACCGTGGAACACTGGCCGCCGGAAGTGGTGGAGACTCTCTCGCGTGCCTTCACCGTGATCCTTCTGGATAACCGGGGAATGGGGTACAGCACCGATACCGGAGAGCCTTTCAGCTACGAGTTGCTTTCGGAAGATGTTGTGGGTTTCCTGCGCGCCATTGGGATAGAAAAAGCGGACTTCCTGGGGTATTCGATGGGGAGCATTTTCATCCAGTACCTTCTGCTCCATTACCCCCAGCTGGTCGACCGAGCGGTGTTGCACGCAACGGCCCTGGATTCCGCGGGGATACTGCATAGCCTGGAACAATTCGCCAACGCCCCGCTGCCCACTTCCGGGCCCGTGAAGCGGCAGCTGGACATCGTGGATGACTGGCATGCTTCGGCGAGCGACTTCCAAAGCGTCGAAAACCAGGTGTTGCTGATCGTGGGAACCGCAGACCCCATCGTGGACCCTGAGGATTCCTCGTTGCTGGCACAAATTCTCCCCGGGTCATGGCTCGTGCGCTTTCCCGGCAACACCCATTACCTGATGTTCGAAAACCCCGTGGATTTTGCCGACGTGCTTTTCGGCTTCCTAACGCACGGTCGTTAACGCAACCTCCCCTGGATTTTTCCCAGGATTCCTTGGAGTTCTTCCAACGTAAACGGGCGATCCAGTAGATAGTATCCCTCCGGAAGGGGTGCGCCCCTTCCCTCCTCGGAATACCGATCCTGTAATACAATGGTTGGGACCTTTGCCGGTGGAAGATCCAGAAGGATGTCTCGGTCCACGATAAGGATGTCCGGGCTAATTTGTTTCAACAGGTCGTTTGCACGTGAAACGTCTGGTTCTTTCCGCAACACCATTCCCTGGCCCCGAAAGAAATGTTCCAGTAATCGTCCCGAAAATGGGTCGGATGTCACCAGGATCACGCCACCTTTCACTACCTGGGTTGCCAATGCCTGGGGCTCCATCAAGGATGTGTTTTGGGAAACAGGCACCTGGAACGCGAACACGCTTCCCCCCTGCTTGCGGTTGCGCGCGCTGATCGTTCCTCCCATTCGTTCCACCAGCGCCCGTGCTATCGTTAGCCCCAGACCCGTTCCCCCTATCGCGGAATTTTTCTTGTCCAATCGGGCAAACCTTTCGAAGAGCTTGTGATCCATCCCCTCCGGGAACCCCGACCCCGTATCTTCCACGGAAATGGCCAAGTAGCTCTCTTCCTTCGCATCGATCGCCTGGCGGCGGGCCACGGAAACCTTGATGTACCCGCTCGAAGTGTACTTGATGGCATTTCCCAACAAGTTGTTCAACACTTGGCTCAACCTTCCCTCATCCCCGAGGAATAATTCGGGCACATCGGGGGAAACCTGCAGGAGCAACAGCAGTCCCTTTCTCTGTGCCTCCACCCGGAACGGGGAACAACAGGTATCCAGCATGGCACGAAGCGAAAACGCCTTCTCTTCCAGCTCGAAGTCGCCCGACTCGATGCGCGCCACGTCCAAAAGCCCATTGATAATGGGAAGCAACCGTCTCGCCGACTGGATCACGATCTTGATCAAGTTGTTCCTTTCGCTGGCGTCCTCCATCTTGGAAGCCATCTGCGCCCCAAGCAAGATGCCGTTGAGGGGGGTACGCAGCTCGTGGCTCACCACCTGCAAGAACTCGGTTTTTGCCCGGTTGGCGGCTTCTGCTTTCTCCCTTTCGGCGTGCAATTGCCGTTCGCGTTCCCCGATTTCTTCTTGCATCTTCAAAATCATCCGGGTGGTTTCCTGCAAGCGCGTAACAAGGGATTGGGCGTCCATATTCATGGGAAGCTGGTCCGAAAACAGCGGCTCCCCGGAAGAAACCCCGGACATGTCCAGCGAAACCCGTTCGATTTGCCGCGAAGAGCTTTCCACCTTTCCAAACACTTCCTGTACCGAAAGGCGCATCCCCTCCAAACGGCGTGCGAGATCACCCAGCTCGTCCTTGGCCTTCAACTCTTGGGGAGGAAGAGAGACGTGGAAGACGCCTTTGGAAAAGGCATCGTTCACGTAACCCGCAGTAGCGGTCACCCGCCGGGAAAAGGAACGGACCAAGAAGAACAGAACCAAAAATAGGGTGAAAAAGCCACTCCCGGCGATGAGCAGGGTCACCTGGAGTTCTCGAAGTGGAGTTGCATAGATCTCGGATTCCAACACAACGGTAGAGAACGTCCAGGGTGTGGTGGTGTTCCGCACGCGAACCGGGAAAAAGAATTTCCGCGCATCCCGCCCAAAAAACCGGGAGAAGACCATTCCCTCATACTCCTTGCCCTTCGAAAAGATATCCATAAAGAAGGCTGTATCCTCCTGTGTTTCCACCGCGGGAGTTCCCAACTGTTGCTGTTGTGGATGGGCCACCATCATTCCCTCGTGGGAAATCAGGCGGCCAAACCCACTTTCCAGGATGCGAACCGACGCCGTGATTTGCACCAGGTCATCCAACGTGAAGTCCACACCCACTACACCAACGATCCTTCCCCCTTTTTTGATGGGAACGGTCAGCGACGTAATGGTTTTCACCATGTTCTCCGTGATCCGATAGTCGTACGGTTCCAGGATTCGCTGCTCCCCGGAATGCAGCGAAAGAAGGTAATAATCTCCCGGACCCGGTTGCAGGTAATCGTTCAAATGTTCCAGGAAAAGTTCCCCGTTGTCCCGGTACCAGTAGGGGATGAAGCGACCCGTGGAATCATGCCCCGGAAGACCCCGGAATTCCCCATCTTTCCCGTCAAAAGAATCCGGCTCCCAAGCACACCAAACCGCGAGGATGTCCTCGTTGTCCTGGAGAAAGGCGTTCAAGACACGGTTCACTTTTTCCCGGTTTGCCTGATCCGTGCCCGCGATGCTCTGCAAGTAAATCCCCAGCACCTCAACCTGCGCCATTTTCTGGTCGAGGTAGCCTTCCACCATCGCACCGTACTGCCCGGAAACCGCGTGGGAAAGGGCTCTTGCTTGCTGCAGCGAATGGGAGAAAGATTCCCAGAGGAAGTAACCCCCCATCCCCACGAGGACAAGGGAAGCAGGAAACAAAAGGGAAAACATCCATTTCTTTCGAATCGTCAAGAGAACCCCCCCCAGAGCTGTAGCATCTTGGTAAGGGATATTATACCCTTTTCTGACCAGTTAGGACTGTCAATCTCCGTTTTTTGTGCCCGCCGGAAAGAAATCCCCAAGCAACCGTGCGATGCCCCCCGTGGAAAAAGCACGGAAAAAAGCGGCTCTGTCTATCGGTGCGGGAAACTTTCCCACGAAATAGGGGTTGCCCGGCAAAAGCCACGCAAACGGGCACTCCTCGTGGAGAACTTCTCCCCGCCCATCCTGGAGAAGGGTTTTTCCCTTCGGAGTGTTCACCACCACTGCCGAAACCCCTTTTTCCAATGAAGTGCCTGGTCGAAACCGTTCGATGCCCCAGAAATCCCCGATGGTGATATCCGCGAAGCGTTCCACCCCGCGGGCAAAGCAGTCGTAGCAAGATGGGCGCATGGAAAACCCCCGCTCGTACCAATCGTAGAAGGGATTTCGATTTCCTTGGAAATCCAGCACCTTTCCGTTGGTGAACGACACCCGCACGCTCACGTTGTTCCACCCGTTGTGCTTCGAACGGAACTGGTACTCGCTCACCGGTGCTCCTTCTTTTTGCGCAAGGAACTCCAGGTACTTCTCGAAAAGCGCCGGCGATGGAACACCGTAGCAGATCACCTCGCAGCTGACCAACCCCGGGGCATCGCTTCCCAGGAACGAGCGTAATCCCGCCACCTGGCATCCCGTCCCGCAAAATAACACCGGGATTCCCTGGTGCAGCAAATCCTTCACCCTGTGAAAGATGCCCCGGGTATCCGACTGCACGTACTTGGATTTTCGTAGCGCATCCAACTCCTGCACGTCATGTGCGATGGCATGCACCAGGTGAAAATGCTCCTCGAAAGCTGCTCCCACCACCACGCCGTTTCGCGCGAACATCTGCTTTGCCAGCGCGCTAAAAAGCCCTCCCGAGCTGGAGGCGAGGCGTTCTGGGTCAGAACGGTTCCAGGCGACGAACACTTCTGGTGAAGAAGTTCCCCGCGAAGGGGGGGTGGAAACCGGGCACACCTTCTCGCACATCCCGCAGTGCGTGCAGCGGCTTTCGTCCACGTTCGGGTAGGCGAAGCCCTCGCTGTCGCGAACCATGCGGATGCAATGCACCGGGCACGCATCATGGCAAGCGCCACACCCGGTGCAATCGTGCTTGTGTCCAGATGGAAAAAAAGCCATGTCTTGTCCTCCAATCGTTGTGTTGCAAGCCTTCCTGGGACCGGGGAAAACCACGCGGAGGTGGAACGGCCCCAAAAAGTATACCATCTTTCGGAGCATGGATTTCTCACATGGCCATCACATAGGCAGGGTATGCTTGGCCTGAAAACCCCAAACACGAAAGGAGGAAACACACATGTTCAAACGAATGCTTGTTTTGAGCCTGGTAGTTTCACTGGCCTGCCTCGTGGCATCCTGCAGCACGGGATTCTCGTTGGATTCCATGCTATCCCGCGGGCAGCAGCAAGAGGTGGACCAGGCGAACCCACCCTCTACCGAACAAGGGAACCCCCCTCCACCCAATCCGGGAAATCCACCCCCAAACCCGGATGATCCCCCGCCTCCCCCACCGAACCCGGATGATCCAAAACCTCCAAAGGATCCCGACGACCCCAAGCCCCCGAAGCCGCCGAACGAACCCGGTGAAACCCCGGAGAAGTACTCCATCGACCAAGCCATCTCCGACAACGCGCAGCTCCACACCATCGCCTTCAGCGCACTGGCCTTTTTCACCGGGGACCTGGGGAGCGATTCCTTTTTCCCCCCGGGGAAGGTGTCCGATTTCTTCGGCTTCCAGTACCTGCGGGACGTGGACGAGGGTGAGATGGGTCACAACACCTCGTTCTTGACCAAGATCGCCAACAACGTGCTGGCCATCCTAACCGACCAGCAGCTGGAACAACTCAAGCAACTGGCACAGCAACAAGCGCAAACCTTCGAGCAGTACGCGCTGGACCGCTTTCCCCTGATGGCAGCTTTCCGGCGGTTGCAAGCCCAGGACCTCCCGGCAGGAACGACGGGATTGAGCAAGCAAGCCGTGGCATCCTATTCCGAGGAGCTGTACGTGCTCGATGGCACGCTGGCCTACGACAGGGCGCAGCTGGTTGGCAGCATCATCCACGGAATGACCCAGGAGCAGAAAGCCGCGTTGGACCGCCTAAATACCGGGAATTCCAACGATTGGCCGGTGTTGGAAGACCAGCTCGACAAGAGATCCCTCTCCCACACCGAGCACGTGCTGGTGATGACCTATGCCAGCGAACTGTTCAGCTGGTACGCCGGCGACGAGGAGTCGGATACCTACTTTTGCCCCGAGCGCCACGGCACCTACTTCGGAGCCTTCTTCATGAAAGACATGCCCGCCATGGGCAACCCGGACTACACCATCGAAACGGGGTTGACCGGAGACAAGGGAGCCCAGATGTTGGAGGTAATGAACGAAGAGCAACAGCAGCGCATCACCGGGTTGGTGGATGTGCAAAAGGCAAACCTGCTTCAAATTGTGGACGTACGCCGGCAAATGTCTTCCCTACTCCGCGAGTTCCTGCAGGGGAACACCCCCGACCGAAACCAGTTCATGAGATTGGCAAAGCGCTATGGTAAACTCGATGGGGAAAACGTGTATCACTACGCCACCCGCTTCGCCGAGGTTTTCCAATCACTCAGCACCGAGCAACGCGACGAGTTGTACGTTCTCCGAGACCTGGAGGGTTACAGCGCGGACGGGGCTTTTTTGTACTCCGAACCCATCGCGATGCCCCACATCATCGACAGCGATTTCCTGTTCGAGTAAACGCACGAGGAGGTGGGTCCATGCCCACGAAAACGATATGGTTTCTGGGATTGCTACTCTTACCCTGGGTTGTTTTTGCAGCACCCCCCGGCAAAACCAACCTGGCAAATTCGCTTGACGTTTCCCTGCTCCTGGGAAGCCCCACGGATCGCTCCGTTTCGCTCAAGGTAATCCCCTCGCGAGAACTTCGAGTGAGAGTGGAATACTCCCCGTGTGATTCTTCACAGGCCACTCGCACCCTACCGGCCCTGGCAAGCCCTGATCAACCCCTTCGCGTTGACCTGGAGAACCTGGCCCCCTCCACCTGTTTCACCTACACCCCCTTCTTCCAGACCGAAGAAGGGGGTGATTGGTTGCGGGGGCCAACCAACGAGTTTTACACCGCGAGGAACCCGGGGGAGGCCTTTCGCTTCGTGGTCCAGGCAGACTCACACCTCTGGAACAAGGCCGATCGCGAGCTGTACATCCAGGCGCTGCAGGGTATGGCCAGCAAGGAACCCGATCTGTTCTTCGACCTGGGAGACACTTTCCTCAACGACAAGCTCCCGGTTCCGGATTTGGAACACGTGCAGCAAGTGTACCGGCAACAGCTTCCGTTCCTACAGCTCGTGGCGCAGTCCGCCCCGCTCTTCCTGGTAGTCGGAAACCACGAGGGAGAACAAGGTGCATCGCTCGATGGAACTGCAGAAAACCTCGCCGTGTTCTCCACGCTGTGCCGGAACGAGTTTTTCTGCAACCCGGTTCCCGACGGTTTTTCCACCGGAAACTCGCATCCCGAACCCTTCGTGGGACTTGCGTCCAACTACTACGCCTTCGAGTGGGGAGACGCGCTGTTCGTGGTGCTCGACCCCTATCGCTACACCGACAAACCGGTGGGCGAAGCCCGTGGCTGGGATTGGACGCTGGGTGAAGAGCAATACCGCTGGCTGGAACAGACCCTGTGCCAGAACCGGCAGAAGTTCACGTTCGTTTTCCTTCACCACATCAACGGGTTGGCCCGGGGGGGCGAAAGCGTGTCCAGCCTCTTCGAGTGGGGAGGAGAGAATCCCAACGGCAGGCGGGCTTTCGCGGCCAACCGCCCCGACTGGGACATGCCCATCCACGATTTGCTCGTGCAAAACCAGGTGACCATCGTATTCCAGGGACACGACCACCTGTTCGCGATGGAGCAGCGTGACGGTGTGCTCTACCAAACCGTCCCCAAACCTGCGGAACGGATCCCGGATCACCAGGACAACCTGGATGCTTATCCCGGTGAACAAGTGCTGCTCAACTCTGGGTGGTTGAACGTGGAAGTGTCCGAGAACCACGTGCAGGTCGACTACAACCGGCTTTTCGTTCCCGGAAGCCCCACCTGTACTGCAACGGGTGTGGTGCACTCCTACCGTGTGGATGCGAGCGGCCAGGTCCAAATCTTGGAAAGCACCGATGACAGCGATGCGATGCGCAATTACCGGGAATTCTGGGAAAAACACCCCAATTCCTCCCGAAAGCAATCCACGGCGCCAACACTTCCGCTGTCCAGCGCGCTGTTCGCTCCAAGCCCCACCCGGGTGGGTGTCAGCACCTTCCTCCCATCCCCTGGCAGCTATTTCTACGAGGTTTTTTCCGAGACAGGGAACCTCCTCTATTCCACGCCATCCAAGCAAGTGGCAAGCAAGGGAATGCAACTTGACTGGCTGGAAAACCTCTCACCCGATGCCAAGTTCCGCTACACACTGCATTTCCAACGTGCCACCGAGCCATCCGAGGCTGCATCGTTACAGGGTAGCTTCCACACCCCGCGTTCCCCGGGGAAAGGATTCGCTTTCCTGGTGGAAGCCGACCCTCACCTGGATGAACGTTCCAGCCAAGAGGTTTACGCTTCGCTGCTGCACAACATGCTCACCAAGGAGGCGGACTTCCTGGTCGACCTGGGAGACAACGTCATGGCGGAAAAACTTGCCAACACTCCCCTGGAAATCGAACAGCGCTTCGCGCTTCTGCGTTCGTCCTGGAACATCCTTTCGAACCGGCTCCCCGTCTTCAGTGTTTTGGGTAACCACGATGGGGAAGCAGCTTGGAACGAAACGGGAAAGGATGCCATTTCCTCCCAAGTGGCAGCGCTTCGCAGGGTTTTCTTTCCCAATCCCGTACCGACCGGGGATTTCTACACCGGGCGCAACGACTGGAACTACGCCTGGGAGTGGGGAGATGCCCTTTTCCTCGTACTCAACCCCTTCGAATGTACCTCGAAGAAACCCAGCGATGACCCCTGGGACTGGACGTTGGGACAAGAACAGTTTTCCTGGCTGGAACAAACGCTGCACGAAAACGAGCGCAACTGGGTTTTCCTGTTCATCCACCACCTGGTGGGAGGAAAAGACGCGTCTGGTCGGGGGGGAGTGGAAGCTGCCCCGTTCTACGAGTGGGGTGGAAAAGACCCGGAAGCATCCGGTGCGTTCGCGGAGCACAGACCCGGTTGGTCAATGCCCATCCACGAGTTGCTATGCACCTACGGCGTGGACATCGTGTTCCACGGCCACGACCACTTCTTCGCCCACCAATCGCTGGATGGAATCACCTACCTGCTCGTTCCCCAACCCTCGCTGGGGAATCCCCAGGAAATCGAGCACGTGGCGGAAGAGTACGGGTACCGGCAGGGGGTTTTCTTTCCCTCCCCCGGGTACCTGCACGTTTGGGTCTCCCCGGAGAAGGTTTGCGTGGACCTGTATTCCGGGACGGGGGACCGGTTGGAAACCTCCATCGTGCTACAATAAGGTTGCCGAAAAACCGGGAACCCCCCCAGGAAGCCGAGTTGGGGTGCGGGGGTCCCAAGAAACGGAGAAGGGTATGAAATGCAAGATCCTGGTTGCGGATGACGAGGAAAACTACCGCAAATTGGTGAAGATGTTCCTGGAAAACGCGGGGTACGAGGTACTCACCGCGTGCAACGGGGAAGAAGTGCTGGAAAAGCTCTCCTCCTGCCAGGAGATCGACCTGCTGCTTTTGGACGTGCTCATGCCAGGCTTGGACGGCCGGGAAACCTGCGAGCACGTACGCAGCTTCTCGGACATCCCCGTAATCATGCTCACCGCGCTGGGCGATGAACACGACGAGATCTTGGGGATCCAACTTGGTGCGGACGACTACATCTCTAAGCCCTTTTCCAGCCAGGTGTTGCTTGCCAGGGTGGGAGCGTTGCTCCGCCGCGTGCAGGGGATGAAAAACACCTTGCTGCAGGAAGAAGGCATGACCTTCATCGACGCGGACTCCTCGGTGAAAACCCCCGAGGGAACCGTGGTGCTAACCCCCAAGGAATTCCAGCTGCTGAAATTCCTGGTGCTCCAAAAAAACAAGGTTCTCTCGCGGGACCAGATCCTGGACCACGTGTGGGGATTCGACTACTTCGGTGACCGACGCACCGTGGACACCCATGTCAAGAGCTTGCGCGCCAAGCTGGGACAGCACGGTTCGCGCATCCGCACCATTCGGGGCAAGGGATACAGCTACCGGGGGAAGATCGGATGAAATCGATGGCTTTCAAGTGGACGCTTTCGGTCGTTCTGTTAATGGCTTCGCTGATCTGTGCCATCTTCCTGGCCAACACCTTCTTCTTGGAAAGTTACTTCGAGGCACGCACGCTGGAACGTTTCACCAAGGAATACCACAGGTTGCTGGAAGCTTTCCGGGCACCGGACCGCGAGTTCTTGGAACGGCTGCGCCAGCGCAACGCCCAAACGGGGTTCAAGTTCCTGGTGGTAGACGACAGGGGAAAGGTCCTTCTTTCCACGGTTCCGGAATTCCAAGCCGGCGCTCCGGTTGCGCTCAACCGCGAACAGGAAGATTTCCTGCGGCGTTCCCTCGAGCAACTCAAGGCAGGCAAAATCGTGAGCGAGTCCATGAAACGCGCAAGCGGGGAGGGATTTGACATCGTTCTGGCGGGACCACTGGAGAGCGACAAGTTCCTGCTGGTCACGCTACCGCTGGAACTAATCCGCGAAAACACTGCGCTTGCCAACCGTTTCTTGCTGTTCATCGGAAGCGCCTTCTTGCTGTTGGGAGTGATCACCGCCATCCTGCTTTCCCGGCGTACGGTTCATCCCATCCTCCAAATCAACCGCATTGCCTCTTCCATCGCCAAGCTGGATTTCTCCGAGCGCTACACGGGGAAGGAAAAAGACGAAGTGGGCACGCTGGGGAAAAGCATCAACCACATTTCCGACGAGCTCAGCCACACCATCTCGCGGTTGCAGGAAGCCAACAACGAGTTGCACCGCCAGATGCAACTCCAGAAGAACTTCTTCACCAGCGTGACCCACGAGTTCAAGACCCCGGTGGGATTGATCCGGGGTTACGCGGAAAGCCTTCAGCTGGGGCTTGCCCACACCCCGGAACAAGCCGGGGAATTCTCCGACATCATCATCCACGAGGCGGACCGGCTTACCCGGCTGATCGAAGACATCCTGCTGATGGCACGACTGGATTCCACGGGTTTCGAGCTCAAGAAGACCACCTTCGACCTGGTGGAACTCATCGGTAGGACGGTGGAAAAAAGGAGGCTACTTCCCGGGGGAATAGACCTCCCGGTCACCCTTCGCCTTCCAGTACACTGCACGGTGGAAGCGGACGAGGGAAGGATCTCCCAGGTGCTCGACAACTTACTGGCAAACGCGGTCGCGCACTGCAGTCCCTCCGGACACCTTTCCATCACGTTGGAGCAAGGAACAGGTGGGGTGCGCGTAGAAGTTTTCAACAGCGGTGCACCCATCCCTTCGGACCTCCTGGAGCACTTATTCGAACCCTTTGGAACGGCACAGCCCGAATCGCTTCGGAAAAAAAACAGCACGGGGCTGGGGCTCTCCATCGTGAAAAGCATCGTGGAAAAGCACGGTGGCAGCTGTGGCATCCACAACGTGGAAGGCGGGGTGGTGGCATGGTACCGATTACCTTTCTGGAGGGAGAAAGATGGAGGATAAAAAGAACATCCTTCGGGATTCCCAGCCATTCGCGTACAAGATCATCGCGGAAAACAAGGCACGGGTTTTTTACCAGGATCGACACATTTTCACCGCTGTGGGCAAAGATTTCCAAAAACTGCTCAAGGCAACCCAAACCGAAGATGCCTACCAGGTGCAACTGTGCCTGGCAAAGATGACAGGCAACTTCAAACGGGGCAACGAAAAAAGGTAGGCAGGAGTGAACCAGTTCTACATGGGACCACCGCACCCCAGTGCGGCTCAATTTTTCTTTTCGAAAGCCAGGAGGTTTCCAGTTGCGTTCATCACGAACTAAGGAGTATTCAACCCTCACCCGAACCGGCAAGCTCAGGCGCATTGGACGCTTAGCCACCGCCACCATGAAAGAATACGAGTTCCGGGTGCAAAGCATGCGCCTCTATTCTTTTGCCACCAACCTGCTGTTCCAAGTGCAGTCCGATAGTGGGCAACGTTTCATGCTCCGCATGGCGGTGCCTGGCTGGCGCACGTACGAAGACCTGTGCGCGGAGGCCGCATGGTTAGAAGCCCTCCACGCCGACACCGATATCGGAGCACCCCTTGTCCTTCGTTCCACGAAAGGGGAATTGGTTCTGCCGGTGAGCGCTCCCGGGATCCCAGCAACATGGAACGCCTCCCTGATGACCTGGGTCAACGGCAGGTTGCTGGCGCATCACCTCAACCCCCCCAACTTGGAACGCATGGGTAAGCTGTTCGCGCGGCTGCACGAGCACGGCAAGTCCTGGACACCCCCACCCGGATTCACCAACAGGCGCTTCGAGGCTTTCTTGTCCCGGGGAGAACCAGACGTTCTCTTCGGGGATGGCAACATCCAGAGGTTAACCAACGAGGACCAGCAAGCGTTCCGACACGCGAAAGATTGGGTAGAAAAGGAATATGCCAGCTTACCGCAAAGTGACCTACGCGTCATTCACTGCGACCTGTGGCACGAGAACATCAAGCTGGACCATGGAAAACTCCGCCCCTTCGATTTCGAAGACACCATTTGGGGTTACCGCCTGCACGACATCGCCATGGGCATGCTAGACCTGTTGGAAACCGTGGGAGAAGAAAGGTACAAGGAGCTGCTGGCATCGTTCCGCAAAGGGTACAAGGCCCTTCTCGAATGGCCGGAGGGAAACATGGAAGTGCTGCAGATCGGACGGCTCCTGTGGAAAGCCAACTACGTGGCCCGCTTCGAACCCGAGTACCTGGCGTCCATGGGACAAAAGCTCGGGGGAATTTTCCGCCACTTCGAACGCACCGGAAAGCTGCACCTCCCCTGAACGGGGCAACCACAGGGGTTTTCCCCTTGGGATCGCCGCACCGGGGTGCGGCGCATTTGTTTCTTTGGGTACGCCGCAGCCCACTGCGGCTTGTTTTGCTTTTCGTTTCAGCGAA
>DAOPKN010000051.1:0-13696 GCA_035391225.1 Thermotogota bacterium
GAAGGAAGGTCTGCAAGAAACCCTTGGTTACCTCCGGGTGCTGAAAGGTATGCTTGAAAAAAAGGTCACTTCCGTTTTCCATGCGCTTCTCCTTTCCAATCGGGTACCCCCATTATAACAGCCGGAGCGAAAAAAACGCCTTCCAAAAGACTTTGACGGTTTGGAAAGCCCTTCTGGGACCGCCGCACCCCAGTGCGGCTCACTTCGAATGCAGGTCAAAAGAGCCGCACTGGGGTGCGGCGGCCCCATTAGCTTCCTTGGATTTCAAAGGCTCCCTTGCATCCTTCCCCAGGGGAGAGCCACACTTCCACTTTGCCGGGTTCCAGGCGGGGTTGGAAATCTCTTCCCAGGGTTTGGAGGTCGGAAGCATCCAGCTCGAAGCGTACCCTTTGCGAGGCACCGGGTTGCAGCAAGACCTTGGTGAACCCTTGTAGCTGTTGCACGGGGGGGCTGAATTCCGAGAAGGGGCGGCGGGTGTACAGTTGCACGATTTGCGCTCCTGCTCGGGTTCCCGTGTTGGTGAGCGTGGCACTGGCAACGATTTTGGCCTGGGAAGGGGTGGCAGAGTGCAACGATCCTTCCAGGGAAAAATCGCTGCTTTCGAACCGGGTATAGCTCAACCCGTGGGCGAAGGGGAAAAGCGGTGTGTCGTCCACGTCCAGGTAGCGCTGGAATTCCGGGCGGCCAGAACTTTTCCGAGCGGCGTAGATCGGGATTTGCCCCTCGTTGCGTGGGAAGGTCATGGGCAGCTTCCCAGAAGGGTTGAAGTCGCCGAACAGCACATCCGCGATGGCCAGGCCGCAGGCATCCCCGGGGTGCCAACTTTCCACGATGGCGGGGATGTGCGCAGCTTCCCAACCGAGGGCCAGTGGCCTGCCGTTCATCAGCACCAGCACGATGTTTGGGTTCTCGGCTTGTAGTTTCCGGATCCATTCGGGTTGGTCCCCGGGTAAACCGAGCATCGAGCGGTTGTGTGATTCCCCGCTGAGCTCTGCTCCTTCGCCCATCACCGCGATCACAACATCAGCGTTTCGCGCTTCTTGCAACGCCCCTTCGTCGATCTCTCCGGGGTGGGCGTCCAACCGGGTAGAGGCCTTCTTTTGGCGTAGCTTCTGTGCGATGCCTTCCAGCACCGTGGTAACGTTCGCGGGATCTCCCTTGCATGCCCAGCACCCCAGCGGGGCCCGGTGGTCGTCTGCCAGGGGACCCACAACCGCGATGGACGAAAGCGACGACGACAGGGGAAGAAGGTTGCCGTGGTTCTTCAACAGCACGATGGATTCTTGTGCGGTTTGCAGCGCCAGTTGTTCCCCACCAGCAGGAAGGGGGAATCCCTCTTCGGGAAGCAAAGGGTTTTCGAACAGTCCCAGCCATTCTTTCAAGCGCAGCACGCGCAGAACCGCCTCGTCCAGCTCCTTCAATGGCACCTTTCCAGAACGCACCAACCCCGCCAGGAAATCCTCGTAGCAGCCGCTGTTCATGTCGATGTCCACCCCGGCACAAAAGGCTTTCCGCGCTGCCTCTTCCCGTGAACGTGCCACCCCGTGCGCCACGAGCTCTTCCACCGATTGCCAGTCGCTCACCACCACGCCGTCGAATCCCCATTCCTCGCGCAACACCTCGCGCAGTAGCCAGCGATTCGCCGAGACAGGGGTACCGGCCAAGTCGTTGAACGAGCACATCAGCGCCTTGCTTCCCGCGCGAATGGCCGCACGAAACGGGGGAAGCACGGTTTCCCGCAACCGCCGCTCGGAGATGTCTGCCCCATCGTAGTCACGCCCTCCCTCGGAGAAACCATACCCCGCGAAGTGCTTCACGCAGGCACTCACACGGGGAAGGCCGTTGTGCCCAGGTGCCTGGATGCCTTTCACACGGGCAGCTGCCATGGTACTTCCCAGGAAAGGGTCTTCCCCCGCACCTTCGGCAACCCGCCCCCAGCGGGGATCGTAGGAGATGTCTACCATGGGAGCGAAGATCATGCTGATGCCTTCGCGCGCGGCCTCCGCCGAAGAAAACGCGCAGCTGTCTTCCACGAGTTGGGGGTTCCAACTGGAGGTGAGCCCCAGCGGGATGGGGAAGGTCGTGCGGTAGCCGTGGATCACGTCGTCGCCGATGAACAGCGGTACCCCTCCCCTATCCAGGAGCGAACGCTGCAACTCGTTGACCCAGGTTGCGCCGTGCAGGTTCAAGAACGAGCCAATGGCGTTGCGCTCCAAGCTTTTCTGCTGCGGTTCCTTGAGCTTGCCGTATTGCACCAGCTGTCCCACCTTTTGTTCCAGTGTCAACCGGGAAAGCACCTGCTGCACGTTCATGCGCTTTCCCTCCCGGAAGCCACCGGGGCGGTGGAGGAGCGCACCACCAGGCGAACGTCCAGTTGCACGTGGCCCGTGCCCACGTTCCGCTTTATCATGTTGAGCAGCATATGCGCGGTGTGGGAACCCAGCTCGTACATGGGGCGGCGAATGGAGGTGATGGCGGGATGGATGTACTTGAGTTCCTTGATATCGTCGAAACCCACCAGCGACATGTCGCACGGCACGCGCACACCCTTTTCGCGAAGCGCACCCAGTGCCCCCAGAAGCATTTCGTCGTTGGAGGAAAAGAACGCCGTGGGTTTTTCGCCCGGGCGTTCCAGTGATTTTTTCATGGCCTCGTAGCCGGAAAGCTCGGTGAAATCCCCCTGCAACATGCTGGTTGCGTCGGGTGCGAGCCCGAAGTGCTGCAGCGCGTCGAGGAAGCCCGCGTGGCGTTCCCGTGCGTCGTACGAATCGTCCGGACCCCGGATGAACCCGATCTTCCGATGCCCCAGGCCAAACAGGTGTTGCACCGCGAGCATCGCCCCCTTGCGGTTGTCGATGACCACCGTGGAGATGTCTTCGCCTTCCAGCTTGCGGTTGAGCAACACCATTGGGATGTTGAGCCCGTGGATGTCCCGAATCTCGCTTTCGGGGATGCGCGCGCTCATCAGGATCACGCCGTCCACGCGATGTTCCTTGAGGAAATTCCCCACGTGGGTTTTCCCCCCACCGTTTTCCAGGAAGATCACCAGGTTGTACCCGGCGATGGACGCGGAGTCCTGGATGCCCTTGAGCAGGTAATCGTAGAAGGGACCAAACACCTCGTCCACCGCGAAAGCGATCAAATCGTTTCGATTCTTTTTCAATCCCCGTGCCAGGTAATTCGGAGTATAGTTCAGTTCCTTTGCGGCTTTCAGCACTTTCTTCCGGGTTTTTTCCAGCACCTTCTCGCTGCCGTTCAACGCGTAGGAGGCCGTGGACATCGAAACCCCTGCCCGCTTTGCTACATCCTTGATCGTGGCCATGCGATCACCTCCAAGGCCATTATACTACACTTATGGCCCAGAAGAAGCCTGGAATATGGGCGAATATGGACGATCAGGCAAAGAAGGAAAGCCTAATCTCCTTTTTCCCAGCCTTTTCACCGTTTTGATTTCCCAGAAGGATGGTGTAAGATAGAAAACGGATCGAAACGTTTCGTTGAAAATTTCGATGATCGGGGGACTCGGGTTGGAAAATCGTTTCGAGGTGCGCGACGGGGCCTTTTGGTTGGAGGAAAAACCCGTGATGCTCAGGGGAGGAGAGCTCCACTACTTCCGTGTTCCGCGCACATGCTGGCACGACCGGTTGCAAAAGATGCGCGATGCGGGGTGCAACCTGGTGAGCAGTTACATCCCCTGGATTTGGCACGAGAAGCAGGAAGGGTTCATCGAGCTGCGCGGTGAAACGACCCCCGAACGCAACCTGGAAGCTTTCGTGCACAACGTGGCGGAACACGGCATGCTTTTCCTGGCAAAACCCGGGCCGTACGTGATGTCCGAATTGCAAAACGAGGGCATCCCGGGTTGGCTGTTGGAG
Organism: Thermotogota bacterium; assembly: GCA_035391225.1. Lineage (GTDB taxonomy): Bacteria > Thermotogota > Thermotogae > MWEM01 > MWEM01 > DAOPKN01. The sequence continues at coordinate 3,876 of DAOPKN010000051.1, forward strand.
AAGTACCCGGAGGTTCTGGCGCGCAACCTGGACGGCTCGCCCCATCCCACGCGCGTGGTGTCCTACTTGCACCCACATTTCCTGGGGCTGGCCTCCCGCTGGTTATCTGCGGTTGGCGAGCTTCTCGCACCCTTCCAGGTATCCCGGGGTGGTCCGATGCTGATGTGGCAGTTGGACAACGAGGTGGGGATGTTGCACTGGGTGACGGGAAAAGCGGATTTCAGCCCTGACACCTTGGAACACTTCGATCGCTACGTGCAACAAGCCTTTCCCCCCGAACAGCTTCTCTCGCTGGGTGTAAATCCTTCGGAAGCCCGGAACTGGATCGAACGTTTTTCCGCGCCCTCGCCCGAAAGCGCCTTCTTCTGGCAACGCGTGCTCCTGGATTTCTCTCGGCACTACTTCCAGGAGTATCTCCAAGCCTTGCAACAGATGGTGCGTCAAAACGGAATCGAGGTCCCGCTGACCATCAACGTGCACGGCTACACCTCCTTCGATTACGCCAAGCGGGGCAACGACTATCCCATCGGGTTGTCGCAGTTGCACGACGCGCTTGGCATGGACGGCATCGTCACCGGGGGAGACTACTACATCGGAAACATCGTGCCGGATAACTTCACTGACGTGGTGATCAACAACGCGTTTTCCCGCGCCGTGCAAAATCCAGCCCAGCCCCTGTTTTCCGGGGAGTTCCAGGGGGGAACCATTTGGGAAGTGCCGAGGCTGCAACCCACCACGTTTGATCTCACCACGCGGCTGTGCGTGGCGGATGGCATGGACGGTTTCAACTACTACATGTTTTGCGGGGGCGAACACTTCGAGAAGATCTGGATCTTCAATCGGCGACACGACTGGCAGGCGCCGGTTTCCGCGGATGGTTCGCTCAAGCCGCATTACCGCTCCATGCAGGCGTTGAACCGGGCTTTGAAGGCAATCGAACCCGGGCTGGTGCACAAGAGCATTCCCCAAACCCTGACTACCCTGGGTTTCATACCCGACGATTTTTCCACGGAGTATTCGCATCCGTTGGTGGACAAGGAGTTCCAGCGCATGGTTTCGTGGCGGCGAGCGTTCGTATTTGCCGGAATTCCCCGGGGGCTGTCCCTTTGCCACTTTCCCTTCGACGCGGTGGACTTGCAACAAACCCCCTGCCCGGATGTTTCCCGCTACCCCAGCCTATGGGTGTTTTCCAGCGGGTACATGGACGCGGCGATCCAACGGGGATTGGTGGAGTACGTTCGAAACGGTGGACAACTGGTGCTCTACCCCACCCTACCGCAACGGGGCAAGTGGGGCGAGCCGTGTGACATCCTGGCAAGATGGATCGGGGTTTCCAAGGAGAAAAATCTATCCTGGGCTTTCCTGGACGTATTTGGCATCGACAACGTGGGGGTTTCGGTGGCGGAAACCTACGCTGGCGTGGAACCCGGGGAAGGCTTCGCGTTTACCCCGGAGGGAGAGTGCTGCGGTTTCGAACGCGAGAGGGCTTTTCCAGGGAGAAGGAAGGGAAAGATGCTGGTGGCGGGTTTTGGACTGGAAGTGAACCACGCGCATCACCTGCAGGTGGTGAAAGAAATGGCCAAGCGGTTGGACATCCTTCCCCTCACACCGGACAACGACCACTTGGACGTGCGCTTCCGGAAAGCGAAGGAGGGAGACGGCGGGTTCGTGTTCGTGAACAACCTCGACGAGTACGACAAGACGTGGCTTCCCCAGATCGCGGGAATGGCTTTGCAGCACTACGATCCGGTTTACGTGGGTGCCAGGTCGGGGGTGATCCTTCCGGTGAACATTCCGCTGGGGGAGGGAAAGACCCTGTTCTTTGCCAGCTGCGAGCTCCTGGAAAGCACGCCCGGTTTGCTGCGCTTCCGGGGGCAAGCCAGCCAGGAGCGGGTGTGGTTGTCTTTCACGCCACGGCAATTGGTGCCCGCGAAAGGTGGCTCGCGCGTTGCAGCCGATGGGGTGTGCAAGGTCACCGTTTCGCGCTACCGGATGCAAAAACTCCGGCTGGTCAAAGGCAATGACCCCTTCGAGTTCGTGATCCGGTACAACGTAGAAGGAAAGGTTTGAAGGTGAGAGACATGGAACAGGAGGAATTGCGCTGTAGCTACGGTTTCTTTTCGCAAGACGGTCGGGAGTTTACCATCACGGATCCCCGCACCCCGCGCCCCTGGGTGAACGTGATCTCCAACGGCGACTACGCGATGGTCGTCTCCCAGGCTGGAGGGGGATATTCTTGGAGAGGAAACGCGGGGCAAAACCGAATCACGCGGGCCTTCCAGGACCTGGTGAAAGACAACTGGGGAAAGTGGGTCTACATCCGCGACAAGAATGCGGGCACGTTCTGGTCCGCCGCCTGGAAGCCGGTGATGACCGAGCCGGAGGAATTCGAGGTGGTGCACGGTTTCGGCTACTCCCTCTTTCGCCAGAAGGTGCACGGCATCGAAAGCGAGCTCACCTGGTTCGTGGCGCCCGAGGACCCCGTGGAAATCCTGGTGCTCAAGTTGCAAAACCATCGGGATTCACCGGCTAACCTGGACGTGACCACCTGGTTCGAATGGCTGTTGGGGCACGCGCCCGACGAGCACCGGGAGTTCCACAAGCTGTTCATCGACACCCGCTTTGACCCGGAAGCTCGGGCCTTCTTCGTGGAGAAGTTGATCAGTGGTTTCCCCGACGAAAAGGGGAGGCACAACAATAGCAGCTGGGAGTACGTGGCGTTCCATGGTGCCAGCCAAGACGTTTCCAGCTACGATGCCGACAAGGAAAGTTTCCTGGGCATGTACAACGACGAGCGGGACCCAGATGCCATGCACCGCGAGCAGTTGGCACAGAACACGGGCCGCTTCGGGGATGCCGGAGCTGCGCTGCGCGTGGACGTGGAACTGGCAGCGAAGGGGGAAGAAGAAAGTACCTCCACGGTTGTGTTCACCATCGGGGCAGCCAAGAAGGGAAAGGAAGACCCCGGGCAGCTCGTCAACCGGTACACCTCGGTGGAAGGGGCCGAGGAAGCGTTACGAGGTGTACATCGCTTCTGGTCGGGATTTTTGGATGCAGAGAAAATCCGCACCCCCGACCGGGCCATGGATATCATGGTCAACGGTTGGTTGAAGTACCAGGCGATTTCCGGGCGCATCTTCGCCAAGTCCGGTTACTACCAGAATTCCGCGGGATACGGGTTCCGCGACCAGTTGCAAGACAGCCTGGTTTTCCTGTCGTCCGACCCCGGTCGCACCCGGGAGCAAATCCTGTTGCACGCCGCGCACCAGTTCCAGGAAGGCGACGTGCTGCACTGGTGGCTCACCATGGGCGAGTGGGGGCCACGCACCAAGTGTTCCGACGATCTGCTGTGGTTGCCCTTCATCGCGCTGGCCTACACCGAGGAAACCGGGGACCACACGCTGTGGGACGAAAAGGTGCGTTTCGTAGATGGCGGGCAGGCAACACTGTACGAGCACTGCAAGCGCGCCGTCGAAAAGGCGTTTTCGCGTTTCAGCCCGCGCGGGATCCCGCTCATGGGAGACAACGACTGGAACGACGGACTGAGTGCAGTGGGAAACGACTGGAAAGGGGAGAGTTTCTGGGTGGCCCAGTTCCTTTTCCTGGTATTGGGGCAATGGACCCCGGTGTGTGCACGAAGGGGAGACATCCGTTTCGCGGAGAAATGCCTGGACGTGCGTGATGACTTACGCCAAGCACTGAACCGCCACGGTTGGGACGGGGAATGGTACCTCCAAGCCACCACGGATGACGGGGAAAAAGTGGGGTCCCACGAGAACGAGGAGGGCAAGATCTTCCTGAATCCGCAGATCTGGGCCCTGATCAGTGAAATCGCCCCAGATGCGCGTGCCCACAAGGCGATGGCTTGCGTGGAAAAGTTCCTGCTCAAGCAACATGGCCCGTTGTTGCTTTCCCCTGCCTACACCCGGCCCCGCACGGATATCGGCTACATCACGCGCTACGCTCCTGGGTTGCGTGAAAACGGGGGGGTGTATACCCACGCCGCCACCTGGGCGGTGTGGGCTTTCGCGCTGTTGGGAAACGGGGAAAAGGCGTACGAGTGCTTCCGAAAGATCTGCCCCGCCCATCGCTTGGGAGACATCGACGCGTACGTGGCCGAACCCTACGTCACGGCTGGTAACTCCGACGGCCCGGAATCTCCGCATTTCGGGCGAGGGGGCTGGAGTTGGTACACCGGATCGGCGCAGTGGCTGCACCGCGTGGCCACCCATTTCCTCTTGGGTGTTCGGCCGGAAGGCGATGGACTGCGCGTCGACCCTTGCATCCCGGCTGCTTGGAGTGGGTTTGGCTTCGAACGCAGCTTCCGGGGCACCCGCTTCGTGTTCCAGGTGGAGAACCCCGAGCACGTGAGCCGGGGAGTGGCGGAAATGTTCCTGGATGGCGAACGCTACACCCAGGAGCTTTTTTTCCCCATCCCGGACGGGAAAACCCATCACGTGAAAGTGATCATGGGAGAATAACATCCAACGCGACGGCCGGGTTTTTTTCCCGGCGAGCGAGATGCAAAATACCAAAGGAGGTTCAACAAAATGGGTAAAAAGAGTGTACTGTTGCTGGTTGCATTGCTTTGCTTGCTGTCCGTTTCCCTTCTGGCAGAGAAAATCGTGGTGACCTACGCCAACTGGAACCTGGGACTGCAGATCGAGAACCGCATCATCGAGGAGTTCGAGAAAGCACACCCGGACATCGACGTGCAACTCGCGGAAAACATGGATTACGCCAACTACCTGGACTCGCTGGCAGCGGCCGCGGCGGCGGGCAAGCTTCCGGACGTGATCATGATCCCCAACATCCCCCTTGCGCTGAACAACGAGTGGGCGCTCAACATCGCGGACATGGTGGCCGATGATCCACAGTGGCAAAAGGTTCCCGCCCCCATCCGGGAAGCCACGGTGTACGGCAACGGCGTGTATGCCATTCCCGCGGGCATGTACTTCATGGGCTACTTCGTGAACGACGACCTGTTCGACACCTACAACCAGCCACGGTTGGATTTTGCCCCCACCTGGCAGCAATTCTACTCCGCGGTGCGCCAGCTCACCATCCCAGCCGACAAGGTGCTGGGGCTGGCCGAAGAGGTGCAGATCCCCGAGTGGTACCCCGCCGCACTGAACTCCGATTTCTCCTGGTTCACCTGGGACGGCGAGAAGTACAACCTGGCGGGCAGCGAATTCATCAACGCGGTGCGCCTTGCCAAGCAGATCTTCAACAGCCGCTACGTGTTCGACGCGCTGAGCCCCGAGGAAAAGGAAGCCATGAACGCGGGTTGGTACGGCGAGGTGTGGGACCAGGGCAAGATCGCCATTCGTTGGGCGGGAACCTGGGACATCAACAGCTTCAAGAACCTTCCCTTCCCCACCCGTTTCATCGGGGTGCCGGGTGGCCGGCTGCCCGTAGTGGGTGATTTCATGGTGATCTCCCGCACCGCGGCCAACCCCGAGGCGGCCTACGCATTCGCGCGCTACGTGACCTTCGGGTTGGACGGCATCGAGAAACGCATGGAAATCGACGAAAAGGTGGAATGGGTATCCATGCCCCTGACCACGGACGAAGAGATCTTGCAGAAATACTTCGAGTTCCGCAAGGCCTACGTGGGGCTGGAGGAAGCCTACGGCGTGATTGGAAACGGCATCATCGAAGGCGTGAAGATCGTTCCCGGCTACGTGGCATCCCGCTGGACCGCTCCCACTGGCTTGAAAATCGGCGACAACGAGAACGCCAACATCGGCGACGTGATCTGGCAAGCTATGCGTGGTGCCGTGAACATCTCCGACTACGCCGCGCAGCTGAACGAACTCGCCAACCGCGAGTACCAGAAAGCCGCGGAGGTCATCGCGCAACTCACGGATTAAGGAGGTTTTTCCCAGCATGAAACGACTCGCCGGGTGGGTTCTTTTGCTTCTGCTGTGGGGAACGTCCGGGTTCCCGGGCGATCTCACCGTTTCGGACATCACCACCCGCCTGGTGGGCGATCGTTACGACCACGTGTTGCAGCAATGGAAAGACGATGGATGGGGCTCTCCCGGGCAACCGGGGGAGTCCTTTTTCGTGGAGGTTCCGGGAAACTGGCCGATGGACCTTTTGCCCGGCGAATCGTTGGAATGGAACGTGGAGGTGGACCGGCCCGGCCTCTACGCCATCGAGTTGGACTACACCGTGCTGGCCACGCACACCATGGACATCGAGATCGCCGTGCGCTGCAACGGGGCTTTCCCGTTTTTCGAGGGTCGGCGCATCGTTCTGCAGCGATGGTGGCAGACGACCGAAAGTCTTTCGCGTGAGGAGCTTTTCGTGCGCGACCGCTTTGGCAACGAGACCATCCCCGGGCAACAACCCGTGGGGATGCGCCAGCGCGTGTTGCTTCGCGATGCCGCTTTCACCCAGCCCCAGGCGCTGTGGTTCTTGCTGCGCGAGGGAAACAACACCCTCAGCCTGCAACTGGGAGCGGGGTCGGGTGTGCTTCTTCCCACGCTGCGGTTACACGGGGTGCGATTGTGCGTGCCCGCGGACATTCCCTCCTACGAAAGCTACCGGCGAGCACATCCAGGTGTGGAACCCGGCAGCGGGGAAGTCCAGGTACTGGAAGCCGAGATGCCCTGGAGGAAGAACGACACCACCATCAACCCGGTGGTTTCGCGCGACGCGGAGGTGTTTCCCCAGGACGTGCGTTGCCAGTTGTTGAACACCCTGGGGGGAGACACCTGGAAAAAATCTGGGCAAACGGTGGTCTACCGGGTTTGTGTGCCCACCCCGGGATGGTACCAGCTGGCGCTGAAATTCTCCCAGGACCTCAAGCCCAACGCCGTGGTGTACCGCAGCCTGGCAATCAACGGGCAAGTTCCCTTCGCCGAGGTGGAGCACCTTGCTTTTTTCCCGGAGAGCCGATGGAAGGTGCACACGCTGGGAACGGCGGAAGACGAAGGCTACTTGTTTTTCCTGCACCAGGGCACCAACACCATCAGCCTGGAGAGTGACTCGCGGGTATACGGGGAGCAAATCGACCGGGTGAACGCGTTGATCCTGCAGCTGAACGACCTGGCATTGCAAGTACGCAAGCTGGTGGGCACCAACATCGACCGCAACATCGACTGGGAAATCCGCAACTACTTCCCGGGCATCGACGCGCAACTGGCCGAAATCATCGGGGAATTGAACCGGTTGTACGAGCAGTTGCTGCAAAAGAACACCTCGGAATCGAATCCTGCAGCCAACCGTGGTGCGCGAAAGGCCCAAGCGCTGATCTCGTTGCAAAACGCGCTGGACATCGTGCAACTGCTCGCACAGGACCCCGATTCGATTCCCCGGCGCTTCCCGTTGCTCAGCGAAGGCACGAACTCCGTGGTGCGCGAGCTATCGCGGGTACTGGAAGAAATGGAAAACCAGCCGTTGCTTTTGGACCGGCTGTACGTTTTCCCCCCGGGGGAAACGCTTCCGGACGAAGGGGTTTCGGTGTGGCAACGCTTTTGGATGAGCACGCGGCGCTTCTTGCACTCTTTTTCCACCCCACCGGAACTGCCATCTTCCGGGGAAGACACCCTGGTGCTCCACGTGTGGGTGAACCGTTCGCGCAACCACGTGGACCTGTTGCAGAAGCTCACGGACCGACAGTTTACCCCGCAGACGGGTATCCAGGTGGACTTTTCCATCATGCCCGACGAGCAGAAACTGGTGTTGGCGTACGCGGGAAAAACCTCTCCGGACCTGGCGCTGGGCATCAGCAACTGGTTGCCCTTCGAGTTGGGCATCCGCGGTGCCGTCGTGAACCTGGAACGCTTCGCCGATTTCCCCGAGGTGGTGCGCCGTTTCTCGCCCGGCGCGCTTCTTCCCTTCCTGTTCGAGGGCAGCTGCTACGGTTTGCCCGAGACGCAAGATTTCTACGTGCTCTTTTTCCGCAGCGACATCCTTTCCGCGCTGGGCATACCCGTTCCCGGCACATGGGACGAGGTGAAGCAGATCTTGCCCGAGTTGCAACGCTACGGCATGAACTTCTACCTGCCCATCGCGGGCGCGAGTGGATCCAAGCCTTTCATGGCCACCGCACCCTTCCTCTACCAGGCGCAGGGGGATTTCTACACCTCCGACGGTTTCGAAACCGCGCTCAACACCCCGCGCTCGCTGGAGGGGGTCCGGCTGATGACCGAGTTGTTCACCGTGTACGGGTTGCCGCTGCAGGTACCCAACTTCTTCGAGCACTTCCGCGATGGCACGTTGCCCATCGGGGTCAGCAACTTCACCACCTACGTGCAGCTCAGCGTGACCGCCCCGGAACTGCGCAACTCCTGGGACATCGCGCTTTCCCCGGGTGTTGAGAACCCTGATGGCGAGGTACAACGCTGGCAGACGGGTTCGGCGCAATCGGTGATGATGTTCGCCGACACCTCCCGGCAGCAGGCTGCGTGGGAATTCCTCAAGTGGTGGTTGAGCGCACAGGTGCAAGCGACCTACGCGCAGCAAATCCAGGCGATGTACGGCAAGGAGTTCATGTGGTCGTCGGCGAACCTGCAAGGGTTTGCCAACTCCCCTTTCCCCGTGGAGCATCGCCAGGTGGTGCTGGAACAGTGGGAATGGCTCAAGGAAGTGCCCAAGACCCCGGCGGGGTACATGGTGGAACGCGAGCTGAGCAACGCTTGGACCCGGGTGGTGTTCCAGGGGCAGAACCTGCGCACCAGCGTGGATGACTCGGTGATCCTCATCAACCGGGAGATCGTACGCAAGCTCCAGGAATTCGGCTACCTTTCCGGGACCCGCAGGCTCAAGCCATACCACGTGCCCACGATCGGGGACGTGTTGGACTGGGGGCGAAAAGATGGCAACCCGTAGGCGCATCCTCAAGGAGGAAGCGAGCGCGTACGCTTTCCTGGCGCCCTACCTGGCGCTGTTTTCCATTTTCATCGTGTGGCCGGTGATGTTGGCGATCGGGCTTTCCTTCACCGACTTCAACGCCGTGCAATCCCCGGACTTCACCGGGTTGAAGAACTACGTGGACCTGCTCACGCAAGACCACGTGTTCATGCAGTACGTGTTGCCCAACACGCTGAAGTTCGCGCTGCTGGTGGGACCGTTGGGATACATCCTGGCGTTCCTGCTGGCATGGCTGCTGGCACAGATCCCCCCGGTGCCGCGCACGGTGCTGGCGCTGGCCATCTACTCGCCCTCCATGACCGTGGGGGTGGCCATGCAGGTGATCTGGCGTACCATCTTCAGCGGGGACAGCACGGGGTACTTGAACAGCCTGCTGCTCAAGGCCAACCTCATCACGCAGCCGGTGCAGTGGCTGCAATCCCCGGAGTTCTTGATGCCGGTGATGATGATGGTGACCATCTGGGGTAGCATGGGTGTGGGGTTTTTGGCGATGCTGGCGGGGATCTTGAACGTGGACCCGCAGATGTACGAGGCGGGCTACATCGACGGGGTTTCCAAGAAGTGGCAAGAGATCTGGTACATCACGATCCCGTCCATGAAACCCCAGATGCTGTTTGGCGCCGTGATGGCGGTGGTGACCACCTTCCAGGCAGGCGCCATCGGGGTACAGCTCTCCGGTTCCAACCCCACCCCGCAATACGCCGGGCAGCTCATCGTGAACCACGTGGAAGACTTCGGTTTCCTGCGCTACGAGATGGGCTACGCCGCTGCCGTGTCCGTGGTGCTGTTACTCCTGATCTGGTTCAGCTCCCGCTTGGCCTGGAAACTATTTGGCAGCCGGGAATAGCTCTGGCTCCACTGGGACCGCCGCAGCCCACTGCGGCTCTTTATGCGCGAACGTCGCGAAAACAGCCGCACTGGGGTGCGGCGGTCCCAAA
>DAOPKN010000052.1:0-1094 GCA_035391225.1 Thermotogota bacterium
GGAAAAGCGGGGAAGGGTTTCCCCGCTTCCAGGATGCAATGGGTATCAGTCTTTCTCCAGGACACGCACCTGCTTTTGACCATCCAGCTGGCCTCGAAGGTAGCTCAGTTCCAACTCTTGCTGGTATACCTTTTCCAGCAATTGCTGCAGCTTGTCCTCCAACCCGGGTGGTAGAGAGTTTTGCGCTTGGGTTTGGGTGGTTTCTTCGCTGGAAATGAAGGTTTCCACGATCTTTTTTCGGGACTTGTCGTTTCCAATCACTGCGCCAATGCCCAGCAGGATCAGACCGCCGATCAGTTCGCCCATTCTTTTCCCTCCTCAGTTGTGCAGCTTGAAGTTCTTGTTCTTGAACACGGTGATGATCTTGTTGCTGTTACGGTCCACCATCAGGTGGATGCCGTTTGCGCGATCGCTCTTGGGGAACCACTTGCCGTACGCGGATAACAACAGCGCGTTGTCCTTGGCGGAAGACACCTTCCCGTTGCGCAAGATGCGTTGCAGGGTTTGGGCCGAGATGCCAAATTGTTGACAGCGTTTCTTCGCGTGCTTGCTCAGGTCCATTTCGTTCCCTCCTTTGATTTGTGTTCAAGTGATTCAGCACACTGATGTTTTTATGCCCAGCAAAAGGGGCCGTACCCGCACTTGGAACAAATTCCGGTCCATTTGGGGGGTGGGGGAAAGGGTTGGGAAGCCAGCTGTTGGATTTCTGCAATCATCCGTTCCATCTGCTGCTCGTCTTGCTCGGTGAAAACCACTTCGATTCGCCGGTGTTCGAGGGGAACGAGGATTGCTCCCTTGGCTTCGATACCTCGTTCCTTGAGCAACTTGAGGTAGAAGTGGACTTGGGCGGTGGCTCCCTTGATGGATCGGGAGGATTTCTTGATCTCTCCCACCACGGTCACGCTTCTTTCCTTCCAAATCACGTCGATTTTCGCACCAGGAAGTTCCACTTCCTTGGCTCCTTTTCCACGGTAACTCGTGCGGTGAATGAATCGCCCGAGCTCCAGGTAGGGGTTTTCGTGTTCTGGAACAAAGCGCCGGCAGGCCAACCAGGCCTGCCGGGCACAACTTTGATACGAGAGAATGACGCTTCC
>DAOPKN010000052.1:1194-13434 GCA_035391225.1 Thermotogota bacterium
GTCCCAGAAAGGCTTTTCCTTTGCTTGTTTGTTTAGCCGTCCAGGTTGGAGACTTTGAGTTGGCTGCGAATGGAAAGGAGAACGCCCCGTTGCTCGGAGGTGAGGGCTTCACCACGGAGCAGGCTTTTGGCAATTCCGATTATGCGTTGCACGAGGATGTCTGTTTTCCACATCTGCTGAAACGATCCCAGCAGTTGCACGTAGTGGTGCTTCTTTTTGGGGGAAAGGGCATCTTCCAAGGCGGGCGCGCCAATTTCTGCCAGTGCATAGGCGAAGTTGTGCGCCACGTTTGGGTGCTGTTCGTTTGGAATGCGCTTCCAACTCTGGTCCAAGACAGGTTCCAAGTGGGAAATGGGCAGTGGGGATTCTTTTTCCCGGCTTCCCAGTTTTCCCAGTGCCCAGTAGGCTGCGATGCGTTCACCTTTCTTTGGGGATTGTAGGAAGCGTTCTACCGGTCGCAGGCTGTTGACATTGGTGCCGGTCTTTCCCAGCGAAATCAATGCCTGCGAGTGAATGGGGACCAGTTTCTGGTTTTCCAGCAGGTTGATCAGCCACTCTTCGGCAAGAGGGAGTTCGGCTTTTCCGATGGTTTCAACCACTGTACGCACCACGGTGTTGATTTGTTTCGAACCCGCGGTTTGCAGGAATCCCTTGAGGAGGAAGCGCTGGATTCCGCGGACGATTGTGCTCCTGTCGGAATCGTCGAGGTATTCGCACATGTTGCCCAACACTTGGAGCATGCGCGTGCGGCAAAAATCGTTTTCGCTGGGCAACACTTGCAAGAAGGAGTTGATGAACTTGCGGTTGTTTCTCGCGGTGTAAATTTTCTTTTCCATCTCCAGTAGCCTTTTCATGGAATGGGCGCGAAGCTGGGGAAGCGTTTGGTTGGAAGTCTCCCTTGCCAGTTTTCGGTACTCTCGAGCAGTTTCCACGAGGGGAAGCTCCGGACCAAAGGGGGCCTTGGACGTTGTTTTTTTCTTTGGGAACGGGGTAACGGAGGTCTTGGCCGCCGAAGCCTCCCCGGAGAGTGCTCCGCTTTCTTGGAAGGAGTGCCCGGGTTTGTCGGAAAGCCATCCTTTCACGTGGATGATGTTGTTGGTGTCCACGCTCAGCTGCACGCTTACCCGCTGCCCCTTTTGCAAAGGCTTGGGGAAGCGTACCACCCTTTCCATGATCTTGCGGTTGGGCGCTCGAGTATCGTTTCTCCATCCAAGGTACACCGGAAGCGAAAGGCTGGTGGCTCCATCCACGGGTATTTCGAAATCGTCTTGGATCGGTGACTGGCACGGAAGAACGGTTCCGGCAGGGATCAGATGCACAACGTATCCACCGGTGGTTTCCAACCCGATGGTTTCGTGCAGGATGGCCGTGGCTTTTTCGTGGGACTGCAATTTGAGGTGGTAAATGGCCGCCCCCCTGGCCACAGATTGATCCGGGTCCATCACGCACACGGGCTTTTGGCCAAGGAACTCTTCCAGGCGCTTGGATACGAGTGGGAAGCGTGTCATTCCTCCATTCAGAAGCACCAGGTCGACGGTGGGGATGGGCGGGTTTTGCCCATTGGTGCGTTCCTTATCCCGGGCCTTTTTCAACACATCCAGGATGGGATACAGGATGTTTTGGCTTTCGTGCTCTTCGAGTTGTTCAAATCGCTCAAGGTCTTGGAGGGTGAGCTCCGGGCCCAAAAGGGTGTGAACCATTTTCCGGTACTGTTCAAGGTTCAGGCTTTTCTCGAATCCCCTGCTGTCAAGGATGTATCCCTGCAGGATGTCCACGTTTCTTTCCGCCAACCCCGCCTCGCCTTGCAACAGGGGGTTGGAGAGCAGGTCGCTGAGTTCGATCTTGGCTCGTTCCGCCAACACCTGGAAATTCGATTGTAAGAACCGTTCCTGCAAGGTATCGATCTGGATTCCCCGGAGTTTGCTGCGGAATTCCCCGAGGAAATTGTCGCGCACGCGCTCGTCGAAAAGATCACCTCCGATTTGGGTGTAGCGGGAAATGGCAAGGTCTTGGAAGGTGGTCTTGCCGTTTTCTTCCCAAACCCGGTGCAGCGAAACGTCCAGCGTCCCTCCGCCCAAGTCGAAGACCATCACCGTTTTGGGTTGTTGGAAGGAAACCACGGTGCCGGGGATTTCCCCGTTTTGTTGGCGGTTGATGAAATCGTAGAGCACCGCCCGGGGTTCGTCGAGCAGGATGTTTCCTTCCTCTCCCCCTTCGATCGCCAACTGGAACCCTGCTTCTTTTGCAGCCTTCAAAGTGTCTTGCCGCATGTCGCTGTCGAAGGATGCGGGAACGGTGATCACCGCGCGGTCGGGTTCGAATCCCAGCAGCGAGGCGGCGCTTTTGCGGATGTGGGAGAGGATATAGGCGGAAACCTGGTGCGGGGAATATTCCTCCCCCGCGATGGAAAACAGCTGGTCGGAACCCATGAAGCTTTTCACGGATTTGACCACGTTCTGCGGGCGTGTCCCCCACATGAAACGGGCCAGATCGCCCACGATGGGCGCACTTCCATCCTTGAAGTACACCACGGAGGGTAGAAGAGGGCGGTTCTCTTGCCCGCCACCTTTGACCATTCGCGGAAGCGTCAGCACCTGGGTGTGCAGCTTCCCATTATTGGGATCGCGCATTCCCCAGGCCACTACGCTGTTCGTTGTCCCAAGATCGATTCCCAGTACGACGGAATTGTTCAAGGTCAATCCTCCTTTTCGGGTTCCACGATTTCCATCACGTACGGAGGGGTGATGACCTGCCCATCCACTCTCCATCCGCCACGCATAACTTTCACGCTCTTTTTCTCTCCGTCTTCAAATCCGGAGCCGGTGTATTCCACCTGCTCGCTGGCAATGGCGTCCAACTGGAGTTGCTCACCCGTGGCATGGATCGCTTCCACCCCGCTTTGGAGGAGGAACTTCTGGAAGAGTTTCAGGCTGATGCGCAGCGAATCCAGCTCTTCGGGGAGGCTTTCTTCCTCTTGCGAAAGGGCAGAGAGGGTCTGGTCCGCGTTGGCCAGTTGGTCCAACAAGTTCGCTCCTTGGAAGTGGTGAAGTTCGGAAAAGAAGCGAAACTTGGCTCTTTGTTCGGATTCTTCCTGGAGCTGTTGGACTTTTTTCTCGGCATGATCCAGGCTGGTTTGCAGCACGGTGACGGTTTCCACGGGGTCTTCTTTCACCGGCGGAGCTGGTGGCGTGGGAGGCATTTTTCGAGAGGGGCGCCGGAGCCTTTCCCGACGAATCCATTCGGGCGGGAGTATCTCCAGAATTCGGTGGAACAATTCCTTGGTTTGCCCGGGGTTGAGATTCTTCCCCAGGAATTCGAAGAGTTCGCGGTCTTCTTGGGAGAAGGAGGGTTTTTGCGAAAGGGAACAAAGGATTCCAACTCGAGAAAAGGCTTTTGCGTCGGTGTCTTTATCCATTCGCTCTGACAACCCCGCAAACTGCCGTGGTTCCGCGTGTGGTTGTTGCAAAATCCCCACAATGGTTCGAGCGTTTTTTTCGGTTGCACGTACCCAAACCATCCTTTGGTCCGTGTAAGACAGCCTTCTCCACTTCAAAAACGATTCTACCCCCATACGAAGAGCCCATTGACCGGTTTTGCGGGAAATTCCCTTCACCAGGGCTCCAAGCTCCGCGCCAGGGTTATCCAGTAGCCAGTGTGCCAACCAAAATTCTTCCTCGAAGGCGTTGGGTTTCCCAGCTTGCTCGGCCCATCCACGTGCGCCTCGGAAAGCCTCCATGAGTTTTTTCCTTGTGTTTTCGTTGTTCAAGGGCGTTCTCTCCTTTCCAGGTTCGTGTTTGCATAAAGAAAAATCCCCCCCGGTCCAACGGACTCGAGGGGGCCAAGTAATAACGCACACTGATCTTTTTTACCTACCTATGCCGCGACCAATTTCCTTCCCATGAAAACGGGGACCTCGTTCATGGCGTGGATGACTTCGATCTCTCCCTCCACTTTCCGCTTCAATTCCCAGCGCAGGATGTTTTCGCGTTGGGCATCATCCGTGCCATGCACAAAGACCACCGTGCTGGGGTGCAGCCGGGAAACGAATTGGACAATGCCTTCGTGCTGCACGTGGGCCGACAACGGCACTTGGTCAACCCGGGCGCGAAGTGGCACCAAATCGCTTCCAAAGCGGAAGACTTCGTCATGCGCACGAGCGGCCTGGAGGAGCTGGAAACCCTGGCTATCCTTGGCAAGGAAACCGGGGAAGAAGATGGCATTCTTCGGATCGGAGAGAAGGGCCTTGGCATGCCTCCAAGAGCGGGTACCGGGCATCAGCATGCCGGAGCTGGCGAGAATGATGCTCGATGTCAGGTTTTCTACACCTTGCCCTCGGGGAAGCTTGCGCACCAGGGAGTCCCACACGGGAACTCCGAAGCTTTCGTACACCTCGCTCACCGGGATGGCAAGACCATCGATGAAGATGGAAGAACCGGCTTTGGACTTTGTAGGGGGGAAGGAGAGAAACTGGTTCTCGACGGCGGATTTCAACAGCAACGCTACTTCCTGTGCCCGGCCAATGGAAAAGGAGGGGATTAGAACGTTCCCTCCATCGTCCAAAACCTGCTGAACGCCCTCGAAAAAACTGTAGAGGGGGAGCCCGGGGTTGTCGTGAGCGTCTGGGCTCCTTCCGCCGTACGTGTTTTCCATAATGAGGAAATCCACGTCCAGACCACGGGGAAGGCGAGCCCCGGGTACAGTTAACTGGTCCAGATCGGAAAAGTCGCCGGTGAAGAGAATGTTGCCCGCCGGGGTTTGCAGGTACAGCATGGCTGCACCCAGGATGTGTCCCGCGGGGAAGAGGGTGGCTCGAAGGTTTTTGCGCTGCAACGGAACGTTCATGGGTAGGGGAGATGCTTGGGAAAAGGCTGCCATCACTTCGGAGGAGGAAAATCCCTCGTGGCGAGCGGCGTCTTGCAGCATGAGCGAAGCCAGCGAAAGGGTGGGTTTCGACGCGTAAATGGGTCCGGCGTAGCCTTTCGTGGGAAGAAGCGGGATGGCCCCGCTGTGGTCCATGTGGGCGTGGGAGAGGAAAACCTCGTCCAGTTCCCACAACCCATCCAGGAAGCCTGCGTACACAAGCGAATCAAAATCCGGGTAATGCAGGGGAGCGTTGACCTTGATTCCGCAATCAAGGAGCATCTTGTGGTTTTCCACTTGGAGGAAATAGCTGCTTCTGCCAATCTCGTTTCCTCCACCGACGGCGCAAAAGGTGATGGGTACCAAGAAAAAACACCTCCATTTTGGATTTCAAATGGAGATGCACACTGATGGTTTTTATTGGGTATCCAGTTTTTGGGAAGATACCGCTCGCTGGCCCCTGTTTGCTGGGTACGCCGCACCCCAGTGCGGCTCCCTTGACTTGCGAAACGTGAACAGCCGCACTGGGGTGCGGCGGTCCCAAGGGGCTTAAAGGGTTAGAATCGGCCGTAGCCGTAGGCGGTTTTTGCTCCCACTCCCCAGTATTTCAACATTTGCTGGAATTCCTGTTCGATGGTTTGCCGTTCTTCTCGGTTGATCTCCCGGTTGTGAAAAACAAGGGTGAAACGCATTTGGGTGCCCGCACCCACCACGATGTATCCCACGGGAATGGGGTTGTACCAGTCGTTGGGTGGTGCCACGTTTCCTGCACCTGTTTCCGGGTCATACCTGTAGTAGTCTGGAAAGTGCGGGTTCACGATGTCCAACTCCAACTGGGGCATTTCCTTTGGGATCGCGTCCAGGAAGGTGATGCTTCCGCGTGCCGCCTGGCTGTCTTCATCCGAAAAGCCGAACCAGCGCCTCAGGGCATCCGGGTCAAAGCTTTTCTCTTCCAGGAAATGGTAGAAGGCTCCCTTCAACCCGGTCCCGGGAATCACGGGAAGCCCGTAGTTGCGGTCGAAGAAGAAACCCACTTCGTAGGGTGAGGGGCTTCCAGAACCAACCAGGAAGCGCGTTTTGGATTTCTTGGGGAAATCGAGCACGAAGAACTTCTTACTTTGTTCCTTGAAGAAAGCCACAAGCTTGTCTCTCCGCTCGTTGGCGATGCTGATTCCTTCGCTGGGAAGGTTGCGGACCCGCTCAAGCACATCGTGTGCAAAGTTTTGCGGCGGGTCGGCGGGGTTGACCCTCCCGTAGGAGAGCCGGTTGAAGAGAAGGGACTTGTTTCGACTGCTGTTCATTATCGTGGAAAGCCGGTTTTGGTCAACGGGCATGCTATTCCTCCCCTTGGATCAGGATATCCACGTAGCGCCGCAGCCATTTCACCATTTCCAGCACACGCGTTGTGATTTGAAGGTATTCTTCATCCCGAAAGGAAATATCCCCGAAGAGATCTACCCGGTATCCCTCGTTGTTCAAGAATGCCTGGATGTCCTCGATCACCGCACGGTGTGGTTTTCGGTCCGCGGCTTTCACACGAAGGAAAACGATCGTGCCCAGCAACCCGTTTTGGATGATCATGGCTCCCAGGCCTTTCACCAGGTTCTTGTATTCGCTTCCAAGCGCGGCGTTATGATTCACGCGCTCCTTGGCCCACGCGGAGAGTTGCAACACTTGAATCGGCATTCAAATCACCTTCCCCACGCGCGCAGGAAAACCAGTCCCTTTCCCACGGTTTCGTTTCCGCCCACCACGATGTACTTCTGGTCGAGTTGGGCCACCACTTTCTCGAGCAACCCCTTTGCCTTGCCGTTCACGTAGGCTTCTCGCAAAACGGTGTACAGGATGGTGTCTTGGGGGAGGTATTCCTCGTACCAGAGCGCGCCTTTTTCCACCACGCCGTTTTTGCCAATGCGAATCCTGGGGATGACTTCCGTGGACGTGGTCACGATCTGGGAAAAGGTACTGTCGTCCACGATCACCAGGCGCTCCGCGAACATAGCCTTCAGGCGGGACCCGGGCGCAAGCGAGGCCAAACGCTCTGCCCAAATGGAAAGCCTTGTCTCCACCCTGGCAGGGATTTCCCACTCTTCCAACACGGCCTTTTGCCCGTTGCCATTCAGAAGGTTGGCATGGCTGACCAGTGCGTTTCCCGCTTCAGGCTGGGGAATGGCGTTTTCTTCCTCGGGGTAGGCAAGCCGGCACACGCGGGAGAGAATGAGCGGGCAACTGACCCAAACGAAAAGTTGCTTGACGTGCCGTACCGGGAAGGCGAGTGTTTTGGCCTCGGAGAAAGCCACTTGTCCGGGGGTATCGCCGTCACCCCAGCTTCCAAACACGGAATCCACGTTTTCAACGAGCCCCGACGCGCGAATGGCCCCCTTAATCCCCTGGATGATGGGGAACCCCGTGGTCCGCTCCCGCTGAATGGGCAGGTCAATGATGCCCACGTCGCTTCCTTTTCCCGCGTGTAGTTGGCTTTCCGCGTACAATCCCAAGATCCTATTTTCCATGGTTCTCACCACACCTCCGTCCAATTTTGGCTTCAAAGTATTTCCCAAACCCGAAAGGGGCAAACCGTTGCGTAAGGAATTCTTCCCGGGGGTTTCCCCGCACGTAGAAAACCGTCCCGGGGCGAAGGGCATGCACCATTTGTTTCACGCGGCGGTTTTTCAAGTCCCACCCACTGATCACCAGGGGTTTGCCGTTGCTCAATGCCAAGAGTTGGCTTCCAAAAAAACCCGTATCCCTTCCCGGAACGAACCCGTTTTCGAACACCCCAGGGGAAAGCAGAACCAGGCTTTTCTCGTTTTCTCCATCACCGGTCGAAACCAGGTCGAATAGGCTGGTTTGCAACGAGGATTTCCAGAGACGGGCGGTGTGCCTTTTCCCCCCCAGGAAAACCTCGTCAAGCCCTTTTAGGATCTCTTCACCTTGCTCCACGAGCACGAAAAAACCCGCCCCTTCCCGGAACGCCATTGCGTTGAGCCGGTAAATCATCTGTTCCTTGGCCTTTTTGCGGTCTTTCTCCAAGGCAATTCCAAGACGGCTTTCATGGGAAAAAAGGGTCTTCGCCACATCTTCCTGGGAGGTAGGAAAAAACGACTCGCCCCTTTTCATTTTTTCCATTTCGGACAGTTCCATCCAGGGGAATTCCGCGGCACTCTTTTGGGGTTGGGCTTTGCTGAACGAACCCAGGGGGTGGAGCATGATTCCGGGGCGGTACTGGAAGGATACTTGTTTGTCCAGTTGCAGGCACCCGAACTCTTTCGGGGAATCCCCCAGGTGGTACACGTTTTCCGGGGTAGGGAGGTAGTACCGGGTTTTGCCGGAGCCATCCGCGTGGTACAGGAAAGGTCCCAACAGGCGAAGCAGCCCGGGATGTTCCTCGTTGCCAACTTGCTTTTCATAGGCTTGAAGCGATTCGGAACGAGAAAAGTCTACCCCCTTTTTTCGGAGGAACGCCGTGCGCAATGCTCCGTAAAAGGGGAACACGGTAGGGAAAGAGGTTTGCCCAGAATCAGAAGGTCCGAAACCCCGGTTATCCCGGAAGAACAGGATATCCGATGGTTCGAAATGCAAGGCGGTCAGCGTTTTCACTTGGATCCCTCCCTGTTCACGAATTCCCATGCTTGCACCAACTGGATGAAATGGATCACTTGCTCCCAACGGTCTTTCTCTGCTTGGAGGGGGAAGAGAAGGTTGAGCGTCCTGGAAAACTGGTTTCCCACTTCCGTCAAGCGGTCTTGGCTTGCGCCTCCACCCCTCTTGGCAAAGATGTAGGGCACGTACTTGTCGCAGAATTCTTCGGGGGAAAATTCCTTGACCAGTTTCTCATCCAGTAACGCATCCAGGGCTTTTCGACTCACCTTGTTTCCCTTGAGGGTCTCGTACAACGCTTGGCTTTGTTCCAGCAGGTCAAGATGGCTGTGTTCCAACTCCCATTTCCCTCCCAACCTGCTTTCCTGGCCGGAATGGCGAACCAGCGAGATGGAGAAAGCGTTTCGTTCCAGATCGTTCTTGGCGCGTTTTTCTGCCCCACGGGCAAGCGCAAGGGCTTGGGAAAGCGGGAACTTGTGGTTCACGATGGCGATTCCCGCGCTCATCGTGGCTTTCTCCCCCATCATGGGGAAGAGGGGCAGCGAATCGCACATGCAAAGCTCGTTTTCGAAACGGTACTTCCTTTCGCCCCGCTGGATTTCCACGTTTCCAATCCCGGAATACACTTTTCGCAGGGTATTGGCACAGGAAAAAACCTTGGACGCGGGTAAAAAGGCCAGCACGTCGTCTCCACCTGCGTAGATGAGCAACCCGTCGAACATCTTCTCAACGATGGGTTGCACGAAGCTGGAGAAGTGGTCCAACGTTCGCGAAACCGCGCGATGATAGGCCGGGGTGATTCCAGCTTCTTTCAACGTTTTCCCCAAGTCGGTTCCCTTTGGGAAGATTCCCTGTAGCTTTGGCCAAGCCAAGGGGTGAAGCCTGCTTTCCAGGTTGGGTGCACTTTCCCCGGACACCCACTTTCCCATGCGGTCTCCATCCATCACCAGCACCGCGAAGTACGGGGTGGGGAGTTCCAGGTTTTGCTCGTTTTCGATTCGTTGGAAGTATTTCTCCCTTCTTTCCACGGGCAGGTTGGAGGCGGCCAGGTGACTGGTGGAAAGGATTCTCTTGGTCGAAATCCCGGTACCCAGTTGCTGGTCCAACCACTTGGGCGCTTTGCGTTTGACCAACGAAAGGGCACTCAGGGCTTCGGTGCGCTCTTTTCCCATTTCCCGGTATTCCTCCAGGATGGCTTTCATCTCTCCACTGAGGATGTCCCCTTCCACCGGTCTTTCGTCGATGTATCCGGAAAAGGCCGTGGTGGATTTGATGGATTCGAGTTTTCGCCGGGTGACCTCGTATTGCCAGCCATACAGTGTACCCGGGTTGATGGCATAGCCCCCTTTTGCTTCGATTTGCTCCAATGCTTTCACGTGTTCGGAGAAACCGTTTTGTTTCCCCAGGAAATGTTCCAGTGTTTGGGCCAATTGCTCTTTTTCTTCCCAGGGGTGCGTGGCACAGTAGAATTCCGGGAACGAGTCCACTTGCATTTGCCAGTATTCCCTCTGTTGTGTGCTGAGCTCACCCAGCTGGCGCAGCGTGAAGTCCGCCACTTGTTGCCACTTGGAGAGGATGGTTTCGCGCACCTTGCTTTCCATTTCAGGAACCATTGATTCGGGCACCAGGCAGAGGAAGCGGTTGGGCAGCGAGGCGATGTCTTTCGGCAGGTCATTATCACTATCTTGTACTTCCACCCCTTGGGCCCGCAGCCATCGCTTGAGTAGGAATTGGTTGCGCAGGTTGGGGAAAATGAACTGGTCGAATCCCAGCTGCTCTCCGAGAACCTGTATTCCCTGGAAGGTAATGGTGGAAAGCAAGGTGCTGCCGATCCAGAGATAACGTGTGGTGCGCGCGGAGGCAATGAACTTCTGCACCGGGCCTATGGCAACGGCCAGGAAAACCGGGCGGATCTTTCCCCCCTCGCGGCAAGCTTCCAGCGCGGAGGTCATGTCCAGGTGATCCACGATGGAGTGGAAGGGAAACCGGGTATCGGCGGGAAGAAAATCCGCCATCTTCACCTTGGAAGGCAGCGCCCACCACAAGTGGTGGAAAAGTTTCTGGTAGTCTTCCCCGTACTGGGATTTTACATCGGAAAGCCAAGATTTGAGCGCCTCGATTTGGGCTTTGAGAGTTTGTTCATCGTAGCATTCGCGAACGATGGGGAATACACCCAGCTTCTCCCCACTCAAGGGGTGCAGGAAATCGTGCAGATCCTTTCCCGAAACGATCACTCTTTCACCGGATCCTTTCCGTTCATAGGGGATGGGGATCCGGTCCATGCTACTGGCTTCCCAATCGGAGTCACCGGAAGGCAGGACGTTTTGGGGGAGCAACGTGGAGATGCATTCACTTGCCAGCCTCTCGTGCCCGGGAACGTCGAAGCACTTGAACACCGGGTCGTGAAGGAAGGCTTGGATTTTGCGTTGCCAGAAATGGGAATCGCTCATGCTTCCACCTCCAGGGTGGTATCCCGGATGATTTGCTGCAAACCTTCGAAATCCTCGTTCCCAAGCACCGAGAAGGAGCGGTTCCCCGCCTCCAAGGTGAGCAGCGGTTGACCCGCTTGGTTCCTTTTTGCGGTTATCTGCGAAGGAAGCAGAAGCATCACCAGGATCATGTTTCCGGTTCTCCTGCTCTCGTGGAACGTGAAATGCAGCGGAGAGGCTTTCCTTCCTTCGGCGTTCTTCAGGGTTGCAATTCCGCGTCCCACATGGTTCGAATCAGAACCTATCCCTTGGTACAAAAGGGGAAGCCCCAAAATGCTGGGTCCGAAAACCGAATGCTCAAAAGCATTGGGCGAAACCCCATGATCGAAAAGAGCGCTCCGTACGGTTTGCACGCAATCCTCCCCGTTCAGTTCCCGCAGTGCTTTCGTTTTCATTTTGGCGTAGAACCCACGGTATTTTTTCTGATCATTCATGTCCAAGTGGGAATCAAAAAAATTGTTCATTCCCTTGAGCCACCCTTGAACCTGCAGATTCTTGATCATGTACAGCGATTTTTCCTCCAGTACCGGGAATTCCGGGACCCCTCCCAAACTTGTCGGCTGGAAATGGAAACCCCCGAAGTCGCTGAGGAGGGGAGAGAGGGTGTTTCGAAAATCCGCAATGATTTCCGGTGGCTTTCGCTGCATTCCTCCCTGGGTATTGGTCAGCTCAAGTGAGCCGTAGCCGTTCCGGGACTTGGCACCCAACCCCCCCACGTGGCAAACCACGCGGAATAACCCGGTGAGAAATTCTTCCCACACTTCAGGGTTTGGTTGGCTTTTCAGCACGAACTGGAAGGAAATTTCGGAGTTTGGGGAAAGGTAGGAAGAAATGGGGTCTCCAAAGTTGGACGGGGCCATTCCATAGGAGGCGTGTTCAGCTCCTGAATACTTGCCATACAACGAGGAGGTAAATTTCTGTTGGCCCCGTTTGTTCGGCCGGAATTCCCCCAATTTCTTGACCGCACCCGCATCATATTCCACCATCAGGTCAAAGGCGGACCTTCTTTGCGTGCTTCCAAAAACGACCTCCTCGGCTTTCTTCATCCCCAAGTAGGGCTTTTTCGTCTCCCCGTAGCGGTGGATGTCGATGACGTTCGGGAGCAGTGCACGAAACCAGAAGCGCAGTGTGCCTTTCACACTTTGGGGAAGCAGTTCAAATTGGAAGTCATTTCCTCTCCGATTCAATCCCTTGGAAAACAAGGGTGTTATCGTTCTTGTTTCCAGTTGAAAATGATGCAAGCGGATCCCCCCATTCAATTCACAAAGGTGAAATCCATTTTACCACATTC
>DAOPKN010000053.1:0-13105 GCA_035391225.1 Thermotogota bacterium
TCTTGCCCACTTTCAGGTGCCATTGCCCCAACGCGGCAACCTGGGGCAGGTGGGTGACCACGAAAACCTGCAACCCGGATTCGCTCATTTGGCGGATCTTCTGGCCAATCAGGTCCCCCAGCCGCGGTCCCACCCCGGAATCGATTTCGTCGAACACGATGGTGCGCACGGGAAGCTGGTCGCGTAGCGAGAGCTCCAGCGCCAGGAACAGCCGGGAGAGTTCCCCGCCCGAAGCGATACGCGCCATGGAAAGCTGGGGCATACCCGGGTTGGTGGAAGCGGTGAATTCCAACAGCTGGTGGCCGTGTGGCGTGAAGTCGGGTTCCCGGATCACCTGGTGGCCCAGGCTCACCGAACCCATTTTCAGGTCTTTCAATTGTTGCTCCACGCGTTTCTCCACGATCGTGGCGGCCTGGTCACGGAACTGCGCGATCTGCTCGTCCAAGCGTCCCAGCTCTTGCTGCAAGCGTTCCATGTCGCTGTCCAGCGTCTGCACCCGCTGAAGCTTCCCTTGCAGCGTGTCCCGTTGCTGGCGGAAGGAAACGAGGTTTCGCAGCACGTCGTCGAGCGTGGGACCGTACTTGCGCTTGAGTGTCTCCAAGAGGTTGATGCGCGCTTCGAGTTCCCGCAGGCGTTCCTCGTCGTATTCCAAGTGGTCCAGGTAATCGAAGAGGGAGCGGGAAACGTCAGAAAGCGCTTCCAGCGCCCCTTCCACCAACGTGCACCAATCCCCCGCGTTCGCGTCGATCTGGCGCACCTGTTCCAGGCGGGCCAGCACATCCGACACTGCCTGCACAACGGGAGGGTATTCCACGTTGTCTTCGAGCAGCGAGAGCACCTGTCCCAAGTTGTTCTTCAGCGTTTCGAAGTTGGACAGCACCGAGAGTTCCGATAGAAGCGCGGTGTCTTCGTTGGGTTGCAACCGGGCGGATTCGATTTCTTGCACTTGGAAATCCAAGAAGTCCAGTGTGCGCAACACCTCGGAGGTGTTCCCGGGCAATTCTTGTTGCAGCTGCTTCAGCTCCAGGTACTCCGCGTGCAAGCGCCGATACTCCGCGAAGGTTTGCTGCGGGGAACCGGGAAGCTCTTGGGCCACCAAGTCGATCAACCGGGTTTGGTAGGCGGGGTTGCGTAGTTGCTGGAAAGCGTTCTGCGAGTGTACCTCCACCACGCCGCGCAACCATTCGGAAAGCGCGGACCCGGAGATCACCAGTCCGTTGAGCCGCGCGGTGAAGCGTTCTGCGGTGCCGCTGAGGCGGATCACCGTGGGATCGTCCGCTGGGAACCCCATTTGCAGCAGTTTGCGTTGCATCTCGGCATCGGGTTTCCACAGGCTCTCGATCCAGAACCCTTCCTCGAAGGGGCCGATCATCTCGCGGGCCTTGAAATCCCCGGAGAACGAACGCAACAACCGCACGAACATGGATTTGCCCGCACCCGTTTCGCCGGTGATCACGTTGAAGCCTTCCTGGAAAGTGACGTGCACTTCGCGGAACAGCAGGAAGTTCCTGGCGTGGACTTCCAGCAGCATCCTATCCCCTCTTCCCCAAGAATAGTTTTTGCACGAGTATTTGCGGGTGCGTATCCTCTTGCGGGCAAGCCAGCTGGAAGGTTTGCTGGGCACCCGTCAGGCTCAGTTGGCGCACCTCGTCGAAGGCCAAACCGTCCACGGCAAGGTGCATGGGCCGCGGCCCGTTCACCAGGATCGTCACGTGGCTGGCAGCGTCCAGGACCAAGGGGCGCATCGCGATGGTGTGGGGCGCTAAGAAGGTCACCTGCAGCACTTTGGCCTGGGGGAAAATCACGGCCCCTCCTGCGGATAGGGCGTAGGCGGTGGAACCCGTGGGCGTGGAAATGAGCACCCCGTCTGCCTGTACCGGTTCGAGGTACCCCCCATCCACCTGCAGCACGAACTCGAGCGTGTTCAGCCCAATGGGGCGATGGAGCACCACGTCGTTGAGCGCGTACTCCGGAACGCCTTGGGCGGGGTCGATGATGCGCAGCAGCTGCCGTGGCGACAGGCAAAACCCATGAAGGCAGCAATCGGGGTCTTCGAGCACTTTCGCGAGCTCGAAACGTGTCAGGAAACCAAACTTGCCGAAATGGATCCCCGCCACCGGAACATTCCAGCGCAACGCCATGGGAAGAGAGCGCAGCACGCTGCCATCCCCACCCAGCACCAGCAACAGGTCGGGCGGCGGGTCGCCGTTCATGTCGTGCGATTCGGTGGAGGTCACGAAGGAGACCTCGGTTCCTCGCCCTTCCAACACTTGCTTCAGACGTTCCACCGATTCGAAAACCTTTTTCTTGTGCGGATTGAAGAAGATACCCACTCTTTGGATCATGGGAGTTTCAACACCAACCCGAATTCGTACAACGATTGGATTGCAAAAGATTGCACGAACACCAACAACAGGATGGCCACGAAGGGAGAGAGGTCCACTCCGCCAACGGGGCGAATGACTTTTCGAATGGGATTGAGCACCAGGTTCGACAAAGCGCTGATAAATTGCCGCAGCGGGGAGTAGGTTGCGGGCATCACGAAACTCAGTATCGAATCGAGGATGATGACGAAGATATAGGCATATACGAGGGTTCGCAGCACTTGTGCGATCGCGATGATGAAATTTGCCAGAACAAACAACGGCTTCACCTCCAGTCAACCGGTATTATACACCAAACGGGGGTATGCTATAATCAAGTGAACCACGTACCCAAGAAGCGACCTGTGAGGAAAAAGCGTGAAAATTCTCCTTGTGAACCCCTGGATCACCGATGTTGCGGCCTACGATTTCTGGCTCAAGCCCGTTGGCCTTCTGGTACTGGCGGACAAGCTGCGGGGTGCGGGGCACGAGGTATGCCTCCTGGATTGCCTCGACCGACTGGACCCCGGCTTTTTGGCCTTTTCCGGCAAAACCCCTGGTGTGAAACCGGATGGAACCGGACGTTTCTTCCACGAGCCCTTGCCCCCTCCACCAGCACTGGCGGGAATCCCCCGGCGCTTCAAGCGGTACGGCTTTTCCCGTTCCTGGGTGCGCCGCTGGCTGGAACAGCTGCCGCAAACCTTTGGCCGACCCGATCGCATTCTCGTGACTTCCATGATGACCTACTGGTACCCGGGAGTGTGGGAGATGGTAGGGGAGTTGAAGGGCTTTTTTCCCGGCGTGCCCGTGTTGCTGGGAGGGGTTTACGCTTCCTTGTTGCCCGAGCACGCGGCTCTCTCCGGGGCCTCCGACGTATGTAGCTGCGCGGATCTTGGCGGGGTGCGCGCGTTTTTGGAGCGCTGGGGCATCACGTTGTCACCCGGAGAAGCCCTCGTCCCGGATTACACGGTTTACACCCACGCGGGCAGCCACCTGGTGTACGTTTCCTCGGTGGGGTGCGTGAACCGGTGCACCTATTGTGCCACCCCGCTGTTGCAACCGTTCACGCAAAACGACCCGGGTTTCCTGTTGGAGCGCATGGTGCAGGATGTTTCGCGCATGGGAATCCGGAACGTAGCCTTTTTCGATGACGCGCTGCTGGTGCACCACGAGGAGCATTTCGATGTTGTGCTCAAGGGGATTATCGCTGCCGGTTTGCCCCAGCGCGGGGTGCGTTTCCATCTCCCCAATGGCATCCATGCCCGGCATCTCACATTTTCTACCGCCCAGCTTCTGTTCCGCGCCAACGTGCAAACCATCAAGATTGGGCTGGAAACCATCGACCCACATCGCCAGCGCACCTCCGGGGGAAAGGTGGCCACCGAGGAATTCGTGCGGGCGGTGGGCTACTTGCAACAAGCGGGGTTTTCCGGCCAGCAGGTGGCCGCGTACCTCATCGCCAACTTGCCCGGGCAAACCGAGCAGGAGCTCCTCTTGGCCAAGGAACTGTGCGAGCGCTTGGGTATCCGGGCGCAGGTCAACGAGTACACACCCATCCCGCGTACCCACGATTTCCAGCAGCTGGTGGAAAAGGGATTGCTCCCCGCCCAGCTCGATCCCCTTCTGCTGAACAACTCGCTGTTGCCCTACTGGTGGAAAGCCGGAATGGACGCAGAGACCATCGACCGCATCAAAAACGTTTTCCGAACCAAATCAAGATAAATTTCACGGAGGTGAACTGATGTTAGAACGTTCCGTACTTGAACGGGTCATTGCCCAAGCGTTGGGTTACGGCGCGGATTTCGTGGAGCTTTTCCTGGAAGACCGTTTTTCCACCTCGATGAAGATGGTGAACGGTGTGCTGGAGAATTCCAGCTCCGGTCGGATCCGTGGCATTGGAATCCGCGGTTTTTTTGAAGACCGCGCCATTTACGCCTACACCAACGACCTGGACGAAGAAAACCTGTTGCAGTCTGCTACCCGAGTGGGCGAAGCCCTCCGGGCTACCCCAACCCAGCCCGGGGAACTCACGCTGACGCAGGACAGCCAGGGCAAACCCCACGCCTTTTTCCAAGTGTTTACCACGGTGAACAAGAAGGACAAGGTGGCGCTTCTTCGCCTCACGACCGAAGCGGCACAAGGCTATTCTTCCGCGATCTCCCAGGTTGTTTCCACGTACATGGACCAGGACCAAAAGGTGTGGATCGCCAATTCCGAGGGGCTGTACACCGAAGACCGCAGGCTGCGTACCCGCCTAACGGTGAATGCCGTGGCAAGCGACGGGAGCCAGAAAGAAACGGGTTTCGAAAGCGATGGAGGTTCTGCTGGTTTCGAGTTCTACAACGGTGTGGATACCAAAGCCCTGGGGGAAGAAGCCGCGCGCATCGCCGTTCGGATGCTTCGTGCGGACTTTGCCCCGGCGGGTAGGATGCCCGTGGTGATTTCCAACGGGTTCGGGGGAGTGATCTTCCACGAGGCTTGTGGTCACCCGCTGGAAGCCACCTCGGTTGCGATCGGGGCCAGCGTGTATTCCAACATGATTGGCAAAAGGGTGGCCAACGAGTGCGTGAGTGCCGTGGACGACGGTTCCATCCCCAATGCCTGGGGCTCGGGGCGCATCGACGACGAGGGCAACCTTACCCGGCGCAACCTGTTGATCGAAAAAGGAATCCTGAAAAGCTACCTGGTGGATCGCTTCAACGGCCGCAAAATGGGCGTGGAGGCAAACGGGTGCGGACGTCGCCAAGACTACACCTACGCGCCCACCTCGCGCATGTCCAACACCGTCATTCTGCCGGGAGAGTACATCCCCGAGGAGATCATCGCTGCCACCGACCACGGGCTGTACGCCAAGAAAATGGGCGGCGGCTCGGTGATGCCCACCACCGGTGAGTTCAACTTCTCCGTGCGCGAAGGCTACATGATCGAAAAGGGACGCGTGACCCGACCCGTTCGCGGAGCCACGCTAATCGGCAAGGGGCACGAGATTCTCCACAAGATCGACATGGTGGCCAATGACCTGGAACGCGCACGTGGCATGTGTGGTTCGCTGTCTGGGTCCATTCCGGCCGACGTGGGGCAACCAACTCTTCGCGTGACCGATATCGTTGTGGGGGGGCGAAACCAATGAATTACCACGAATTCCGAACGAAGGTGTTTGAACACGCAACCCAAGCCGGCCTGCAGCAATTCGAGCTGTTTGCCATGGATAGCGACGAGTTCGAGGTCATGGTGCATGGTGGAAAAGTCAACCAGTACAAGGATGCGCAAAGCATGGGTGCAAGCCTCAAGGTCATCCGCGACGGAAAGACGGGGTTCAGCTACACCGAGGTGTTCGATGCTTCCCAGGCAGAATTCCTGGTGAAAGACGCGCTGGAAAACCTTCAGGTCAACGAATCCACCGATATCGAGAGCCTCTACGAGGGCCCGGCGGAGTACGAGAACGTTTCTCCGTACGCCAACGAGTTCCAGCAACTGGACGCGTCGGAGAAGATCGAGCAGGCGTTGCGCATGGAAAAAGCTGCGCTTGCCCAAGACCCACGGATCCAGATGGTTCCCTTTTGCGTGTACACGCACTTTTCGTCGCGCACGTATATCGACGATTCCACCGGCCGCCAACTCTTCTTCCACTCCGGGGGCGGGTTGGGATACATCCAGGCCCTTGCCCAGAGCGGTGAGAAGAAGAAAGACGGTTTCCATTACTGGATGGGCAAGAACCCATCCGGACTCAACCCGGAGGAATTGGGGAAGGTGGCGGCCCAAAAAGCCATCCAGTCGCTGGAAGCGCACAGCGTGGGGTCTGGAAAGTACCGCGTGATCCTCCAAAACGAGGTCTTCGCATCCTTCCTCACCCTCTTTGTTTCCATGCTGTCCGCGGAAAGCGTGCAAAAGGGCTTCTCGCTTCTGCAAGGCAAGTTGGGGCAGCAAGTGCTTTCTCCCGTTCTCACCATCGACGATGATCCCTTCTTCCCGGGGTCCATGTTCAACTGCCCCTTCGATAGCCAGGCAGTACCCACACGGAAAAAGAGCATCGTGGAACGGGGTACACTCAAAACCTTCTTGCACTCGCTGAAAACCGCGCAAAAAGACGGGGTTTCTCCCACGGGCAACGGTTTCCGTTCGGGGTACCGTGGAACGGAAAGCATCCACCCGGTGAACCTTGTGGTACGTGGTGGGGAATTTGACCCCGAAGGATTGCAGCAACAACTCGGTGATGGTCTTTTGATCACGGACACGCAGGGTATGCATTCCGGCGCCGACCCGGTGAGTGGCAAGTTCTCCGTGGGTGCCAGTGGCTTCCGGGTGAAGGACGGGAAAATCCTGCACCCCGTGGAGCAGATCACCATCGCCGGAAATCTCCTGGAATTGCTCTCTTCGGTGGAGCACGTCGGCACCGACGGCAAGTTCGGTTTCGTTTTCAGCTACGGGTTGCATGCTCCCTCGGTTCTCCTTCCCCAGCTTGACGTCGCCGGGGATGCCGATTGAAGAGTGTAGGGATTTGCGGGGGCATTGCCTCCGGAAAAACTACGCTCACGCGGGCGTTGGAAAGGCTGGGCTTCCCCGTGGTGTTCGTGGACCGCATCGGGCACCAAGCCTTGGAACAACCCACGCTGCGCACGCAACTGGAAGCAACGTTTGGGCCCACCATCATGGACAGCGCGGGGCAGGTTGACCGCCGCGCGCTGGGCAGGGTGGTTTTTGGTGCACCGGCGCAAATGGCCAAGTTGAACGCCATCGTCCATCCCTGGATGGTGGAACGCGTGCAACAACAACTCCATGCCCGGCAACAGCAGGGGTATGCTCACGTTGTGGTGGAAGCAGCGGTACTGTACACCATGGGGTTGCACACGGTGGTGCAGGCGGTGGTGTACGTGTTTAGCCCGGTTGAGCGGCGCGTGGAGTGGCTGAAGGCCCGAAACCACATGCAAAGGGAACAGGCGCTGCAACGTATTGCCCAGGAAGACCATCCGCCCGCGGCGCATCCCCCTGACCTTGTCGTACGCAACGATGGTTCGCTCGGACAGCTGGTAAATGGCGCAAGCAAGGTTGCCGAATGGGTGTACGCGGGGTTTTCCCCCCGGGGCTGGACCCTTTGCACTTCCCAGTTGGACGGGTTGTGATATAATGCGGCAAGCAAACGCACCAGGAGGGCAGTGTAGGTGAACGAAAACGCGAAGCGAACCTTCCATCCAATCGTGCGAACCCACAAGAAACGAAATGCCCAGGTTGATTTCCAAAACCGCCTCCGATCTCTGATGCAGGCCATTCCCGACACCATCTACTTCAAGGACCTGCAGGGGCGTTTCCTGTTGATCAACCGGGCACAGGCGCAGGTCCTTGGGCTTTCTCAGGAAAAACTGGCGCTGGGCAAAACGGACTTCGATTTCTTCGACTCCGAGCATGCCGCAAGTGCCCGCGAAGATGAGAAACAGGTTTTCTCCACGGGCCAAGCCCTGGTGAACAAGCTGGAGCGCATCCGCCTCGCAGATGGTTCGTATCGCTGGGTCACCGCATCCAAGGTTCCCACGAGAGATGCCAACGGCAACATCACCGGTTTGGTGGGGATTTCCCGCGATGTCTCCCTGCTCAAGCAAACCCAGGACGCACTGCACAAGAGCCAACAACGCTTTCGCGCCATATTCGAGCATGCACCGGTGATGATCCTTTCCTTCCAACCAGATGGTTCCCTCGAACTGGTGAATCGCTGCTTCCAAAACCAGGTGGGGTTTGGCCCAGGGCAAATCCCCAGTTGGAAGGAGTTCCAGCAGCTGCTTTTCTCCTCTCCGGTGGAATTTTCCGGTGTGTTCCATGAGTTCGAGGTGCTCACCAAGTCCGGGGAATCCCGTTTCCAAATGTGGGCTTTTTTCCACCTCCCCGACGATTCCATCATCGCCATGGGGTACGACATTTCCGGGAAGAAAAAGGCACAGGTGTTCATGGAATTCCAAGCGCTGCACGACCCCCTTACCAACCTACCCAACCGCCGAAATTTCTTCCTTCACTTGCAAAAAGCGCTGGCTGCGGCTCGTGAGCAACATCACCGCGTGGCGGTCTTTTTTATCGACCTGGACCATTTCAAGCAAATCAACGACCAGTACGGGCACGAAACCGGGGACTTGGTACTCGTGGAAATCGCCCAGCGCCTGCAATCCACCCTACGGGAAAACGACATGGTTTCGCGGCTTGGGGGAGACGAGTTCACCCTTTTTCTTTCCGGGCTCAAGGACATGCACATGATCCCCCAGGTCGCCCAACGATTGCTTTCCGGGATCCGAAAACCCATCCAATGCCCCAAAGTTTGCCTGCGCCTTTCGGGAAGCATCGGGATTGCCCTCTTTCCGGACCATGGCGAAACCGCACAAACCCTTGTACAAAAGGCTGATGAAGCCATGTATTTCGTGAAGCAAAGCGGAAGGGGGAATTTCTCCTTTTGCCGCCCCAATTCCCCCTCCCACCCTACACTGCAACCCTTTATTCCAAAGAAGGAGGAAGATCGTTTATGAGGGAAATGACAAAGAAATTCCTGCTGGATGCATTTGCAGGAGAATCGCAAGCACACATGAAGTACACCATTTTCGCGGAAGAAGCGCAAAAGAAGGGTATGCCCAACCTGGCCAACCTGTTTTCCGCGATCGCACATGCCGAATTCGTGCACGCCAAGAACCATTTCAAGGCACTGAAAATGGTGGGGAGCATGGAAGAGAACCTGGACGCGGGCATCGAAGGCGAAGACTTCGAAGTCAACGAGATGTACCCCGTGTACAAGAACGCCGCGGAATTCCAAGACGAAAAAGAAGCGGTGCGCAGCGCCCATTACGCGCTGGAAGCGGAGAAGATCCACAGCGGTATGTACCAGAGTGCCAAGGAAATGGTGCAGCAGGGCAAGGATTTCCCCGCCAGCGAAGTGTACATCTGCCCGGTATGCGGCCACACCGTTCTCAACGGAGCACCCGACAAGTGTCCCATTTGCGGGGTTCCCAGTGACAAGTTCGTGGGGTTCCGCGCCAAGTAATCCCTCTCCAAAGATTTCGCCAGGCCGCGTATGCGGCCTTTTTTTTTGCGAAGAGGAGGGGAGCTGGATGGCCAACCCAAGGATACTTGGTGTTTCCGTATCTTGCTGTTGGAAAAGAATATTTTCCAAATTCCGCGTTTTTTGGTATAATCGATTGTAGCATATCCACTTTTTTTCATTTTTTTGTTTCCTTTTCGTGTTTGGAAAAAAGGAGTTCTTACCATTTCGGAATTTTTTCCCTTGGAGGGGAAGGGACAGCATGGAAAAGAAAGATCCCACTGGTGAGGGCCGTGAAGAGATTCTGGCCACCCACAAGGCACTGTGGGAAACCCGCCATGACCCCTGGGATGCGATGCGGTATGCCCATGTGTTATCCCAGTACGACTGCCACGAAAAAGTGATCTTGCTTTGCGAACAAGTGGAAACAGAGTACCCGGAATTCACCCCCATCCACACCCATCATGCCTGGTCCCTGTATGCACTGCACTTCCTCGAAAATGGGCAAGAAACCTTTTTCGAAGGGGAATTTGCGCGTTACAACCAGGTGTTGCAAGAAATCCGCACACTGGTGTTGCCCATTGGATACTCACCGGAAAACGTGATTTTCCTCCGAGGGATTTCCTTTCTTTGGAGTAAGCCCGTGCGTCCGCTGCACAAGATTGCCGAATGGTTGGGGTTCTTCGATCCACTGCAGTTAAGTCCGCGTTCCCTTCCCTTCCAACGCGATGGTTCCTGTGGTGAAACGCATTCCCCGCGGGAGAGCTGGTACTTGCACATGGCCATGCTGCAGCAGGAAAAGCAGGATTGGCCAGGTTGCCTGCACACATGCGAAAGCGCGCTGGACAATCTTTCCCCCTTTTCGTCCAAGGATCCCGGCGGCTGGCTCTTTCGTTTTTGGAAAGGCAAGAGCTTGTCCGCCCTGCACGTGTGGGACGCTGCGTTGGTCCATTTCCAAGAGTTAGGAAAAACGCGTGCAGACTGGACCATTTACCAGGAACTGGCATGGATCCATTGGAAACGGGGAGATGACCTTAAGGCTTTCCGAAACGCTTTACGCGCGATGCTCCACTTTCCTTCGCGCGGAGAACTGCAACAGGCCACCCTTCTCCTTTTGCTCTTGGGGGAGTTTTTCCACCAAGAAAGCTTAGATTCCCTGGGAATGCAACACTGGGAACTTTTCGCCTGCCTGCACGCGGAATCGCGCACCCCCATCCCCACCCCCTGGAAGGAACGTTTGGAAGAAGCGGGAGTCAAGTGTTCCTCCTGCAAACCTGCGGAAGTTCGTTCCCGCTTCGCGAAACTGGTTCCCGAATGGAAGGAAAAATTCCAGCAACTGCTTGTACAAGAAAGCGGGACGATACAGAAGCTTTATTCCAAGGGAGGGGGCATCGTGCAAACAGCGGATGGCAGGAAGTTCTTCTTCCCCGTTTCCCTGATGCGGGGCCGCGAAGAACAATTCAGCGTTGGCACCCCCGTTCACTTCCGGTACGACGATGTACCCAGCCCCAAAGGGACCAAGAAGCGCGCCGTGCACATACTCTTCCCAAAAAAAAACGCCCCGCAGGGCGCATAAGAATATGCTGTTTGTGTCTTCGTACTTTGATTGTACCACGCCCGGCGGAAACTGTCCAAGAAAATCCAATTTCAGCGCAGGCTGGAGAAAGGGACTTTGCAGAACCCAAATGGATCCTCGCGGGCTGTGCAAATCACGGATTTATCGCGAAGCCCCAAGGAAGAAAACGGGCTCAAGGGGTAGCAATTTCTTCTCCTCATCAGGTAGTTTGTGGTAGTGGTCCTTCCACAAATCGATTAATTGGTCTCCATCGATTAGTTTCACATGAACATGCGAGGATCTGGATTCCCGTTCCGCATCGGAAGTAAATCGACCGGAGGTGACGAATAACCCGACATCTCCGTTTTTATTCAGAAGTCCCATCAATCTACGAATTTCATCCACTGCAATGGCAGAATCAGGTTTATGCTTCACTTGTACCTTGATTCGAGGGGGAATGGTTCCCAAGGGATCTTTGTATGCAAGGATATCCACTCCGCCATCTTTTCCTTTGGGTGCAATAAAGGGAGTGTAGTAGCCCATTGCCCTTAACAGCGCACCCACAAGGTCCTGGAATTCGTAGGGGTTTTTTCCGGAAATGAATGTTCGGATCCCGCTAAGTGCATTTTCTTCCATTTGTTCCAAGGTGGCTTCTTGTTCTTTTTCAGGGGGAGGTTCTTCGGAGGGATCGGAGCGTGATTGTTCCCACTGGTTATACTTCTTCCTGGCTTGGTTCAGCAACTCCACAGCTCCCGCTTCCAGCGCCTGCTCTCCTTCTGGAGTTATGTACCAAATCCCGTGGTTCTTCCGTAAAAAACCCGCCTTGACGCAGTCGATGGAATAGAAGTGGAATATGCCCTTCCATCGCATCTGCCCGGTTTTTTCATATGAAGCCATTTCCCATTCCGAAAAAGGGACCCGATGGGGAATCTGATCCATCAGCTCTTTTACTGACAATTCCCCACCCGATTCTTTCAAAATGGAAAGACCCGCATAAACAGTTTTTGCAGCGGTCTTGAGCGAGGCTGCGAGTTTCTCAATCCCATCGTAGGGGTCTTTATTCATCGTGCGCACCGCCTTAGGCTTCTTTCCCAATCTTCAAATCAATTTTTGCGCCACTTCCACTGGTGGATAATTCCACCATAAAGCGGAAGGATTTGGTCAAATCGACTTTTTCACAAACCACAAAAGCGACGTCCAAGAAGTCGACCCTTGCGGAATCATCGTCTAATTCATCCAAGTAGGAAACGCTAATTTCGTACTCACCAGTCTTGGTTTCATAGTTTCGATACTTTTCCAAGATTTCCCCCTGAATTTTCGCATCATAAAATCCCAAGTAAAATTCATCCCTGCGCTTGAGACGGAAGTATTCTTTGTCCTTTGGTTGGACATACACCGCGAAGGCAGCTTGTTTTGGGGAACGGATTCCATATTTCTGAGCAACCTCCGGAGTTAAAAATACCACGTCAGCAATGTTCAATTCGTTCACAAGTTCTGTGTCGGTCACCCGAACTACTTGAACGGCTTCCCTTTTTGCCTGCTGGGCAATCTCTTCTGATAACTTCACAACTGATCTCTCCTTTGTGAAACGGAAATTCCTTGTGGGGAAATCCATACATGATCCTCGAGTAACGTTGGAGCGAGGGGACGAACCAATGTCCGAAAAAAGACCGACATTGAAAACCCACGGAAATTCCATTCGTTTTTTGTTGGCTTTATTTTACCACAACCAGAAAACGTACCGAATTCAGAAACACATTGATCTTCGAACAAGAAACCTGATGTTCCGTTGCATTTCCGAGGATACGGGAACCCGCAGTGAACCTGACTTTTGGAAAGAACCACTCCAACCCCTTTAAAAAGGAGAATTTCAGAATCATGGGCCACTACAAACCAAACCTCTCTCCTGTTCTAAAGGTGAAGGTTCTTGGGTACGCCGCACCCCAGTGCGGCTGCGAAAAAACTTTCGAAAGCTTCTACGATCCAAAAACGAATGTCATCGCTTTCTACCGTTGGGCAGAGATTCAAATTGAAATTGACGAAGTGGTTTCAAAGGGGAGCGGCCAAGAAAGAGGGATTGAGACTCGGATCGCTGTAGATGCAATTCAGAAAACTCGCGAAAAAACAGGGTGACGTTACAATAGTTTCTCGTCCAGTTCAAATTCTTTCTGAAGTCGC
>DAOPKN010000054.1:0-10815 GCA_035391225.1 Thermotogota bacterium
CGTCGGCGTCTGCACCACGGGTGGCGTGGTGTCCGGGGTGGGCTTTGGGAAACATCCCACCAGGGCCAGAAACAGGACCAAGACGATCAGCAGAGGCAGAAAATGAAGTGCTTTTGCTCGCATAAAATCCCTGAAACTCTCAAATCGAGAGCTTCAGGTCACCCCCTTTCATGGTTTATTCTTTCAAAATACTCAGATTTCTTCCAATTATTCATGGTTGAATTATACCACCGGCCCTTTCTGCGCTCCAAAAAAAAACCGTTTTCATTCAAATCCATTTTTTCTTTTTGAACCAGTAAATGGCTACGATTCCGCCGATCACCGACCAGGTGATCATGAATACCCATGTCAACGGATTATCCTGGAAAGGTAACCCCACATTCATGCCGTAAAAACTTGCGATAATCGTGGGGATTTGCATGATGATGGTGACCACGGTCAGGATTTTCATCACCACGTTGAGGTTGTTGGAGATCACCGAGGCGAAGGCATCCATCATGCCACTCAAGATGTCACTGTAGATGTTCGCCATTTCCAACGCTTGCTTGTTTTCCACGATGGTGTCTTCCAGCAACTCGCGGTCTTCCTCGTAGATCTGGATGATGTTTCCCCGTAGGATACGTTCCATCACGATCTCGTTGGATCGCAGCGAGGTGGTGAAAAACACCAGGCTTTTTTCCAGGTACATCAGCACTTCCAGTTCACTGTTGCGCATGGACTCGTGCAATTTCTCTTCCGCCTTGTCCGAGATCTTGTTGATTTCCTTCAAGTAGCTCAGGAAAAGAAGCGCGTTGCGGTAGAAAATCTGGAAAATCATCTGGCTGCGTTTCTTCGGGTTTAACCGGTTCTGCTCGACCATCTTTTCCAGGAAGCGTACCGGGTAGCGCGAAACGAAAAGGATGAAGTTTTCCCCCAGTATCGTGCCCAGGGGAACCGTCTTGTAGGTGATCTTCTGGTCCTCGGTGTCCATGTACGGAATCTTCACGATGATCTCGGTGATGTTGTCATCGATGTCGATACGGGCACGCTCGTCACTGTCGAGGGGGTCGGTGATGTAATCGGGGTCGAAATTGAGAAGCGAGGAGAGCATGTGGATTTCATCACCGGTGGGGTTGATCACGTAGATGATGCAGTCCTTGGAAAAAGATGAAGATTCGCGGATCCTTCCTTCTTGCATCGCGTAAAATTTTACCATAAATCTTCCTCCTTTTCAAGTCGCTTGCATCCGTTTTGATTATTCGTTTCAATACTCAATACCCCGAAAACGGAAACGGGAATAAAAAACTGAATCCAAAACTGATGCCTTGCGTGCCAAACGGAACGGTCTCTTCCATGGGTGGAAGCAGCGAAACCGCGTAGCCCAGGTTTGCTTTCATGGTGAATGTGTCCGTTTCCAGGGTGTATTCCAAGCCGATGCCCAGGATGTGGTCGGGGAGCGCGGGGGGCAATTCGAACTTGATGGGTCCGGATTCGGTTTCGGTATACAATAGCGAGGTGAGCTGGAAACGGTATTCGCCCAGCAGCTTGATGTAGGGGTTGATGAACCACTCGACTCCCAGTCCAATATACCCCTTTCCCACCTCGTAACTGGTCTCGTCCGGGAGTTCCTGCGGATACCCGGGCGCAATGAGCAAAGAGTAGCCCGTGCTGAAGCGTATGGGTGGAAGGCTTTTCTTCAGGATGGCGTTGAAGGTGAAACTCTCCTGGTAGGTTCCCGTGGAGTTCATGCCAAACGTAAGGGGAACTGCCAACGAAATGTCGAATTCCGGCATGAACCGTGTTTCCGGCACGGAGAAGTAGCCACCCAGCCAGGGCCATCCCAGCATCACCACGATATCGCCGGGGAATCCCATTTTTGCGCCCAATTGGCCGGTGGAAAGGATGGAGGAACCCTGCTGCTCTTCCTCGGATTGGTCCATGAGCGAATTGATGAGCTGGGGATCGATGGTGGCACCCACGAGCAAATCCAGTTGCCATTCGGTGGGCAACCTGTAGTCGTAGGTGAACGCAAAGGGAAGCAGCGGATTCATGCACTGCATACTGTTTACCCCCTGGATGGGAGCCGACATTACCAGCGCGGCAAAGGGCATCGTCATCATTATTGTCAGGAGAAGAATGATTCGGTACATGGTGCACTCCTTCCCATGGGATTAAAACACTTTCTCCGTGAACACCACTTTCACCCGAAAGATGATGGCGTCCAGGCGTTGTTCTCCCCGCAAGAGCATGAGGTTGGAAACCACGATGTTGGAGAGTTTCGGCGAGGGAGAGGACAGCGTTTGCACGTCAACTTTGCCCGAGGGGTTCCATACCATTTCCACCAGAACGGTACCCGACACCAAGCTTCCCGGCGCAGATGTTTTGAGAAGACGGTCGTAGTCATTCTGCAGGCGATTGCGAACGTCGTCGTAGTTGGGAAACTGGAAGTCGCGGAGCTGCTCCAGGCTCCCCAATTCCAGAATTTCCGGGGATGCTACGCTAACCCGCTTTTTGGCTGGCAGGGTGGGTGCAACGGGAACCAGTGAGGGAATGGCATCCGAGAAAAGCGATGTGGGAACGGGCGTATCGGGCTGCACGTTCGGACTCACGGTTTGCAACGATTGCAGGGGTTGCCGGGCTGGCTCCGCGGTTTGGGGCACGAAAGCGGCGAGTTCTTCGAACAGCGGATCGGGCTCTGGTTCGGGTTGCCGGGCTACCAGCGGAACCTGGGGAGCGGGGGGGGCTTCCGGCGGGGTTTCTTGGGTTTGTTGGAGGAAGGAAAAATCCACCGTGATGACTTCCGGGGGTTCCACTTCCAGGGGTGCGGCTTGCAGGAAAAAGAGCAACAAGCTCAAAAGCCCCACTTCCATCCCGGCTGCAAGCACCGCGGAAAGAATCGAAATGGGTTGCACGATGCGTGTCATCGTTGTTCCACCTGGATTTGCACACCGGTTACCCCTTCCGCGCGGAAGAGATCCAGCACTTCCATCACCACACCGTGGTGGCTGTTTGCATCCGCCAAGATGACTCCCTTTTCGACCCTTCCAGCCGCAATTTCGTTTTTCAGCTGGATTTGCACTTCTTCCAGCGAAGCGGGTTTTCCGGAAAGGTATACCACATCTTCTTCGTCCACCCACACTTCCAGGCTCTTGGACGCAACATTTGGCTGGCCGGTTCCCGCTTGGGGGAGTTGCAGGTCCAGCGAGCGTTGTTCCTTCACATCGAACGTTGTGGTGAGGATGAAGAACAACAGCAATATGAATATGATATCGATCAGCGGTGTGATGTTGATGGTATCGTCCGGTTCGAAATTGTGTCTACGCACTTGAGTTCCCCATTTTCGAATTATGCACGGGTTCCGATGGTTCCCCCCGTGGAAAAGCGCGTGTAGCGGTCCAACGCCATGTGGCGAATGGTGCTTACGCGTTCCTTCAAGATGTTGAGCAAAATGGTGAGAACGATTCCGACGATCAGCCCACCTATGGTGGTGTACAACGCTTCGCCGATTCCCATGGCAAGTTCGTTCACGTACTTGAGGTTCTCGGTCTTTTCAATGGTGTTGAAGATCTTGATCATCCCGGTGGTGGTTCCAAGCAGCCCCAGTAACGGGGAAACCACTGCCACGGTGGAGATGATTCGGAAGTTCTTGAACAGGCGATCGATTTGCTGTTCGATGAGTTCTCCCTGTTCGTCGATGCGCGCCCCTCGAAGCGAACCCAGCTTGCGCTGCATCTGCGACAAGAAGGGGTGGGAGTCTTCCCCCTCACGGATGCGGTTGCGAATGGTGGTAAGGGTGATCAACCGTTCGAAGAAGAAGAAAAGCCCGATACCCGCAAGCACGAGTATTACCGTGAGAACGGGGCCACCGGTTTTCAAAAGGTCTAAATACACGTTTTTTCCTCCACGTTCATTTGGCCCAGCGCATGCACACAACTAAGACGGAAGGCACATGCAGAACACTGGGGTCGGGGCTTGCACACGTTACGTGCTTGGTGGTGAACCAGCGCATGTAGTTTGCGAATCGCAGCGGGATCCGGTGGGAAGTTGGCCTGGAAAAAACCCCGCACCTCCGTGTAGGATGCTTTTTGCATCCATGGAAATTGGAACCGCGCAAAGAAGCGGCGGGAATAGGAATCTACGATGAAAACGGGCTTGTCGAAGGCAAAAAGCAAAATGGTATCCGCGGTCTCTTCCCCAATCCCCCGGATCGCCAGCAGTTGTTGGCGGATGCGCTCCACCGGTTGGGACAGTAGCGAGTAGAGCGCCAAGCGTTCTTCCAGTAAAAACTCCATCAACCGCTTGATGCGGGAAGATTTTTGATTGGTACAACTCACACCCTGCAGTTGCTCCTTAAGGCGCCCTTGCGAAACCTGGTGCAGCGTACGCGGTTCGAGCCATCCCCGATTTTGCAGGCGCTCCATCACGGGGAAAACTTGCGCGGGCAGGGAGTTTTGCGCAACGATTGCCGCGACCATGGAACCTACGATCCCTACGGGGGGCCAAAAGGCTTCGCCGTTGGACAGGCTTTTCAAACGTTGGAAAAGGGAAATGATGTCGGAGGAATCAGGGGTCAATGAAGGCACATCTCCATTTCCAATTGCTTGAACAGTTCCCTTGCTCCCAACTGCAGGAAAACCTGGCAAAGCGGGTCTTCCCTCGGAATATTGGCCAGGGTCCCCACGGTGCTCTTTGTTTGGGCATTCACGTGGAGCAGGCAGTCGTGCACGATATCTACCAGTTCGAAGGCCGGATCGACCACGAAGGAATCCACCACGAAAAAGCCGCGCTCTCCCTTTCCCCATACCAGGTAGCCGATGGGGGAACCTCCGGTTCGGTTCACGTAGATGGCTTCCATGGAGTAGCGGTCTTGGGAATCGTGTAGCGTCGCGGGTTGCCGTTGCCAGTTCGGCTTGCGATGCCAGATGTCTTGCGCCATCTGCGCGAGTTCGTGGATGCCCCGCGGGGTGATGGGCCGGTAGTGCCAGCGAGGGGTAATTCCCGGGTTCGTGGAAATTTCCAGCGTCAGCAGGTCGCGCACCACCGAAAAACCGTGTTTCTCGTAGAATCGGATGGCACGGGGGTCGGTTTCGATCACTTCCAGGATCAGCCTCTTGGTGTTTTTCCAACGGAGGTTTTCGAGGGCCTGTTGCAAAAGGATTTCCGAGGCACCTGTTCCCCGTTGCGCGCGGACAACCCCCATGGAATCGATGCGCGCCGTGTGCCCGCGTTCGGATAACAGCAGGAAACCAATGGGCTGGCTCCCTTCCACGAGGAGGAAGGAATCGTCCCACGAAATGGCGTTTTCGCGCACATCGAGCTCGAAATCTTCTTCCCTCCAGTTCACCGGCAGTGGGTAATCCTCGAATATCTCGTTGACCAGGTGGATCAACGTGGTGACAGCAGCCTTTTTCAACGGAAGAATTTCCACGGCGCACCTCCCCTTTTCGGACCGTTCCGGTTCGCTTTTCCTTAGTATATCACAGGTATGGTATAATTTTGGCCAGGGGGGATGCGTGTGAAGAAAAAACTCTGGAAACTCTTTTTCATAGCCATGTTGCTCGTTCATTTTTCTGCCTTGGTGGGGGCAACTAACGGAAGCACGGAATACCGCGGGTTGGCATTGGTTGCCGACCGATTTGACCTTGTGAGCGAGCAATCCATCGACCAACTGTTGGGATTGTGCATCCGCTACCGTATCGACACGTTGTACGTGCCCGCCGTGGAATTCCTGGAAGCCCTGTATTCCTCGGACTTGTTGCCGCGTAGCCAGGTGTTGCTCAACAACGCAACCCCCTTGGAATTTGACCCGCTGGCCTACATCTTGCAAAAGGGCAAAACGTTTGGCATCCTCGTGGTGCCCACGGTTGATTTCTTCACCGTGTGGCCCAGCGAAGACACACCCGTGAACCCTCGCCACGTTTCCAATACCAAGCCCTCCTGGATGAGCCGCGATGGCATGGGGCAACTGCTGACTTCACCGATGGTGTTGGACCCGGGAGTGGCCGAGGTACAAGCCTTTTGCATTTCCCTGTTCAAAGAAGTGTTGACACGCTACACGCCTTCCGCCCTTGCACTGAAGAATTTCGCCTACCCCTCCCCGCAGTACGGCTTCAACCCCCTGGCCATGAAGTCGTTCGAAAGCTGGAAACGCCAAAACTTTGCTTCCGTGACCAACTTCGACGATTTCCGCTCCTGGGTCTTGGACGATTTAGTGGCCCGATTTTCGCAGATGCGCGCTGGGCTGGGCGTCCAGACATCACTCGTGTTGTTCCATTCCAGCGACTTCCCGGCAGCAAGCACTTCGCATTTCCAAAACTGGCTGAGCTGGGTGAATGGTAACAAGGTGCAGCTGTTGGTTTCCTGGTATGCCTACGCCGACTTGGCCACGGTGAACCACGACACGCGTTTCCAGCTGGAAAGCGTCGCCGGCTCCCGGTTCTGGCCAGCGTTGCGCCCCCTTGAGTTGGTTCCTTCCCAGTTCCGTTTGATCGCCGCCAAGGTGCACGAGTTTCCCGTGTCGGGTCTGGTGGTGGATACCAAGGACGCGGCGACCTTGGAATTCTTGAATGCAATCGGTTTCGGCATCCCCCGCTAACATGCACAAGCCGCACATCACGCTGCTCAAGGGAATCCCCGCGTCTGGAAAAACCTCCACGCTGGTACAGCACCTGGTGAACCGCCACAAGCAAAAGGGGGCTCTTTCCTACCAGTTCATTGGGGCATCCGGGGGGTTCTTGCGCGGGGTGCGCGAGCAGGTGCTTTTGTCCATCCCTTCCATCTTCAACGATTCTTTCCAGGTCATCGACCAGTTCGTGGTGAAGGCAGCTCGCTCGCTGCATCCGGATCGCCTGCACGTCACCTCCGATTTCGTGGCTTCGCTTGCTGCAGACGTTTTGTCGGACAATTCCGCGCTTGGGGAGCTTTCGCGCCGGGGGCGGGGCATCTTGGACGGCTTCGTGTGGTTCTACACTTGGCTCAAGGAGAAGAAGGACCCCGGGCTGCTGGTGGAAATCCAGAACAGTGAAGACGCACTGCTCAAGGAATACGCGGGGTGGTACGAGAAGTTTGAATCTACCATGCAACGCTTGCACCTTTTTTCCACGGTGGATGCCTTTTCACTGGTCCTGCAGGCGATGGAAAAGGGAGACTATCCTTCCGCGACTATGCCGGATGGGGAACTTTCCGGCAAGGTGTTGTACGTGGATGGTTTTTTCGATCTCAACCAGCTACTGCTTTCGTTCTTGCCGCCTTTCCTAAGCCAGTTCGAGGCGGCCTGGATTTGCTTTCCCCTCACGCCAGATGCCCAACCTCTCGACCCTTCCTTCGAGCAGTTGCAGCAAGCATTGGAGGCGCTTTTTCCGGGTTCCGTAACGGAGGTTTTCCGGGAAGAGACCTCGAACAAGCGCGGC
Source organism: Thermotogota bacterium (assembly GCA_035391225.1). Taxonomy (GTDB): domain Bacteria; phylum Thermotogota; class Thermotogae; order MWEM01; family MWEM01; genus DAOPKN01. The sequence goes on from DAOPKN010000054.1 coordinate 7,389, forward strand.
GAGTTGCAGCTTTGGATGGACCACTACCAGTGCCCGGGGAGCGATTTCGACGAGGGGCTCTCCGGGGATTGCATCCAACTGGCAAAGGCCAAGAACCCGGGGCAAGAATGCCAGTTGGCCGCGGGGGTTGTGAAGCAATTCCTGGGCCAACCCGGAAATTCCCCGGACGACGTGGCATTCGTGGTACGTGACTTGAAGAAGTACGGCGACCTGTTGACACCCCAGCTGGAAGAGATGGGTATCCCCTACCGCTTCGAGGGGCACCTTCCGCTGTCCAAAAGCCTGAACGTGAGCAAGCTCGTGCTGCCTTTCCGCGCCTTTGCCAGTGGATACGACCCCACCTGGCTTGCCGCCATGATCGAGAGTGGATACGTGGAGCAAGGGCCAGAGCGCATCGTGGAATTCGAGCAAGTGGCCGGTGGCGCTCGGCTGATGAACAGCAAGATGTTTGACGGCTCCCGCGAGAGCCTTCCCTCTTCCCTTCGTGCAAGGCGCGCCGAATGGCAAAGCAAGATGCAGCGCTACCAGGCTTTCCTGCAGCGGAAACTGGATGCGGCACGCTCGTCGGAGGACTACGCGGACATCGAAGAACCGGTGCTGGAAATGCTGCGCAGCCTCCAAGCAGTTTGGGACGTGTGCGCGGAGTTGTTCGACGTACTGGAAAACTGGCAACGTGACCACCGCAAGCGCCCCCCGGGTGTTTTCGAACAGCTCTTCCAGGATTCCCTGGCCTTGCTGCGATCCCGGGAGTGCCTTTCGGAGGAGGAAGCCGAGCAAAACGCAACCGCGGAATTCTTCGAACGGTTGCTGCCGTCGGTGCGCCAGATCGTGGCCATTTCCGGTGGGGGAAGCGTGACTCCCCTCGAGTACTGGAACATCCTGCGCATCCTGCTCAACCAGGCGAGTTTCCCTTCCAGCTTGCTGGTGGATAACCGCGTGCTCATCCTCGACCTTCTGAACGCCCGCTACCGCTTTCGTCGGCTCAAGGTGTTTCTGGGGATGAGTGACCAGTACTACCCCTCCATCCCTTCCAACCCCCTGGTCTGGAGGAGCCTGCCCGATGGCATCGACTGGCGCGAGAAGTTCGTGCAGCGCGATGACCGAGATTTCGTGGCGGCCATGCGCAACGGCACCGAAACGGCATGGCTGTTTGCCCCGGAGGCAGATTTCTCCGGGCATCCCTATGCACCTTCCTCCGCTTTCAAACGCTTCGCACTGTTCCGCGAGATAGTGGAGCAAGACCCAAGCCACGCGGTTTGCGTTGCCACCGATTTCCCCGCGCCAAGCGCCTACTCGTTGAAGGCTTTCGCCCACGAGATGCTGCGCCCGGGTGTGGAGCTGTCCGAGGCGCTGCAATCCAACTTGATGCAACTGGGGATTCCGTTGCTTTCCATCCAGGAAAAAGCCCGCGCACAGCTTCGAAAAGAGGAGCGTGCTTTCCAGGTCAACCCGGAATTGCCCGGTTCCCCGTTGGATCTGGAAGGAGTGTTTGGCAGCACGCTGAGCGCTTCGCGCTACGGGGTGCTCGACAAGTGCCCGCGCAAGTTCTTCCTGCAGTACCTTCTGAAGATCCCGCGCAAGCAGGATTTGCTCTCGGGGTTTGACCCCATGGAGGAGGGAATGATCTTCCACGCGGTGCTGAAGAAATTCTTCGAGGGGCTTTCGGCAAACGGGATACTTCTGGAGAACCTGGACGAGGAAGGATTTCGCAAAATCACCGGCAAATCCTTATCCGACGGTTCGCTTCACCCGGGTTCCCAACTGGAAGACATCATCCGTGGAGAGCTGCGCGCGCACATGTTTCATCCCTCACGGCTGCTGTTCGAAACGGAGGTGCTCTACTTCCACGGCTACCTTGCCGATTTCCTGGGACGTTACCGGGATGGTTCTAAGATTTCCCCCGCGTTTGCCAAGAAATCGGAGTGGGAAGGCACTCCTTTCTTTCCCTCCCTTTTTGAAATCTCCGTGGATCGTTCGCAGAACGTGCGCATCCACCAAAACCCGGACATCTTCTTCGTGGGCAAAATCGACCGCGTGGACCGTTCCCCGGCAGGTTGGGAGTTCATCGTCGACTACAAGCGCTCGACGTCGGGTGCCGAAAAGGAAAACATCCACCAGCTCCTTTTTTACGCGCATGCCCGCAACGTGCTCGCGGGAAAGAAAACCGTAGCGGGCATGGTGTTCTTCCCCATCTTGCCGGGAAGCAAACCGTCCCGGAACGTGGCAAAGGTGCTGACTACCTACGAAATGGACAACGACCAGTTCGTCGTGGATGGTGCCAGAAAGGAAAAGGAATGGAAACTGGAGGACTTCCTCGATAGCGTGGGGGAAAGGCTGGAAAGGGTGCTGTCGGGGCACTTCGATTTCCCGGAGAAGGGAAGTCCCTGTTTTTCCTGCGAGTTCAAGGGGATCTTCTGCCCGGGGGTGGACCGATGAAGGTGCAATGGAACGCGTTTCAACGTCAGATCTTGCGCAGTCCCGGTTCCGTGTTCGTTTCCGCGGGGGCAGGCACGGGCAAAACCCGCACCATCGTGCAGAAATACATCGACCTGGTGACAAGCCCCGGTCCCGACTCCGGCGAGGTTCTGATGATTACGTTCACGGACAAGGCCGCGGGGGAAATGAAGGAGCGCATCCTGCGCCAGGTGGAAGAGACCATCGCCTCAACCGATTCCCCCCAGGTCCGCTCGCGCTTCGAAGCGTTGCGCAACCGGCTGCATTTCGCCTGGATTTCCACCATCCATGGCTTTTGCACACGGCTTCTGCGGGAATTCCCCTTGGAAGCGGGGCTGGATCCCTCGTTCGAGGTCGTAAGCGGCAACGTGCAAAAGCTGCGCATCAAGCGCGCGGTGTCGGGCTACTTCGACGATGCGCACGGCGAAGACCGCCTGGAAAGGTTGCGTCCCTTTTTCGCGTACTACCGCTTTGACACGACCATCGCACTGTTCGTGGAGGCCCTCTCCCGGAAGCGCTTTGACCTGTTGGAATCCAACCTTGCACAAATCCAAACCCGCACCGCGCACACCGGCGAAGACAAGGTGATTCGTGCGGCTCTGCCGGAGTTTCGCAAGGCGTTCGAGACCATGCTGGAGGAATACCGGTTGCAAAACGCCCGGGAAAACGACGTGGATTTCGACGACATCTTGCTGCTCACGCTTTCCATGCTGCGGCGGAACGACGCGGTACGGCTCCAGCTGCAACAGCGGTTCCGCACCATCGTGGTGGACGAGTTCCAGGACACCAACGCGCTGCAGATCCAGATCATTTCCCTGGTGCAGGGAGAGAATACCCAGATGTTGTACGTGGGTGACGGGAAGCAATCGATATACCGCTTCAACGGCGCTGATGTGCGCGTGTTCCAACAGATGCGCTCCAGCTTCGATGCGGGCCAGGTGTTCTCGCTGCCGGTGAACTACCGTTCCACCCC
>DAOPKN010000054.1:10915-12802 GCA_035391225.1 Thermotogota bacterium
TACTACATCGTGGGAAGCCGGGGTTTTTTCCAGCGCGAGGAAGTGCAATCGCTGGTGGCGTTCTTGCGGGCGCTGTCCGATCCGCACGATGGCAACGTGGTGGCAATGTTCCTTCGCTCCCTGTTTTGCACGTTGACCGACGAAGAGTTCCTCGTTCTACGCGCCAGCCACCCCGACGAAGTTTTCGCCGGCTGGAAACATTTCGTGGAACAGAATCCCGAGCACGCCCCGCTGCTGGAAACCTTCGAGCAATTGTTGCGCATCAAGAACCTGGTGTCGCCGGGCCGTTTGGTTCGCGAAATCATCCAGCGCTGCCATTTCGACTACTTCCTCACCACCTTTCCCGACGCCCAGGTTCGCTGGGTGAACGTGCACAAGTTCGTGGAATTTTGCGATGGTTTCGAGGGAAGCACCGGGCTGCGGGATTTCATCAACCGTTCGGGCATCGCGCAGCAAGTGAAAGAGAGCGAGGCTTCCGTGGAAAACGAGGAAAGCGACGTGGTGCGCGTGATGACCGTGCACCAATCCAAGGGGTTGGAATTCCCCATCGTGATCGTTCCCGAGCTGGGGCAACAATCGCGAAGCCAAAACAGCGAGCACATGCTGTCCGACCCGATGTACAACCGCATCGCATTCGCCCCACCCTCGCACAAGCCACGCGAAGGCTCGGAGTATGAACAGCTTTGCGAACGGGAAAAGCTTCGGGAAGAACACGAGGAACGACGGTTGCTATACGTGGCGTTCACCCGTGCATGCAACAAGCTGGCGCTGAGTTTCTCGGGGAAACCGCGCAAAAATACCCCCTACCTGGGATTCTTGCAACAGGCAGACCTGCTGGAAAGTTCCGGCACATGGAGCGGTTCCGGGGAGGGGAACGGTCCCCTACGGGAATTCGTGCGCCACGTTTCGCTCCCGGATCTGCAGCAGGTGCAACCGTACCAGCTTCCGACCATCACCTGCGCTCCAGAAGAGATTCCCCCCACCGTGCTGCCGCTGGAGCAAGCCCCGATCAAGCGGTACATCAGCCCGACACCCATGTTGCAAGCCCTGCGCGAGGGAAGGGCGCTGTTCGTGGAATCGAGCAACGGCGAAGAACAGGAAACCCCGTTTAAGAACCCCGGAGAACTCGGCAAACTGTGCCACAAGGTGCTGGAGAAACTGGCCATTCTGCCGCTGGCAGCATTCAACCATGCGCTGGTGCAATCGGTGGCACGCCAAGAAGGGTACGATGCGAGCGTGGTGGAACCGGCTTGCTCGCTCGTGCTTCCCTTGAAAACCGCGGGGATTCCCCTTCTGGAAAAACTGTCCAATGCCCCTCTTCTGTTCACCGAAAAACCCCTGCGCAAGCACTGGAAAGACTACATCCTCACCGGAACCGTGGACCTGCTCTTCTCGCAAGGTGGGGAATGGCACCTTGTGGATTTCAAGTCATCGGCATTCCACCGGCAAATGGTGCAAGAGACCTACCGCTTCCAAGTGCAGTTCTACCTGTTCCTGCTCCAAGAGCTGGTTCATCCCGCACCCCAAAAAGGGCATCTTATTTTCCTCCGGGACAACCACGTGGAAACGGTGCACATGCAGCAGGAGTTCGAGCAGGAACTGGAAGATAAGGTACGTGCCTACCAAAGCTTGCTTCAAAAACCCTGATCTCTGGGACCGCCGCAGCCCACTGCGGCTCCCTGAACACATCCCAGGTCAAATGAGCCGCACTGGGGTGCGGCGGTCCCAAAGTGCATACGCGAAAGGGCGAGGAGCGGGTTTCCCACACATCAGGAAAGCTTCTCTGGGTGCGCCGCAGCCCACTGCGGCTCGCTGAACACTTCCTAAGGTCGAATGAGCCGCACTGGGGTGCGGCGGTCCCAAAGTGCATACGCGAAAGGGCGAGGA
>DAOPKN010000055.1:0-12362 GCA_035391225.1 Thermotogota bacterium
AAACAGCCGCAGTGGGCTGCGGCGGTCCCAGGAAACCCTGGAGAACTGTAGGGGTAGCCCCCTATCGAAAGCTGGAATTGCCTTCTGGGAGCGCCGCACCCCAGTGCGGCTGTTTAAACGGGGACGACGAAAAAAATGAGCCGCAGTGGGCTGCGGCGGTCCCAGGTGGCCACGGGGGTCGCCTTTTTACATGAAATTCCTGTTTTTCTTGACTTTCTTCCGAAATTGTGGTGTAATGCATGGCTTTCCGCAAGGATCAGGAGAAATCGTCGTCGTGCTCGAAGTCATTTTCCCAGCCGGGTAAGTTTTGCAGGGATAGCAGGATCTCGTCGAATTCCTTCCCACGGTTATCGATTTCCCGTTTTCCCACCACGATCCCCTTTTCGATCTTGACGTGCACTTCTTCTTCGTACACCGATCCGAAACCCATGTGAACGTAATGCAGGACTTCCCCCACCGGTATCCGAAGCACACCACAAAACCACGATGCAAAAATGGGTTCGTCTCCCTTTATCCCCAATCGACCAGCAAGATCCACCAGGAGAAACTTGTCATCCTTGATTTCCCAGGTTCCAAGGTATCCCCTCCAACAAGCCGTGGAAAAGAGTATGGAATCTTCGCGGCCGCGTTCTTCCGGGCTTCTTTCAACAATCCGTGGATTATCCCGGGGAATGGGCGGGCAAAAAGACATCGACGTTTCCTCTCCCTCGTAAATCAACCTTTCATGAACTTGGGCTGTCATGGTGTGCATCATCTCCCTTTTTCGTTGAAATTCTGGATACATTATACTCCGTGGTCATCAAATCTCCAATAGGGGGTCTTTGAAAAAGCTTCAGTGTGCATAGACTCATGAGGAATGCCGCTTTGTGCATCGGCTTCCGACTTGCCGAGGGGAAAACCCTTTTTCCGTAACCCGCAAGGAGGGAAAATGCGCGCATTGTATTCCGCGAGTATCTTCTTGAATGCCGCTTGCAACAGCCATTGCAAGTACTGCTACCGTCATTCGGACAAGGGAGAGATGCCTTTTGCGAAGGCCCGCGAAATCGTAGGGCACCTTTCCCGCATGGGGTTCCGAAAAGTTTCCTTCGCCGGGGGAGAACCCACCATCATGAGTTGGGACGTGTTTCGCCTGGTGAAGGAAGCCAAGGAAGCCGGGATGGTGACCGAGCTCATCACCAATGGCCTTGCACTGGCTCCCCAATCCCTTCCCCACTACAAGGAGATCCTGGACATCCTGACCGTGGACGTGGACTCCCCCAACCCCCTTACCCTGGGGAAACTGGGGAGGCATCCCAACCAGTTCGAAGTGGCAAAGAACCTGCACCTTTTCTGCCGGTTGTCGGGGATTACGGCCAAGCTGAACAGCGTTGCCACGGCCTGGAACCTTCCCGACATCGTGGAGTTGGCCGACTACGTTTTGGAATCCCCGGTACTCCGCTGGAAGGTTTTCCAGTTCCTTCCCTCCTATGGGCCGGCGAAAAAGTGGGAGAACGAGCTGAAGGTTTCCGCGCAGCAGTTCGAAGAGCTTCGGAAAAAACTGTGGCACAAGATGCGAAACTGGTACCCCGACCTGGAAAACCACCTCATCTTGGAATCCAACGCCCAAATGTGTAACACCTACGCATCCATCGATCCGCAGGGAAACTTCTACGTTTCCCAGCAACAGGGGCAAAAGGTGGAAACGTCCCTGCTCGGCGAGGTGCTGCAAATGGACCTGGAAGGGTTCTTGGACCATCCCTTGATCAACCGGCACGAGTTCCAACGGCGCTGCGAATGGAACGGCAGCCTCTACGAAACGAAAGGAGAGTGAAGCATGGAAAAAAGCCATCGAAAGGTCCAGCGCGTTGCAAAGCGCTTCCAGAAAGCCTTGAAAAAACTGGTGAAAGTGGCGAGGGTGCGGGAAAAGGGGGAGGCCCCCACCCCCCTGGACGAGGGTGACCGCGTGCAGAGGAAATTGCTCAAGAAGATGCACATCGCGGCGCACGTGGCGGTGCTCTTGGACAAGGAGCACGTGAAGCAGAAGTATCCACAACTTTTCGGGATGTACCTGCAAGATTGCACCCCGCGACCGGGTGTGATCGCAATGGGGTACGATTGGAAGGAAGCGGGGGACCCCGGTATCGCCAAGGAGTTAAAGCAAGCGGGACTTGACCTGGAAAAGATCAACGAGTTGCGCCCAACACAGGGAGCTTCTCTTCCCAAGGAAAATAGCGTGATGTTCGAGTTGTTTCCCGAAATGCAGGAATTCGTGTGCTTCGATGAGAGGAACAGGGAGGTGGCGAACCAGCTCAGCCAGTTCGAGGATCGCGAACAGGTGCGCATGATCTTGAAGTACCTGGGATACAAGCTGATGGGAGCAGTAGGGGGAGAAGAAAAAGGGTAGGAAAGCACCAAAAAAAACCGGAATCGGGAAGTGGTGCTTTTCGATTCCGGTTTACGCAAAAAAGGGTTGTCTTACCATGCAGGCACCTTCCCTTCTTCCTTTTCCAGCGAGTACATCGTGAGGTTGGTTTCCATTTGGGCACGGGTTACTTTTCGTTCCGAGGCACGCTTCATGTTGTTCCTCCTTTACTTCTTCTGCGCGAAGAACCAGAAAAAACTGTCTTGGGGCAAACTGAATTGGGGGTTCTTTTCGGGTTTCTGGTAGTGGAATTCGCTTTTTTTTCGCATCTCTATTCCTCCTTTTGCATTTCCTTCTTAGAATCTTCGTTCGCTCATCAATATAATAGCACAGAAAATCAGAAAAGTCAAGTGTAAAATCCAATTTATTTATTGATTGACCAAAAAAATTGCAAGTGCATTTGAAATTTCCAGTCTTGGTTCAACTTTGGGATGTTTCCCGCTGTTCCCCAGGTTCCGCAATGGCTGTGGGCTTGTTTCCTTTGTGCACAAGGAATTTTCCGATTTTTTCCTTTCATTCCATTTTGAAAGAGAAAAGCACCAACAGGGAAACAATTCTTCGAGAAAAATGGTATACAAGCAAATTGTATGCGCGGGAAGGCATTCTGTTATCCAGTTTTTCCGTGCACCAAACATTTCGAGAAGGGAGAAATTCCATGGCTTTCGATGGGTATCGGGAGGTATTCCTGCATTCTTCGTCGGGGTTTGCGGTGCATCGCGTGCTCCGAGAGCAAAACGGTGCGCTGGTTGATTTTGAGGCGGTGGAAGCAAATCCTGCTTTCGAGAAGTTGGTGGGGCGCCCCGCGAACCAGTTTATTGGGCAGAAATGGAGTGCCCTTTTCCGGGGCGAAGGGGAAAGCAAGGAATGGTTCTTCCAGGTCAAGGAAGCCTTGCAAAACGGTGAAAGAAAGAAGTTTCGTGCCTTCCCCCAAACCCTGGGGTCCTGGTTTTCCGTGGAAGTAATCCCGCTGAACCAAGAGTTCTTTCTCACCTCCATTCGGGATATTTCCGGGGAAGTATTGCTACGGCACTCCTCGGAGAGCTTTCTTCAGCAATCCCTTGGAGAAATTGGTTTCGAGAAGATACTCGATCAAGCGCGGCAAATCACGGGTGCACGTTTCGCCTTGTTCCAAACGTACAATGAACAAGAGGCTTGTTCCACCACGGTTGCGGTTTCCGGTGACGAGAGCGAATTGGAGCGTGCAACCGTATTGTTTGGTGCTCCACTGCAAGGGTTGCAATGGCCCGCCAACGAGGTTTTCCTGGAAACCTTTGGGGTGCAATCCGGTCCCTTTTACCTCCCCGTGGAATCCCTTGCGATTTTTTCGCTTCCGCCGGTTTTCATTCACAGCTTGAAGACAGAGTTCCACGTGGAAAGCGCGGCTTTTTTCGACGTGGTCAAGGGGGACCGCCTGTTGGGGAATTTCACGTTCCTTCTGGACGACAGCCGGAACCTGAAAAACGTACAACTCATGACTTTTTTTGCCCGGCAGGTGGGCCTTTTGCTATCCCGGGAGGAAGCGGAAAAAGAGCTTCTGGAAAAGGAAAAGTTGTGGAAATTTGCCCTGGAAGGTTCCCGCGAAGGGGTGTGGGATTGGGATGTAGAACGGGGTGAACTGTTCTTTTCCCCACAGTGGAAACGGCTGCACGGGTTCTCGGAGGCGCAGGCTCCCCTGAGCATGGAAGAGTGGGAAAGCATCATCCATCCGGAGGACCGCGAAAAGTTCCACGCGTTGCTGTCGTTGCATCTCTCGGGGGAAACGGATTTCTTTGAAGTGGAACACCGTGTGCTGTCGCGGAATGGTGGGTACCTGTGGTTCCTTTCGCGGGGGAAAGTGATGGAAGGTACGGAAAACGGGTCTGCTGCGAGGATGATTGGCACATCCACGAAAATCCCCGGGAAAAAGATAGCGGAGATCTCCGTGCGCCAGAGCGAAGAAGAATACCGCAAGCTCGCAGAGGATATGCCGGTCTTGGTTTGCAAGTTCCTTGCGGATGGCACGCTGACCTACGTCAACGGGTTGCTTTCCGCGCTGACCCCCTACTCCAAGGAACAGCTCGTGGGGATGAATTTCTTTTCCTTCCTGCAACCAGAAGACCGCCCCGGAATCCTGAAAAACTTGCAAAGTTCCACACCGGCAAACCCAATCCACGTGAACGTCCAGAGGATTATCTTGGAAAACGGCGAGGAGCGTTGGCAGGAATGGACCAACCGCGCCTTTTTCGACGAAAAGGGGAAAACCCTATACTTCCAGGCCACGGGAAACGACGTGACGCGAAGAAGGGAAATGGAGCAAGAAGTTCGCCGGGCAAAGGAACAGGCAGAATGCGCAAACCGGGCCAAGACCCAGTTTCTCATGAACATGTCCCACGAGTTGCGCACCCCACTCAATGGCATAATGGGCTTTTCCCAGCTTCTGACGGAAACGCCGTTGACAGATGAGCAAAAGGAATTCTTGGAATACATCCGCATGGCTTCTGGTACCCTTAAGGGAGTGATCGGCGATATCCTCGATTTTTCCCGGATCGAATCGGGCAAAGAGGAATTGGTGTTAGGGCCCGGCGACCTGTACGAAATTTGCAACCGTGCGGTCCAGATGGTTCAATGGGAAGCCCAGAGAAAGGGAATTGGATTGGAAGTGGATTTCGCGGAAAAGCTGCCCCGCGAGGTGGTTTGCGATTCCTTGCGCTTGCAACAGGTGTTGACGAACTTGCTGGGAAACGCGGTGAAGTTTACCGCGGAAGGCCAGGTTCGCCTGGAAGTACGCACGGTAGATGGAGATGGCTCCGGGAAAACCGACCGTATCCTGTTCCGCGTGGAGGACACGGGGATCGGTATCCACCAGTCTTTCTTGGAACGCATTTTCCAGCCCTTCGAGCAAGAAGACACCTCCAGCACCCGGCGGTTTGGCGGCACCGGCTTGGGATTATCGATTTGCCGGAAGTTGCTCGAATTAATGGATTCCACGCTGCACCTGGAAAGTTCCCCGGGAAAGGGAAGCGTCTTTTCCTTCGAAATCGATTTCCCCCGAGCGTGAGTGTGCTTCCTTGCGCCCACTTCTTCCCATGTGGAATATCACGCGATATTCCCATTCTTTATGGTACAATGGTAAAAAGAATGCCATGTGGAAAGAAGGAGCCTGCCCTTGGAGCTGGAGCGATTTCGGAGAGTGTTTTCCCTTTCCCCTCTGGGATGTGCCTTTCACCGTGTTGTGTTCGATGACCAAGGCAAACCCGAGATGTTTGAATGCGTGGAAGTGAATCCAGCTTTTGCCAAAATGTTCGCCGTTTCCAACGAGAAATGGGTGGGCAAGCGCTGGAAAAAGAATTTCTGTTCCGGGTTGGACGACGAAACCGACTGGTTCCAGCAATGCGTCGGGGTAGCGCTCCACGGGGAGGAAAGGGAGCTGCAGTTTGCCAGCGACCCCTTGAAAGGCCTTTTTCACGTAGAAGCCTTTCCCCTGGGTGAGCGGACGTTTCTTACCCGTGTTTCCGATATCTCCGGGGAAACGGTTTTGGCGCAGGCATCGCAAAAACTCCTCAACGGGTCGCTGGAAAGTATCGGGTACCAGTTCGTTGCGGACCAAGCGCGCGTGCTCTCGGGGGCGCATTTCGCCTTGTTCAACCTGTACGATCCGGGGGAGGCGGTGGGAAAAACGGTGGCGGTTTCCGCGCAGCGCGAGGTGTTGCACAGGGCCCTTTCCCAGTTTGGTTTTTCCTTCGTGGGGATGAAATGGCCGTTCAACACCGTTTTGGCGCAAAGGTATGGCACGTCCTCCCACCCTACGCAGTTTCCCTTGCGCGATCTCGCCCTTGGTTCCATTCCATCCGAAAAGCTGCAACTGCTGCTCTCCAACTTCGACGTCGAAAGCGTCTTCCTCTGCGATATTTCCTGCGAGAACCGGATCTTGGGGAATTTTACTTTCCTCCTGGCAAAAGGTGCCACGCTGAAAAACGCAACCTACCTGGAGGTCTTCGCGCAACAGGTGGGTTTGTTGCTGTCGCGCGAAATCACCGAAGAACGGTTGCACGAGAGCGAAGAGCGCTGGCAATTTGCGCTGGAAGGTTCCGGCCAAGGGGTTTGGGACTGGGATATCCCGCGCGAAAGCGTGTATTTTTCCACACGCTGGAAGCAGATGCTGGGGTTTTCGGGGGGTGAGATTTCCCGCAGTTTCGCGGAGTGGGAAAAAAGGGTTCACCCGCAAGACGCCGAAGAGTTCCACGCACGCATGGACCGCCACCTTTCGGGGGAAACCGCTACCTTCGAGAGTGAGCATCGCCTGCAGAGCAAGAACGGGGTTTTCCGGTGGTTCCTTTCCAAGGGGAAGGCCGTGGAACGGGACGAAAACGGAAAAGCCCTGCGCGTGATTGGGACGATCACCGACATCACCGACCGGAAGAACGCCGAGAGAGTCTTGCGGGAAAGCGAGGAGGAGTTCCGCACCTTGGCGGAAGACATGCCCGTGTTCGTGTGCAAGTTCCTTCCGGATGGAACGCTTTCCTACGTGAATGCCATTTTGGCCAAGTTAACGCCCTACTCCGCGGAACAGCTCGTGGGGATGAATTTCTACGCTTTCCTCCAGCCGGAAGACCTTCCCGGCGTCCGGAAAAACCTGGCTAAGATCTCTCCCCAAAATCCCATCGCGCCAAATGTGCAGCGGCTGGTTCTTCCAAGTGGGGAGGAATGTTGGCAGAAATGGATAAACCGGGGATTTTTCGACTCCCGGGGAAAGCTGTTGTACTTCCAATCCACGGGGCAAGATATCACCCAGGAAAAGAAAATGCAGCAGGAGTTGCGACAGGAAAAAGAAAACGCGGAAGCGGCGAACCAGGCAAAGACGCAGTTCCTCATGAACATGTCACACGAATTGCGCACCCCTCTCAACGGCCTGATGGGTTTCGCCTCGTTGTTGCAGCGCACCCCGCTCTCCCTGGTGCAGGAGCAATACCTGGAGTACGTGTTGGCTTCTTCCTCCGCGTTGAAAAAAGTGATTGGCGATATCCTGGATTTTTCCAAGATCGAGGCAGGGAAACTGGAATTGGTACGGGAAAGCACGGATCTGCGGGAGATCTGCGAGCGCGTGATCCAGATCATCAACTTGGAGGCATTGGACAAGGGTGTCCACCTTGCTTTGAATTTCGACGACGCGATTCGAGACAGGGTCATTAGCCACCCACTGCGCTTGGAACAGGTTCTGTTGAACCTCGTGGGAAACGGCGTGAAATTCACCCACAACGGGGAAGTGGTTTTGCGGGTGAAACTGTGTAAAATGGGAGAAGCAGGCAAAACCGGCCTTATTCGTTTCCAGGTGCAAGATACCGGGATAGGTATCTCCCCCGAGCAGACGCAACGCATTTTCCAGGCGTTCGAGCAAGGGGACAGTTCCATCACGCGTTCTTTTGGAGGTACGGGGTTGGGGCTAACCATCTCCATGGGTCTCCTCAAACTCATGGGGTCTTCGCTGGAACTCCAAAGCGTACCGGGAAAAGGAAGCACCTTCTCGTTCCAGTTGGAACTTCCCTGGGACCGCTCCGCGATTCCCGAAAAGAACGGGACACTTCACTTCCTGTACTTGGAAAACAGCCCCTTTGAACGGAAGCTCTTCACCCTGCTTGTCCGCCGTTCCTTCCCCCAGGTGCACGTTCTGGAAGCGGAAGACCCGGAGCAAGCGCGGAAACTGGTTCGGGAATACGCACCCGAGCTGGTGTTTATTCCCGTGGAAGAACCCCAAGTCGAAAAACACAGGGATTTCCAGCAATTGCTCCGACCAGGAAAGGAGAGCGCAACCCCGATGGGAATCGTGGGGATCATTCCACGTGGTACGCGCCCCAAGTTCAATCGCAAGGTGCGTCGGTCGATGGGAGTGGACGAAGTTCTCGAGCGCCCGCTGGAAGTACGCGAAGTCGAAGAAGTGATTCGCGGGTGGTTTGGGACTACCGGGAAACAGGCTGGCGAATGATGGTTTTCAACTTTTCCGGGGCTGTCTTGCGGGGGTCTCCCAGGTAGATTTCGTGGTGCTTTCCCGACAACGTGTACCCCTTTTCCTGGATGAAAGCATGCAACTTGGCGATGGTGGGAGCTTCTTGTTCGTACGCTCCGAGGTACATGACCTGGGCGCAAAGACCTTCCTCGAGCTCCTCGAAGCGTACTCGGCCGGCGATTTCATCCGACAGTTTCTTCTTTTTTTTCAGCACATCCCGCGCATCCTCCACATCCGCAAGCGTAACCTCATCGGGTTGCAGGATCATGAGTGTCCACAACCAGTTGCCCTTTTCGTGCAGCGAAAAAGCATCCATGTGCTGTGCCCACCACAACCCTTCCAGGGGCATCACCACGTAATCCAGTTCCCGGGATTTCTTCAGGGCAAACTTGATGGTGTACGAAAGGCCGTAGAGTAGTTCGGTTGCTTGCCCGAACCACTCGGAAAGGTTTGGATCGCCTTGCCCGTCTACCATCAGGAAAGGCAACCTGGGTACCGTGAGAAGTTGCATCTCTCCGGCCTTTCCACCGTACAGTTGCTTGTATTCTTTTTTCAAGTCTCTCTTGTCCACCTTTTGCTTCCCCTCCTTGGATGGAAATTTCAACCGATTGGACGATCCCCGTGAAGCAATCTATCCGAACATGCAAGTGGTATTCCGTTTGCCCCATCAAGCGTTTCACCGATGCAGGATTGCTGGAACCCAGATGGGTGGACGAGTACTGCAAGAAAGCGAACCCCAGCTGCGTGCGCTTCCAAATGGAGGAAAAAGGCCTGTTCCACCCGGATAACATGCTCCCAGACGGAACCATCGATCCCCATTTACCCCGGTAATCCCCCGCGGAAAAAGGCTTCGATGTTCTCGGGTTTTGCACGCAACGGCAAATCACACCCCGTACTGAGCACGAAGTTCTTCCGATGCTGCATTTTTTGGGCGAGCTCGCGGGTGGTTCTTTCGATCTGCTGCGGGTTCGCGGTTTCGAATAGCACGGGATTGACGTTGCCAATCAACCAGGTTTGTGGCTGCAACACTTCGGAGGCTTTCGGGAAATCAACGGGTGCATCCAGGCTGAGCCCGTGGCATCCCGTCGCTTCCATGGCAGGCAACAGGCGCGTGGTATCCCCGCAGATATGCAGTACCAGGGTTTTGATTTGTGCTACTTTGAGCAGGCGAGAAATCCACGCCCCGCTGAACTCTTGGAAAGAACGTGGGGAGAGGAACGTGGCAGTGGGTTCCAGCAAAACGATCAGGTCCGCCCCCGCATCCTGCAAGCGGCGCGCGTACTGTGCAAGGAGTTCTGTTACGGTCGAAACGAGGGTTACGACAAGTTCGGGCTGTTCGATCGTGGCCATTGCGATTTGCGAAGCACCCATCAAAAGGCCCGCAAGGGTGAAAGGCCCTACCACGTATGCGGCGAGGGGCACATCTACCTGGTTGCGCAGCAAGGAGGTCGCTTCGATGTACCCTTTTATGCGGTCGCGCTGGAAAAAGCCCTGCAGAGGAAGAAGCTCCACGTCTTGGAGATCTTTCACCGGGTGTGTTTTCACCGTTGGGGAATCGTTCAGCGGTAGGGAAATCTGTGCTCCCAGGGCCTGCGCTTCGATGGACAGGTCCATGAGCGTGAAAACGATATCCGGGGAGAAGCTTTTGAACAACTGCAAAATCCCCTGCGCGTGGAGCTTCGGGTCTGTCAACAACTCCTTGAGGTTCCGACCCAACAAGGGTGCTGCTGGGTACCCTACCAGCGGTGCGATCCATCTTTCCTTGTGCCCAAGCAACTGTTCCATTCCATCCTCCTTGGGAGCGCCGCAGCCCAGTGCGGCAGGGTTGTTTTCCGGAAGTGCAAAAAAGCCACACCGGGTAGCGATTTTCCCAGGGTTCTGCTTACAAGTACGTGACCATCACCAGCAAGCCATGAATGGCTCCCAGGACAATGGCAGAAAAAGCCATTGTCTTGTGCGTTTTGAGCGAGAATTTCATTTTCTTCTTGCGTTTCAGTGTTTCGAAAAGCCCGGTCAAGAACAGAACGGTGTACGTCACGATTCCCAACCAGGCAACCACCGGAAGCCCGAGGATGCTGAAATAGGCAAAACGCAACAAGGCTTCCATGTCACATCACTGGTTCCACGGTTTCCCGGAAACTGTGCTTCCTCCAGAGTGAATCGGTGGACGAAGAGAACGCGATGATGACTTTGTTCTTCTGCCCGATTTTCACGGGTTTGTCTCCAGGATTCCCCGAGTCCAGTGGCATGATCCATTCCACGAAGGTCCAACCGTCCTGCTCGGAGCCAGCGTACTCCACGATTTCTTTCTGATCGTCTTGACGATGCCCGGTTGCCGAATTGCCGTAGTGATCTTCGATGGTCACCACCCCGTCCACGATGTTGGCAATCTTAATATCGGCATCTTTCATCATGAACGAAGGGTCAAACCCCACTGCTACCCACCCGGTTGTTTTTGCACGAATGGCAAAGTACAGCTCGTCGTTCTCCAAAACCTTCCAGTACAGCTCGAAGTTGCCCGAGCGGTTGACGAATTTCTGCAGCTCACCGTCCAGTTGTCCGTTGATCAGTTCGTTTGCAGCGAATAGGCTGATGGATAGAAGAATGGTAAGAAAGAGCATAATCAGTTTTTTCACGACAAAACCTCCCTTGTCTGTTAGACATACAAAACTCATGCAATACAGACGGATCCCCTCTCTTTTTTCTTTTTTTTCCATTGCTTACTCGTCGATGCCCTCGCGCGCGCGAACACCGTTCCGGTAGTAGTGGCGGATTTCCACCATCTCGGTGAGGATGTCCGCCACAGCAACGAACTCTTGGGGAGCTTTTCGCCCGGTCAGCAGAACATCTTGGCCGGGTGACATATTTGCAAGAACTTCCAAGACTTCGTTCACCGACAACAGCTCGAAGTGCACTGCCAGGTTGATTTCATCAAGCACGACCAGGTCGTAGGCTCCCATCTCCTCCTTGACCCTCTCCAGGCCACTTTGCATTTTTGCACGGTACTCCGGGGGTGGATGGTTGGGTTCGAATAGCACCACCTGCTGCACCAACTTGGGTGGAAGCTTCTCCCAATCCTGTTTCGGCGCCACGAAAAAGGGTTTGCCAAACGTTAGAAGCTTGAGGCCCTCGAGCGTTTGCAGTACACGATGCTCCGAAAAATCGGGGGTCTTCATGAATTGGCAGAACAAAACCTTCTTGCCGGCACCAAGGGCGCGAATCGCCAATCCAATCGCCGCGGTGGTTTTCCCCTTACCGTTTCCCGTGTACACGTGAACATACCCCTTCGAAAGCCCCACTTCTTTCCCTCCCCCTAAAAAAACCACATTCTCTCCTGACTTAGCATACCACGAAAGGAAAACCTTGGGGCACATCGCCGGCGAGCCTGGTATATCAACTCCCACGGTCTCTGGCATCCTGCAGGGAGCCCTGGGGGGATGCACCGTGAAAGCGCAGGCCGTCAACCCTCAAAACCGTGTTCCACAGAGGGAAGAACTACACAAGCCAAGGAACAACTGGAAGGGCGCGGTGGTGATCGAAACCCCATCCGACCGCGACGACTGGCATCCGAAGAACGCGCGGGGCAGAAGGGAAAACGAACAAACCTGTCCGCCACCGTTGCGCAGCCCATCGAAAACATGGCACTCAGCGCGAGCAACGACGTAGAAAAGACCGTGGAGGAGGGGATGGATCCAGATGCAGCCGCGGGGCGCAAGATCATCTACACCGAAGCTCCGCGGATCGGCAAGAACAACTTTCCCGATCTGGGGAAAACCCCGAAATACCCGGCATTATCGGGAAAAGTCGAAAACCCTCCGACTCGAAAAACCCCTTTTTCATCCCAACTGGACCGCCGCGGCCCACTGCGGCTCATTAGCCCTGTGTCTCGAAAACAGCCGCACTGGGGTGCCCCGGTCCCAGGAAACCCCTTGTCCTTTGGGACCGCCGCAGCCCACTGCGGCTCATTAGTGTTATGCTTTG
>DAOPKN010000056.1:0-5260 GCA_035391225.1 Thermotogota bacterium
TCAAACCATGCGTTTTTCACAAGCACGATATCGATGGGAAGCACCTCCACCCCCTGTACGTTCTTGTCGTACACCACCACCTGCTTGAGGTAGTACAAGAAACCCCACGGAGCTTGCTCGAAGATGAGCCTCTGAGCCTGCGTGTAGATTTGCTGGCTTTCCACCGGATCAACCGCTCGCATTCCCCTCTGGATCAAGTCGTCCAACTCGGGGTTGTCGAAATGCGTGGCGTTGTCCCCGGACGGGGGAAGGTTGGTGGATTGGAACAGGGGACGAAGCACCCATCCCACTTCACCCGTGGAGGGAGCCCAGCCATGCAAGAACATATCGTACGCCGCCTCTTCAGGTTCGCTGAAAACAACCGCGGTGTAGCGTGCCCATTCTAAGTATTCCACGTCCACGTGGATTCCCACTTCCTCCAACATTCCCTGGATCGCAATGGCGGTTTCGTAATCCTGGGGATATCGCCCCTTGGGGGTTACCAACTTGGCAGAAAACCCATCGGGGTAGCCCGCTTGTTCCAGCAACTCCCTTGCCTTTTGCGGATCGTGGGGATATTGCCCCACCGGGGAGTAACCCTTTGTCAACGGCGAAAGAAAGGAATCGCACGCGTCCGCCATACCTTGCAAAATCACTTCCACAAGCATTTCCTTATCCAGCGCGTAGTTGATCGCCTGGCGAACACGGGTATCGTCGAACGGGGGCTTGTTGTTGTCCAAGCCAAGGTAGATCACCCGCAGGGTTGGTTCTACCCGCACGGTGAGATTGGGATCATTGGTAAGCAGGGAATACATCACGGGGGGTACATTGGTCGTGAGATTCGCATCCCCCGATTGCACCTGCATCACCCGCGTGATATCCTCCGGCACGATGCGAAACAAGATGGAATCCAAGGAAGGGCGTCCCTTCCAGTAGTCTAAGTTGGCCTTCAAGCTGATTTTCTCCCCGGTATCCCAAGAGCCGAAAACGAAAGGCCCAGTTCCCACGGGGTTCCTTCCCAGCTTCCCGATATCATCCCGGTAATTGTCGATCGAAAGCGGGGACACAATCAACGAGGCGGTGTGCGCCAAGTAGTGCAAGAAAGCCCCGAAGGGGAAATGCAACTGGAAGCGCACCTCGTACTCCGAAACCACCTCCACTTGCTTGATGTACGGTTGTAGAAAGGAAGAGCGTCGCATTTGCCCCGCAAGCATGAAATCGAAGTAGGTTTTCACGGCTTGGGCGTTGAAGGGGCTCCCATCGTGGAACCGGATCCCTTCTTGCAACGAAAAGGTATACACTCGCCCGCTTTCGCTCACTTCCCAGCTTTTCGCCAGGCAAGGAACGATTTCCATCCGTGGAGAAAACTCCACCAACCCCTCGCAGATATGCCGACTCACCATTTCCGAATGGCTATCGTTTTGGTTCGCGGGAAGGAGCGAAACCGCATCCGTTCCCAAGAGGAACACGAAATCTCCCCCCATGTTTGCCCCAAACCCCAACAAGGCACTGCACAAAAAAACGAAAACAACGACACCCGCTTTTGCCTTCAGCATCCCAATCTCCTCCCATCTGATAGTCGAGGAAACCAATCTCCCGAAATGAAAAACGTGATTCAACTTTTATTTACCATTATAACACATGGCGGGCAAAACCGAATCCGGGGGGGAGAGTCCCATTTTGGCGTGCCAAGGAACACTTGCTTTTTGGGACCGCCGCAGCCCACTGCGGCTCTTTTTCCCGAAGTTCAACACAGCAAGCTCTTCCCGTTTCCCTTTTCCCGGCGTATAATGGTAGCAAGAAGGGAGGGAGTTCCGTGGAAAGAAAGATCCTTGTCCCCGAGGCTTTCTGGGACGTGGAGGAAAAGGAGTTGGACCTTCAACGAGACCGCGAATTCATCATCGCCCGGGTGCTGGAACACGGGACGCTGGAGGCGGTTCGCGAGGTGATTCGTTTCTACGACAGGGAGACGATCCGAGAGGTGGTGAAACGCTCCAACCTTCTCTCGAAAAAACCGGGGTGTTTTGGGCTTCCATCTTGCAAATTCCCCGAAAGGATGTAAACGCTTGCTCAACACTTCCTCGCTACCTCAGAAAACAACACAAGCCCTTCGAAGGTTGATCCCTTTTGCTTCCCCCTTTTACCTGGCTGGAGGAACAGCACTTAGCCTTTACTTCCAGCATCCTTTATGCGCAGATCTCGATTTCTTTTCAAGGGAACCCTTTGATCCCATGCTTTTTTGGAAGCAACTGCAACGACAAAACATCCGAATGGAAAACGTTTCCTTTTCAGAGGGAACGCTTCATTTTTCCCTTTTCCAGGTGCAGGTCAGTTTTTTCGAGTATGATTACCCCATGGTAAGCAAGTCTTCTTTCCTTGACAGCCTTCGCGTAGCTTCCGTGGAAGATATCGCTTGCATGAAGCTTTCCGCTGTTCTGGGCCGAGCGGAAAAGAAAGATTACTTCGATCTCGCGGAAATCTTGCAACACCTGGAGTTTCGCGAGTTACAAGATGCTTTCCAACAAAAGTTTGGGCCAGAAATCAACTTCTACCCTATTCTCAAATCCATGGTGTTCTTCGAGGATGTGGAAGATTCTCCCTCTCCGGAAAAATCCACGCGCACCTGGGAATGGGTGAAAGAAACGCTGGTCCGGGTTTCCGAAAGGCAGCTGCTGGAATAACCCCTGAGACCCAATTTCACCCTCCTTTTTTCATCTTCTTCATCAGCTCGAGCAATTTCTCGTTTTCCCCCAACGAGGAGGTGGCCTTTTCTACGGGAGGTGGTTGCACTCTTTGCCTTTGCTGCCCACGACGGGGTGCTCCCCTACCCCCTTGCTGTGGTGAAGGAGGGTTTGCCCTGGTAGAATACACAACCTCTCGAATGGCAATCCCCAACGCGTACACCTGCTGTTCCCCGTCCGGGAGGATTCTCTCGATATCGGAGTAAAAATCCGCCGCGTGGCCGAAGTTTTCTTGTTCCCGTCTCCCTCCCATCGAAATCCTTCCCGACTTGGCGTAGGAAAGGAAACGGGCGGTTTCAGTGGGACCTTCCACCAGCAGGAGTTGCTGGATGGAACGCAGGGTGTTGGAGGAAGGGAGCTTCCCCTGGATTTGCATGGCTTCGATGTTTTCCTGCACCATCTCGATGATTTGTTTCTTGGAAAAGCCCAACTCAACCTCCCCCTTTCGTGAATTGCTCGATTTTCCGCTGGAGTTGTTGGAACAGGGATTGTTCCATTCGCTGGAAATCGTTCAGGAAAACCGTGGCGTCTTGAACCTTAGGATTTGGATCGGACAAGGGGCGCGAAATGGAATGGATTTCTTTCACAACCAGCTGTACGCTCCCGCAGTTTATCCCCTTTCCCCGTCCCATCTTGACGGCAAAACCGTGGGAAGGATGGCAGCCCAGGGCCATCAGGAAAAGACCCACGTCTTTTTTTCGCAGTCCTCGAAACGACAGCGTAGTTTCCAACACCACCCCTTGGGGCACGGCTTCGAAACGGTGGGTTCGTTGGAAAGCCTGCTCCACGTGGTTCTTGTACACCCGGTACTGGTTCGTTGAAGGAGAGCGCTCTCTTGGGCCATACTGTTGGGGCAAATAGTGCTCTACCAGCGCGCAGTCCACGGGGATATCGTTTGTTTCCACAAGCGCGCAATGTTCCTCCCCCCGTTGAATCGTCCCCAGCAATGCATCGGCAAAGGAAGGACTCGCAAAAAGTCCAAGGTACGTTCTCAAGCTTCCCTTGAAGGAAGACCCCGGGATAAAGGCTTTCCCACGGTTGCGGTAAAACCGGAAAAAGGAGTTGGCTTCCTTGGTGCGCATCACCCCGTCGCTCACGATGAGGGGTTGCAGGGCTTTGATCTTCATCACGATGATGCCACTCTGTCGCTCCTCGTTCCCTTGATTTCTGAACGGATCCTTCCAGTGGAACCCTGGTTGCGTGTCAAGGTTCCCCGTGGAAAAAAAGAAGTACCCCGGTTCTTGTTGTTCGAACTGGTTCTCCCCTGGGGCACTCATCGCACTCCCACCTTTTGGCGCAACTGGTTCATGCCCCTGCTTTTCACCTCTTCCAAGAACTGGTTGGCTTGCTGACTATCCAACTCGAAAACATTCACCAATCCGGGAAGAGTGGGTTGGATCTGTTTCCCCCCAACCTGCAACACTCCTGGCTTCTGCACCAGCGTGAGGCCCGTGAAGTTGATTTGCACCTTCCCGTTGCCCCGGCTCTTGGCAAAGCCCATCTTCTGCATCCCCAGGTTGATGTGGTCGATCACCAGCAACACCAGCGCCATCTGCCACTCCTCGTAGTTCTTCAGGGAGAAATCACCGTAAAACGGTATCTGGAGCGATTCGTAGAATACCAGCGCCCCTCGGAGAACCGTTCCCGAGTTGCGATTAATGGCGATCCCATTCTTCACCAGGCTGGCTTTTTGCACCTTTTCCGCGATGCCCTCGATTTCCGATTCATCCCGGAAGGGGAACAGGTCGGAGAAGCGCACGACGGACGAAAGGCTCAAACCCCCGAACGTCTGGCATGCCAGGCAAGCCCTTTCCTTCAAGTCGTACGGAGACAAGCGCCGGTCACGGGAAGCTTCTTTCAAGCACGGTCTTGCCAGATCACAGGCCCCCCTGTCTCCAGCCTCCGAGCGCAAGATGCCTTCCGCGTAACTCCGGATCGTGCCTTTCAAGCTACTTCCCGGAACGTAAGGCACATCCATTCCGTACTCGGTCAAGTACGTACGCATGAAGGAAATGTCCGGAAGAGAGGGATCGATGGGTGTATCGCCCGAAGCGATGGTAAACCCACCCTGCGGGACCAGTTCCAACTGAAGGGTAGCGATCTTTTCCAATTTCTCAAACATCCAGCTTCACCTCTTCCACCTTGAGATCTTTCACCTCGAAGCGCCCCAAACCCCGGGAAGTCATGCCTCCGATTTTCACCACGCCCAGGTTGATCAGGTTGATCACCAGCTTCAGCTTGTCGATATCCTGCTGTTCGAGGTTCATCCCCACGATTTCCACGGGGAACTCGTGCCCCGGGACCACGGTTTCGAAATCGAACTTGCCACCGTTGACAGCCGTTTCCGTTTCCCGCTGGATGCGTACCCCGTCCCTTTTTTGCAAACTCTTGTGATCGGTTTGGGTGGCGATGGCATCGTTGAAAAAAAGCCGCCCCTGGGTGTAGGGGTTGCCAAACAACCTGCACACCGGGCACAGTCGTCCCGCTTCGATGCGTGCAATGGCCAGTTTTTGGCGTGCAGAGGCTTCCTTCTTTTTCAA
>DAOPKN010000056.1:5360-8840 GCA_035391225.1 Thermotogota bacterium
GCCTGTTCTTGGAATCCACGTACTTCTTGTAGCGCGCCATGTTACCAAAGAGGTACGCGATTTCTTCCCGGTAGTTTTGCATGTTCTTAAGGTTATCATCCAGGTATTTCAAGATGGATTCAAGGAAACGGATCACGGGCTCCTTGTTTTCCCGCCCCACTTGGTACTTCACGTACACCTGGAACTCCTCGTAGCACTCGCTCCGCTGCACGATCTCCAGGTACTTCCGGATCTGCGTGTCGGACAGACCACTGTTGGAGTTTTGATCCACGAATTCCACCGCTTTTTTCGCCAGCTCTTGCCTGGTCATTCTCGATCGCCTCCCTCTCGCATCGGATAGACTTCAAAATCTCCCCAACCATTTTCCACTCCATTTCCCAATCCACGTGTCTTGGCGAGCTTCAAAGTTTCCAAGGCTTTTTCCATGGAGTACTCCGTTTGCACCACCACCACGCTACCCGGTTCAAAAGCTTCTTGCACGGCAACTTTCTGCACACCCGGGTCGAAGTACCGTTCGCTCCCGGTTCTTCCCAGAATGAACTTGCGCGAAAAACCTTCCAAAAGGTTCTCTCCCGCACCGAGAACCAGCGGGGAGGTGAGAAGCAAGGGAACGAATAGCCCCTTGTTGCCCAACTCCTTTTCCATGAACCGGGAGAAACTCTCGATCCTACCCTTCCAGCTTTCCCAATCCACGTAGGGGGCGATGCTTTGCACTTCCATGACACCATATCCTTTTCCCCGGGCTCCTCCCAGAACCAAGATTCTATCCATCGTGAACGACTTGTCAACACTCACCAAGCAGGAAAGGGCGACAGGCTTATGGGCTTGCTGCACCCAAAACGTTTGCACGATCTTGGTACGTGGATTCCTCTGCACGTGTATGGAGAAGACCTTTTGTACGGGAACACGCTTTCCGAACCCTTCTGGACCCAGTTCCACGAAACCCCCGAAGGGTTCCAACCGCTTACCCTTGCGTTGCAACAAGGAGGGTTGCAGTTTCTCGTAGCCGTAAACGAATTCGCGCAGCACTTCGAAAGAGATGTTCTCATCGCCGTACTTCTCCTTTTGCAACGTGGAAGGAGAAAAAACACCCGGCAACCCTGTAGATGGAAGAGGGGGCGTGGATCGGGAAAACGGGGTGGTCGCGGGGATTGCCCGGCCAGAAACGGTAGGCAGGGATGGCAGGAAATACTTTTTTTCCAGCGTTTCGTGCCCGAAAGGGGAAACCACGAAAGGAGTGAGAGGCTTCAGGATGAGCCGGTAAAAACCCACCCCGAGTTCCTGCGATTCTTCCGCTTTCCTCTCGGCACGCACCACTTCCATGCTTCCAAACCCGGCGGTCTTTCCACTGCCCATCACCAGGGGAAATCCACGCAGGGCACGGATCACCTTCTGCACGCTTTCCTCTTCCACATCCGAACGAAAGAAGAGGGAACCCCGGAATTCGGAACCCGCGGGGGCCGTCATCATGGAAAACAGTCCACCTGCCTCCACCGTACGGGTTTTCCGGTTCATGCGAATCCGGTTGCGAGGTTGCCCCATGGAAACAGGGATGTCGCTGGAAAAATCCGTGGCATGCATGGCGGAAGCACTCGGCTTTTCCTCCCCCTTTTCCTGCGGTTTTCCGGTGATTTGCAAGGCCAGCTCCGCTCCCAAGAGATGTTCCAGCCCCCGAACTCGCTCGTGGATGGCCCCCTTGATCACGGAAGCGGGGATCAGGAAGCGATCGTTCTCCGAGCTCATTCCCAGGTGGTAGTTCGGATCGGAGTTCCGGCCCCCAACCGCCACCGGGGTTAACGCTTTCAACACGATGTCCACTCGCTTCATGCTCCACCTCCCGCTTTCTCTCCACCAAGCAGGTCATATAGTTCCATGAAAGTACCAAACCGGCTTTCCATGGCTTTTCCAGCGCCACCTTGCAACGAAAATCCGGGCAGGTACACGTTTTCCAAGAAATCTTTCTGGGTTTGTTCATCCAACTTGGAATTCCGCTTGAGAAAGTAGAAACTGTTGAGCAAAGCCGGGTAGGCTCCCAAAGAGAGGCTTTCCCACAACTTTTGCAACGTCGTTTTCCGCAAATCCATCTGGCTTGCGCTTTTGACCATTTTCACCATTTTCCGGAACTCCGGGAAGTCCATGCCCCGGTGAAAGGGCAGTGAAACCTGGTATCCCGCCTCTCCTGGGAATACTTTCTCCCGTTTCCCCTCGATCATGGTGGCCTTGATGTACCGGAAAGAAATGAAGTTCTGATCAACTTTCCCACTTTTTTGCCGCGCGGTTTTGGCCTCTGGGAGAAGTTCGTTTTCCACGATCTGGAAAATCAAGTAGAAAGGCAAGGTCGTGGGAACCACCGCGGCCCCAAAGGAATAGGTCACCTTGTGCCCTTGCACCTTCTTTTGGGACAGCGAGACATCGAGTCGATCCAAAACGGGGAACAGGTCTTTCCGTGGAAGGATGATCATCATGTCATCCCCCCCAAGGATCGGGATGGCAGCCTTTTTCACTCCCTGTGATTGCAACGCGGAAAATACCGCTTCCTGGATGCTTCCCTCCAACTCCTCGCTGAAGCTGGAAAAAGCTTCCCCCGATTGGAACCCCTTGTAAATATCACCCATGGAATTCCCATCGCCGTACAGCACGCCGAGTTCTCCGACCTCTTGGTCTTGCTCCTTGCCGGAGATGGCATTGAGGTCAAACGTAAAGGTGCAAGAAGGATACGCCTGGTTCAGTCGCGAAAAATACGCCTCGCCTTGCTGCACCTTTTGCAAGCAGACAGGGCAAAACCCATCCTGGTCACCCAGCCTTCTCCTCGTTCCACACGAGGGGCACAGCTCGGAAGCATCCACCCAACCCGGAGACTCGTCAATCTCGAGTTCCTGCTGTTTCTTCCGGTTCAACGAAATGGCAATCCGCGAAAAGAGCCGGGCATACTCCCCCGTCCCCCCAACGGAATCCAACTGGAACCAAGGGGGAAGAGCGGGGAAAGACAGCGAACCGATTTCCTCGAAAACCCAAGCAACCGGGTGGCCGAGCAAAAACTCCTGGCGCTTCTTTTCCACTTCCCCTTCCAAGAATTCCTGGAGTTGGTCGGGTTTTTCTCGGAACTCGAAAAACCCAGTTCCCCCACCGGTAAACACGCACTTGCCCAGCTTCTCCCACTGGGAGGAGGAAAGAACTTCCTTCATGCTTTGGTCGAACTGCTTCACCAACTGGCTTGCCCCAACGATGGCCTTGAATTCCAATGAATCGAACAAGAATTTCTTGATGGACGAAACGTCGTACGCGAAGTAAAAAGCCATTCCATCACCCCTTTTTCGAACGTTGTCTCCCCCAATCGGGAATAGAAATTTACCTGAATAAAATGAAAGAAATACCAGGAAAACCCTCCGAAGATTTCTTTCCATTTTACCATATTCTTCCTGACATGAAACAGTCGATTTCCGATCCCTGGGACCGCCGCACCCCAGTGCGGCTCTTTTC
>DAOPKN010000056.1:8940-12202 GCA_035391225.1 Thermotogota bacterium
AGGAAGTACTGTTTCAAGAAACTCCAGCGTTCTTCGCTGCTCATTTGCTGCCCGTAGAAGAACTCGCTGATCCGCCGCTTCTCCTCCAAACTCTTGTTCAACGAGGTCACAAGCTGGTTGTGGTACGAATGGGATTGCCGGTAAAACAAGGTCTTGTTCCTGCACTGGAGTTGGAACACGGTGCTTTCCCCACCAGCGAAAGAAACACGAACCAGCCCCAAAAGCCCAATCGTTTCCAACACGGGGCGCAACTCTTTTCGGAAGAAATCGCTTCCTGGGTCAAAGAAGGATTCGGTATCCTCCCAACTCCCAGCGGGAAGGAAATCCTCGCACAGGTTTTCCCAGCGTTTCACCCGCAGCAGTGCTTTCTTGTCTCCGGAAATCTTTGCATGGGACATCTCTCCCTGTGAATGGAAAAAACTGTCCCGAGCCATGCTTGAGGGATGCGTCAAGTGGTGGCGCAGTAGGGAATACATTTTCTCCCTGGCATTCGGAATCCCGCTCAAAAGGGGGTGCTCCTTCAACATGGAAGCCATCTTTTCGCGGAAAGCTTCTTCGCTGACCCCGTGTACGGTTTTTCCCGCCAACTCTTTCACGAGATGGAGAAAATCTTGGAAGACACTGAAAAGGCGATCGGGGTTTTCCAAGCGTTCAAGGTGGACCCGTGTCCGCGGGAAAATCTTCTCCTCGAAGACTTCTCCGGGCTTGTTGAAGAAGTGCCAGACCAGTTGTTTCAGGCTCCATTTCTTGCCTTGGTGTTCCCAGAACCGAGAAATATCGATCTTGTAAATTTTCCCCATCGTTCGGATCTCTCCAGAACCTCGTGCGCTTTTCCGGGAAGTGCTTTGCCTGTGCACCAGGATTTCACCGGGGAATTTCTCCATGAGGCGGGCGCCATCTTCATCGGAAGCCGTGAAAAACAAGTACTGGTACGTTTCTCCCCGGAAGGAGAGCACCGCCTTTCCGAACCGCGATTCCAAGTCTTTTTGGATGAGGTAAATGGCCACACGGGCCTTGGACCAGAGTTTCTCTCCTTGTTCGTTTGCCATGGTACGAAGGATAGGGGCGATATCTTCCAAGCTCAATGCAAAATCCGTCCCTTGCTCGCGCAGAAGTGCCTGCATGTGCTGGAAAACGTGATGCAACTTCCACTGGGAAGGAATGGCCATTTTCGAAAGCTTGAACGAGTAGGAAAGGTCCGCAGGTAAGAAATGCGTTCGTGCAACTCCGCGGCGGCCATCGCGACCGGCACGCCCGATTTCCTGAAGGTAATCCTCCAGCAAAACCGGAACCCGGTGATGGTACACCACGTCCACATCGGGAATATCGATGCCCAGCCCAAACGCCTTCGTGGCCAGCATCACGTTTTTCTTCCCGCTGGAAAAATCCTCGTAGGCGCGTTTCCTCTCCTCGGCATTTGTTGGGCCAGTGAAAGAAGAAATCGATTTGGCCAACCGTTCAAAGCTTGTCGCCTGGGCAAGCAATTGCTGGATATCACTCACGTAGGGTGCATACACGATGGCTTTTTTCTTCGAGTCCACCAATTTCCCAATTTCGTCCACGGTCAGGTCACGTTTCCAGGCTTCCTTCGTCGTTTTCGCCTTTGAGTTTCCTTCGAATGAAACCCGCTCTACCTGGAAATCGATATCCCTTTGGAAATCCCCGTACACGATCCACGGATCTTGGAGGTGCAAGAGTTCGCAGGTCTCCCCCACGGTGTCAAAGGGCCCCCCCCAAATCGCGGTAGCGGTGGTGGAGAGAACCGGGAAAGAAAATCCCTTTCGGATCCGCGCGATCTCGTCCCCCAGGTACCCGTAGTCAACCCGGAATGTTCGCCCCCAGCTGGACACAACATGCACTTCGTCCACGACAAGCAATCCCAGGGTTTCCGGGTCAAGGATGTTTTCCATCTTGGTGGAAAGAAGCATCTCCGGGGAAAGGTACAGCAGGAAAATGTCTTCCTCTCGGACCTTTTGCAACACCTCTTCCCTTTGCTCGAACGATTGGTCCCCGTTCAAAAACGCTGCTCCCGGAAAAGGGATGTTCCGAACTTGGTCCGCCATCAGGGCCTTTATGGGGGTTACAACGATGGTTCGTTTCTTTTCGACGTCGAACAGGTACTTGGCCGCGAACTGGAAAATCAGCGATTTACCCGAACCGGTTCCGGAGACGAAGAAAAGGTCCCGGGGTTTCTTTTCGGAAGATTGCTCGAGAAGGTATTGGATCAGCTCTTCCTGCCCCACGTGGTATGTTTGCCCGGAATGGCTGATGGCCTCGAACCTCCGGAACGATTCGAAACCAAAATCTTGGAACAACTTCCCCCGAAGTGCAGGAACCTCCAGGTCTCCACGAGGGACGAAACCCGAAAAGCGAAGGACCTTGCATTCTCCCGGCGAACCGCAAGAATCCAGTACGAAACGGTTCAGTTCCTCCTGAGCAGCCCGGTCAGTGGGGTCAAATCCAACCAGGATCCACGTATCCCCAGGGGAGAACTCTGCGCGAAAGGTGATCCCCTGTTTCTGGAGCAGGCTTTTCCGGGCGGAAGGTACCTTGAAATCCCAAACTGCTTGGTTCCTGAGCTCGCGCCTCAACGACCGCAAGTCCAGGATCTCTTTCACCTCCACGTCCGGAACCAAGGGAATCACCTGGAGCCCCTCGAAAATCGAGGGGTCAAATCCCCACATTTTCCCACGTTTCTCGAACAACTCGGGGAAGTTTTCCACCAAGTTTTGACTCCGTTGGGCCCCAAATTCGGCCAAATCGCCTCCCCCGGCTTCGATCAACACACCGGGTTTTCCCGGGTCCAGGAATCGCGGGGCAAAGTGCTTCAACAAGGCGTAAAGAAGCGCACTCATCACGACCTTTTCCTGTTGGGAAAACCAGGTAAGGAGCTCGAGACTTGCGGCAACTTGTTCGCGAGGATCCAGCAATCGGTCGACCCAGCTGTTGCGACTCATCCATTCGGCTCCAAACCCACACTTCTCCATTTCTCCCTCTGCAAACAGGGACCCCGGGGAAAGATCCCCCGCTCCACGAAGAACAACGATTTCCTTTCCCTGCTCCAGCGATTCCATACATTTCTGCTTGAGAAATTCCATTCTTTTTTCCAAAACGATTCCCTCCTTGTGTGAAAACGTTCCAGCCAAAAACCAGGAATGGTCTCCTGGAAAGCCGCACCCCAGTGCGGCTCACTTTCCAAGCCATAGCTCATGCAAATCCCTGCGGATGAAGATCGGGCAGGCACGGGGGCCTGCCCCTACAT
>DAOPKN010000057.1:0-11657 GCA_035391225.1 Thermotogota bacterium
GATTCCGCCTCACGATTCACACCTTTACCTTTGGCGGCAAGTTCCTACTGCCAAGCCTGTTGCGGACTTTCACCGCCAAGTGACAGCCCTTGCGGGGCGTACAAATTAGCCGCACTGGGGTGCGGCGGTCCCAAGGGGCAGGGCTTTGTTGGGACTTCTCCCCCAACAACAAAAAGCCCCTGCGGGGGCTTTTTGGTTTGCTGCCACTTGCTCACCACGGAATCTGGAAGGGTTGCAATCGCTCGGAGGTGTGGGCGGTCTTTCCGTCCAGTTTCACGGTGAATTCTTCGCCCGTCCAGCGGATGTCGAGTTTGTAGCCGCGCAGGCTGAGGTTGGAGACCGCGAACGGTACGCCGAAGGGGAATGGGTCTACCAGTAGGGTTTGTTCTCCGGCTTGGATGCCGACCAGGTATTTCAGGATGAGGTCGTTTACCCAGGAGTGCTGGTAGTCGTCTACGCCGCGGTACGTGGAGGCTTTGCCGTTGGAGGGGTTGTAGTGTTCGAAGCAGTTGGGCTTGTTGGGGTCGCCGTCGAAGTGCATCATGCGGATGAATTTCTGGACCAGTTCCACGGTTTTTTCCCGGAGAAGCGGGTCGTCGAATCGCCGGGCGCAGATGCCCAGGGCATCCGCCAGGTGGGAGTTGGTCATGGGCCAGACACGGCCGTTCCAGGGGCAGTTGTGGCGTTTTCCCTTCCAGTGTGCGAACTCGTCGTAGAAGGGGTCGTCGGTGGATACCGTGGCCACGGGGTACTCGGTCCAGAATCGTGCGGGGTCAAGGAGCCATTTCTTGAGTCCCGGAAGGTGGCTTTCGTCGACGATGTCGGTCATGTAGGGGTAGAAGCAGACCGCGGACTTGGGGGATGTGCGTTGGAAACCCTTGGGGTCCACGTCGAAGAAGAATTGTTGCTCCGGGTCCCACATGTAGGTCAGTATCGCACGCTTGGTTTTTGCCGCTTGGGTGTTCCAGCTTTCGCTTTCTTGGGGGTGTCCCAGTTTTTGGGCCATCCAGGCGAGCGCCCGCTTGAGGTTGTACATGTACACGGTGGCGTCCACGCCCTTGAGGCGCAGGCTGTTGGTCCAACCGTAGCGGTCTGCGTTTTCGTCCACCGCAATGTAGCGGCTCATGAATTCTTGCCCGGTTTCGAATTGGTCCACCACGTCGTACAGCCCACTCCCCTCGCGGTCTCGCTCGCGGTTGAAGTACGCGGCGTAGGTGCACAGTCCCGGGTAGATTTCTTCCAGGAAGGCATCGTCGGGGTGATGGTGGTACAGCTCGCGCACCGTGCGTCCCCAGTCGGCATGGTAGAAGCCGTTTTGCTGTACGCCGTTGAGGAAGATGTGTCCGGCGAAGGAGCCGTCTTCTCGCTGGTTTTGCAGGAAGTTGCGCAGTGAGCCTCGGGCTATGGAATCGTCGGTTTTCCAGCGTTCTTCGAGCATGTGGCATTGCGCACTGTAGGTGATGAATACCCGGAAGTATTCCAGCCCTTCGGTGATGCCGGGGAACAGCATGGTCTTTTCTTTCGGGTCCATGCGAAAAAGGCGGAGTCCGAACCAGCGGTAGGGGTAGTAGCCGTCGATGTAGGGGTCGGAGCAGCGGAATGCCGGTAGGTCACGGAAGTAGTTTTCCCAGTTGGTGCGGGAGTCTTCCACGATGTCCGAATGGAGGGCATCACTGGCACGTTTCACGCCTTCGAGCGTGGTGTCGAAAGCCCAGCCCAGTTGTACGCTGATCGTGGAGTAGGCGGGGACCACGAGCGGTCGTTCCAGCCCGAAGTAGAGCAGTCCCCTCTTGTGGATGCCCTGGGTTTGTTCCCGATTGGGCAATCCTTTTTGTTCCAGGGTTTCGTAGAAGGGTGTTAGGCGCCAGTCTGGGATCAGGCCGGTGTACTCGGAGAAGTCGACCTGGAAGCTGCGCGCCCCTTCCAGGCATAGCGCCCCGAAGAGGGTGGAGGGTTCCCTGTTCCCTTTCGAGAGTGCTTTCTGGAAGAAGAGGCAGGGTAGCTCGGTGTGCAGGTACGCGGTGGATTCCGGGCCGTCGTGCTCGAGGTTCTTTTGCAGCGTCCAGGTAACGAGCTGTAGCTTGAGGTCTTCGGCGGAGCGGTTGGTGAGCGTGACCCTTTCGCCCAGGAAGTCGTGGGGGTGCATCACTTTTTCTTCCCGCATGTGCAGTTTCTCGGATGTCCATTGGCACACCAGGCTGTCGGGTCTCCAGGTGCGGGAAAGCTGCTGGAATGCCACGGGCGTGCCGTTTTGCAGCACCGTGAAGGTGAACCCGGGGTCGATCTTCATGTCGTAGAAGGTCGCGTTGTCCCAGAGCCCCGGATGCCCGAGGTAGCTGGGGAACGCGGGTGCCCAGATGAGCTTGTTGCCCCCGCCCAGGTACCACTTGTCTGTCCGTTCCAGCCGGTCGAGGGAAGTTTTATGCCAGTTGTCGAAATGGAATTCCACGAAAAACACCTCCTGAATGTGTCATCTGTCGTACCCTGCGTTGAGTTTGATCCCCTGCACGATCCATTTCTGGGCCAGGATGTACACGATGATCATGGGAATGGAGGAAAGGGTTGCTGCCGCCATCTGGGCGGGGTAGTTGGTGGCGTACTGGGAGGAGAACATGGCCACTCCCACCTCGATGACCCGCATCTCTTTGCTCCGCGTGACGATGAGCGGCCAGAAGAACGACCGCCACATCGCAAGGAAGGTGAAGGTGCCCACGGTGGCCAACACGGGTTTGGAGAGGGGAAGGATGATTTTCCAGTATATGGTGAAGTAGGAGGCCCCGTCGATGCGTGCGGCGTCTTCCAGGCTGTTGGGCAGCGAGAGCATGTACTGGCGCATCAGGAAAAGGCCCCAGATGTTGCCCAGCGCGGGGACGATGAGCCCCCAGTAGGTGTCCACCCATTTGAGGCCGTTGAGGATGATGAAGCCGGGAATCAGCGTGACCACCCCCGGGAGCAGCATGAAGGTGATGAACAGCTTGAACAAAAAGTCCCTGCCGGGGAAGTCCATGCGCGCCAGCGCGTAGCCTCCCATGGATACCAGCACGAGTTGGCCGACCAGCACCGTTACCGTGACCAGGAGAGTGTTGAAGATGTAGCGTCCCCAGGGTTGGGAGTTCCACATGTCCACGTAGTTGCTCCAGCGTGCCACGACGGGGAACAGCCTGGGGGGCATCTCGTACATTTCGAACTCCGCCATCAGGGAGAGCGAAACCATGAGAATGTAGGGAAGTAGGGTGGAAAACGCTAACAGGCCCAGTATGCCAAACAGCAGCACCTTGGTGACCAGCGAGAGTACTTTCTTTTTTTGCAACACGATCCCTCCCTTTACTTGTAGGCTTTCCAGCTGTCTTTGCCGAACATCCGGAATTCCAACACCGTGAGCAGCGCGAGCAGCAGGAACAGCACCCAGGACTGCGCGGCGGCGTAGCCCATGCGCATCTCGACCCAGGCGGCTTCCCAGATGTGGTAGAACACCACGTCGGTGGAGCGCAGCGGTCCCCCTTGGGTGAGCACGTAGATGGGGGTGAACACCTGGAACGAGCCAATGACACTGGTGACCAGCACGAACAGCGACGTGGGCTTGAGCAGGGGAAGCGTGATGTAGCGAAAGCCCCGGAACTTGTTTGCCCCGTCCACGCTTGCCGCATCGTAGAATTCCTTGGGAATGCCCTGCAGCCCCGCCAGGAAGATGAGCATCTGGCTGCCCAGCGCACCCCATATGCTGATGAGCATGATCGCCCCCAGCGCGAATTGCGGCGAGTCGAGCCAGGCGATCTTGGAGATGCCGAAGAAGCCCAAAAAGTAGTTGAGCATCCCGAAGTCGCGGTTGAAGATCCAGCGCCAGACGATCGTGGTGGCCACACCCGCTGTGACCACCGGGAGGTAGTACAGCACCCGCAGCAGGATCGCCACCTTGCCCGCCTTGTTCACCGCCATGGCCAGCAGCAGGGATACGGCCATCCCCAGCGGAACGTGCAGCGAGTAGAGTGCGGTGTTTTTCAGCGCGTTCCAGAAGGGGCCGTCGCGCAGCAGTTCGGCGAAATTTCCCAGCCCCACGAAAGGTTTTGCCGGGTCTACCACGCTCCAGCGGCGGAACGCTAAGAAGAGCGAGAAGGCCATGGGCCCCGCCGCCCACCATACCAGGTGGATGAGTGCGGGTGCCAGGAAGGCGTACCCGATGGCGGCTTTCTTGATTTTCACCGGGTT
This sequence comes from Thermotogota bacterium, assembly GCA_035391225.1. Classification (GTDB taxonomy): domain Bacteria; phylum Thermotogota; class Thermotogae; order MWEM01; family MWEM01; genus DAOPKN01. The sequence goes on from DAOPKN010000057.1 coordinate 4,207, forward strand.
GCCGATGTTTGCCAGTAGGAAGGCGAACATCAGGGAGGCAAGCAGCAGGATCACCACCAGCCCCACGCCGTAGAACTGCAGCGAGAGCACGGTGTTGTTCATGTCGGTGACATCCCGGGTGAGCAGGAAGCGCCGGTCGCCCACGGAAAAAGAAAGGCTCTTTTGCTGCACGCGGTTGATTTCCACGTTGCCGATCTCGTACTTTGCGGTGCGCACGAGCGGCTGTTCCGCGGAAAGCCTCTTGAGCATGCGGTCGGAAATGGTGGAGCGTTCCACTTGCCCGTTGCGGTACACCGTGATGTCGTTACCGCTGGTTTTCTTCATCTGGCGCAGGTTCTCGTCGAGATCGGAGGTGATCCACGCCGCATTTTCGGTGTAGTGCGATACTACCTGTTCCGCGGCGATGCTCCAGGAGTCTTCGGTGGTTTGTTCCAGGTTGCGGGGGATGTGCACGGAGAAAAAGAGCAGGGCGAGCAACACCGCGGGCAAGAAGGCCAAAAAGCCCTTGAGCAGGGGTTTTTGCACGGTGTTCCGTTCCAGCGAGGCTTCCGCTTGCCTGGGAAAAAAGAAGAAAGAGAGCAGCAGCAAGCTGAGCAGCGCGGAGAGGAGGGAGACCACGGTGATCCACGCGCGGATCTGCGAGAGTCCCTGCCCCCAGAAGGAGTAGGGGGTGAGCAAACCCAGGTAGGCTTTCACGTCCCAGCGGTCGGCATCGTAGAGGGGCACCGTGGTGAAAATGGAGCGCACGCCGTCGGCGTTGAGCATCGTGGATTCGGGGCGCTGCGAATTCATGCTTTTCAAAAACAGTGCGGAGAGCTGCGCGCGGGACTCCCGGGCAAAAGCGGCATCGCTGGTGAAATCGTCGTGGGCACCGTAGAAGAAGCCCAACCAGCGTTCTCCAAATCCCTCCATGGTTTGGGACAAGAAGCCATCGATGGTGGTGCCCAGAAGTGCCACGCTGCCGTCGTCGAGCACTTGGCCGGTTTGCAGGTGGATGGTGCCATCGGAGAGGGCGATTTCGCTCATCGGGTCGCCGTAGGAGTAGTACAGCGTCTCGTAGAAGATGGTTGCTGTGAAATCGCCGGGAAGGTGCTGGCCCTCCGCCCAGAGCACGGTGCCATCCGGGTCCACGAACAGGGCGTATCGAAACGTGTCACCCGCTGCCGCGCGCGCGTCTTGCAAGAAGGAGGCGGGCTCGGGTTCCATCTCGGCCAACAGTTGGTTTCGACTGGCTGCAAGTAGGTCGAAGTGGAGGTTGGCGTTGCGCACGAGGAACTTCTCGTTGGTGATGGCGTTTTGCGCGTACTGTTCGGCGACCACGCTGTACAGCGCCCAGAAGCCCGAGAACACGCAGATCGAGGCAATGAGTGTGATGATCCAGAACATTCGCTTCTTCAAGAATGACCACCCCTAATGAAACGCGGGGGGAAAGGACCGAATCCCCCCGCGGTATCCTGGATTTCGGATGCTTTGTGCCGGGTTTTCGGGTACTCAGTACTCCCCGAGCTCGATGAATTCTTCCATGGTTTGGGCTGCCCAGTCAAAGGCTTCTTTCACGGTGTTTCCCGCGACGTAGATGCGGTCGAAGGCTTCCGCCCAGGTTTCCTCGAACTTGGGGCGGTAGAACTTGGTCTGGGAGCCGGGAGGTACCCGCGCGAAATCGAGCATGGAAATGAACACCTTGTCCACTGCGTCGCTGCTGGCCTGCAACTCGGCGATGGATTGCTGCGCGGAAATGGCCAGTCCACCTTCCAGGCAGCGCTTGCGTTGGGCATACTCGCTGCCCAGCCATGCGGCGAGCTTGATCGCTCCCTGCTTGTCGGCGACGTTGGAGGGAACCGCCCAGCCCGAGGCGTAGGTAACGGTTTCCTTGTTGTCGATGTCCTTCAGGGGGAGCGTAGCGGCTCCCAGGCGGATGTTGGCTCCCTGCGCGATCTGGTTCTTCACGGAGATGTTGAACCATCGCCCGGTGATGATCATGCCGATGCGAGAGGTGTAAAACAGGGGGCTGGCGCCACCGAGCGCGCTGGCTTCCTGTGGGTCGGGAGCATAGCCTTTTTGCAGCAGGTCCCAGAAGTAGTTGAACGTTTCGAGGTTGGTTTCGCTGTTGAGGTATCCTTCCACGTGGGAGAAATCCGCGTCGAAGATTTCGCCGCCGCCTGCCCACAGAAGGGGCACCATGACGCCCACCCAGGAGGGGAACGAGAATCCCCAGGTGTCATTCTGGCCGTCGCCATCCTTGTCCACCGACAGCAGCCGCGCTGTCTCTTCGAACTCTTCCCAGGTCCATCCTTCCTCGGGAGGGTAGGGTACGCCGAGTTCGTCGAACATGACCTTGTTGTAGAACACGCCCACGGGGCTGGTGTCCTTGGGGATGGCGTACAGGCTTCTGCCGGAGCGGAAAATGTCGACGAGTACGGGGAAGAAACCGTCCAGGTCAGCACCCGCAACGTTTTCGCGTGCCAGCCGGTTCAAGAAGGGGTTCAGGTCGGTCAAGAAATCGCCTTCCACGTAGCGCGGAACCATCTCGGCGTCCAGCAAAACGACGTCTGGAGGGGTTCCCGCGCCGATGTCCGTGAGGATCTTCTGGTAGTAGTTGCTGGAAACGGGTTCGTAGATGACTTCGTATTCCGGGTTTTGCGCCATGAACTCCGCGATGATCGCCTCGTCCAGCGCGGCTTCTTCGCCACCTGCCCAGGTGGTCACCCGCAGTTGCGTTTTTGCGAAAAGGGTTGCCGACAGCACGAGAAGAAGCACGAGCAGGGCGACAAACAACACGTTCTTTTTCATGAAGCACCTCCTTAAAGGGTTGGGTTCCATTTTCGGGAACATTACCGGGAACGTTCTAATCGTACCAAAACGCGGACAAGAGGTCAAACCAGTTTTCGGCCGATTTGGGGCGAAATGGCCCGAATATGTTCCAATATCATCCAAAATCAATCCTTTTTCAATCTTTTCCGGGTGGTTTTCGGGTTGCGCACAATGGCGAAAATCCTTATAATGAGGGGCCGGTAACATTCCCGGTAATGTCTTCGAAGAACAGGGGGGATTGGGCCGTGAAATGGGATGTGGGAAAGGGATTTACCCCGTACGGGTACCTGCAGAACCCGTACTACCAATGCGTGGAGGGATTTTCGGATATCCGTGGAGCATTGCTGCGCAGCGACGATGCGTTCCCGGGTTTCGGTACGTTCTTTCCCAACCTGAAACAGTGCGACCGGTTGGTGAGTTTCGGGGTGGGGGTGCGCGTGCATGGGAAGGTACGGGTGTCGCGGGCCGACTGGGAGCATGCGGGGTACGATTGCCACCGCCGTTCCAACGGGTTGTTTTCGTACCGCTTGCCGGTGGAGGGGCCCTTTTCCGATGCGGGCACCATCGAGGCGTGCTTCTTCCAGACGGGGCAAAACGCGTTGGGGGTGGCGCTGGACATCCCGGAGTCCCTGCTTTGCCGGGATGACGTGGAGCTGTTTTGGGTGGTGCACCTGGAGGCGCGCGGGTTGTTCCACGTGAAGTGGGAGGCGAAAAACGCGCCAAGCCATCTTTCGGTGGATTTCATCGCGCGCAACGATGCCGCGCAGAGCACGCGCTTTTCGCTCTTTTTCGAGGGGCTCTCCTCTTCGCGGGGCTGGCTGGAGACCCCCGCGATCGAGGGGCTCTTTTCGGGGGCGGCGAAGGTTGTTTGCCGGTCCAGCCAGGGGGAACTCTTTTTGGCGCGGAAGATCGAAGCGCTGCAACCGCGGATGTTCGGGGAGATGGTGTTCTTTGACTCCCGGCCGTTGGCGAGCTCCGAGGAAGTGTACCTGGAACACCGCTTCCCCCGGCAGTTGCAGCTGCTGCTGGAGCGCAAGCAGGCGCAGCACGACGCTTTCTGGCGCAAGATGCCCGTGCTCCAAGGGGATTGGCCGGAGCATGTTGCGCGGGGTTTCGCGTACGATTTCTTGACCACGAGCATGTGCATGTACCCCCCGATGGGGGTTTTCCGGGATGTGTGGCCTTCCTGGATGCTTTTTGCCCCCCGGGCGGTGTTGGCGGAGGGTGCCATGGACGCGAACCGGCTGGGGTACGCGGAGCCGCAAACGGCCAAGCGCGCCCTTCTCACGTTGTTTCGCGATACGGGAGGGGCCAACGTGCCCTGTGTTTTCTTCTCGGGCAAGCCCAACATGGTGGCGCAAAACGGTGCGGTGTGCGGCACTTCTCCCGCGTGGTGCCTGCCGTTCCACCAGGTCTACCAGCTGTACCTGCGTGACCCGGACCGCCAGTGGTTGGGCCAGCTCTACCCGTACGTGCAAGCGTACCTTTCGTGGTGGAGGGAGCATCGCTCCGACGGTGCGGGGTACACGGTGTACATGTGTACCTGGGAAGCGGGGGAGGATGAGAGCCCGCGGCTCGACCCCGCCCGAACGGGGGATGCGGTGATTTCGGGTTTCGTGCGGCCCGTGGAATTGCAGGCGGCCATGGCGTACGGGGCGCGTATGCTCGCGTTTTTTGCCGAGGAGCTGGGAGAGCAAAAGGATGTCGCTTCCTGGGAGGGCATCGCTGCCTTCCATGAAGCCAGGCTGCAAGCGCTTTGGGACGAGGAGCAAGGCCGGTTCCGCGACTGGGATATTGCGCGAAAGGCGTTCGTGGCGGTTCGGGGGAAGGAAGAGTACTGGAACGCCGACTTCACGAGGCTTTCCCCGCTTTCGCTCGCCAGCGTGTTCGGCGATGCGTGCACGCCGGCGCAAAGGGAGAGAATGAAGGCGGAGATCCCGTTGTATGGCAGGGAACCGTTCAACGTTTGGCCCTCGTGGAACTACGTGGTGGCGGAAGCGGCCACGGAGCTGGGGTTACACGGTTTCGCCGCGCGCTTTGCCTGGGAGACCATCCAACGTGTGTACCGCGAGAACGACCGCCGCAACCTGGTCCCTTCCCTTCCGTTGCCGGGAAACGCTCGGGAGTACTGGCCCCATGCGCTCGGACAGTTCCGGGGAAACGATGCCTACGCCTGGGGTGCCCAGACCGCGCAGCTGTTGCTGCGCCAGTTGATGGGGATACGGGGCTCGGAGAACACCGGGGCTTTGGAACTGGTACTGTGCCCTGCGCTTCCCGCAGAACTGCTGGACCGCCCGGGAAGGGTTTTCGGCGTGTCCAACCTGGCATACCGGGGGTTGCGCCTGTCGGTTCGCTACGAGGTGCTTTCCGGTGGGAAGCTGCGGGCGCGCGTGCACACGGGGCGGGCCTTCGCCGCACGGCTTTTTTGCGCAGCGGGGAAAGAGGTCGCGCACCCGGAGTGTGTGCCGGAACACGTGTTCGTGTTGGAGAACTTGCAGCCCTACCGCTTGCGGTGGGAAACGTTGGAACAGGAGGTTGACGATGCTGGAAAACCTGCAGAAACTGTGTGCTGAAACAAGCCGCTCCATCAGTGCGGAAAACCCGCGGGGGGAGTGGAACGGAGGCGCCCTTGCCCTTCCGGAGGAGAACAACCCTGCCTCGGACCTGGGAAAGGGCTGGAAGGTACGCCCGTGCATCACGCTCAAGGGGGGGGCGGTCACGGAAATTGCGGCCATCCAGGGGCCCGGGGTGATTCGCCACGTGTGGATGACATTGGCGGCCAAAGCCTATCGCCGCGTGATCCTGCGCATGTACTGGGACAACGAGGCGCATCCTTCGGTGGAATGCCCCGTGGGAGATTTCTTCTCCAACCACCACGGGTTGCGCTACGACGTGAATTCCGCCACGGTTGCGGTGCACCCTTCGGGTGGGTTCAACTGCTACTGGCCCATGCCCTTTGCCCGCAGCGCGTCGATCAGCGTGGAAAACCTGGGCAAGGAAGACATCGAGGGTTTCTTCTACCAGGTGGATTACGCCCTTCGCGACACCGCGCCGGAAGATGCCTACTTCCACGCGCGCTGGCTGCGCAGCACCACTTCGCGCCAAAAGCCGGAGCACCTGGTCCTTCCGCGGATCCAGGGAAGGGGGCACTACGTGGGCACGTCCATCGGGTGGGCGCAGTTTTCCAACGGATGGTGGGGGGAAGGGGAAGTGAAGTTCTTCGTGGACGGGGAACAAAACCCCTCCATCTGCACCACGGGAACGGAAGATTACTTCGGTGGGGCATGGTGCTTCGGAAACACCTACTCCGGGCTGTACTCCGGCTACCCACTGCACGCGAAAGCCCAAGGAGAAGTGCCCCGGCACGGGCTGTACCGTTGGCATCTTCTGGACCCCGTGCGTTTTGGCAGCTCGCTGGAGGTGCGGGTGCAGGCGCTGGGATGGTGGCCAAACGGCAAGTTCCAGCCGTTGACCGACGATATCGATTCGGTGGCGTTCTGGTACCAGAAAGAGCCGCACGGCGGGAGTGGGAGCACACCCACGCTGTCGAACCTGTGGGCGCGCTAAGAAAGAAGGAATGCGAACGGTTTGACTTTTTTCCCCGGATGCGGTAGACTTTTTCCACCCCCGGGAAACCCAATGGGGGCGTGGAACGGGAGGGTTCGGATGGAGAGAAAGAAGTACGTGACCATAAAAGATGTTGCCCGCAAGGCGGGAATCTCGGTTTCCACGGTTTCGAGGGTGCTCAACGACCGGCCGGATGTGTCGGAGGAAACCAAGAAAAAGGTGCTGCAGTCCGCGGAAGAGATTGGCTTCGTGCGAAACCTGGGGGCGATGAACATCCGGAACAAGGCCACGCGGACGGTGGGCATCGTGTTCGAGGCGGACTTCGATCCCTTCTTTTCCGAGGTACTGCAGGGCATCGAGGACGCCGCGCGCAAGTACCACTACACCAACATCTTGATGAACACGGAGCTGGACGAGAAGAACGAGCGCAACGCCATCAAGACGTTGATCGAGCACCGCGTGGATGGGTTGCTCTTTTTGCCCTCCCGGCCCAAGCTCGTGACGCTGCCGGGCCTGATGAAACGTAATTTCCCGCTGGTGATTATTGGGCGGGATTTCCACGCGCTGAACGTGGACGAAATCTACACCGACGACGTGAAGGGTGGGGCGCTTGCCGCGGAGCATCTTCTGAGCAAGGGGCGCAAAAAATTCCTTTTCCTGAACGGCGACCCGGAAAGCTCCGCGGCGAAAATGCGCCGGGAAGGGTTCGAATCCGTGCTCAAGAACAACCCGCAGGTGCAGGCGTACAAGCTGCTCAAGCAATCGGGCCCGGATTACCGCGCGGTGGAAGAGGTGGTGCTGCAATACTTTTCCCGTTCCATCGCGTTCGATGCGGTGTTCACGTTCAACGACATGCTGGCCTTCCACCTGATAAAGGCGCTCAAGGCCGCGGGTTGGAGCATCCCCGGGGACGTATCCGTGATTGGGTACGACGACATCTTCTTCTGCCAGCTCCTTTCCCCCACCCTGACCACCATCCGCATCGACAAGTACCAGGAAGGCTTCGAAGCGTTCAAGATGCTGCTGCGGAACCTCTCCGGCAAAAGGAGCAAACCCCAGAAAAAGGTGCTCGA
>DAOPKN010000058.1:0-11357 GCA_035391225.1 Thermotogota bacterium
CAACGTGGTACAATACACCGCCGCAAGGCTCGTACCCCCTTTCCGGACCGATCGATCTGGAACCGGGGCAAATTTGGAGGTGAAACACATGGCACTTGATTACGATCAAAAGGACGCGATCATCCAGGAATTCAAGATTTCCGGCGAAGACACCGGATCGGTGGAAATCCAGATCGCGCTGCTCACCGCGCGGATTCGCCAGCTCACCGAGCACCTGAAAACCCACCCAAAAGACTACCATTCCCGGCGTGGACTGATGAAAATGGTGGGACGAAGGCGAAAGTTGCTCAAGTACGTGAAGCGGGATCGCCCGAACATCTACAAGGAACTCATCGAGAAGCTCGGAATCCGAAGATAAACCAAAAGCCCCTTAGGGGGCTTTTTTTTAGAAAGAATAGACGTTTGCTTGTAAGCGACTGGAAAGCGCGAGGCGCAGGTCTCGAACGTAAATATCCAGGTGGTTGCCCCGGATCGCACTACCTTCGTCCTCCACGACGAACAACCCCCTGGCAGGGGAAGATTTGAGCGAAGGGATATATAGCATCGTGCCCGGGGAAAGCAGCGCCGGGTCGGCTGCCACGGTGTACCATTCGCGCGCAAAGTCCCCGGACTTGGCCCTTCGGAAGTAGGGGAAGAAGGGGAGGTTGCCATCGTCCCACTCGGTGTAAAAGGTGAGCTCGAAGGAACCCAGGTTTTGCAGGAAAAGCCACATTGGATCGCGGTACTCCGCTCCCACCAGCATTTCCAGCCGAAATTGCTTGCCCTTGCACACGCCGATGGCCTGGCCGGTACCTACCCAGTCCCCCCGTTCTACCCAACTACTGTCCAGCAGGGTGTAGACCAGCTTCAAGTCGTTGCCGTGGTAGATTACCACGTAACCATCCGCCACATCGATAACCTTTCCGGGCAACACCGACACGATCAACTGCTCTTCCGAAAGCGAAAAGGAAAGCCCCCGGCTGATTCCCAGTTCCGTGGAATCCCCGAAAAAGGAGTGGATATGCTCCGGGGAAAGAGTGCGGAACCCTTTTACCGGAAGCACGATGCGCTCCACAAGCGGGGGAAGGGGAAGCTGGAGAACTTGCCCACTGCGAAGCCCCCGTGGGTCGGAGATACCGTTGTTTTCCAGCACCTGGTCCACGGACGAAAGCGGAAGGCCCATACCGGTCACGATGGCACTCACCGTGTCCCCAGACTGCACCCGGTAGCTCACGGTTCCCCCGGTAACCAGTGAAAGGTCTTCCAGCGAAAACGGGTCGGTGGGGGAGGGAAGGTCGCGGTACATTTGCCAGCGAAGCACCAGGTAATTCCGGCGGAGGATATCGATCTCCCTTTGCATGGCGGCAAGTTCGGATCGTTCGGGTTGGGTCTCGGTGGCTGCACTTGCCGTCGAGATGGGGGTTTCCGAAAGCAGGCGAAGCACCTGTTGGGAGACCAGCTTCTCGATTTCTTGCATCGAAGGTACATCGGGTTGCTCCACCAGCGTGGGGGGAGCCCCCATCCAGTCGAGGTAGGTCACGCTGGCATACATGTTTTGCAGCAGCGAAAACGTGGAGTCCAGGTCGGTTCGCAGCCGGGAGACATGGCTTTCTGCCACCGCCAGCCGGCGCGCCAGGTTCTCCATCTGCCCGCTGTTGGACTGTACCTGCGTATCCAGTTCGTTCAGCTGCGAGAGAAACTCCTGAACCTGCCGAAACAGTGAAACCACCTGGGCATCGGAGGAGGGAGGGGTTTGGCACCCGGCCAGCAAAAGCAATCCCACAAGCAGCGCGGTCACCAGCCCCAGGAACCGGTTCCTTTTCACAGCCCTGTTCGCACCTCTTCCCACAGTTTCTTGGCCGCAACGTAGTACGGGGAGTTGGAACCTCTTCGCTCCTGGATCAATTTTTCCAGCCATTTGAACCCCTCTTTTTTCTGGTTGAGGAAGATGTGCAGCGCTCCCAGGAAGAACAGCACCCCGTCCGCCTCCGCGGGGCTGCGTTGCTTGAGAAAAGCTTGGCCAAAGAGCTTGATCGCCTTGGAATAGGCGATCTTCACGTCCTCCAACCGTTCCTTCTCGATGTAGAACCACCCCATTTTCAGGTACAGTTGCGCCTGTTGGAACGCGTCGCCTTTCACGCTGTAGGTAAGGACCGCCAGGCTGTGCTGCAGGATGGCGTCGTCAATGGTGCGGTTCTCATCCAGGTTCACCTGGAAGGTTTGCACGGCTTTGAGAAGGACCTGGGAAAGTTGCTTCTGGGATTCGCTCTCCAGGATGAGGAACAGCTCGAGGAAATCTTTTTCCAGCGCGGTGTAGTAACACTTCGGGCACGTGGTAAGGTAGAAAAACAAGGGGTTTGGCGGACGGTAAGTGGGACGGAAGAAAATGTCGCGCTCCTCGAGATGCACGGCGTTGGAGAAGAGTTTGACCGTTTCAAAGCTCGCCTCGCAATGGGGGCAGGTGATCTGCTTTCTCCAGAACTTGGGAGCCATCAGCCGCTTTTCTCTTCTTCCAGCAACGCCTGCACGAATTCCAAGGCATCGAAGGGGCGAAGGTCGTCGATGCCTTCCCCGACCCCGATGAACTTGATGGGAATACCCAGTTCCGAACGGATGGACAATGCGATTCCTCCCTTCGCGGTACCATCCAGCTTGGTGATCACCACACCGGTAACCCCGACCATTTCCTGGAACTTGCGTGCCTGGATCAGCCCATTTTGCCCGGTGGTAGCATCCAGAACCAGCAACACCTCGTGGGGCGCGTCGGGTACCAGCTTTCGGATCACGTTGTGCACTTTCTTGAGCTCTTCCATTAGGTTGTGCCGGGTGTGCAGCCTTCCCGCTGTATCGATCAACACCACGTCCTTGTTACGTGCAAGCGCGTGGTTCACCGCATCGAAGGCAACCGCGCCCGCATCTGCACCGGGTTGGTGCGCGATAATCGGAACCTGTGCACGGTCTTCGGCCCAGGTTCGCAACTGGTCGATGGCAGCTGCCCGGAACGTGTCGGCTGCCGCCAGAACCACTTGGTCACCCTGTTGCTTGAAGAAGCTGGCCATCTTTCCGATGGTGGTGGTCTTTCCCGCACCGTTCACGCCCACAACACTGATGACAAAGGGATGGTGCCCATTCCGCATCAGCTCGGTGTCACCCTGTAGCTTTTCCACCAGGATCGCTTGCAAAGCCTGCGTGGGTGAATCAAACTCCTTCGCGCGTTCCTTGAGCGATTCGATGATTTCCTCACTGAGTTCCATGCCCACGTCCCCGGTGACAAGGAGCTCTTCTACTTTTTCGAGGGTTTCTTCATCGATCTTGGAAATGGCCAGCAGCTTCTTGATCTTCCCAAACGTCGATTCGCGAGTTTTCTTGAGCCCGGCCTTTAGTTTATCGAAAAAACCCATGTTTCACCTCACTCTTCCTTCCCATACACGAATGGCTCGAGGATTTTGAGCCCGAGCTGGCGGTAATTGAAGATACGCTCGGTACTCCCCACGAACAGGACACCCCCGGGTTTGAGCGCATCCACGAAACGCGTGTACAGCTGGTTCTTGGTTTCCATCTCGAAGTAGATCACCACGTTGCGGCACACGATCATGTCCAGGTCCTTCTCAAAGGGTTGCTGCAACATGTTGTGCGATTTGAACTGGATGCGCTTCTTCAACGCGGGAACCACCTCGTAGCGTCCGTCCCCGTTTTTCTGGAAGTACTTCTTCAGTATTTCCGGTGAAGTGCTGGTAAACGCCCTTTCCTCGTACACGCCGCGCCTTGCCCGGGTCAAAACCCCTTGGTCGATGTCGGTCGCCAAGACCTCGCAGCCTGGGGGGGTGTGCAACTCCTCTAGCAGGATGGCCATCGAGTAGGGTTCCTCCCCGCTGGAACAACCCGCGCTCCAGATCTTGATCTTCCGGGGGGAGCGCTTCAACAGCAGCGGGATGTATACCTTGCGCAAGGCTTCCCATTTCTCGGGGTTGCGGAAGAACTCGGTAACATTAATGGTCAGCTTGTCCAAGAACTCGTCCTTCTTCTTGGCGTCCGAAAGCACCATGTCCATGTACACCTTGTACGAAGTGACGTTGTACTTGCGCAGAAGGATGTCGGTGCGCCGTTTCACCCTGTGCGACTTGTACCCCGAAAGGTCCAGGTCCAGCTTCTTTTTCACTTCCGCCACGAACCAGTCAAACTCGGGGTCGGTTATTTTTTCCTCGAACATTCCTTCACTCTCCATCCAATGAAAAATCGAATCGTATCCCCAGGTCGAACGCCCAGGAACCATCCCACGTACTCTTCAGCGAGAAGAAGCTCCGCTCCTGTAGCCGCACCAGCAGGTCGGAAAACACGTAGGTGCTGCTCTCATTCGGTGCCTGCCAGCTTCCAAAGCCCACACCCAGTTTCCAGTCATCGCTAACAGCCTCGAAACTTGCCTGCCCGAAAGACAAGCGCCCCAAAAAGGCGGGGAAAAGGCTGTTCGTTTGCCCGATATCCACCACAAAAGAAACCAGGGGCTGCTGCGGATGACTGGGAAAGGCATAGCGCCATGTTCCCGACCATTCCAGTTCCTCCCGGTACATCAGCAACACGGAAACCTCCACCGGTTGGAGCGCCACACCGAACCGAACGCCTCCCCCCAGTTTCCAGGAGGCAGGCTCTCCACTTTCGGGATCAAGCGCACCTTGGAAGAAACGCACCTCTCCCACGGGGCGCACCGTGAGAAGAGGGACCAAATCCTCAGCGGGGAAGAAGCCAAGCTGGGGACCCAGCGACAACGCCGCGGTGATTGATGCACTGCGATCGAAGTAGGCGTCCACAACACCCGAAAGCTGCATTGCGGGAGTTCGCCAACCCGGGGTTTGCACGCTTCCCGCCCAGGCAGACCAGGAATCGGAGCGCACGTGTACCCGAAACGGATTGTCGGAAAAAGGGGAGGACCAATCGAACCCGATGTATTTCCGATCCAGTGGGGTAACGGGAAGGTACACCAGCTTTCCGTGAGACCCGGCGTTTTGACCGTAGGAAAAAAAAAGATTCTTGATGCGCAACTTCACCCAGGAAAAGTAATCCCCGGGGCGTTGGTTTTCGATATCGAAAAAGAAATTGTTGGGCTCCATGATTGCCTGCACCTTGAAACGAAAGGACCCCTCGAAGATCAGAAAGCGCATGGAGGGTTCCAACAGGAAGAAAAGGCCACCGGGAAATTCCGCTTCCGGTGTGAGGTGAAATCCAGAGGTAAGGAAAAGGCGCGCGTAGGGCTCGTCCAAAACGGGCCCGGGGAAAGGCAATTCCCACTCCACGGAGTCGTATGGCTGATCCGTTTTGGTCGCTTCCCCCAGCACGAGTATGGAAAAAAACAGCACGAACAATCCAAAAATCGCTACCCTTTTAGCCATTCATACGCTTCCTCGCGAATTTGTACCGGAATAGAGGGAAAGATGGGAAAATACGGCCCGTAGTGGTAATCTGAACCAAGTGTAACCCCAAAACCGTGCTTGCGGGCGATGGAAAGGTATTCTTGCACTTGCGAAAGCGAATGCCGCGAGTGGTACACCTCGATTCCCCGCAAACCCTTCTTCTGGAGGAACAGCAACTGATCCCGCGACATCCCGCGCTGCCCTTCCGTGGAAAAGAACAAGCCAGGATGCGCCAGCACGGAAATCCCCCCCGCATCTTGGATGATCTGCACTGCCTCCTCGGACGGGGTTTGCTCCGGGGGCAGGTAGGCCTTCCCAAAGTTCCCGATGTACTCCAAGGAGAAAGCTTCCCCCATCGATCGGATGAATCCCTTTTCAATCATGGCCTTGGCAATGTGTGGCCGCCCCACGTAGGGACCAGGGGATTGCCGCAGAACATCTTCGTAGGTAAGCGCAACACCCATCTCGTTCAAAAGTTGCACCATCTCCTGCACGCGCTGCTGGCGCCGTGCAAACTGCTCCTCCACGAAAGCGCGCAACCCCGAATCCTCCGCGTCAAACCCGTACCCCAAAACATGAACCTCTCCACCTTCGAAAAAGGTGGAGAGCTCAATACCCGCAACCATCTCCAATCCCAAAAGGGTACCGTACTCGAATGCGGGTTTCACCTGGTCCAACGAATCGTGGTCGGTCACCGAACACACCTGCACCCCCGCCTTGAAAACCTTCTTCAGCAGGTCGCTGACCGAATTCTCCCCGTCGGAATAGTTGGAATGAAGGTGTAGGTCAAGCCTATCCACGGATTCCTTAACCCATTTGTTCCATGATGCTCTCGAGTTCGCTCTCCTCGATGTCGAAGTTGGCGTACACGTTTTGTACGTCATCGAGGTCTTCCAAGTGGGAGATCAACGTCATGACCTTTTCGGCGTCGCGCCCGGTAACGGTCACGGAGTTCTTGGGTTCGTAGGTGAACTCCACGTCGCGGGGTTCAAACCCCTGCTCGTTGAGCACATCCGCCACTTTCATCAGGTTCTCCGGCAGCGTGAGAATGGAAACCGGGTCGGTGGAGTCGTCGATGTCTTCCGCGCCGGCATCCAGTACTTCCAGCATGAACTCGTCCATGTCGGCGATCTTTTCCTTTTCCACGTTCATGGAACCCTTTTTCTCGAACACCCAGCTCACTGCTCCGCTTTCCGCCATGTTTCCGTTGTACTTGCTGAACACGTGGCGGATTTCCTGCGCCGTGCGGTTCTTGTTGTCGGACTGCGTGAACACGAGCATTGCAACCCCAGCAGGCCCGTACCCCTCGTACATGATTTCAACGTATTCCACGCCTTCGAGCTCGCCGGTTCCCCGCTTGATAGCTTTCTCGATGGTATCCTTGGGCATGTTTCCCTGTCGAGCCTTATCGATAGCCGCACGCAACCGGGGGTTGGAGTCGGCGTCGCCCCCACCCTCCTTGGCGGCGATGGTTAGCTCGCGAATCAGCTTCGTGAAAAGCGATGACCTCTTCTTGTCCTGGGCACCTTTACGGTGCTTGATGTTGGCCCACTTATTATGACCAGACACGTTTGAAACCTCCTTCTGTATTCTTAATTTTCATTCCGCGTGTATTTTACCACGATAAAGGTTGTATCATCGTGTTGCGGTGCATCTCCCACGAAATCCACGAGTTCCTTCAAGATCTGCTGCTTGATTTGCTCGGCGTCGCGGAAATAGTTCCTCTGGATCACGTCTTTCAAGCGTTCAAAGCCGAATTCCTCCCGCTTGGTATTGCGTGCCTCGGGGATCCCGTCGGTGTACATGACGAAAACGTCCCCGTCCGCCAGCTCGAACGAATCCTCGCGAAATGTTTCATCCTCGAAGATGCCGGTGGGAATCCCGTCGTTGCTGATCTCGAAAAAGCGCTCCTCTGCCGGGCGAAACAGCAGGATGGGATCGTGACCCGCGTTGACGAATTTCATCAGGTTGTCCCGCGAATCCAGGGAAATGAAGATCGCGGTCACGAAGCGATCGGAAATGTCGTTGGCAGCGAGGTGATCGTTGACCTGGGCCACGAGATCAGGGAGGGACTCGACGTTCGGCAGCAGGATACGCACCGCGGTTCGGAAAGAGCTCATCAGCAGCGAGGCGGGAATCCCCTTCCCCGAAACATCCGCCACGATCAGGTACAGGCGTTCTTCCATGCGGATCACGTCGTAGTAGTCCCCCGCAACGTCGATGGCGGGCGAAAAACTCGCGGAGATATCGGTACCTTGGAAGGGGGGGATTTCCGCTGGCAAGAAACTGCTCTGGATTTGCTTGGCGATCTTGAGTTGCTCGAATACCCTTTCCTGCTCGATCTTTTCCTGCAGGTAGCGGAAGTTTTCCAAGCTGAAGAAGAGCTGGTTCGCGATGGACTCCAGCAACTTGCGATCGCCTGCGGTGAACAGCGAGGCTTCCTGCCGGTTCGCCAGCATCATGGCACCCCAAAGGTTTTCCTTGATGCCGATGGGAACCACGGTCAACGACGTCACCTTGCCTTCCAGCTCGGGGAAACGCCGGGAGATGTCCTGCTGTTCCAACAGGATCGTGCTGGCTTTCTGGTTGAGAATGAATTGCTCCAGCTGCCGTAGGATTTCCTTTTCCGGGAAAGGAAGATCGGTGCGTGGCGCGCTTCGGACCTCGAAAACAGTCTTGTCCGGTAGGTTCACCACAACCCCGATGGCCTGGGAGGGCACGGAATTCAAGATAAGCTCCATCAGGCCGGGAAGCTCCTCCACGGGATCCAGCGAACGGAACAGCAAACCCGTGACATCGTACAGCGTGGACAACTCCTCGTACGTCTTGGAAATTTCCTCCACCTGGGTCTCCAACATGATGGACGATTCCTCCAGCTGGTCCTTGTAGCGCACCACTTCGTCCTGGAGCTTGGAAAAACCTTCCTCGATGCGCTTCAAGATCTCCATGTCCTCGAGGGATTCCAGGTCAGGGTTGTCGGGTTTCCCCAGTAGTTGTTCGATCTTCTGCAAAACCTGCACAAGGCTCATCTTATCCTGCATCCCCTATCACCTTCTGGACCCTTTCCAGTAGTTGCTTCGGGCTGAACGGTTTGGTCAACACGTCCATCGCGCCAAGGGAGATGGCGTTGTCCCGGTCATCTTCCCCACCCTTGGCGGTCAAAACGATAACCGGAATCCCCTGAAAGCCTTCCTTGCCCTGCATTTCCTTCAACACCCCGAAGCCGTCGAGCCGGGGCATCATCAAGTCGAGGATCACCAGGTCCGGCTGGAAAGATTCCATGAATTCCAAACCCTCCAGCCCATCGTTGGCTTCCTTGATCTCGTACCCGTTCTTTTTCAGGTTGAACACGATGATGTTGCGCAGGACATTGGAATCATCCACGATCAGAACGCGTTTCGCCATTGTTTTCATCACTCTTTTCCAGCATGGAATCGAGGGAAACCTCCGGTTCGATTTCCCAGTACACTTCCCGGTGATGCACCAGGAAGAAAAGGTCCGGGGTGGGCGATCCAAACCAGCGTTCGAAACCCACGCGAATGTCCAGCCAGCTCGATTCCTCGTGGACCCAGTCAAGGAACCAGAACCCTCCGCGGTACTGCATCACGAAAAAACGCTGCAGCGCGGGGTTCTCCTGGAGGAAAGCACCGAACCACTCTCGGATCGACCCTTCCAGCGTTTGGGGTGCCTGCAGCACCGCACGAAACGCCCAGTACTTCGAGAACTTGGCGGGGGAAAAGGTGTCGAAAACCCGCATCCCCCAGTGTACGCGCAGACCCTTGGGAACATGCCGGTTCACCCTTTCAACGAGGTTGCACCCCTCTTCGGGGAACTCCTTCCGGTTCAGCCGCACGCAGAAGTAAATCGCCTGGCTGGAAAAGCCGGTGGGCAACACCCGCAGGAAATCGAACTTCACCTTGGGATGGAACCCCTTTGATACCCACATGTCAAGCTGCGCCCTTCGCATCGCCCTCTCCAGGCTACGCGCCCACTCCAGGTGCGACAAGAAACGCAGCACCCCGGTCTTGGATGCCTTAAAGAAGTACACGTCGAAATCCACGTGGTCGTGCTTTTTCCAAAGCGCGGGATCAGACAGCGTGTGGGTCATACCCCTCCAGTGCTTGCTGGAACGCCTGGAAAATGCCTTCGTACCCTTGCTCCATCGAAACACGCGTAGACTTTCGGTCGGTGCGCTTCTTGATTTCCACCTGGCCATCTGAAAGCGCCTTTCCCACCGTGATGCGAACGGGGATACCGATCAAGTCGCCATCTTTGAACTTGAACCCTGGCGAAGCTTCCCGGTCGTCCAATAGCACTTCCACGCCTTTCTCCAAGAAGAAACGGTACAATTCCTCGCCCGCCTGCACCTGCTTGTCGTCGCGCGCGTTCACCACCGTGATCAGCAACGCGAAGGGAGCGATGGAAACCGGCCACAACATGCCATTCTCGTCGTGCAGCTGTTCCACCGTGGCCGCCAACGTGCGCGACACTCCCCAACCGTAGCACCCCATCACGAAGGGTTTCTTGCTGCCATCTTCGTCGGTGTAGAACGCCTCCAGCTTCTCGGAGTACTTGGTGCCCAGTTCGAAGATATGTCCCATCTCGATGCCCCGCGTTTCCACCAGGGGAGTGCCACATTCCGGGCAGGGATCCGACACCTGCACCATCTTCACATCGATCCAGCGATCCACCGAAAAGTCCCTGTCCGGGTTGCAATTCGTGTAATGCGTGTCGGGTTGCATGCCACCCACCACGAAGTTCGAAAGCCCGCGGATACTATGATCTGCAACCTTTTCGACCTTTTTACCCTCCAAGCCCACGGGCCCGATGAACCCGATGGGAACACCGAAATCCTGCAACACGTTTTCCGGCGAAGCCATTTCCAGCGTCTGGTCACCCAGCGAGGCACGCAGCTTGGACAGGTTGAGCTCGAAGTCCCCGCGGATCATCACCAGTTTGTAGCCGTCCCGTCCTTTGTACAAGAGGGACTTTACGATCTTGGAAGCGGGCACCGACAAGAACTCGCTCACCTGGTCGATGGTGCGTACTCCTGGAGTATCCACGCGTTCCAGGTCGAGGGGTGACTCCATGGGATACTCGTAGTTGATCCGGTACTCCGCCTTTTCATCCGACGCGGAGTAGCCGCATTTCTCGCAGTACAGCAACCTGGATTCGCCACTGCCCGCTAACACCACGAATTCGTTCGAGCGCGAACCGCCAATGGCGCCGGTATCGGCATCGACCACCATGAACTGCAACCCCAAGCGCTTGAGGATACGCTCGTAAGCTCGGTACATGTCCTCGTAGGTTTGGTGCAAGTCGTCCATGGTGGTATGGAAACTGTAGGCATCTTTCATGATGAATTCCCGCGCGCGAAGCAGCCCGAAACGCGGGCGGATCTCGTCGCGGTACTTGGTATTGACCTGGTAGAGGTTCACGGGAAGGTCGCGGTAAGAGGTGAGCTCGTTGCGCACGGTCATGGTAATCATTTCCTCGTGGGTGGGCCCAAGGGTAAACTCCCGCTGGTGCCTGTCCTTGAGTTTCATCATTTCCGGGCCATAATCTTGCCAACGCCCGCTCTGCTTCCACATCTCGGAGGGTTGGGCGATGGGCATCAGCAACTCCTGGCAACCCGCGCGATCCATCTCCTCGCGCACGATGCGCGAAATCTTGTGCAACACCCGCTGGCCGAGCGGCAAGTAGGTGAACACCCCGGAAGCCACCTTGCGAATGAACCCGCCCCGGATCAAAAGCTCGTACGAAATCACGTCGGCATCCGACGGAGTTTCCTTGATCGTCGGAGC
Organism: Thermotogota bacterium; assembly: GCA_035391225.1. Lineage (GTDB taxonomy): Bacteria > Thermotogota > Thermotogae > MWEM01 > MWEM01 > DAOPKN01. Next base: position 11,189 of record DAOPKN010000058.1, read on the forward strand.
ATACAACCGAGAAAAGCGCACCAAAACCACCCCATATCTGGAATAAAAAATCCGTCCGGCCGGCAACACAACCCCCCCGCCCGGAACGTCGGAAAAACCTGCACAATTATAACACAAACACCCGACCATGGCACCGCCGCACCCCAGTGCCCCTCTTTTTTTTCCATTG
>DAOPKN010000059.1:0-11241 GCA_035391225.1 Thermotogota bacterium
AGCGCAAAGAGGAACACCACGGTAGCGGTCACGATGGCAAAAATCGCCATGGCCGCCACCAGCTCCACGATCCCGAAACCTTTTCTTTTGTTCATTCTTCCTCGGTAGCGGGAATCCCGACGAAAGTGAAAAGGGCAAGCTTATCCTTGAAGTCTTCCCCGAAGTCTTCCCACAGTGAATCGAAATGGGAATCAGTGCTGGATGCCGTAAGCTTCTTTCCCATCAGCGAGTTCGGAAACCCCTCCGGGAGCTCTTCTCCATCCTCAAGGGGAGAAAAGGAAATTGGGAAATCCTCCCCTTCCGATGCGTCCTCCAAGAGTCTTTCCTCCATGATTTGTTGGTTCTGGTTTATAAAGGCATAGGCCAACTCAGATGCATCGGTGCGTAGCCAGGCGAAACTGAAAAGCGGCACAATGAAGGCCATCAGCGCAGCCAACAACCCCAGGGTGATCAGGGAGTCGACGAGGGAAAAACCATTTCGCTTTTTCATAGGGTTTCCAGCCATAGGAAAACCTCGGTTGAATTATCCCCGGAAGTTTCCTGACTGATTTCCACCTCGAAATCGCTATCTTCGACGTACGTTAATTTTGCCTTACCAGAAATCCAGGCTTTTTCACAAATTACATTTGCATTGATACTCTCCCCCTGGCCCTCCAACAAAGCCTCAGAAAGGGGGGCGTAAATGACCATCTCGTTATCAAATTGACCATTAAGGGTGATTTTTATTGGAGAAGGCGAAAGAAAGTACCCTCTTCCACCTTCCGCTTGTCCTGCTAAAAAGATATCACCTTGGAAGGAGTAAAAAAAACCATCGAAAGAACTCTTACCATCAAGTGTAACAGAGGACTCTCCGTAATAGAAAACCTCAATTTGCTCTCCTCCACGAACGGTTCCAGAAATGGAAAGCGAACCTAAAACGATAATTTGAACTTTCCCATCACCTTCAACTTGCAAGGTGCTGTGTTGGTCAATGCTAAGAGAATTTGTCAGAATGCGAAGTGTATTCCCTTCAGAACCGGTTTGGAAGGTAACTGTACAAGGTTTTGGTTTTGCCCCTTGGATAACGATTGTGGAAAATGTAGTATCTTGAGATAGAATGGTTGATTGCTGGGATACAGTCCATAGATCCGTAGACGTATTTGCTGGAGCAGGAGGCATAATAGGAATGGGAAAGTGTTGTTCCTTAGGGAGAACATTTACAGCAGAGGAATTGATTGTATGAACAGTTTTGAAATCCGCCGGGTCTCCTTTCGGCCCAATAGTCAAAGTGCCATCCAAAGTGTAATTTGATCCACTAAAGTAGAATCCAAAACCATCGAAATCAAAGAAATCTTCACTGCTTTCGAAAGATTCACCTGAAAGCAAATTGGGTGCATTTGACCCCACCCCACCCTTAACCGACCCATTTCCAGACATCGCTACTCCGCCATTGGCGAAAACCGCATATTCGGTACTGATAATGTGAGGAAGGACCATGGGCTCTGAAAGAAGACTCCACTCCACCCGCAACGTCTCGGAAAACGCCCCGTTTCCAGAATAACCGGTGGCCTGCACGATACCCTCGAAACCACCCCTGGGCGGGGTATACGTCGCATCAAAGGTAGCATCCGTAGCATTATCCCCTATCCCTTCCATAGTGCCCACGACGGAAAATTCCGTTTCCGGGAGTGTATCCATGGTTTTCAGCGCCTCGATCATCGCCAACACCCCGCTCCGCGCGGAGTAGTACGCTTGCTTCTGGTGGGAATAATCCACCGTGGATTTCAACTCCAGGCGACTCCAGGTGTTCAACCCGGTCAAAAAGGCAAGGACAACGGACAGCACGATCAGGACCAGTACCGATCCAAACGCTTTCCTTTTCATCGGATCACCTTCCTTTTCCTCGGTTCGTTTCTTCTCATCGGTTCCTTTCTTCGCGACAAAAGATGACTCCTTTCAAGACCTTCATACATTATACTACAAAAACCTAAAAAATGGCAAACGATCCTTGCTTATTGGCACTCGCGAAAGGCTTCCAGCGCAACGATCCTCCTGTGGTTGTGCTCTACCATCGGGGGAGGATAGTCTTTCCCGATACGGCAACCCACCTTCTCCTGGATTTCTCGGGGCATGGTGTGCGGGGCATGGAGAAAAGCGGTGGGCACTTTTTGCAGTTCGGGAACGTATTTCCGGATGAAAATCCCTTCCGGGTCAAATTTCTTCGATTGGTGGAAAGGGTTGAACACGCGGAAGAACGGTTGCGCGTCGGTTCCCGTGGAAGCGCACCATTGCCAACCCCCGTTGTTCAGCGCAAGGTCGTGGTCCAACAGCTGCTCTTGGAAAAATTCTTCCCCCCAGCGCCAGTCGATGAGTAGGTCCTTGACGAGGAAGGACGCGGTGAGCATGCGCAGGCGGTTGTGCATCCATCCTTCTTCCACCAGTTGGCGCATTCCCGCATCCACCAGGGGGAACCCGGTTTGGCCGGCACACCAGCGTGCAAACCATTCGCGATCGTTTTGCCAGCGGAGGGCGTTGTACTTCTCGAGGAAGGCGGAACCTTGTACCCGGGGAAAATGGGCCAGCACCTGGAAGTAGAAATCTCTCCAGGCCAATTGCCGCGTGAAGGGTTCGCACACGTCCTTGGCGCGGTGAAACACGTCACGGATCGAAACCAGCCCGAACCGCAGCAACGGCGATAGCCTGGAGGTTCCGTCCAGGGAGGGGAGATCCCGCGCTGTGGCATACTCGTGGACTTTCTCCGAAAAGAACGTTTCCAGCGCTTGGAAGGGTTCCATGGTAAAACGGTTGGGCGTGACGGGAAGGTTTTGCCACGCTACTTCCCTTCCCGGGGGTGTGGAAAAGTGGGGTGCATCGCGCAAATGAACCGTTTGCGTGCAAGGGTCTTTTGCCAATCGCTGCCAGTTCTTGTAATACGGGGTAAAAACACGGTAGGGTTCGCGGTTTTTGTTCACGATCTCCCCGGGCTCGTGCAGCACACTGTCTTTGCAGGAGAAAACTTCGATTCCTTGCTGGTGTAAGAATTCGCGGATTTGCCCGTCCCTTTGGAGCGCGTAGGGTTCGTAGTCGCGGTTGAAAAAAACCGCAGCGATTTGGTTGCGCGCGCAAAGCTCGCGGAACACATCGAGGGGGTTGCCGCGGAAAAGTCGGAACTTCACTCCGTTTTGCGCGAACTGCTGCCCCAACTTTCGGAGGGCTTGGAAGAGATATGCGGTACGCCGCTCGGAAAGCCCTTCGCGTTGCAAGATCCCGGGATCCAGGATGAAAAATGGCACCAAGGGCTTGCCGCGCAGGGAACACTCGTACAAGGCCTTTTGGTCATGGATGCGCAAATCTCGACGAAACCAGCACAGGTTCGTTCTCATCTTGCATCTCCCCAATACCCAAAGGATGGATTTTCCCTTTGCCACGGAAATTCTCCTTGTTTCCGGTATAATCATTTCGATAAGGGTGGAACATTCCATGGGTTTACAAAAGAAAAGGAGGCGCTATGGCAATGGATTTTTCTGACTTTTCCCGGCACTTCAACGAGTTCATTTCGTTGGCGGTTTCCTACTGGTACATTCTTCTCCCGGTTTCGCTCGCCATGATTTTTGGCAGTCGCTGGTTTCCCAAGTTCGCGCTGGTATTGGCAGGCTTCTTTGGAGGGGCTTTCTTCCTGTATCCCACGCTTTCCCAGATCCAATTCCTGCAGGATTTCATCAAGAGCAACCCGAATTCGGAAATGCTGTTGGTGCTCATTGTGGGCATTGTCTGTGCCATTGCCCTGCTTTTCCTTTTGAAGATTTTCTTCTTCCTTGCCGGGCTTGCCTTGGGTTTCGTTATCGGGCAGTGGCTCTGGGGCCTTTTCCTTCAATTGCCGGGTTTGAATACCCTGGCCAATTCGACTCCCGGTGTCATAGCGTATGGTCCCATCATTGCCGGAGGGGTATTCGGTTTGCTACTCGGGTTTTACGCGTTCTTCAAGCAGGACGAGGTTGTCTCTTTCTTTTCCACGATCATCGGTTCCCTGATCCTCGGAACGTTTTCCATCTACGGGCTTTCCCTGTTGAAACCTGAATGGTTCGGGAATTTCAACCCTGATGCCGCTACGCAAGAAATTGTTTCGCTTCCCCCGGTGACCATGGTGATTTTCCTCGTGATCGTGCTGGTTCTCGTTTTCCTGGGAATGCGCTTTTCGCGTCCACGGGGGAAAAGGACCGCTTGATTCCAAGGGAAGAAAGCAGTCCCCCCTTTTTCTCACTTCCGTGCAACAACGCTCAAGGGCCCCGTGGAGAAACTCCACGTTGGGCCCTTCGTGACAAGTCGGAAATCCCAATCGCGCACTTCCACGTTCCAGTAATACGTCGTTTCCGGTTCCAAGTACGCCACGCAGTTGTACCAGTTTTGGGTCAATCCCCCATGCCACAGCACAAGCTCCTCGGAGTCTTTCCCCAGGTACAAGAAGTACAGGAAAGGCTGCCCCCCGCTTTGGTCAAAGCATGCATTCCAGCACAGGGTAACCGGGGAAGTGAAAATCCTTTCTCCATCCGCCGGAAAGGAGTTTTTGGGGACATTGGGGAAGGCGAGGACGCTTCCGTTTTCGCCCGGGGTTCGCAGTTTCCATTGTAAGTGGGGAAGGTTTTCGAGTGCAGAGAAGTCGGACACGGGGTTCCCCCACAAGTTCACGAAGCGCAACTGTTGCAGGTTGGCAAGATCGGAGATGTCGTGGACGTTGTTCATTTCCAGGCAAAGCACTTCCAACTTGTCCAGTTCCTTGATACCCGAAAGGTCTTCCAGTAGGGCTCCGCCGAGTTGCAACCGTTTGATCTCCTGCAGCCCTAAGAGGGGCGCTATCGATATAGGCCTGATCCCGGGAAAAAGAAGGCATTGCAAGCCGGAAAGGGCCTCGATTCCCGTCAAGTCAACGAAGGCATACACCCCAAAACTCTCCAGGTGGGTGAGGTCCCGCACCTGGTTGGCAAAAATTTGATCGCACTGTGGGAAGCCTTCACTGGTTTCCAACGCCCGCGAACTGGCAGTTTGCTCTTGGGGAAGGTAGGAAAAATCCATCTTTGAGGCTTTTCCAATGGATCGGAGCACCAATTCCCGCAGGTACGGATCGGGGATACACACCTTTTCTTCCCGGTCGACGAACGCGTACACGCGAATCGCATCCACCCATGCCCGGGCATGGCTGTAGCCATCCCCCTGGGGTGCACAGCTTGTCCAGCGCAACGTGTGCTTTCCCGCGGGGATTTCGCGCACCACTTCCTGCCAGGGAGTAGTGCCCGTCCACGAACCGAACAGCACGTCATCCACGTAGAGTTGCAAGGGGCAAGGCAGGGATTGGTAGTAAAAGGGCTCGCAAAAGCTGATCTGTGTCTTCCGAAAGAAACGGAGCGTGGAATCCACCGGAACTTCGATTTCCACCTGCATTCCGCCTCCCGCAAGCTCCATCGCCGCGTTTCCCTCGTACAAAACCGTATCCTGCAGCCGAATTTCCCCCCCGGAAAGCCACTCCCAGGAACGAGGGGAGAAGTTTTGGGCATCGAAGTTTTCTTGGAAAAGGGCAAAATCTCTTGGGAAACCTTCGGGGATCTTGGTGATCACCTCCGGCACAAGCTGGGGTTTTGTGCGCTTGGTGGGAATGGCGCAATCGGGATCACAACATTCGGAAAATCCAGGGGCAACGCAGAGGAAAAGCAAAAACAGAAGAAAAACCGCACGGAGTCTTTTCATGCCACAACCTCCCGTTTTGTTTCGAAAAACAGCGTGCTTTGTGGTATTTTTAGTATAGCAAATGCTTTTCCTTTTTTCCTATTTCAAGGAAGATCCATGTTGCGGAAAACCGGGGACTTGGCGGTACTTTCTTGTGCATACCAGAAAGAAAGGAGAGAGGAAAATGGAGAGCAACCAAGTGAGCATGGAAAAGGTGACGTTCCAATTGGACGCGCTGGAAGAAAACATCGGCAAATTGTCCGCTGCACAGGACAAACTCTCTTCCGAGGAAACAGGGAACGCCTCGCTGGATATGGGAACATGTTCCGCCAAAATCGAAGCGAACTTGGAAGCCCTGGAAAAGGACCTGTCCGTCATCGACAGCCTGGACAAGGGCGAAAGGGCAGAAAGGTGTGGACGCATCTTACTTGCAATGGAAGCGTACCTCCAGGTGGCCCAGAAAATCGTTTCGGAAAACATGGGGCAAGGGACCCAAAGCGCTTTGACCTTGTTCGGCAAGGAATCGTTCCGGGGGATCCTTTCCATGGGGAAGAAAGATGCGGCAACCATTGCCCAAGAAGCCTCGGAGCTGCAAAAGGAGCTGCTGTTGCAATGGGTACTCGCGTTGTACGCCTTGGCAAAACGCTACAAGAAGCGGGAGTTCTCGGACAAAGCCAAGCAGATCCAGGAAAAGTGGAAAAGCCTTCCCAAGCTGGATGTCAAAAAACTGAAAAGGGAGCTGCAGGAGAAGAAAAAAACGTATGTGCAGAAATCTCCGCAGGAAATTGTGTCCAAGGACCTGGTTCCGCTTCTGGACCGCTCGGTGTCCATCATGGAAAGCGCGTACAGCTGCCTGGATGAACAGGTGATAAAGATCACCTCCACCGCACGCGAGAACCTCGGAAAGGCGCAGAACATTTCCATGCTTTATGAACCGGTTCGGCATCTTGTTACGATCTTGCAAGCAAACGCGGGACGCTTCACACAATGGAACGCAGGAGCAGTGGCAACGATACTTCCAATGCAAACCGACCTGGGAATCCTTTTCTCCAAAATCGAAACGGCAGGGGAAGCCATTGCGTTGAACCAGAGTTTCATTCTCCAGAACGCCAAGGTGATCAAGGATATTTGCCAGTTCCAGAAGGCCCTGGCGAGCATCACCGAAAAGGCCAAGCATTTCCAGCAAGAGTTGGAAACCAAGGTAGTGGTGAAAACGGTGGAGATCGCACTCCAACAAGCGCTCACGGTGATGTCCGACAATGCGCAGTTCGTTTTGGAATACACCGATTGGTGGGGGAAAAACGAGCTGGAGCAAATGGACAAGCTCCTGGGATAGGCAGACCAATGCAGGTGCATTGAAAAAGGAGGAAAAAAATGTGGAGCTTCAAGAAAGATTTCCCCGCTTGGACGGATGAAAAGTTGCAACAAGTGTACATGGATATCCTGCAAAAGGCAGGCTACGAACCGAGGGTGGATTCGGACGGCGACGTCGTGTTCAAGAAAGAGAACATGACCTTCGTGATCCAGCCTTCGGGGAAGGACCCCATCTTTTTCCGCCTCTTCCTTCCCAATATCTACCCGGTGGAAAGCGAAGAGGAACGCGGAAGGATACGGGTTGCCATGGACATGGCCAACGCCCTTTGCAAGGCGGCGAAGGTGTTCACGGTGAACAACAATGTCTGGGTGAGCATCGAATTCTTTGTCAACCATCCCCAGGACGTGGAAACGTTCCTCGAACGCGCATTGGGGGCCATCGACAACGCCGCAAAGATCTTCGTGGTTCGATTGAACACACTGGATGCATAAACTACTCCAACACCCGGGAACCTTGCTTCCGTTTCCCGGGTGTTGCGTTGTCCAACTTTTGGAGGCAACAGCATGCCACATTGTCCATCCTGCAATAGTGTCGTCCCCGAAAACAGCGCAAGCTGCCCGGTATGCGGGACTCCCCTTTTCGCGCGCTCCCTTTCCCTTCTCCCCGTAGGAACCCTTCTCGCCCAAAGGTACTCCGTGGGGAAGCTGCTGGGGCAAGGAGGTTTCGGCATCACCTACAAGGGGGCTGACCGGGAGTTGAAGCGGCCGGTGGCCATCAAGGAATTCTTCCTTGAGCATTCCACCCGCAAGGGAACGGAGCTGGTTCCTCCCGGAACCCTTTCGCCGAAAGAGTACTCCGATGCCTTGGACCGTTTCGAACAGGAAGCCCAACACCTCAAGGGCATCTGCCATCCTTTCCTCCTGTTTTTCCTGGATTTCGTGCGCGAAAACAATACCGCGTACCTCATCACCGAGCTCGTTTCCGGAGACACCCTGGACGTGCGCATCCGGAAACAAGGGGTTTTCTCCGAGCAAGAAGGCCTTTCCATCCTCCAAAAAATGCTGCAGGCCCTGCAGTATCTCCATGAGAAAAGCCTTCTGCACCGGGATATCAAGCCCTCCAACGTCGTTCTTCGAGAGGGCACGGATCCGGTTTTGCTCGACTTCGGTTCCGTACGTCCCTTCGTCCCGGGAAAAACGCAGTCCATGACACGGTTGATTAGCCCGGATTACGCCGCCCCAGAACAGTACTCCCCGAATGCCCGTTTCGGACCCCGATTGGACATTTTCTGCCTGGGAGCGTGTGCATACCATATGTTTCGTGGCAAGCCCCCAGAACCCTCCGCAAGCCGGATGCACCAAAAGAAACCCCTGGAACCCATCCCGGGGCTTTCTCCCGCCGTTATGAATTGGGTGCAAACCTGCACGCAAATCAACGCCAATTTCCGCTATGCCAGTGCGGCAGAGGCGCTCGTCGAAATCGAAAAGATCTTGCATGGCGTCCCCATGCGCGGAGAAATGGTGCGCGTGGACCGACCAGCCGGCGGAGAGAGGGCTTTTTCCATCGGCAAGTATGCGGTCACCGTGGAGGAATACGTGGATTTCTTGAACCGCGCTGGGGTTCCCTTGGAGGGGGTGAAGAATGGAAGGTTGCTGCTGGAACTGGGAAAGGAAGATTGCCCGGTTCTCGTTTCCGGGGGAAGGTTCCGTTGTGCGCCGGGCACCGAAAACCACCCGGTCACCATGGTTTCCTGGTGGGGAGCACTGGCCTATTGCCACTGGCTCAACGAGAAGGAAGGATTCGCCGCATGTTGCGACGAAAACGGATTGTTACTGGATGCAAGCGGGCTTCCCACGAAAAAGGTTTCGGAGGTGGAAGGATACCGCCTTCCCACTTCCGAAGAATGGATGTTTGCTGCGCGGGGTGGAAGCAAGGACACCGGCCCGACCAACTTCGCGGGAAGCGAAAAGCTTTCCGAGGTGGGATGGTTTTCCGGGAACAGCAATGGCTCAACCCACCCGGTGGGTGAAAAGAAGCCCAACGAGCTCGGGTTGTTTGACATGTGCGGCAACACCTGGGAATGGTGCCAGGATTCCCACCCGGAATTGGAAAGCCTTCGTCTGAACCACGGCGGCAGCTGGAGCAACCACGAGAAACGCTGTACGATTACCTTCCAATACCACAATGCCCCGGAGCTGTGCTACAACGACCTGGGATTTCGCCTCGCACGCACTCTTCCCGAGGGTTCATAGCTCCGCTTGGTAGACCCGGTATCGCCGCAACTGCTGCACTTGCAACCGCTGCAGCGCGTTTTGCATGCGGTGGTTGTCTTCGAGCACGTAGTTGATCTCCAACCTTGCCTTGCGCTTTTTCATCACCTCGTAGGTGGCCAGGTACAGCAGGATGTCGATGGCCTTCCCCTGGTAGCGTGGAACCACCCCCAACCCCCACATGCGGTACTGGTTGATCTTCTTCATCCCGGCCAGCAACCGCAGCCACCCCAGCGGGAAAAGCCTTCCGTCCAGCCCCGTCAATGCCTGGTTGATATCCGGCAACGTCATGGCAAACCCAACCGCTTCTCCCTGGGCATCCTGGGCGATAAAGATGAGTTCCGGGTCCACGATGCGCCGCAAGTCGTTGGCGATGGCATTGGCTTCCGCTTCGGAAACGGGGTAATACCCCCAGTTTCGCGCGATGGACTGGTTCGTCAGCCCCACGAGGAGCTTCACATCCCGCTCCAGTTTTTTCCGGTCAAGGGTGCGGATGGTGATACCGTACCTCTTGGATACCACTTCCGAAAAGGAAACGAAACGCTCGGGGATGCGGTACCCGTGACCCGGGTCTCCCAGGAAAACCAGCAAATCCTTGACCTTTTGCAACCCGAACGCTTCCATCTGCGCGGGGTAATACGCAGCATTGTAGGGTGCCAGCACCACCGGCGGCGGGGAAAAACCCTCCACCACCATCCCCCATTCCTGGGAGGAAAAGCTCCAGGGTCCGCGCATCTTTTGCATACCCTTGTTCTGGAGCCAGTGCTTCGCGGTGGAAAGCAAAAGGTGCGAAGCAGTTGGATCGTCGATGCACTCGTACGCGCCGAAGAAACCCACCGCCTCTCCCCAGTACTCCACCGCGTCGTGGTCGAAGAAAGCCGCGATCCGTCCCAACACGTTTTTGCCTTCGAGCAGCAGGAAAAGGGCGTACTCGCAGTGGGGAAGCATCAGGTTCTTGCGCGGGTCGTACAGTTTTCGCTGCTCGGAACGCAGCGGGGCCACCCAGTTTGGATCGTTTCGGTACATCGCGTAGGGAAGGGCGATGAACTGGCGAAGCTGGCGATGGCTTTCCACCCTTTGGATTTGCATGGCGGGCTACTGCACCTCGATCCAGATGGGGCTGGAAAACGCCCTTTCCCGGGTGGGAACTGCATCGAAGGATGTACCATTCCATTGCCAGCGCGTGGTTTGCTGCTGGTAGGCGGTCACGCGGACGTAGGCATTGCCCGTCATTGCGGAAAGGTCCAGCGAGTACGCTGTTCCATCCACCGCATCGTGCGTGGCGCGAATCGTTTCGAAAGTACCGGGGCCCGTGGAGCGCACGAAAATCACTTCCACGTAGTCCAGCGGCGCGGTGTCACCCACTGCCCGGAAGGAGTATTCCAACGCATCTCCAACTTGCAACGGCACGGTTTGCCCCATCCAGTACTTCGTTCCCTGGTAGGTTGCGGAAAACTCCAGTTGGATCTTTGGCCCAGTGGTAGCGTACACCCGCTTGTCCTCGATGGCTTCGAAGATGGAAGCACGGGTTTTTTCCTGGGCCCAGGCGCCGATCAGCCCGCCGGAAAAATCCCCCTCCTCGGGAACAAGGGCTTGCTTTCCCTCTTCCAGCTGGTCCGTGTTGGTGTTTCCCGGGTTGCCCAAATGATCGTCCGTAGACCCGACGATACCCAGCTTGTAATCGGGCTTGTACCCAGAGAGAAACCAGCGATTCAACGCGCTTTCCACGCTACGGTTGGGGTCAAACCCTGGGACCAGGTCAGCGTATCCCTCCGCCTCCGAGCTGCCGTGCACCGAAAAGATTTCCACCGCTGGCATGATCCCCGGGGAAAAGCCATGATCCGAGGGGATGAAATCCCAATCGGTGCTCATGGCGATTTCGTCGAAGATCCAGTTTTGCAACCCGTAGGTCCCGGAAAACGCGAGCAACCCCCCGGACTCCGCACCCTCTCCACGGGC
>DAOPKN010000060.1:0-11140 GCA_035391225.1 Thermotogota bacterium
GGAGGATTGGCTGGTAGTGGTCCATGTCGCTGAAGCGGTTGTGCTGTAGGGTGGAGAGTTGCAGGGGGAAGGTTTTGGGGTGTTCCCGGAGGTTTCGGGTTTGCATCGCAAGCCATTGCTGGAGGGCCGCTTGGCGGGTGGGGGGAACTGCAACGGGGCGGTAGTAGTCCAGGGTGAGGTGGATGTGGAACAGGGGGTCGGAAGGGAAAAGGGAATCGAATGGGGAGCGGAGGCGCTTCCAGGTGTGGTAGTCTTCCTCGTTATGCGGAATGAAACCAATACCGATCGCCACACTGCCCCCGGAGTACACCGACACGGCTCGAAGCTGGATGGTTGGGGTTTTGCATCGTTCCAGGAGTTGGGGAAGGATTTTGCGCACTTCTTCTTCCCTGGAGCTTTTGCCTTTTTCCAACGGGTTGAAAAGGTCGTGCATCGTGATATGGAAAAAGTGGGGGCTCAGCGGAAAGGCCAGAACATCCTGGAAGGAGGAGAACAATTGTGTTTGCACCTCCGTCGCCCAACGCTTCAGGTCTTCGGGGGCGGGGAATAGCAGCGTGTCACCCGCGAACGGTAGGTACTTGCCTTCGGGCGAAACTTTGGCCTTGAGGTGCTCGTCTTGGTGCGGAGCAATGGGCGAACGGTTAAACCGGTCTTCCAGTTTTCCAATGGCATCCACGTAGCACTCGAAGCTTTTTTCCGGATTCATTCCATCTCTCCGGGTTCGGGTAGCACGCTGGCGATGAGCTTGGAAAGCGCCGTGTAGGAGAAGTAGCTCTTTCCCAGTTGGAAGTTGATTTCCACCAACTCGCGGTACCCTTCGGGGTCTTTGAGCAGCTCGATTGCTCTGTCTGCTGCGCTGGCAATTTTTGCGGGTTCCACTTCCACCATTTCCATGTGGGGGGGAACGTCGAATCCTTCCCGTACCGCGGGGACGGCGCGCATTTGGTCTCCCAGGCTCACCACTTGGAAGCCAAAGGGTTCGATATCTGTCTTGTACACGGGATATTCGAACACCAGCATGGGTTTTTGGGCGAACAACCCTTCCAGGAACTGGTTGCCCCAACCTTCCAGCACGCTGGGGTAGGTGATCCAGTCGCTGATGGCATACGCATCCCACAGCGAGTACTTCTTTCCTTTAGGGCCTTCACCACGGAATGCCCCGAACGTATCGCTGGCCCAGATGATGGAAACCCCTTCTTTTTCGGCCAACTGTTTGAGCAGCAAGATGTAGCCTTTCGGGGCCTCGAGTAGCCCAGGCATGAACAGCACGATCTTGGATTCCGGGGTGAATCGCTGTGCGTTGTAGAGCGTTCCGTTGAGCTTGTCTCGCTTTTGCTGTACCTGCGCCACGAACTGGATGGAGAGTTCGATCGCCTTGCGCTCCGAAACGCGCGTGCCTTGGAGGAAAACCAGGTCGTTGGGAGAAAGGCCCAGCTCGGCGCGCAGCCCTCGGTTGAAATCGTCGATGGTCCAGGGGTCGCGATCGAAGTCGAACACGTTGGGAATCACCGTGGCCACGCAGCCATGTTCGCGCAGCGCTTGCCCCGCGGGCCGGTTGATCACCACGTGGCGGATCCATGGTAAGGACGGTGGGAACAGGTAGGATTGGTAGCGCCGCACCAGGTCGCAGGTGGGGCGTAACAGGTGGGGCCTCTCCCAGTAGAAGTCGTGGTGGTGGCAGATGGTGAACAGCTTGCGCTTGAGGATGGCGCGGTAGAACGCCAGCGCGATGGGAAATCCCACCCCCAGCGAGAAGATGTTGTTGGGTACCAGCAGGTCGATCTCGTTGCGATCCAGGAATGCATCCAGCTGGCTCTCGATGGTACCAGCCATGAGCTCGATTTCGCGCTCGAAGTGACCCTGCGAGGGGTAGTCTTCCAGGCGGTCGTAGGCGTTTTTCTGTTGGCGCTTGAACACTTCGCCGTGCAGGCTCATGTCCGGGATGTGGCCATCGCCGTAGTCCATGGTACCCGAAAGGAGGAAGACCTTGTGGCCCATCCGTTCCATCACGGTTTTCCACTTTTCCATCTCCAGCGAAACACCGTCGGTTTCGCCCACGCGAAAATGTGCCAGCGCTATGTTCATGCTTTCACTTCCTTTTCCTTCAACCGCAGACCGGAGTTTTCGTCGAACAGCATCACGCGGTTCCACTCGAAGTCCACGTGGATGGTTTGGCCCTCGCGCACCTTGGGGAACGGGGGGGCGAGGATCTTGAGGATCTGCCCTTGCAACTCGAACGCCACGATCTGGTGCGAACCCTGTGGTTCTACCACCAGCGTGGAAGTGGAAAGAACTGCGGGGTTGTCCACGATTTTCATGCTTTCCGGGCGGATGCCCAGCAGGATCTTGCCATCCCCGGAAGGTGGGTTTTGTTGCAGGATGCGAGCAAGTGCATCGGGAGCATCGAATTGGAAATCCGGATGCAGCAACCGGGTGGTACCGTTTTCCATGCGCCAGTCCACCGGGATGAAGTTGGTGGGGGGCGTTCCGATAAACCCCGCCACGAACACGTTTGCACTGTCGAAGTACACCTGGTCAGGGGTTCCGATCTGGATGATCTTGCCGTTTTCCATGATCACGATGCGGTCGGCCATGCTCATGGCTTCCGCCTGGTCGTGCGTAACGAACACGGTGGTGGCCTGGGTGCGATGGTGGATGGCCTTGAGCTCGGTGCGCATGCGCACGCGCAGCTTGGCGTCCAGGTTGGACAGGGGCTCGTCCATGAGGAACAGCTTGGGTTTCACCGCGATGGCACGCGCCAATGCCACGCGTTGGCGCTGTCCCCCGGAGAGCTGGCGGGGGTAGCGTTCCAGGTAGGGTGAGATGTTGGTCATGTCGGATACCGCGTGCACGGTGTCGGCGATCTGCTCCTTGGTCAACTTCTTGAGCTTCAACGGGAAGGCGATGTTCTCGAACACCGTCATGTGTGGCCAAACCGCGTAGCTCTGGAACACCATGCTGATGTCACGGGAGCGTGGGGGCAGGTCGGTGACTTCCTTGCCGTGGATGAGGATACGCCCCTCGGTGACCTCTTCGAGCCCCGCGATCATGCGCAGCGTGGTGGTTTTTCCACACCCGGATGGCCCTAAGAACACGATGAATTCCTGCTCGGACACCTGCAGGTTCACGTCCTTGGCTCCCCAAACCTTGGTGCCATAGCGCTTGGAAAGGCCTTCGAGCTGCAGCGCGATCATGGGCTCCCCTCCTTTTTCCGTCGCATTATACACGCACACCACCCCACATTTGCAAGATGTATTTCCGAATCAAAATGGTGAACAGCACCGCCGGCAATGCCATGGCCACGCCACCCGCTGCCACCAGGTTGATCATGCCCTTGGCACCCACCATGGTCTGGTACACCACCACGGGGAAGGTGGGGTTGAACTGCGTGAGCACGATGGCCTGCGCGGTTTCTGCCCAGCTTCCGATGAAGGCATACATGGCACTGGCCGCAAGCCCCGGAAGTGCCAACGGCAGCGTGATCTTGAAAAACGCCCCCGCACGGCTGCGCCCGAATACCAGCGCCGCCTCTTCCAGCTCCACCGGGATCCCCAGGAAGATGCTGGCGGTGATCCAGATGGTCATGGCGATCTGGCCCACCGAGTACACCAGCGAAAGCCCAAGGGGTTGGTCGTAGAATCCCATCTGTGCCAGGATGACCACCATGGGCATGGCGATCGCGATCCCCGGGAACATGCGCACGAACAACACGCTGATCTTGAGCATGTTCTTGCCCCGGAAACCGTAGCGCGCGAAGGCGTAGCCCGCGAGACCCCCGATGGACAACGAGATGAGCACAGTGAGCAGCGCCACTTGGAGGCTGCGGAAGAGCGCCATCAGCGCGTCGGCACTTACCTTGAAGAACGTCACGTAGTTTGCCAGCAGGTTCTTGGGTTTGCGGAATTCCACGCTGCGCAACGGCGCCAACTGGTTTTCCACCGCGGCGATTTGCTTGTCCAGCTCTTCCTTTTGGGCCTTGAGCTGGACGAGTTGCGCTTGCGTGTCCTTGAGCATCTGCTCCATGCCAGCCGCACCGGTCAGCAGGTTGAGCTTGCGCGTGGTTTTCACCAGCTCCGCGTTGATCTTTGCCATCTTGCCTTTGAGTTCGTCCACGCTTTGCTGGCCTTGCTCCAAGAGTTGCTGGTTTTGCCCCATCTTTTGTTGCACCTGCTCGATCTGCGCTTGCAAGTACTCCTGGTCAAGCGTGCAGTTGGTTTTCCTTCGCGTGAACGATTCGAGGTATTCCAGGTCCGCGCTTTCGGCGATGGACACGAACTTGCCCTGGGCATTGCTGTACACGCTCAACAGCACGAGCCCCTCTTCCGGGTCACTGAGCTCCAGCCGGAACTGGGTAAAAAAGCCTGGAACGAGCGGAAGGGGCCAATCGTAGGCTTCCCGGTCGGACATGAAGGAGATGGCCACCAAGAAGTAGATGGGCGTGAGAATCACCAGCACGACACCGGCAATCAAAACGTAGAACAGCGTGCGTCCCACGAGCTTTCCAGGGCGACTGCCACGCCGGCTCATGACTCTTCCCCCTTTTCAAAGGCACCGGACACCTTGAGGTACAGGATGCCCGCAACGGAAACGATGAGCGCTACCAGAACCGAGTAGGCCAGGGCAAGACGGTAGTGACCCAGCATCTGTTCCTTGTAGAACACCACTTCCTCGAGCAGCACGGGAATACGCCGGAAACCAAAGATCATCACGATGATCAGCCACACCTGGATGGCGGAGATGATGCGTAAAATGAGAGCGGTTTGGATACTGGGCTTGAGCATGGGCATGGTGATCTTGCGCAACACCTTGAAACGCGTGCCGCCGAAGACGTACCCCGCCTCGATTGCCTCCCCGGGTATGCCCTGCAACCCCGCCAGCAGGATGGCCATCATGAAGGGAATCACCTGCCAGGCGTCGATGAGGATGATCAGCAAAAGCGACTGGAAATCGTTCCCCGCCAAGAAGGCGATCTTGCCATCGGCGGAGATCATCCCCAGCTTGTACAATAGCCCGTTCATCCAGCCGTAGGTGGCAAACCCGCTGGACCACATCGCGCCCACCGCGGTGGCAGGAAGGGCCATGGGAATCAACGCTACCGCAAGCAGGAAACTCGCCCCGCGGAACTTCTTGTTGATCAGAAGCGCAAGCGCGAGCGCCACCACGAATTCCAGCGTCACGGACACCAGCACGAAGATCGTGGTGTTCCACACCGCTTGCTGGAAAAAGGGGTCTTTGAAAATGGTGATGTAGTTTGCCAGGGTGAGCTGGCTGCCGTTCTCTTCGAGGAAACTCAAAAAAACCGCAGAAAGCACCGGTCGAATCCAGAAGACGATGTAGTAGATGATCGTCGGGGTGATGAGCAGGTACGGGAAGAGTTTTTTCAACCGGTTCGTTTTGCGGGGAAAGGCAAGTTGCGGGTTTTGGATGGCCTGTTGCTCCGAGCTGATGGCGAGCACCCCCCTTGCGGGAAGAAATTCCGGGGGAAAGCCGCTGCCTTCCCCCGGGAAAGAAGAGATTAGTTGTGCAGTTCGTCGATGCGCAGTTGCATCAGTTCGAGGTATTGCGGGTCAAACGTCTTTTCTTCCAGGATCATCTTCTTGAAGATGTCGTCGTACACCAGCTTGACTTGTCCCCAGTCGCTCCACACGGGTGCGATGTAGGAAAGAACGCCGTTTTGCATCACACCGATGGCCTTGGCGATCACGAGGTCTTGCTCGTCCTCGCTGTCAAGCAGCGCGAGGGCTTCGTCCACCGGGGGAATGAATCCGCCGGTTCCCTTGCTGGATTTGAGCATGATGTCGGGGCGGGTCATGTATTCCAGGAACTTGAGCGCCAGTTCCTTGTGCTGCGAACCCTTCACCAACGCGTAGCCACTGGTTCCCGCGATGGATCCGATGCCGGCAGGACCGGTGGGGGCGGGAGCGATCACGAACTGGGTGGGATCGTTCTTGTAAATTTCACCCACGCGGGCACAGTGCGCAGTGGCCATCCAGGCTTCTCCACGCTTCATCGGGGGTCGCACATCGTCGTAGGTCAACACCGCAGGGGTGTAGGCATTCGCCATCTTGCTCATGAGGTAGAATGCGGCCATGGCACCGGGGTTGTCCAGGTTGGGCCAGTCGGCACCGTAGGAAAGGCACACGCCGCCGTACTGGTAGATCAGGGATTTCATGGGCACACCGGTGACGGCGTACTTTCCTTCGCCTTCCACGATGGCGATGGCATTTGCCCAGTCAACCAACTGTTCCCAGGTGAGGTGCTCCAGGTCAACGCCCTCGGGGATGTAGTCCAACGCCTTCTTGTTGGCGATGAACAGGTACACGTCCGCTCCCACGGGCAGGAAGAAACGCTTGCCGTCGAACATGGTCATGGCATCGTAGCCCTGGGAGAAGGTGCGGTCCGTCCAACCCTCCGCGACGGCGGTGAGGTCTTCCACGAGACCGTTGTCCACCCAGGTGGGCATGTTGGAACAGTAGGCCACGATCACGTCGGTGGTGATGTTGCCGGTTTCCACCTGCAATCCAACCTGTTCCAGGATCTTCTGGTCATCGAGCGTGGAGAACTTCACGGTGCAGTTGTTCTCCTCCTCGAATGGGCGAATCACTTCGTTGATGATGTACTCTTTTTCCGATGGCGCCGACCACAGCCGGGAAACCACCACCAGGGTCTCTCCGAAAACAAACGAAACAGACAATGCGATGAGAAGCAAAACCACGAGTTTTTTCACGTGCATCCCTCCTTGTCGTTTTGGGCAGGAAAATGACAACGTTGTCATTTTTTACCGCCACATACCTTTCCATTGTAGCACTTTGGGAGAAAATTCCAAATGCGGAAATCACGAAGGATCCTGCAAAAAGCCCAAATATCGCGGATTAAGCGCGGATACTTCTTGATACGGGAGAATTTCCCCCTTCGAAAAAGATTCTTGTTTTCCGAAAGATAGCGTATAATCGAGTAGATGTTTTTGACAACGTTAGCATTGGAAAGGGGAAATGCGTGTGAGTGACACCCGGAAAAATCGGGGTCTTTCGGGAGGCGGCACAACCATTTCGGACATTGCCCGCATCACCGGCTTCTCGATAAAAACCGTTTCGCGGGTAATCAACAACGCGCCCAACGTGAAGGAAGAGACGCGGCGCGCCATCCTGGATGCCATCGAGAAGCACAACTACAGCGTGAACTGGATGGCACGGGGACTCAAGACCCGGGAAACCCGTACCATCATCCTGTTCATCGACCGGCACGGAGGAAGCTTCTGGAACGCCTGGCACAGCGTGATCATCCAGGAAATCCTGGGCAAGTTCAAGTCGCGCGGGTACAAGATCGTGATTTCGCCCTCGTCTGCCAGCGGCATCATCGACGATGAAACCGACGGCTTCATCCTTCTCAAGAGCGGGCTAGCGGATGGTGCGGTCCTGATGGACACCCTACCCGGGGACATCCGCATCGCCTACCTCAAGCAGAACCACATCCCCTTCGTTCTGATGGGCAAGGATCCAGACTCAGCGGAAACACCCTCGGTGGACTTGGACAACTACGCGGTGGGCAAGATGGCCGCAACCCACCTCCTCGAAAGGGGATACGGCCCGCTGGTGAGCCTGTACGGTTTTCGCGGCTTCGCGGTGAACCACGTACGCAGCAAGGGTTTCCGCGAGGTGTGCGAACAGAAAGGGGTTGAGCACCGGGAGTTTTTCGACGTGGTGACCCTGTCGCAGACCTACGACATCGTGCGGGCCTACCACCCCATTCCAGGGCACTGCGGTTTCTTCGTGTCCGGGGACGAGAAGGCAGTTGCGGTAATGAAAGCGCTGCGGGAGAAGGGGCTTTCGATCCCGAGCGACGTGGGTGTGCTGGGTGTGGACAACCTGGATGCCAGCCAGTACACCTGCCCCGCACTGTCGTCCATCGACCAGAACATCCCGCTGTTCTCCGACCGCATCGTGAACACCTTGGTGGAAAACATCCATTCCAAGAAAACCCACGCGCGTACGGTGATCATCCAACCCCGGCTGGTCCCGCGGGAATCCACGTGAACCCTATCAGGGCTGCTTCACGGCGCGAAAACCCAGCGAACCCATCTTGGTGTTCTTCCTGCGGTCCCACACCCCACCGTTGTACGTGACAGTGTAGGCTTCCGGTGCACGCAAGGAATCGGATGTCCACCAGTAAATCACCATGGTGTGGGGGTTCCACAGCGGGGTTTCCTTGTCTGGTGTCCGATCGTACCTCGCTTCCCCTTCGTCCCACTGACCCCCCGCGTTCTGGTTGCCGCGGGTGAGCGAGGTGACCACTTCTTGGGTGGTGGGAAGTCGCCACACGTCCACCGGGGTGGAAGAAAGGGTGAGACCATCCTCCGAAAGGAAACGACAGGTCTCTTGTGCCTCGTACCAGTCCATCCCCCCCTTGTCTGGCCAGCCGAGACCCCTGGGAGCCCAAACCAGCGTTGACTGGTTGCCCTGCACCACGCGTACCCCGAAGTCATGGTCGTTGACCCGCGTGGAAACACGGATCAAATCCGGAATGCCAAAGACGAGCAGGATGGCCACCGGAAACGCAAGCGCCACGCGAAACGCCCACTTGCGTGGGTGGGGGCGCCCAAACCAGTACAGCGCAGCAAACACCACCCCGGGTATCGTGAGCAGCAACCCCACCACCTGGAACGAAACCCCCGCGAACACCACTGCGAAGAAAATCCCCAGTGCCAGGAACAACAGGCTCCCCACGCGCGGCCAGCGGATGGCCACCAGGGTGAGTACCAGGAAAGCCAGCGGAAAAGACAGGTACTGGATGCACATGATGAAAAGGTTCTCCCACAGCGATTCGCTGTACCAGCCTTCGTGGAAATTTTCTACGATGCCCCAGAATGCCCAAAGGGAGGCAATGGCAGTGGAGAGAACCACGGCGATCCATCCCAAAATGTTTTCCCAGGTCTTCTTCACGTTGTTTCACCTCTTCGGGAAAGGATCCACATTCCCTTCCAAGTATACCACCGTGACCGGTTTTTTCCCGGTGCAAGCGCGAAATTTCCAAGTTATCGAAAATCTAAAAAAAGGCCTTTCCTTCATTCACTATTTTCTTTTTTTGACTTTTTTTCTGCTATAATCATTTCACGTTTCCCGGGATAGGGAAAACGCACGGAGGTGGTGGAATGAAGAAGGTCTGGTTGAAGTTGTTCGTGGCGTTCGTGCTGGTGAGTGGAATCAGCTTGTTGTTGCTCAGCGTGGGGAACGTGTGGATGCTGCAACGGATCCTCCAACCCCAGATTGAGCAAACAAGCGTGGAGGTCTTGGCCGGGCGCGCCGCGGAAATCGGGGAATGGGTGGATGGATTGGTGACCCAGACCCTTGATTTCACGCGCCTTGACAGTGTCCGCTCCATGGACTGGGAGCGCATCAAGTCCGAACTCCAGTCTATCATGCAGGTGAACACGCATCGCTACGACAAGATCTTGGTGGCGGAGTTGGATGGCTTTTACTGGGCCACCAACGACAAGACGGGGAACATCTTCGACAGGGGGTATTTCCAGGAAATCCTCGGGGGGAAGGATTTCGCTGTGAGCAATGCGGTTGCCAGTAAATCCACCGGCAAGCTGCAGTTCGTGGTAGCCGCGGGAGTGAAAAACGATGCCGGCAAGTTGGTATCGATCGTTGCCGTCACCCCGACGCTCGAAATCCTCTCCCAAATGGCTTCCTCGGTGAAGATCCTCCAAACTGGCTACGAGTGGATCGTGGACCAAACGGGTTTGCTGATCGCCCACCCGGAGTTGGAAAGAGTGGGGAACCTTGTGATCACCAATGCGGATGAAGCGGGGTACAAGGGCCTCTCTGCACTGGGTTCCCAAATGATCGCGGGTCAAAGCGGGAAAGGTGTGGTCAAAGACCCGGAGGGGAAAGAATTGATGGTCTTGTTCCAACCCATTCCACACACCCCTGGCTGGGTAGCCGGCCTTTCCGTGGAAACCTCCCAGGTTTTCTCCGCCATCTCCGACCTGATTCTGTTCTTCATCATTTCCGTGGTGGTGATCCTTGTGCTCATCTCCATCGCTGCATTCGTGGCGGGCAGGAGTATTTCCAAGCCCATTGGAAAAATCACGCAAACGATGAAATCCCTGGAAA
This sequence comes from Thermotogota bacterium, assembly GCA_035391225.1. Classification (GTDB taxonomy): domain Bacteria; phylum Thermotogota; class Thermotogae; order MWEM01; family MWEM01; genus DAOPKN01. The sequence goes on from DAOPKN010000060.1 coordinate 10,116, forward strand.
AGGGCGATCTTACAAGCTCCGTGCAGCTCCGTACGCGCACTGAAATTGGGCAAATGAGCTGGGCACTCAACGACATGGCCAAAGGGTGGAAAGATATGGTGCAATCCATCCACGAAGCAACCCAGCGTTTGGACGTTTCTTCCGAGGGGCTTTCCCATGCTTCGAAGACCGAAACCCAGAGTATGGAACAACTTTCGGAGCGGTTTTCCTTGCTGGATACCCAAATGCAGAACGCATCCGCCTCGGTGGAAGAAATTTCCTCTTCCATCCAGGAAGTCTCTGCAAGTGCGCAGCAAATCAGCACCATTTCCTCTTCGCTGGCGCAATCGGTGCGCCAAACCGACGAATCGGCCCGGGAAGGAAAAACTAGCATCGGCGAAATGGTGAACATGATCCAGCAGGCCAGGGCGCAAACCCGCAACACCTCGGAAAAATCCACCCAAGTGGTGGAACAATCCGAAAAGGTGGAAGACATCGTGGCCACGATAACAGGGATTTCGGAGCAGACCAACCTCCTGGCACTGAACGCGGCCATTGAAGCCGCTCGAGCGGGGGAAGCGGGCAAGGGTTTCGCCGTGGTTGCCGATGAGATCCGCAAGCTGGCGGAAGAAAGCAAGACAGCCGCGGCAAGTATTTCGGAAATCTTGAAGAAAATGCGTGTGCTTTCGAAGGAGGCGGATCAGGCCACCGAGCAAACCAACGAAACGGTGCAAGAGCTGGACAGCAAGGCAAAGAAGGTACAAGACCAATTTGCTTCCATCCTGGGGCAGGTTGACTCGCTTCTCCAAACGGTGGAGAACCTTTCCTCCACCGCGGAACAGCAAAGTGCATCCATGGAAGAAATGGCGGGAGCCACCGACCAAACGGCTCGCTCCGCCCTGGAAATCAGCCAGGGAACGGCCCAAATGGTGCAAATCGCCCAAGAGCAAACCCGGGCAGCGCAGGAGATCCAGAAAGCGGTGGGAGAACTGCACGAAATCTCGGGAGACCTTTCACGGCAAGTGCAACGGTTCCAGCTTTAGCAA
>DAOPKN010000061.1:0-11103 GCA_035391225.1 Thermotogota bacterium
TTTTTTCGGGTTCCATGGTGGGCTGCTCCATTGTGCCAGGGTATCCCCGGGTATTATAACCGATTTGGGTCAAATCCGAAAACATTGCATACCAAGTACCCGTACAAAAATGGTATACTTATCGCAAGGGGGTGGAGACGTGGAACAAGTTGTAGGTGGGCTTTACCAGAACATCTTGAACCACTTGTTGGAAGGCGTTTACGTGGTGGATCGGGATCGCAAGATCCTGTACTGGAACCAGAAGGCGGAAAGAATAACCGGCTATCTTTCCGAAGAGGTAGTGGGGCACTCCTGCCAGGAGAATCTCTTGGTTCACGTGGACGGTGAAGGAAACAATCTCTGTAGGGGTCTTTGTCCCCTTGCAAAAACCATGATGGATGCCCAACCCCGGAATGCGCTTGTTTTTCTCCACCACAAGCAGGGACACAGGGTGGCAGTGAACGTGCGGACCATCCCGTTCCACAACGATGCGGGAGAAATCGTGGGAGGTATCGAGCTTTTCCGCCAGGTATCGGAGGATGCAGAGGAAATGGAGCGCATCCAAAAGTTGGAGAAAATGGCTTTCATCGATGAACTCACCCAACTTCCAAACCGGCGTTTCTTCCTTTCCACGTTGCAGCGCAAGCTGGTGGAGTGGCAGCATTTCCATTCCCGTAGTGCCCTATTCATCGCGGATATTGACCATTTCAAGCGGTTCAACGATTCTTATGGGCACGACGTGGGGGATCGGGTTTTGCAGACCGTGGCACGAACCCTATCGGGTAACGTACGGGGTGGAGATCTGGTTTGCCGCTGGGGAGGGGAAGAATTCTCGGGTTTGTTGGTGGCGGGGAAAAGCAGTGACCTCCTCACCTCGCTGGAGCGCCTGCGCATGCTGGTGGAGAAATCGTTCCTGATGCTTGAGGGCAAAAAGGTCCAGGTATCCGTTACCATCGGTGCTTCGTTCGTTCGAAACGGTGATGACGGGGATTCGTGGATGAAGAGAGCCGATAGCTTACTGTACAGCGGGAAACAGAAGGGTCGAAACCGCGTGTGTGTTGACGAAACATACTAAACTGGCCAAAGAAGGAGCTGGAACATGGGGATTTCCGAAAAGACACTCGAACAAATGATGGAGCAAATTGCGGTTTTGTGCCGCATTGCCAGTCCCTCGGGGTTTACCCGAGAAATCCAAGACTACGTGGTGGGGCAGCTGGAACACATGGGGTTTTCTCCCACGCGCTTGCGAAAAGGTGGGATCCAATTGACACTTGGGGGCGAGAGCCATCCTATCGTTGTTTTGGCCCACTTGGACACGCTTGGGGCAATGGTCCGGTCTATTAAGGGAAATGGACGCCTTCGCCTGACACGAATCGGAGGATACCCACCCTCCAACGTGGAAGCGGAAAATTGTACCGTGCATACACGCGAGGGCAAAATATTTTCCGGTACCATTCAATTGGTGCATTCCTCCACGCACGTTTTCGATGATGTAGGTACCATGAAGCGCGACGAGGAAAACTTGGAGCTCGTGTTGGACGAGAAGGTTTTCGAAAAGGAGCAGGTGCAGAAGTTGGGGATCAGCCCGGGCGATTTCGTTTCCCTGGATCCCCGAACCGTGATTACTCCAAGCGGTTTCCTCAAGAGTCGCCACTTGGATGACAAGGCTTCCGCAGGCATTCTGATGATGCTGGCGCGGCTTTTTTCCCAAGGAGAATTCCAAACCGATCGCAAGGTCACCCTGTTCTTCACCACGTACGAGGAGGTGGGGCATGGTGCCGCTGCGGGGATTCCCGCCGATACCGAGGAATTGCTTGCCGTGGATATGGGTGCGGTGGGGGATGACTTGGAAACCAACGAATTCACGGTTTCGATTTGTGCGAAAGATTCCTCCGGTCCTTACGATTTCGAAATGACGAACCGGTTGATAGAATTGGCGAAACAGAACAAGTTGGAATACGCGGTGGATATCTATCCCCGGTACGGCTCCGACACCGCCACGGCGCTCGGGTCCGGTTCCGATGCACGTTTCGCATTGATTGGCCCGGGTGTTTCCGCTTCCCATGGTTACGAGCGCACGCATCGTGAGGGGTTGGAGAACACGCTTCGCCTTTTGATGGCGTACCTTGGCAAGCAGCCTGCCTGAAAGGACCGGAAAGGGGTGGCTTACATCCTTTCCTCGCGGGAGTAGGGAATTCCGAGCGACGAAGGGGTTCCCAACTTCCGACGGGAGCGTTCGCTCGAAGTTAGGGCAAGAACCCCGATGGTGAGGAGGTAGGGGAGCATCTTCAACAGGTACGGCGAAACGGGTACCCCGAATGCCTGGAGATGAAACCCCAGTGCGGATATTCCCCCGAAAAGGGTAGCGCCAAGCAGAGCCTTCACGGGATCCCAGCCGGCGAAAAGCGCAAGAGCGATGGCGATCCACCCACGGCCGGCGGTTAAGTTGTCCATCCACAGCGAATTTGCCGCAAGTGAGAGGTACGCGCCTCCCAGGGCCGTGATGGCGCTACCACCGATGGTGTACAGGAATCGAACCCGGTACACGTCGATACCCCGCGAATCTGCTGCTCTTGGTTCCTCTCCCACCGCGCGAAGGTTCATGCCAAACCGAGTACGGTACAGGAAGAACCAGAGAAGGGGTACCAGCCCGAGTGCCACGTATACCAGCACATCATGCCCAAAGAAGATCTGGCCGAGTACGGGAATGTCTCCCAGGAGGGGGAGCTTGACGGGAACGAAACGAGCAGCGGTTGTTCCCGCAAAGCGTGTCCCCCACAAACCGGTGATGCCACTTCCCAGCAAGGTGATGGCCAGCCCGCTCACCACCTGGTTGATGCGCAGCACCACGCAAAAAAGGGCGTGCAACAAGCCCAGAAGCGCTCCTGCCATCATGGCAAACAGGATCGCGAGAAGAAGGTTGGAGGTGACGCTTGCCGCCGCAAAGCCGGCCAGTGCCCCCACGAGCATCAACCCTTCCAGGCCCAAGTTCATGACCCCGCTGCGTTCCACGAGAATGGTTCCCAGAACCGCGAACAGCAAGGGGGTGCCCGATTGGATGGCTGCTCCCAGCACGGAAACCAAGAAAACCCCCGTTTCACCCATGGTCCGCCACTTCTCCGGGCTTTTTCCACCGAATGCGAAACCTTGACAACGACTCTCCTCCCAACAGGCTGAAAAGAAGAAGTGCCTGCAGGGTCGGGGTCAGTGCGGAGGGGACGCCGTGGAACATTTGCAGGGAGGAATTTCCCATTTGCATCCCCCCGAACAGGAAGGAAACAAGGAGTATTCCCAGGGGGTTGAGCCGGGCAAGCCACGCGACAATGATCGCGGTGTACCCGTACCCCGAGGAAAAGCCTTGCTGGAAACTGTGTTGCACCCCCATCATCTGTACTGCCCCGGCGAGTCCAGAAAGGGCACCGCTTGCCAGCAACGCCATGGCCCCAGTTCGGCGCACGGAGATCCCCGCGTAGCGTGCGGCAAGGGGGTTATCCCCCACGATTCGCGAACGGAATCCCCACGCGCTTTTCTGCTGCAGGAGCAAAAGCAGCACGGCAACGAGCAGCGGAAGAAAGAACCCGGTGTGCAACTGTGCCCCGAAAACGGTGGGAAACCTTGCCGAAACGCCGAAAGAAGCAGTTCCCGGGAATCCAAAACCGGCGGGGTTTTTCCAGGGGCCGTTCACCAGGAAATCCGCCCAAAAAAGGGCGACGTAGTTCAACATCAACGTGACGACGATTTCGTCCGTGCGCAGGAATGCCTTCATCAACGCGGGGAGGAGCGCCCAAAAAGCCCCTCCGGCAAGACCCATGGCGCAAAGCAAGGGCAACATCACCCAGGGACGGGAAACCCCGGGGAACAGGAAAAGGGCTCCCCAGGTTGCTGCCATGGCTCCCAAGTACATCTGGCCCTCTCCCCCGATGTTCCATGCCTTCACCCGGTAGGCAACCGAAAGGCCAAGCGCAACGAGGGCCAATGGTACCATGTGGGTGAGCGAACCGAAAAAGCCGAACCAGCTGGAGAATGGGGTGGATAGGAGAGAAACCAGCGCGAATCCCGAACGGGAAAATGCTGTACCGGCGGCTTGCTCCTGGCCCAGGTAGAAAAAAGCGAGCACGAAGAACATCACACCAAACGCGAATGCCAACGAGTACAAGGGTACGGTGAACCAGGCGAACCGGGGCAGGCGCAGGCGTTTTTCCAGTTGCAGTTTCATCACGCGTCTTCCCCGCTTTCCCCTTGGATTCCTGCCATCATCCGTCCGATTTTCTCGCGATAGGTCCTGTCGGGTGGTGCATACCCCATTATGCTTCCCTCGAAAAGAACCGCGATGCGGTCCGAAAGGCGGAAAAGCTCTTCTAAGTCGCTGGAAATGAGGAGAATCGCAGTACCACGCTTCGCCTCTTCCCGCAAGATCCGGGACACCAGCCCCGTGGTTTGGATGTCAAGCCCCCAGGTCGGATTATCCGCAAGGATGAACGTGGGCTTCGCGGACAGTTCCCGGGCGACGATCACCTTTTGCAGGTTTCCTCCCGAAAGCAGGCGCACCGGCATTTTTTCCGAGGCCACTTGGATCGAGAAGGTACGGATGAGAGGGTTTTGCTTCCCGTTTCGCACCGGGGGGAGGCGTTTTTTCAGCGAAAGATTCTCGCGTACCGAGAGGTTTGGGCAACTTGCCACCCCCTTTCGGTCCGCGGGGATGTAGGAGAAACGGTGCAAGATGCGCTGGTGCACGTTTCCACTTTCCAGGGAAATGCCATCGAGCGAAATGCTTCCGGAAACCACCCGCCGAAGACCATACAGTGCTTGGGCCAGCTCCCTCTGGCCATTCCCCGATACGCCAGCCAAACCAAGGATTTCCCCCCTTTGGACCTCCAACGAGAGGTTCCGGATGGCAAGGTGACCCCGGTCATTTTTCACCTGCAGCCCTTTCACTTCCAAACGGGGAAGGCCACGCGGGGGAGAGGGAAGAAGTGCAAGGGGTTCCGGTTCGTGCCCCATCATCATTTTCACAAGCGTGGTTTCGTCGGCCTCTGACCGGTCCACGGTGCCCACAACCTTGCCATGCCGGAGAACCACGATGCGGTCACTGATGGATAGCACTTCTTCGAGCTTGTGGCTGATGAAAATCACCCCCGATCCCTGCCGCACCATTTTCCGAATCGCTGCCAAGAGCTGCTGGGATTCCCCGGGAGTGAGCACGGCTGTTGGTTCATCCAGTACGAGGATTTGGGCTCCCGTGAAGAGAAGTTTCAAAATTTCCACGCGCTGTTTTTCCCCCACCGAAAGCGTCCACACTTTTGCGCGTGGATCCACGGGCAACCCGAAATGCGCCCCAAGCTGCTGTATCTTTCTCTCCACTCCGCGAAGCATCTCGCGATTACTTCGTGTTTTCCACCCCAGGGTGATGTTTTCTGCCACGCTGAAGGATGGAACGAGGGAAAAATGTTGCTGTACCATCCCGATTCCCATTTGCAGTGCCTTGGTGGGCGAAAGCCTTCCGGGCGATTTGCCCCGCAAACGGATGCTGCCAGAGGAGGGTTGGTACATGCCAAAAAGGATGTTCATGAGAGTGGTCTTTCCCGCCCCGTTTTCTCCAAGCAGGGCGAGAACTTCCCCGGAAAACAGCTGCAAACAGATTCCATCGTTTGCCCGAATACCCGGGAAGACACGGCTGATATTCTCCATTTCCAAGAGGGGTTTTCTCGCCAAGGGGACCTCCTCAGTGGGGTGTGCCCACCACGTTTCGCACCAGCCAGTCCATGCGGAGCAGCTCCTCGTCGGAAGGGATTTCCCCAGCGGGGATTCGGAGGTTTCCCTGCTGGTCCCACACGGGGCCTTCAAAAGGTTCAAGGGTGCCCTGTAGTATTTTTTCGCGTGCATCGAGCACGAAGGCGGACACCTGCGAAGGAACACGATCGCTCAGAAGTAGGTCCACGATTCCATCCTTCATTCCACCCCAATAGGCCTCGCTTGTCCACGTGCCGTCCAGGACGCTCTGTACGACCCGTACGAAGTAAGGACCCCAGTTCCAAACCGGTGCGCCGAGGAAAGCGTCTGGAGCGAAAGTACGCATGTCACTGTTGTATCCAATCGAAAAGGCTCCGCGGTCTTGGGCGGCTTGCTGGCAGGCGGGGGAGTTTTGGTGCTGCGTAATGACATCTGCCCCCCTATCCAGAAGCGCCAGTGCAGCTTCGCGCTCCTGTCCCGGATCAAACCACGTACCGGACCACACCACGTGGATCTCGGCGTGCTCGTTGACGGAAAGCACTCCCAGGGCAAAAGCGTTGATCCCCCGCACCACTTCCGGAAGGGGAAAGGCGGCCACGTAACCGATGATGTTGCTGGTAGTCATTTTTCCGGCAAGGATACCACTGAGGTACCTTGGTTGGTACATGCGCCCGAAGTAGGTTCCCATGTTGGGTGCTGTCTTGTACCCCGAGCAGTGCATGAAAATGGTTTGCGGGTAGGCCTGGGCCACTTTCGCCATGCTCTCCATGTAGCCGAAGCTGGTTCCAAAGATGAGATCAAAACCATTTTGGGCAAACCCCTGGAAAACCAGGGCGGAATCGGAATTCTCCGGGACGTTTTGCATGAATGCGGTTTGCACCGCTGGGCCAAAGGTGGTTTCGAGGAATCGCCGCCCCTGGTCTTGCAGGAAACTCCAGCCCATGTCGGTCACCGGATTCACGAATACGAAAGCCACGCGCAGCGGTTGTCCAAAAAGGGAAAGGCATAGCAAAAAAAGCCCCACGCTCACAAGCCATTTGTGTTTTCGAACCACGATCGATCTCCCCCCCAAAAAGCAACTTCCATTTCTTTTCGATTTTGCATTATAGCACGGTTTGGAGAATGAATGGTCTGCACCTGGCTGCGCTTTGGGGGTGTGTTATAATAGTTCGAAAATTGGATCGGGGGGATTGTATGGCAGTTGGAAAGATTGATCACGTGGGCATTGCAGTGCAATCGCTGGAAGAAGCTTTGGGGCTTTTCCGGGATGCACTTGGATTGTCGTTTCAGGGGACAGAAGAGCTTCCAGATCGCCACTTGAAAGTTGCTTTCTTGCAGGTGGGAGAGTCTCGCTTCGAGCTTTTGGAACCCACGGATCCGGAGAGTACGGTGTACAAGTTCCTGCAGAAGAAGGGCGAAGGGATCCACCATGTTGCACTGAACGTGGAGAACATTGAGGAGTCCATGAAAAGCTTGGAGCAAAAGGGATACACGTTGCTGGACAAGACCCCAAAACCCGGGAGCGGTGGCACACGTATCGCATTCGTGCACCCAAAGAGTACCAACGGGGTTTTGCTGGAACTGGTGGAAGGCCACCACGAATGAGGGTGAAGGCGTGTCGGACATAAAATCGCTCATCGATGACTTCAATTCTCGTGAACAGAAAATCCGGCTCGGGGGTGGTGCGAAAGCCATTGAGAAGCAACACCAAAAGGGTAAACTGACCGCCCGGGAACGGATCGAGAAACTGGTGGATCCCGCGACGTTTTTCGAAATCGACTCTTTCGTGGAGCATCGCTGCACGAACTTCGATATGCAGGGAAAAAAGGCCCCCTCCGATGGGGTGGTATGTGGTGTGGGAGAGGTGAACGGCCGGCGATTGGCCGTCTTTTCCCAGGATTTCACCGTCATGGGAGGTTCACTGGGCGAAATGCACGCCAAAAAGATCACCAAGCTGCAAGATCTTGCGTTGAAGCTAGGAATCCCCATCGTGGGAATCAACGATTCCGGCGGTGCTCGTATCCAGGAAGCAGTGGACGCGCTTTTCGGGTACGGTGGCATTTTCTTTCGCAACACCAGGGCTTCGGGGGTGATCCCGCAGATTTCGATGATCATGGGGCCTTGCGCGGGTGGTGCCGTTTACTCTCCCGCGATCACCGATTTCGTGATCATGGTGGACCAAGTGGCAAAGATGTTTATCACCGGTCCACAGGTGATCAAGGCGGTTACGGGGGAAGAGGTGTCGCAGGAAGACCTCGGGGGTGCCCGGGTGCACAACCAGAAAAGCGGCAACGCCCACTTCCTGGCCAATGACGATGCCCATGCCTTGGAAATTTGCCGGTTGTTGTTGTCCTACCTACCGGCGAACAATCGGCAAGATCCGCCCATGCTGGAAATGGAGCAGATCGTGTTGGAGAATAGCGCTGCAGTGGAACAAATCATCCCTGCAGATTCCCGCAAGGGGTACGATGTGAAAGATGTGATCGAAGCCGTGGTCGATCCTGGCTCTTTCCTGGAAGTGCAACCCTTGTTCGCCCCAAACATCGTGATTGGGTTCGCGCGCGTGGGAGGAAAAAGCGTGGGGCTCGTGGCAAACCAACCCAAGATCTGGGCGGGATCCTTGGACATCCACGCTTCCGACAAGGCTTCCCGGTTCATTCGATTCTTGGATGCTTTCCACCTTCCCATCGTGACGTTGGTCGATACCCCTGGATTCTTGCCGGGGACGTCACAGGAATACGGTGGCATCATCCGCCACGGGGCCAAGTTGCTCTACGCCTACAGCGAGGCAACTTCCCCCAAGATCACTTTCGTGTTGCGCAAGGCTTACGGAGGAGCATACATTGCCATGGGGAGCCAGCATTTGGGTGCGGACCTCGTGTTCGCGCTTCCAACCGCGGAAATCGCCGTGATGGGGCCGGAAGGGGCCGCGAACGTGATCTTCAAGAAGCAGATCGAAAGTGCTTCCGATCCCGAATCCGAGAGGCAAGCACAGATTGAGGGATACCGGGAATCTTTTGCGAACCCCTACCTTGCAGCCTCCCGGGGGTACATCGAGCAAGTGATCCACCCTGGAGACATGCGGAAGAAACTTGTCGAAAGCCTACGCTTGACCGTTTCGAAGGCGGAATCTTCGCCGGAAAAAAAGCATGGGAACATTCCCCTTTAGGGAGGGCTGAGGCGTGAACGGAGTCGATTTGAATGTATGGACCATTGCCCTGGTAGGGGTATCCGTGGTCTTTTTGGCATTCGTGCTGTTGTTTTTCCTGTTCAAGATCCTTGCGTTCCTTTTCGGGGAGAAAAGGAAGCCGGAAACCGCGATTCCTCCTACGGTGGAGAAAGGGACGGGAATGCCACCCCTTCCCAGGGTCGAGCCCCCCGAAAACCAAGTAGCACCAAGTACGATTGCTGCCTGTGTAGCGGCCATCGAAGCCAGCTGTGGAAGAAGGGTTCGTGTGCTTTCGGTGAAACGCATCACCCTCGACAGCAGTTGGAGGAACCACCGTGACAGAACATTTCGGACCCTCGGGAAAGGAGAATCAGCAGGATGAAGAAGTATCGGGTTTGGGTGAATGGAGAGAGTTTCGAGGTGGAAGTGGAAGAACTGGAGGGATCGGATCAACCAGAACAAGCAATTTCTTCCCCTTCCAGAAGCCGAGAAGTGGAGCCCTCCCGGGCGCCAAGGGAAAGCACACCTCCAAAAAAAAGCAGCAGCCAGGAAAAGAGTTCCACTGCTCCAAAAGGCTCGGGAGGTTTCGAGGTCATCGCTCCCATGGCGGGATTGGTAATTGACGTGTTTGCCCAATCGGGAAAACAGGTTTCCCGGGGAGACAAGCTCTTGGTTTTGGAAGCCATGAAAATGGAGAACGAGATCATCTCGGAGCGAGAAGGGGTGATTGACGCGGTGAATGTGCGCAAAGGAGAAAACGTGGAAACGGGAACGGTGATGATGACCATCATTCCTTCCAAGTAATGGGATAACGCAATGGATTCTTGAATATGGATGGCAGGGGGAAAAAGCATGTGGGACTTTTTGAAAACGGAAGATCCGGAAATTTTCGAGGTATTGCAAAAGGAATGGGAACGCCAGGAGTTTGGGCTGGAATTGATTGCATCGGAGAATTTCGTGTCCCGGGCAGTAATGGAAGCAATGGGGAGTGTGCTGACCAATAAGTACGCCGAAGGGTACCCCAAAAAACGGTATTACGGCGGGTGCCAATACGTGGACGTGGCCGAGCAGTTGGCGCGGGATCGCGTGAAGGAGCTTTTCCACGCACGGTATGCCAATGTGCAACCCCATTCGGGTTCCCAGGCCAACATGGCAGTGTACTTTTCGCTGCTGCAACCGGGGGACACCATCATGGGTATGTCGCTCAGCCACGGGGGACATTTAACGCATGGCGCTTCGGTGAACTTCTCCGGGCAGATTTACAAGGTGATCCCGTACGGGGTCAACCTGGAGACGGAGCGCATCGATTACGACGAAGTAGAACGGTTGGCGTTGCAGGAAAAACCGCGCATGATCGTGGCGGGAGGAAGTGCCTACGCGAGGATCATCGATTTCCAGCGTTTCCGCGAGATCGCAGATCGCGTGGGGGCTTACCTGGTGGTCGACATGGCACATTTTGCGGGCCTTGTTGCGGCTGGGATTTACCCCAATCCCTTGGAGTACGCGCACGTTGTGACGTCCACCACCCACAAAACGCTTCGCGGGCCGCGTGGAGGCTTAATCCTGACAAATGACACCGACTTGTACAAGGCCATCAACAAGAGCATCTTCCCCGGAATCCAGGGGGGACCTTTGATGCACGTGATCGCGGCCAAAGCCGTTTGTTTCAAGGAAGCTCTCGAGCCCTCTTTCGCTGCGTACCAGAAACAGGTGGTTGCAAACGCGAAAGCGCTGGCAAAAAGCCTCGAAGCGGAAGGATTTCGAATTGTCTCCGGTGGCACGGATTCCCACGTGTTCCTGGTGGACCTCACGCCCAAGAAGGTGACGGGAAAGGCAGTGGAAAAAGCCCTGGAAGAAGTGCACGTAACGGTGAACAAGAATACCATTCCGAACGAAACGCTTTCCCCCTTCGTCACCAGTGGAATTCGCTTGGGAACCCCAGCGTTGACCAGCAGGGGGATGAAAGAAAGCGAAATGGAGCAGGTGGCAAAGGTTCTTTCGCAAGCCATCGAAAAGATGGACGAAGAGGGGAGTATCCCCTCGGAAGTCGCCAATGAAATCACCCTTGAGGTGCGAAAACTGTGCCTTCGTTTTCCCCTTTACGGTGATCTGCTGTAAAGTCGAGGAAGCGTTTGGGCGGGGAGAACGCCCCGCCCTTTTCCCGGGTTTCGTGTATTCACTTGAAATTAACACGAAGAGGGAAGGGAGAAGAGTTGACAAACGAA
>DAOPKN010000062.1:0-11079 GCA_035391225.1 Thermotogota bacterium
ACGTGTACAAGAAAACCCCCGCGCTCAACCTCAAGCTCGACGTGTGGTATCCCAACCCGCAAAAAGAACGCTACCCAGTGGTTTTCTTCGCGCATGGCGGTGGTTGGATCACCGGTTTCCGGAACCAGCCGAACAACGTTTCTTGGAGCCGTTTCCTTGCCGCTCGCGGCATTGCGGTGGTTTCCATCGACTACCGCTACGGTTTCACCATCAGCATGGAAGACATATTGACCGACTACTCCGATGCGTTGCAATTCGTCCGGGAAAACGCTGCAGAGTTACGCTTGGATGCGGATAACATGGTTTTGATGGGTCTTTCCGCCGGTGGACACCTGTCGTTGTTGTTCAGTGCCTACTACACCCACCAGCAAAACGCCCAGAAGATGGCAGGAATCCAAGGGGTGGTAGCTTTTTACTCCCCATCGGATCTCAAGGACATTTTCGAGAAAGACAACAAGTCGTTGTTTGCCCGTTTCGCCACCGTTGCAACCATGAAAGGGCGCCCCGAAGAGCGTGATGTGGAATACCAGAGCTTTTCTCCCATCCACTGGGTGAGTGAGCGGATGCCCCCTGTGTTGTTGGCACATGGAAAGAAAGACACCGTGGTACCGTTCGATTCCTCGGTCAAACTCTACCGGGCCCTGGAAAAGCTCGGAGTACGCTGCGAGTTTTACGTCCATAAAAAGGGAGGCCATGCCTTTCCCTTCAGCAAGCGGGATTTTCAAACCGTACGTATCTTGGAACACACCGTGCATTTCTTGAAAGCCCTGTTCAAAAGTCACGGGGGAAGGTGAAGCCCATGCGCGTGGATTTCCAGTACGAAAGGAAAACGATCAAGTACTTGTCCGGCTACATTTTCAAGGGGAAGAATTACCGGTGCAACTACCTGCGATTCGACTCCCCTTATCGCAACGCACCAGAGGGAACGCGCGTGGTGGAAGTCTACCATTTCCACCCCAAGGGGCCACAGAAGGCATCTGCCATCATCCTGCAGGGGCTTGGAAGCCGCAACGTCAAGTTCCTCCTGTGGATGTCGACCCACCTTTCCTCCGCGGGAATCGGTTCGTCGGTGATCATCCCCCCGGGAAACTACACGCGTGTGGAAAACGGGTCGGTGAGCGGCAAAAACTTCCTGTGGCCGGACGTGCGCACGCTGGTACCTGCCTGGGAACACGCGGTAGTGGACGTGTTGGCCAGCATCGATTTACTACAGCAGGAAGGGTTGTGGATGAAAAACAATTGCCTGGTGGGGTACTGCCTGGGTGGCATGCTTTCGTGCATGGTCGCTGCGCTGGACAGCCGGATCAACGAAACCATCCTGGTGGCCACTGGGGGGCACATGGGGATGATCCTCCACGAATCGCGCACCACGAAGTTCGCGCGCACGCTCATGAAACAGGGGTACGGCGCGGAATTTTTCCTCAACGACCGCGAAAGGCTTTACCAGGTGTACCGCGAGCAAATGCCCCGCATCAACCGAATGGACCTGCAGCAACTCGTGGAGGACCAAGATCTCCACCCGCTTCTCAAGGTGGATCCGCTGGCATACGCCCACCTGTTGAAACCCAACCGCACCACCATTATCGACGCCTTCTTCGACGAAACACTCCCCCGTGCCACGCGCAAGCTCCTTTTCCGGGAGCTGGGGGATGCCAAGAAACGGATAACCCCTTTCAGCCATGGAACCTGGCTCCCCTTCGAGTACCTTCTTGCGCTGTACATCTTGCACCGGTTGAAGATCAGCGACCGCCAAGCCAAGAAAATGCTGCTACGCAACGAAAGCCCCCTGGACGTAACCGACGAGGACATCTTGGAATAAGCTCTCCTTTGCTTTTTGGGACCGCCGCAGCCCACTGCGGCTCTTTTTTTTTGAAAGTGACACAGCAACCGCACGGGGGTGCGGCGGTCCCAGGGAAAGCTTCCTTCGTTTTTCCGCGACATGTGAAATTCCACGAAATCTCCCGAAAATCGAAGCAATTCCAAGAAACAGGAAATGAAATAGATTACATCGGCTAATTTAGCGGTTGTAATAGTTTTCATTTGGTGATATGCTTGGGGACGAAGTGCGATTCTTGTGAAACGGAGGAACCCCCATGCAAGACCCACTCTGGACTATCGAAGAGACCACCTTTGACCGCAGCCGCTCTACCGTGTGGGAAACGTTGTTCACGTTGGCCAACGGCTACCGGGGGTTACGGGGGTGGATGGAATTCTCCGAAGCGGGAACACCGGGAAATTTCGTGGCGGGGGTGTTCGACAAGTGGTCCGCGCCGGTGAGTGAACTGGTGAATGCCCCCAATCCCCTTGGTTTCTCGCTATACTTCCTCCACTCTGGCGGCATGGAACCGGTGAACCTGGATAGCTGCATACTGGAGGGCTTTTCGCGCACGCTCTGCCTCAAGACGGGGTTACTGGAGCAGCACCTGGTTTTGCGTACCCCGCTGGGAAAGATGGTGCACATTGACGCGGAACGCTTTGTTTCTCGCGCAAACGTGCACCGCTGGGCCACCCGGTACAGGTTGACGGCACGCAACGACTCCGGGCATTTTGTCGTGGTGAGCCATATCGATGCCAACGTGCAAAACGGCACAAAGGATCCCTATTTCTGCACCATGCACCTGCACAACGTGCACGTGTGCGACCTGCAACCCGGTATCGCGCTGTCGGCGATGACCCGCGACCACGATTTGCAAATCGCCGAGGCGGTGGTTCTGCTGCCCGACGAAACCCGGCACGACGGGCTCAAAAGACGCTTCTTCAACGATTTGGGCCAACAGGTGTCCGAAACCTACACCGTTCCGGGTTCCGAGGGCAATCCCGTGACTCTCTACCGCATGGGAACCACGATGAGTGCCCGCGATCCGGAAAGCGAATCGGTGGGGGTAATGGAAGCGTTGAAGAAAGAAAGTGCACTATTCCTGCAAGAGGGTTTCGACAACGAAAAGCAAGCACACATACAGGCTATGCAACGCCTCTGGCACGATATCGACATCCAGATCCAGGGTGATCCACGCGCGCAGCTGGCCATTCGTTTCAACCTGTTTCATCTCGCGAATTGCGCGGGCCAGGAGGATTCCCGGGTTTCGATCGCCGCGAAAGGCTTACACGGTGAAGGATACAAGGGCCACGTTTTCTGGGACACCGAGCTGTTCATGCTTCCGTTCTTCATCTATACCCAACCAAATACCGCCCGAAACCTGCTGCTGTACCGCTACCACACGCTGGATGGTGCGCGCCAAAACGCGAAGAAAGACGGCTTCGAAGGGGCCCGTTTCGCGTGGGAATCTGCGCAAAAGGGGGACGAGGTCACGCCCCGCTGGGGGGTCAACTACAAGGGGGAACCCGTGCGGATTTGGACGGGTGACGAGGAGTTCCACATCAGCGGGGACGTGGCCATGGCGGTTTTCCACTACTTCCGGGCTACGGGCGACGAGGAGTTCATGCGGGGCTACGGCGTGGAAATCCTCCTACAGACCGCGCGCTTCTGGCTTTCCCGCCTGGAATGGAACGAGGAGTTTTCCCGCTTCGAGATCCGCAAGGTCATCGGCCCCGACGAGTTCCACGAACACGTGGACAACAACGTGTACACCAATTTCCTTGCCTCCTGGAACTTGAAAGAAGGGGCTCGCTGGGGGCGCTGGCTCAAGCAGAAAGACCCGGTGCAGTTCGAGCGGTTGATGGTGTTGACCGGATTGAGCGAGGACAAGCTCGTGCAGTGGGAAAGCGCAGCGCAACAGATTTTCATCCCCGTGGATTCCCAAACCGGTGTGATCGAGCAGTTCGAGGGATACTTCGACTTGCAGGAATGGCCCATCACCCAGCACGACGAGAACGGCATGCCGCTCTGGCCGGTAGGGTTGGACTTAGGAGAGCTGGACCGAACCCGCCTCGTGAAACAGCCCGACGTGCTGATGCTCATGTACCTCATCCCCGAGGAATTCTCCATGGAAACCCGCAAGGTCAACTACGACTTCTACGAGCAACGCACCATGCACAAATCCTCGTTGAGCCCCTGCATCCACGCGTTCCTTGGATTGGGTGTGGGCGATCGGCGCAACGCGTACCGCTACTACTTGAAAACCGTGGAAACCGACCTGAAAAACAACCAAGGCAACACCGCCCACGGGTTGCACGCTGCTTCTGCCGGGGGAGGGTGGTTGAGCAGCGTGCTCGGTTTCGGTGGCTTCTCGGTTTCCCGCGACCAGGTTCCCCGTTTCGATCCCTGGATCCCCGAGCACTGGAAACGTTTTTGCTTCCAGGTGTACTGGAGATCCAATCCCATACGCGTGGAAGTGGATAGCAGGTGTGTGCGCGTGAAAACCCGGACAGCCCAAAGCCTTCAGGTGTATTCCCATGCGGTGCAAACACGTCCCGGGGAATGGCTGGAAATCCCCCGGCCGAAGGAGGAAGAATGACATCCATCAAGAACCTGCAGGACATCGCCCGCAAGGCGGGAGTGTCCACCGCCACGGTTTCACGTGTGATCAACTCCCCGGACAAGGTTTCGGAGAAAACGCGGAGGATAGTGGAACAAATCATCCGGGAGCACGGCTACATCCCCAACGAGTTCGCGCGCAGCCTGCGCAGCAACCGCAAGAACATGGTGGCCATCGTCAACCCCGTGCCCCAGGAATCTTTCCTGTCGTTTCCCTACTTCTCGCTTTTCCTGCGCAGCGTGACGCAATGGTTCTCGCGCGTGGGGGTGTACACCCTGGTCGTTTTGGAAGATCCCAACCAGAGCCCCTACACCACCTATCGCAAGATGATGGAGCAAAACGTGGTGGATGGTTTCATCGTGATGGGGCTCAAGCGCGACGACCCCCGCATCGAGCTACTCAATTCTCTCAAGGCACGCTTCGTGGCCATCGGGCACACGGGTGAGGAAGGTCCCTACGTGTACGTGGATTCCGACAACGTGCAGGGGGGGTACCTGGCCACGCGGCACCTGCTCGAACTGGGGCGAAAACGCATCTTGATGGTGAATGGTTTCGAAAACGATTGCTCGTCCATGTTCCGCCTGTCCGGCTACCAGAAAGCGTTGGAACAGGAAGGAGTGCGCTTCGACCCGCAACTGGTGATCAACTGTGACCTGGAAGAAGAGACGGTATTCGAGATGTTTTCCAACGAGGACTTTTCCCTCGAAGCCGACGCGGTTTTTGCCACCTCCGACGTGGCTGCCATCGGGGTGATCAAGGCCCTCAAGCGCCGCCACCATTCCCTTCCGGTAGTGGGGTTCGACGATATCCCGATGGCCTCCAGCTTCGAACCGGGTGTGACCACCATCCGCCAGCCCATCGAACAAATCGGGAGAAAGGCAGCGGAAAAGATCTTCGCGTTAGTGGAAGGCAAGGCTGCCCAATCCGAAATGGTGCAAGTAGAACTGGTGGCCCGCGATTCCACCCTGCGATGCCAAATCCAATCGGACCAGGAATAAATCGACATCAAAACCAGCCTTTTTTCCACCACCATATCTTTGACCAATCGAAGGAGGGAACAAAGCAATGAAAAAAGTACTGACGTTCGTGCTCTTGGCTTGCGTGCTTGTCGCTTTGTCTTTTGGAGCCACCACCATCACGGTGAGCGGCTGGCCGGGAAACCCCACCGAGGAAGCAGGGATCAAGGCCGTAATCGACGCCTTCAATGCCTCGCAAGACCAGATCGTGGCCGTGTGGGAACCCGTGCCCGGTGACTTCCGCCAGATGCTAATCACCCGCCTTTCCGCGGGAACGGGTCCCGACATCTTCTACGTGGACGTGAACTGGTTCGACGAAGTGGCGGGAAAGAACCTGCTTTTGGGCCTTGACATGTACATTCGCCGTGACGGCTACGACGTGGAAGACTTCTACGCCAGCCTGATCGATGGATTCTCCTACCGCGACCGCGTGTACGGCTTCCCCAAGGATTTTTCCACGCTGGCGCTGTTCTACAACAAGGAAATGTTTGACAAGGCGGGGGTGGCCTATCCCAACCACGAGGACAGCTGGAACGACTTCCGCGTGAAGCTCGAAGAGCTCAAGGCCGCTGGTATCGAAACCCCGCTTGTGATCGTGCCGGATGTCAACCGCTTCCTTCCGCTGGTGTATTCTTTCGGCGGACAGTTCGTGGACGAAAACCTGGACAGCGCTATCGACGACCCAAAGACCGTGAAAGCCCTGGACTACTACGTGAGCCTGGTACAAGACGGATTGGCCCAGGAGCCTGCCAGTGTAGGAGCCACCTGGATTGGCGAAGCCTTTGGAAAGGGAGAAGTGGCGCTGGCCATGTCCGGTCCCTGGTCGGTGGGATACCTCCGCGATTCCTTCCCCCAGACCTGGGAGAAAACCGCTATCGCGGAACTTCCCCACGGGGAGAAACGTTCCACCATGATCTACACCGTATGCTACGCCATCAACCGCGGAACTCCCAACAAGGACGCCGCATGGGAAGTGCTCAAGTACCTCACCGGCGTGGAAGGCCAGGGGCTTTGGGCCGAAAAGACCGGCATCCTCGCGTCTCGCCAATCGTTGGCCGTGCTTGACACCGATCCCACCAAGACCGCGTTCTACCTGGGTGCCGAATACGGAAGTGCCTGGAAGGTGGAAACCCCGTCCGGAATCTTCTCGGAAGCCAACACCCAGATCAACAGCGTTTTGAAAGACCTGTTCTACGAGGAAACCACCCTGGACGAAGCCGTGCAGTTTATCAAGGCAAACTACGCTTCCTGGGTAGAAGAACGCTAAGCATTGCCAAATAACCGGGTGGGAGAACGCGCTCCCGCCCGGTTCTCTTTTCCGGAGGGGAGAGCCAATGAAAGAGAAAACCCGTGAATCGCTGTACGGCTACCTGTTCGCTTCGCCCATCATATTGTCCATCCTGATTTTCACCATTATCCCGGTTTTCACGGCGCTGTACTACAGTTTCACCAACTACTCGCCGTTGGATGCCCGCAAGTACGAGTTTTCCTTCAACCCGCAAGACGCCCTGTCCATGCACCTGGGGTTTTTCCCCGACGAACAAGGGCTCACCGTCGAGGGGCTGGCCGAGTGGATCGACGTGGAACTCTTCATGGACCTGGACGTGGGGGTGAACCTGGACGAGGAACAAGTTGCCCTGGTGAAACAGCACCTGGACGTCAACCGGTTGCTGCAGGATTTCTTGGACGGGAAACTTGCCACGGAAATGCCGCTGAAAGAGTTCATGGGTACCTACCTCACGCAGGGTTCCGAGAAGTTCCAGCGCTACGTTCCCAAGTGGGTGTGGTTGGATAACTTCAACAAGATGCTCCACGACGAGTACTTCTGGATCTCGTTGAAGAACGCCTTCTTCTTCTCCATCGTCGTCGTGCCCGTGCAAACGTTGATCGCTGTGCTCCTTGCGGTGGTCGCCAACACCCCCATTCGGGGTAAGGGATTCTTCAAGGCCATTTTCTTCCTCCCCTCCATCACCTCTTCGGCGGCGATTTCCATGATTTTCATGCTCATCTACACCAAGCCGGGTATCCTCAACCGATTGCTGGGGATCGTGGGCATCGTGCCGGTGGATTGGCTCGAAAACCCCGCCACTGCTCTTCCCGCGGTAATGATCATGAACATCTGGACCACGGCGGGCTACTTCATGGTGACCTTCCTGGCTGGACTCCAGTCCATACCCACCTCCATCTACGAGGCAGCGGAAATCGATGGTGCGGGGTTCAACCGCAAGTTCTGGCAGATCACCCTCCCCCTGCTGCGCCCGCAGGTGCTGTTCGTTTCCATCATGGGGTTTATCGGGTGCATGCAGGTGTTCGACCAGATCTACTTCCTAATCAAGAACATCCGCAACATGACCACGTCGTTCTACATCTACCAAAACGCTTTCCAGTACGGGCGCATGGGGTACGCCTCCGCGATCGCGATGGCGTTGTTCGTGGTGATCCTAGCGATCACGATGATCCAGCGCAAGCTCGTGCCGGACGAAGCCTACTTCTGAGGGGAGGGGGATGCATATGACCGTGAAAACCAAGCTCATCTTTGCCTACATCGCGTTGGGAATCTACGTACTGATTTCGCTGTTTCCCTTCGTGTGGTCCGGGCTCATCGCCTTTACCCCGGTGAACTTCGTCGACGAGCAGGGGAACAAGCAAGGCGTGGATATCATGGAGTGGCCCCCGGAGTTCAAACTCTTCCCGCTGCGCTTCTTCGGTGCACCTCCCACGCTGGAAAGTTTCGCGAAGGTATTCGAGATCACGCCCTTTGCCCGCTGGATCCTCAACACCCTGCTGTACGCGGGGTTGGTCACCATCGGCCACCTGGTGCTCGATTCGCTCGGCGGCTACGCGTTTGCCCGCTTGAAATTCCCGCTCAAGAACTTCTGGTTCCTGCTCTTCTTGTCCACGCTGATGATTCCCGGGCACGTCACCCTGATCCCGGTGTACAACCTCATGGTGAACATGGATTTCATCAACACCTACTGGGGGCTGTTCTTGCCCAAGCTCACCGGTGTATTCGGACTGTTCCTGATGCGGCAGTTTTTCATGGGTATCCCGCACTCGCTGGAAGAAGCCGCAAAGATGGACGGTGCCTCCATCCCCAGGCGATTCTTCACCATCATCCTGCCCATCTCCCGCCCCGCCATGGCCGCGTTGGGCATCTACATCTTCCTGGGCACCTGGAACGATTTCCTCTGGCCGCTCCTCATCACCAGCCAGAAAGAGATGTACACGCTCACCGCGGGGCTCAACTTCTTCCGCTCCAGCTACTACACGATTTGGCAGTACATGATGGCCGCCTCGCTGATGATCACCCTGCCAATGGTGGCGGTGTTCCTCGGTGCCCAGAAGTACTTCGTGGAAAGCGGCGCGGCGAGTGGAGTTAAGGGATAAAAGGCGTTATTCAAATTTTCCGAAGAAATTTTTATAGCGGTGTGTCTTTGGAAAAGGATTTGAATACGGTTCTTTGCGCCATTTCCAAGAAGAGGTGTGTGGAGGAAACGAAAAGTGCCAGGAGATTTCGTCGTTTCGAAAAGCGGCGGGGAGACCGTTCGGGCCTTTGTACCCGCCCCTCCTCCCCCGGACCCTGCTCTTCAACCGGGTGGGGAGATCCCAAAATTGCTCCAAACGGCTATGCTTTCCCTGGGTCGGCTCGATGGGCTTTCGGAGTTCTCTCTTTCTCCTTTACTTCGCATTTTGAACGAAGGACTTGAACCTCTTTGGGAGGGAGTTTCTTGGGACCGCGGCACCCCCGTGCAGCTCCTTAAGGGAGCCGCGCTATTGAAAAGGTGACGGAACTCCTTCCCGCGGAAGGGAGTTGAAGCAGAAAAGCTAAGGCAACTCCAAGGAATTCCCAAGTTTCCTCCAAGGATGGGGCGCTACACTATGGGTGTGAAACAACGACGCACGAAAAAAACCCAAAGGAGGAAACAATAATGAAAAAGGCAATGATGATTCTGGCAATCGTGATGATCGTGGGAAGTATCGCCCTGGCGATGGGATTCGGGAACCGTTTCAACAGCGAAGTGAATGGGGCCACCGTTGGAGCAGGAGTACAACAGCAACTCCACGATCAGGTGCAACAATTCGTGGATGCCGACGGGGATGGAATCTGTGACAATTACGAGGCTGGCAACGGTTACGGCGCGGGAGACGGCACGGGTGACTGCGACGAGGAACCGTTAACCCCCCAGGACGGAACCGGAAACCACTACGGCAGACGGTAAAAATCCCTCCCTTTGAAAACAAAGCCCCTTCGGGGGCTTTTGTTATCCTGATTCCCAGTCAAGATACAAGATCATCTATCCTGCCCACTGGGGTGCAGCGCACCCAGGGGGAAGGGGTGGTTCCTTTCTTCGTGCTATAATCTCCCATCCACGGATAAGGGGGGAACAGTCTTGCTCCAAGAATACATCGCACGGATCAACCTCGTGATGGATTTCATCGAGAAAAACCTGCAACGCCCCATGACGCTCGAGGAACTCTCTTCGGTGGCAGGGTTTTCCCGTTTCCACTTCCATCGCATCTTCTCCGCGTTCCTGGGCGAAACCCTGGGGCAATTCATTTCCCGGGTGCGCGTGGAAAAAGCCGCAACCATACTGGTGACAGATCCCGCGCGATCGATCACGGATGTGGCGCTGGACTGTGGGTTTTCCAGTTCTTCCGCATTCAGCAGGGCTTTCCGGGATTTCTTTGGGAAGACCCCATCCGCCTGGAGGCGCAAGTACGATGCCAGCATGGATTTCCAACAGAGCAACCTGGGTCAAATCCAGGGCAATTTTGGGAAAGAAAAATCTTCCTCGGATCTCTATAATTACCAGGTCAACCAACAAAAACAGAGGAGGATGCGCATGAACGACAAGCCAAGCACGCACGTGGAAGTGAAGGATTTCCCCAAGACCACGGTTGCCTACGTCCGCTACATTGGACCCTACCAGGGGGATGGTGCCCTTTTTGAAAACCTGTTCAACCGGTTGTGTGGCTGGGCGGGCCCCCGAGGGCTGCTGGAAAGGGAGAACGCTGATTTCTTGATCATCTACCACGACGACCCTGCGGTGACCGAGGAAGCCAAGCTGCGCACCAGCGTCTGCCTTACCGTTCCCGAGGATACCCAGGTGGATGGCGACGTGGGAAAGATGGAAATCCCCGCAGGCCCCTACGTTTTCGCCCGCTTCGAGCTGGGGACCGAGGAATACGGTGCTGCCTGGAGCTGGGTGTACGGGCAGTGGTTGCCCCAAAGTGGCTACGTTCCCGACGACCGTCCGGGATTCGAATTCTACCCCAAGGATGTGAAAAGTTCCGAGGAAGGCAAGACCGTTGTGGATATCTGTGTACCCTTGAAAAAAGGCTAAACAGATAGAGTAGGAGGTTACCCATTCGTTGAGTAGCCGTCCTTTCACCCCGCCGTGCGTACCGTTCGGTACACGGCGGTTTTTTCGCTCTGGCTGTAATAATGGGGGTACCCGATTGGAAAGGAGAAACGCATGGAAAACGGAAGTGACCTTTTTTTCAAGCATACCTTTCAGTACCCGGAGGTAACCAAGGGTTTCTTGCAGACCTTCCTTCAACTCCAATCCCATTGGAATCCCTTTATTCGGGGAAAAAGCCAGGAGCACCGGACATCCCGCTTTTGC
>DAOPKN010000063.1:0-7965 GCA_035391225.1 Thermotogota bacterium
AGGACGGGGTCTTTGTTACGTCTACCTGCATCGTTTGGGTATGAGGGATGGAAACGGAGTTAGCAGGGCAAGGTTATATACCTTGATCCCAGTTTGAAGCCTACCTATGACCCAAAGTATGCAAGTTCGCGGGCGAAGGTGCGCGAAAAAGAAGAGAAAAGAACATAGACCAAGAAAAAGCGCAGCTTTTTCCGCGAGAAACGGGAAAAGCTGCGTATTCTTTTGGGAAAAAAGGGAAGAAACGAAAAAGGAGGTGAAAATCTGGGAAGTTGAGGCAATAACAAGAGGGTGGAAAACTGGGAAACCAAGCTGCACTTGTGGGAACGAAACGGATGGCCCACCAATGGGAAGCCTCCTTCTCGTTGCTCAACGTTCCGAAAAAGAGCCGCACTGGGGTGCGGCGGTCCCAGGGAAAGTACCTATGTATTCGATAATCCAAAAATGGACCAGATGTATCGCCCCAAACCAGTTATTCTTTTCGAGGAATGTGGAAAAACAAGAAACCCCGTTCCCAGGAACAATTCCGGGAACGGGGTTTCTTGTTTTGATGTATGGCAAAGGGGTTGAAAAGGTTCAGTGTGCAATATCCGTTGAGGAAGCAGGAAGGAGGTGAAGGATTTGGATTTGGGAGAATTGTTTACGACGGCCGTCGCTGTCGGGTTCGGGTACCTCCTCGGAAATGACAAGGCTCGGAAGAAAGTTGGTTCGGCGTTTGAACAGTTTCTCGATCCGGGAAACCAGGGGCAACTCGAAAAGGCTGGCCAAAACGGTGGCCAAATGGTGGAAATTTCCCGGGATCAGTTGGTCCAGTTGTTGAACAAGATCGACTCCATCGAAAAGAGGATGCAGCAAAAGCAGGACTGAGAGTTTTGGGCCTGAGGAGAATCAAAAAAAGAATCAGTGTGCAATATCACTTGAGAATTCAAAAAAGGAGGTGATTGCATGGACGAATTCATGATGGATGCATACGGGATGGACTTGGATACCGCGATGGAGTTTTACGGGTTCTCGGAGGACTTTTTCATGGAGGATGCGGAAAGCTTTGGATGTACGATTCCCCCGGGGATGCGCTCCGCAGACTACGAAGATTTCGAAGATGAGGAACCCAACCAAAACCCGGGAGAGTTTCGGCGCCAGATTCTTTCTTCCATCCGTGATTTCCCGCGGGATTTTTCTGACCTTTACCGGCTTTTCACGCCAGGACTCTGTTCAGAAGAAGAGGTGCACGAATTGGTTTCGACAATGCTCCGTTGCGGTACGGTTCAAATCGTGAGTGGATACTTGGTCAGTTTGTAGGCTGCTTCGAAGGAAAAGAGCCGCACTGGGGTGCGGCGGTCCCAGGGGAGGTGGAAGCATGAACTTTTTTCTTTGGATCCGGCGATTTGGCGTGGATTTGCTTTGCTCCAGAGAGAATAGAAGGGCGAGGAAAGTCCGTGTCACGGTGATGAGCCAGAAAAGATTGTTTCGAGAAAGCTTGAAAATGATGAAATCGTTTGGAAGAGCAAACCGTTTGGAACCGGATTACTTCGAGCAGCAGTATCCCGAGCAGTACGGGCTTTTCTTGGCCAGCATTTCCAAGGAAAGTGGGTTCATCGTTTCGGGGTTTGAGCCAGGACTTCGAGGGAATCCGGTGCTTCGGTGTAAGCTCGAAAACGCAGGTTTCAACCCGGATGAACTTTTGGATCTGGTTCCCGAGAATCAACTGAACCTGGAGGAAGGCGTACTCATAAGCTTGTACCCGGAACTTGGCAAGTATGCATGCAAGCAGGAAGGTCTTCGGGATTTCTGCAGTTTCTTCATTTCAAGGGGAAAACAGGACAGGCAAATTTTAGAGGACTTGCTTACGTTTGTCGGACTAGAAATTCTGAAAATGGAAGAAGGAGGTTAGGTTGACTTGGGTTTACTCAACGCGTTTAAGCAGTTGGGGGAGGGGTCTTCGAATGATCCTTTCCTTCCCCATGTGCAGCTTCCGGGGGATGTGGCTAAGGTTAAGGTGTTGTTGGTGGGGTTGGAAGTGAATTCCCTTTCTCCACCGTTTGATGTGCAGGGAGTCAGCTTGTCCGTTTCGGACATGGTGCCTGGAAATCGTAGCCCGGAGCAAATGAAGAGGGCGTACTTGTGCAAGGAAACGTCCAGCCCACAGGCGAAGTGGAGTTTCTCGCCGGTTTTCACCGAGAATGGGGCGGTTTCCAAGCTGCTGAACGGGGAATTTGATGCCGGTTTCGACAGGTTGAAGTACCGGGTGCTCCAAGACCTGGTGAAGGAACAGTTGCTTTCCCCTGGTTCGTTGCAGGTCATCGACTCGGGAATGAAAAAGGAATTGTCCCGGTTTTCCGCGTTTTTCCATCCCAAGGAGAAGTGGGTGCTTGTTTTCGGGGTATCCCACGCCGGGGCTTTTTCCTATCCAGGTGATTTGGACTGTTTCCGGGAGTATTTCTTGTCCAAGTTGGCCGATGGCGGGGGAAAAGGAGACGCCAACCAGAGATGCGCACTTTGCGGAAAGAGTTCGAAGGATTGGTGGAACCTGGATTCGGTGTTCGCTTTTGCGACGTTCGACAAGCCCCACGTTTTGCCGGGGATGAAAAAAAAAGAAAGGAACAAGGTTTTCCCCATTTGCTCGGATTGCCAGCAGCGCGTTTCGCAAGGGCGCAGGAGGGTGGAAGAGAACTTTTGCATGCGCGGTTGGATTCCCGGGTTGAAAGTGTGGCTGATTCCCGAAATCATTGGCGAGGGCCCGGAAAAAAGGTTTCTGCTGGGTAAGTTCCAGGACTACGTGGAGTCCCGGAAGGACCGGATCGAGGAGCTGGTGTTCCAGGAATTGCTTTCGAAAGACCTTCCGCTGGTTTTCCACTTCGTGTTCTGGGAGCAGAGCCAGGCGAAGGAAATGGTGCATTCCATGGTCGAAGATGTTTCCCCGAGCTGGTTCCGGGTTTTGTTCTCGGCGTGGAAGGATGCGTGCCGTGTGCATTCGCAAGGGGAAGGGTTGGGAACCTCGCTGGACCAAGCACTTCGCTTCGTGTTGCGTGCGTTTTCCGATGTGAGAAAAGAAACGCTTGGGATGCACATCGTTTCCCAGGTGTTGAAAGCGAGTACGATCAACGTGGAAGTCGTGAAGCAAGGGTTCGTGCAGCGTTACCCCTTTCTGTTCAGCCGCGGAGAGTTCGTAGGTCGGAAGTTGCGCGGACAACTTGTTTTGACCGAATTTTTGGATCGGGTGAACCGGGCTATTTTGGCACGGAACGGAAAGGAGGAATCCGCTTGAATCAAGGATTTTGGGAACCATTCGAAGACGCGTACTTGAAAACCCCCGAGGGCAAGGGGGTTTTTTTGTGCGGGGTTGTTTTGGGGCAAATCGCTTCTTGCCAGGGAAAGCAACTGCTGAATGCCCCCCTTACGCGGCAACTGAACTGGGGAAAGGTGACCATGAAGGAACTGAAAACGCATTTGGCCCGCGTTCCCATGCTGCTTCGGGCGTACAAGGTGTATTACAGCTGGAAGCTTAACCAACTTTTGGGTGAGGCTGGCGAACTTCTCTTCCGTGGAAACGGAACGTCACTTGGGGTGGAGGGCAATTTCATCTTGGCGGTGGCTTTTACCAACAGCTATGGTTTTTTCTTCCAGCTCTTCCCGGAGTTGGAGAAATCGCAGCAGGAATCCGAAAGCTTTGTTGAAGAAGAAGGAGGAGATCAGATTGATTAAGAAACGGCGGGAAATTCTTTTCCTGTACCGCGTGAAAGACGCGAATCCAAACGGTGATCCGTTGAATGAAAACCAACCACGCTTCGACGATGACACCGGGCAGGCCCTTTCCTCGGACGTGCGGATCAAGCGAACGGTGCGGGATGAGTGGCAGCGCGAGGGGAGAGACGTGTTCGTGGATGGCCAGAGTAAGTCGTTGTCGCAAAAGGCCCAGGAATTGGCGAAAAAGTTCCCCGGGGCAGACCGTGCATCCCAGCTGAAACACTGCATCGACGTGCGTGCTTTTGGGGTGGTGTTCGCGTTGCAAAAGGAATCGTTGAGTTGGACGGGGCCCGTGCAGTTCAAGTGGGGACGTTCGCTGCATCGCGTGCGGGTGGTTTTCGTGCAAGGGAACTCTGCCTTTGCCACTAAGGATGATACCAACCGTTCCTTGCGCAGCGAATTCATCGTGCCCTTTGCCCTCATGGGAACCAGTGCAATCGTAAACCAGGCAGCATCCAAGGGGACGGGGATGGAGGAAAGCGAC
Source organism: Thermotogota bacterium (assembly GCA_035391225.1). Classification (GTDB taxonomy): domain Bacteria; phylum Thermotogota; class Thermotogae; order MWEM01; family MWEM01; genus DAOPKN01. Next base: position 4,226 of record DAOPKN010000063.1, read on the forward strand.
GTGCAAGCCCTTCGAGATGGATTGTGGAACGGCACCCGGAACCTCGTGACACGCAGCAAGATGGAACATTCTCCCGTTTTGCTCCTGGAAATCGTGTACAAGGAAGGTGTGATGAACCACCTGGGCAGCCTGGATGAAAAAGTGCGCTTGGTGTCCCCGCAGGGTAATCCACTGGGAGACGATGAACAGCTGGCCCTTCGTTCCTTGCAGGAGTGTTCCCTGGACTTTTCCGAGTTCAATCGCTCCATCCAGCGCGTGGAGGAATGGATCGAGGAAATCCGTGTGGTTGCATGCCCCGAGGTGACCTTCTCGCAACCGCCATGCTGGAGGGGGAAAGAATGTGATGTCCAACTTCGATGAGAAGCAAGCCGTTGTTTTCGACATCGAGGGTTCCCTGGGCATGTTTCGAAGGCCGTATACCACCACTTCCTCGGTATCATATCCGATCCCACCACCCACTGCCATCGCTGGAATTCTTGGTGCCATCTTGGGGATCGAGAACGGGTCGGGAACCCGCGGTGGGAATGCCTTGTACTGGAAGCAAATGGTGGGTAGCCAGGTGGCCATTGCCATTCGCAAGCCCATTCGCTTTGCCTCGCATTCGTTGAACCTACTCAACACCAAGAACCCCGACAAATTCCCCCGCATCCAGGTCAAGCACCAATTCTTGAAGGACCCCGCCTTCCGCGTGTATTACAAGGGTCCACTGGGTCAAAAACTGACCACTCACTTGGAGGAGGGGATTTTCCCCTTCTCCCCCTTCCTGGGGGTTGCCTACGCACCTGCAAGAATTCGTTTCATTGGCCACTTTCCCCTGGAGGAAGCCGAGACAGGAAAGGGAATCGATTCGGTTGTTCCCTGCGCAAGCCAGGATCCACCCCCAGTGGACCTGAAGGCAACGGGGGAACTCGAAATGGTGGTGATGCCGTTTCAAATGACGTTCGAGCGCCGGTTGATGAAAAGCGTCAGCGTGCTGTTCCACCCGCGGGGAGGCAAAATTTTCCTCAAGGGTCCGGTCTCCGGAGGGGAGGTGTCCCGCGTTGGATTGGAGCAAGTATGCTGGTTCGATCCATGGAAACAGCCATGGGGATAAGAAACTGGTGGACCACTTGGAAGGTGTGTGGAGGTTGGCCCGCTCGATCGCAGCCCAGCACGGCATCGAGGTAGACCTGGAAACCCTTTGCCTTACGCATGATCTTGCCAAGAACCACCCGCAGTTCCAACGCCACTTGCAAAACCCGAGGGTTCGGTTTCCCCACGCCGAGCCTTCGGCGTTTTTCACGTTGAAGGAAACCGGGGATTTGCTGGAAGCAGAAATCGTGCGACGCCACCATAGCCAGTTGGAAAACGTGGACCTGGCGCAGAGTTTTTGGAATGGCTTGGGAAGGGAAGAAACCGACAAGCGGATGGGGCAAATCCTTCCGGTGGAAAAATGGGATCCCGGCAATTGGAAAAAAGTGCAATCCCGCATCTTGATGTTCCAGCCAACTCTGGAAGATTGGTTGAACACGCGGGCCAAGTGCTCGCTCTTTGTTACCGCGGACAGGTTGGATGCCATGAACATTCCGGGAATATCGTTTCACAAGTTAACGGCAGAACATTCGGTGGATTCGGTTGTGCGAACGCTTCCGCCGACCCCGTTATCCAAATGGAGGGAGGGACTGCGACAAGATGTGCTGCGATCCATTCCGCGCATCCAGCAACCTGGAATAAACGTGTTGACCCTTCCTTCTGGTGCGGGAAAAACGCTCATGGCGTTGGAGATCGCCGAGAAACTCCAGCCTTTTTCGCTTGTGTACGTGCTTCCGTTTATCAGTATCGTGGAACAAAATGTGCGCGTGGCCCGACAGATCTTCGACAACGTGCAGGAAGACCATTCACTGGTTTCCCACGATGGCAATGAAAAAGAAGGCTGTGGCATAGGACGCTTCATCCGAGCCTTCCGCTACTGGGATTCTTCTATCGTGTTCACCACCATGGTGCATTTTTGGGACGTGTTGTACTCTCCTCGGGTCAACGACTGCATGAATTTCCATCGGCTGAAGAACGCGTTCGTGGTGCTGGACGAAGTGCAGGCCATCCCCCCGTCACTGTGGCAAGGGTTCGTGGAAACGTTGGCTTTCCTCGCGCAGAATTGGCAGACTACCTTCCTGTTGCTCACTGCAACCCAGCCGCTGATTTCCGATGTGACGCCCCTTGTTCCTCCTGCTACCATTCCCCGGAGTCGCCAGCAATTTCGCTTCCTGGGGGATGTGCCCATCCAAGATCTCCCGGATCAATTGCCTGGAAAAGGCAAGGGACTGGTGGTGATGAACACGCGAAAAAGTGCGTTGAAAGCCTACGAGCTCTGCCAGCACATCGTGGGAAAGGATACCACGTTCCTGTCGCGCTGGGTAATCCCCAAGCACCGGCGCGAAAGGGTGCAAAGCCAAAAAGCCATGGTGGCTACCCAGGTTGTGGAAGCTGGGATGGACCTGGATTTCGACTGGGTGTTCCGTGACCTGGCACCATTGGATTCTATCGTGCAAGCGGGGGGAAGGTGTAACCGCAACTTTCGAAATTCACACGGGCAGGTGATCGTTGCCAGGCTTCTGGATGACGCTGGGCTTCCCTTTTGCAGTAGGGTGTATGAAAAAACCCTCTTGGTGGAGACGTTGAAAGTGCTTCCGGAAACTTTTTCCGAGAGAGACATTCCCGGTTTGCTTGCCCAGTATTTCCAAGGGGTGTTGCAGGTAGTGTCCCGCCAGGGGCCGTGGGAGGAGTTGAAGGTTGGGAACTGGGGAGAGTGGTTTCCACTGGTACGAAAGAAACTCCCCGAGGCCACGGTGATCGTTGATGTGAACGGTGAAACCGCTTCTCTTTTCGAACAACTCCAGCAAATGGAGAAGGATTTGGAAAACCTCGACCAGCGCAAGAGGATTTGGAGGGCGCTGCAGCAATGGATGATCGAGGTTCCGGTGCAGGAGATGGAAGGGTGGATTGCCAAAACGCAGAGCATTTTCGTGGATGGGGATCGCCCTTCCGTGGAAATCCTATCACCGGGGTTGTACCGGGTGAACCCGGAGGGGATTGGTACGGTGTACAAGCTGGAGACGGGGTTCGTGCCGTGTATGGGTGAGGATGATGGGGATGGGTGGTAAACAGCCGCACTGGGTTGCTTTCCTGGGTACGCCGCACCCCAGTGCGGCACGGTTTGGTTTTGGAAAGTCAAGGGAGCCGCACTGGGGTGCGGCGGTCCCAAAGGGCGAAGGAGGGATGGGGATTGGAAAGTAAGCCAAGGAAGGTGTTTGGTTGGATTTTCGAGACGGGGTTGTTTTACCTGCTCTTCTTTCTCGCGATTTGGATGTGGCAGGTGCTCTTCGGCTGGGAAGATCCCCGAGAAGCCAAGCGCGTGGCTTTTCTCATGGCAAATTTTAGCACGGTCATCGACGTGGCTGTGCGCGCCCTGCGTTGGAGGCTGATGGGGCGAAACACGAAAAAGGATCCGTTGGAAGGGTTCATTTCCGCGCGGATCACCATGTACCGGATCCCAGGGGGGCAGGGAGTTCCCGAAGGGGTGAAAATTCGGGAAGAGGTTCCGGGGAGAAATGGTGGAATTGCTTCCAACAATCCGAGGTTGAACAGCAGCAGGGAAATGGCTGCCAAAAAGTTGCAGGAGTACCAGCAAGAGTTGCAAAAAGGAATCGAGGATTGAGCAATGAGACATGGTCTTGGTTGCCTTGGAAACTTGTTAACATAAG
>DAOPKN010000063.1:8065-10993 GCA_035391225.1 Thermotogota bacterium
GAGAAATCCCATCCCCCCAGCAACCGTATGAGTGAGTAAAGCCATTTCGAAAATTCCAGTTCAAACATGTTCCAGAAAGCGGTAATAAGCCAGAGATAGAGTTTTTTTGTATGCATGGATGAATCGCATGGGGGTTCGGGACCGGGGGAAGGCAACTAAATAATACCTGGGGGGTACCCACTCAGGAAAGGTATTGGATTTTCCAAATAGGTGAACGAATACAGGGAAAGGCCAGTTTTACCCAGACCCACGAGGGTGTAAAAAACATCAGTGTGCTATATTCCTTGCCCCCCCTTTCGTGGGGGGCTTTCAAATGTAAGGCAATGAAAGGAGGGAAATTCTCTTGAACAAGAACAGCACGCACATCATGGTTATTCTGGATCGCACGGGTTCCATGGAACCCATTCGCGATGACACCATTGGAGGGTTCAATACCTTCCTGGACCAACAACAGCAGCAACCCGGGGAAGCCACAATGACACTGGTGCAATTCGATTCGCAAGACCCCTACGAGATCATTCACCACTGGCAGGACGTTCAAAAGGTTACCCCACTGAGTCGGGAAACGTACGTACCACGAGCGCGTACCCCGCTTTTCGATGCCATGGGACGTGGAATCAACGACTTGGAGCAAAACCTTTCGGTTCTCGGTCCGCAGGAAAAGCCGGCAAAGATCCTGGTGGTCGTGGTCACCGATGGGCAGGAGAACGCCAGCCGGGAATTTCGCCACCGGGATATCGTGCGCATGATCGCGGAGAAAAGCAAGAAAGGTTGGCAGTTCGTGTACCTGAGCGCGGACATGGATGCCATTGCTGAGGCGAGGTCGGTTGGTTTCGAAAGACGCTCTACCCTCGCTTTCCAGAAAGATGCACAAGGTTCTCGCCAGGTATGGGATTCACTGTCCCAAAAGACCGCAGCTTACCGAGAAAGTATCCTGGAGAATGCCGAATTTGCCTTCGATGAAGAAGACCGGCATCACCCTGATGATCCTGGAAAGGAAGAAAACCAGAAGGGCAAGCCTTCGAAGGAGACAGGAAAACCAGGGGTATAATACACCGAGGAAGTCACGTAGCTTTCCGAAGGGGAGGTTCTTGTTGAAAGCAAAAGACAGCATTCTGTATACCCTCGGGCATTCCAACCACGAATTGGAGGTGTTCCTGGGTCCCCTGCGCCAGAACGGGGTGGAGGTGGTGGTGGATGTACGAGCCCAGCCCTACTCCGCCTACGCCATCCAGTTCAATCGGGACACGTTGAAGGCCTCGCTGAAAGAACGGGGAATCCGCTACTTGCACATGGGAGATAGCCTGGGGGGAATGCTCGACGAACCTTCCCTGGTTGCCGATGGTTTCTTGGACTACGAGAAGGTGGCCCGGCTTCCCCGGTTCTTGCAAGGCATCGAACGGGTGCAGGCGGGTGTAGCGAAAGGATACACGCTTTGCCTGGTGTGTTCGGAGAAAGATCCCGCCGAGTGCCACCGCGGGCTGTTGATTGCCCGGGTGCTTTCGGAAAATGGCCTCCAGGTGGTGCACCTCACGCCCGATGCTCCATCGGAAACGCAACGCCAGTTGGAGGAGAGGCTGGTGGCTACTTATTTTCCACAAGCCAACCAGATGACCTTACTGGGGTTGCCAGGGACTTGGGAGGAAAAACGCGTCGAGGCGTACCGTCGGCAAAACCGGAAGATCACACCGTATCGCCCAAAAGGAGGTGCATCGTGAAACTCTATAGCATTGGTTTTACAAAGAAAAGTGCGCAAACCTTCTTCGATTTGTTGGAATCTGCGGGGGTGAAGTGGGTGATGGATATCCGACTTTCGCCCGATTCGCAGTTGGCGGGTTTCGCGAAGAAACGTGACCTGGGGTTCTTCCTGGAGAAGGTTTCCCACATTCACTACTCGCACGAGTTGGACCTTGCCCCCTCGGAAGAGTTGTTCCGGGCCTTTCGTGCAAAGGAACTGGATTTCCCCCGCTACGAGGAACTTTTCCGGGAGCTCTTGGAGAAGCGAAACGTGATCCCCCGCTACCTCGAAACAATCCGTACCAGCGAACCGATTTGCCTGCTGTGCAGCGAGGCGACCCCGGAAAACTGCCATCGTCGTTGGGTTGCCGAGGTGCTGCAAGGCGCAGCCCATCCCGGAGAAATCGAAATCGTTCACTTGCAGTCCTGAAGACCTAAGTGAGCCGCACTGGGGTGCGGCGGTCCCAGTGATACCCCCTGCTTTTCGTAAGCAGGGGGTTTTTTATTGGAGGTGAAAGCTTGATCTGGAAAGAGTTGATCTTGATGGCGCGCTCCAAGAAGTACAACGCATTCTGCGTGGGGGGAATCGACGTAAACAGTCGCAAGTGGGTTCGCCCGGTGTCGGGTGATTCGGATGTCAAGGGGTCCATAAAGGAAGAGCACATGCGTACCGTGGATGGTCGCGTTTGCCAGGTACTTGACAGGGTGCGAATCCCATTCATCGAGAAGGCGAATCATTCGTTCCAGACCGAAAACTGGTTGGTGGACCCCACCAAGCGTTGGGAATGGGTGGAGAAGGTTTCGCTTTCCTCGTTGATGCCCCGCCTGAAAGCATTTCCGCGTGGTCCCCTTTTCTTTAACACCGGCCGACTGGTTTCTGCTTCCCAATTGAAAGGGATCCCGGAAAGAAGCCGGTATTCGCTTGCCCTGGTAAAACCCCCTGAGTTGCGGATCAAAACCTTCACCAATTCCTGGGGAAAACCCAAGTGCCGGGGTGATTTTTCTTTCCGGGAAACCGAATACAAGGACATCTCCATCACCGACATGGAGTTCCGAAAGAAGCACCCGGGAGTGGGAGAGCACATCCTGAAAAACCCGGTTCTCGTGCTGAGCCTGGGAGAGGAATACCCCGATAACGACCCGGGATTCGGGAACCATTACAAGCTCATCGCAAGCATCTTGGAGAATTGA
>DAOPKN010000064.1:0-4254 GCA_035391225.1 Thermotogota bacterium
CCCCAGTGCGGCTCCCTTCGAACGCAGGTCAAAAGAGCCGCAGTGGGCTGCGGCGGTCCCAGGGAACCCATTCCATTGGGCAAGGTAGGGGACGGACTCCGGAAACGATTCGGGGCGGTGTATAATGGAAGCATGCGCAAAACCTTTTCCATGGAGGCGATGGTGGTGAGAAGGAAGGGGTTTCTTGTTTTCTTACTTGTTTGCGGGGTTTTGCTGTGGGGAACGCAGATAAGCGGGATTTCCTGGGATGCGGACATGGGTGTGGTTCTCGTGCAGCTGGATTCTTTTCCTGCCAATTGGGGCGAGTGGAAGATGCAGCTCGATGGACGAGAAGTCTCCATGGAAGGCGGAATCCATGGGGTGGCGGTTCGGCCGAATGCCCCTCTGGACAAACCTCCCACGGGGTTGATCATCGGGTCACTGCCATGGGTTTCGGGGCTGGAGGAGTCGGGCTTTCCCTGTTGCGGAACGCTGCGCTTTTTCATCCCGGGGGAAGGGTGGACCAACGAGGCAGCATTCAACTTCGTGGTTTTCGGATGCAAAACGATCTCTTCCAAAGCGTGTCCCCAAGAGTGGAGCACCCACCGGGGACTTCTTGAAGTGCAACCCGGCTCGGATTTCCTTTTGGACGGCCAGAAATTCCTCCAGCTGGGAAACGTGGTCGTGCAGCCCGGTGCGCGCATGGTGTTGCGCGACGCGCAGTTCCTCCAAGGACGGGGGGACGTTCCCACCGTGCACACCTACATCTACGTGGAACCAGGGGCCACGCTGGAAATCATTCGTTCCACCATTGCCCCCAGCGAACCGTTCGGCGGGTTGCTGTGCATTCGCAACTCCGGCACCCTGCGCATCATCGATTCGCCCACGTCCATCCATCTTCTGGAAATGGCAAAAGGTGCCCAACTGGAAATGGTGAATTCGTCCATGGTCTTCGAGATCGGCGGATTGCTGCAACTGGCGGGGGGCGATTCCCACTTGGTGAACAGCACCATCGGGGCGCTTGCTCTCAACGTTCCCGCCAATGCCCGGCTGCGGGTGAGTGGGCTGGAATCCGGGGGAACGTTCGCGCATTTCGACGTGCGCGACTGGATCCCTGATGCCGATTACTCCCTGGTGATGGAAAACAGCCGTGTCCTTGCGGACGATTGGACCGGAGAGCTGGAGCACGGCCCCTACGAGCGGGGCTGGATCTTCTTTTTGCACCCGGACGCAGATGCCACGATCCGAGATGCCGAGCTGCGAAAGGTTTTCCTCGAGGTGGATGGGGGAAAGGCTTGCTTCGAGAACTTGAAAATCAGCCAGCCGGTGTCGTTGCACTACCGGAACATCGCGTTGCAGGACGTCGTGGTGAAGGGGCAGTGGCCCATCGCCGTGCACGATGCCAACGTCACGGTGAAAAACTCCGCGTACCTGTTTTTCCAGCCCAGCGGGAATTCCGAGGTAACGTTCGTTGATTCCCACATCTGCGAATTCATCCCGCGGGACTTCTTCGGAAGCGTGCACTTCCAAAACGGCGTATGGAGCATCGCAGGCGAGATCATCGGGGGAGAACCTGGGCACTCCATGGGGAACGATTTCACGATTACTGGCAGCCTGCGCATCTCGCCGGAAGTGCAAAACAGCCTGCAGTGGAAAAATGCCCAGGTTACCCGTGAATTTCCGCTACTGGTGCTGGATTCAGCCGGAAACCCCGTGCAAAATGCCCGGGTAGTGGTGCATGGCGTGCAGGTGCAAACGGATGCTTTGGGCAACGCCACGATTTCCGTGGTTTTCGACGAACACAACTACAACCAGCCGCACCTTGTTCAGGTTATTCGCCCCGGGAAAGCGCCTCAGACCATTTCCATCGACTTTTTCACCACCACGCCGATCCGCGTGGAACCAGAGTAAGGAGAGCGATGCCGCAAAAAAGATGCGGCTTTCGCGAAGGGAGGCAACATGATGGCAAGAATCACACGTTCCGGGCTGGTGGTTGCGGGAATCGCCCTGCTTTTTCTCGTGGGGTGCGAGCTGGTTCACGGTGGGGAGATTCCCACCATCACGTTTACCTTCGTTCCGGAGCTGGGGAGCTCGGAAAACCTCGTGGGGCGCGTGGAAAACGTGGAACCCTCGTTTTTCCAGGTGGCGGTGTTCGTGTTTTGCGGGGGATGGTACAACAAGCCCACGTGGGAACAGCGGCTTACCCCGATCCGGGAGGACTCCAGTTGGGTTGCGGATATCACCACCGGTCCAAACGACGAGTATGCCAGTAAGATCGCGGCTTTCCTTGTTCCCGCTGGCTACCAGCCCCCCCAGATGTCCGGGGAGTTCGATTTCCCGCAGGGGTTGAAATCCGTTGCGCTGGCACAGGTACAGGTGGAAAGGGCGCAGGAAAGGAGGCTTTCCTTCTCTGGCAGGGAATGGATCGTGAAAGGCTCCCCCTTCCCCGTGGGGCCAGGACCCAATTTCTTCTCGGACGCCGAAGAACACGTGTGGGTGGACGAGCAGGGGCGATTGCACCTCAACATCGTGTATTCCAGCGGGAAATGGTGGTGCACCGAGGTCTACACCGCCGAGCCACTGGGTTACGGCACCTACCGCTTCACGGTAGCCAGCCCCATCGACGAGCTTGACCCAAACGCCATCCTGGGATTGTTCACCTGGGACCCTGGGGCGCCCGAGTTCCACTACCGCGAAATCGACATCGAGTTTTCCCGGTGGGGGGAGCCAGGAAACGACAACGCGCAATTCGTGGTGCAACCCTGGGACACTTCCGGAAACATGGCGCGATTCCCCACCGTTTTACAAGGCACGTATTCCACCCACGAATTCCTATGGACCGAGCAAAGCGTACGTTTCCAAGCTTTCCAAGGCAAGGCCCCGATGGTAGGAGACCTGGTGCAGCGCTGGACCTACGAGGGAAACGACGTTCCCCCGGCCGGGCAAGCCAATGCGCGCATCAACCTGTGGCTTCTGGACGGGGTTGCTCCCCCCGATGGCGAAGAGATCGAAGTGATCGTGGAAGCCTTTGCCTTTGTTCCTGACGAGGAGTAACAACAAACCGCCGTGCCTATCACGGTGAACAGGGAGGAAAAACATGACCATTCTTGGAATTGCCATCATCGTTTTCCTGGTACTGGAATCGCTCAACATCCTCATGCTCTACTTCACACCCGGATCCAAGATGGGAAACGGTGTCGGGGTGTTCAACGCCTACGAGGAGTCCAAGAAAAACCCGCGCATCCATTCGCTGGTGAGCTACCTGGTCAACTGGGTGGCGGGCACCAAGCTCATCTTCGTTGGGTTGTTGCTGGTGATCTTGTTCACCGGCAGCGAGCAAACCCAACTGTTCGCCGTGATCGCCCTGATCCTTTCCATCCTGTCCTTTTTCTGGCGGCTCTTTCCCACGATCAAGCGGATGGACAAAGAGGGGGAACTCTCCCCGAAGGGCTATTCCAAGACACTGGGGATCATGATCGGAAGTTTCGTGGCAGGGTTCTCCGTGGCACTGCTTCTCTTTTTGATCCTGTGAACCCCCAAACACCACATCCCGTCGATTTTGTTTCCCCCCACGCGTTGTACACCTCCAGCATCCACGAAATGCACCGATTCTTTTTCTTTTGGAAATGAAAGTGGTATGATACCCCGGTGCACATGGCCCGAATTCCTTTGCGCTGGAGGAGGAATGGAATGGGAATCTTGTACGACCCGATCGAAGAGGTGCTTCACGCCATTTTGGGCGGCAACAACTTTCTCCCGTATCCTTTCGAGCTCCAATGCCGCTATTACTCCCCCGAATTCTACATGGGCGAGGAAGAAGATCCTTTTTTCTTGGACTATCCCGGGGGAAAAAACCGGACTGCCATCTTGTATCATGCTTCGCAACAAGAAAAGGAGAAGATCTTCCGTTTTCTCCAAACGGATGAAAAATTCCACCCCACGGTTCGTGACCCCTTTGGGAACTGTTTCGCGGAATACCTCGAGGGGGAAGACATCTTCGTCATCTCCGAGCACATTGGCCTTTCCGTCGGGAAGATTCTTGCCCCCAGGAACAACCGGACACTCTTCAACCTGGTCATGTCGATGACCACGTTCCACGGAATGATTGATCGGTACCTTTGCATTCCACACCAGGCCAAGGTACTCCACCTGGAAGATCTACGGGACACCTACCAGGTGATCGTCCGAATCTTGGACAAGATCCTCAAGAAGGTCGAACGATTGCCGTAGCAGCGCAGGTACCTACTGTTGCGAACCTTCGGGCAGAATGGTTCG
>DAOPKN010000064.1:4354-10948 GCA_035391225.1 Thermotogota bacterium
TCGTACCCGAGTAGAGCGTGTCCCCTCCGCCTCCACGTGCGCAATACTCCCATTCCGCTTCCGTGGGAAGCCGGTAGCCTCCGTTGTCGCGGGGAACGTTCCGTACCTCTCCCGAAGAAGAATCATACGCCTGTGCATACCCCGACATTTGGCTGAGCCAATCGCAGAAGAAAGCCGCGCCATACCAGGAAACGCGCACGACCGGCATCGCGGCATAGTTCAGCGGAACGATTACGTTGGGCTCGACGTTGGTGTTCGTCCAGGCCGTTTTCGTCTTCCACTCTTGCGCGATGGGGTCATAATAGATTCCCGTGGAGGGGTCATCCTTGCTCGTCTCAATCACCGGATGCCCGTTCAGCCATCCTTTCCCGTCTATGGGATTGTGTATGTCTTCCTCGTAAAAAGGAACGGCTGCGCTATTGAGAAATTCCACGAACTCCTGGTTCGTGACTTCATACTTGCCGATTTCGAAATTCCTCGTCAAACTCACCGCGTGAGCGGGCTGATCGGCGAAATACCAGGGTGGTGTTTCCCCTCCCTCCCATGCAGGGTGGAAGTTGTCTCCCATCGTGAATTGGCCGGGGGCTATGGCAACCATTTCTCCGGGTTCTTTCATGGTGGTAAATTGCCGTGGCCCCGCCTCTGTCCACACCAATTTCTTAACAAACCCCGAGGAAGAAGAATCCAGAACCCATTGGAACGCCGTGACGGTCCAATAATACTCGGTATCGTATAACAGTTCCCGGCTCTCGGCGGAAGTGGCAGTTGTTTCGATGCGAACGTAATCCGTCTCCATCTCCCAAGTACCCCACTTGCTCTTTTCGCCATACGATAGCACGAAATGATCGATTTCATACTCCCCCCTGCCGCTGATTCTCGACGATTGGGAATCGACGCCCGGATTCCAGGGTGTTGCAAACCATTGAAAGAGCACTTCCCGCCCTACACCGGTCTGGTCAAACGCTGGAGATCTCAACCACACTTTTGGAGCTACGTCGGGAGATCCCATTTGGCTGCAAGATACCAAGAAAAAAACGAAAAACACAACAAGAACCACTTTTCGCAGAATTCTCATCTTCTTCCTCCCCATGCTCGCATGCGCGTGAAGTCGGGTATTTCGTGTTTGAGTTTTCCCCTTACGGAAAATCAGGGCATCGAGCGCCCCCGTACGGGAATCCCAAAAAAAAAGTGCAGCTTTCCCCGTTGCTCGCGGAAAAAGCTGCGCTTCTTCTTGGTCTATGTACTTTTCTTTCGTCGTCAAAGTCTCTCCCACACGGCCATGTTTCCATCCCTCATACCCAAACGATGCAGGTAGACCTAACAAAGGCCCCGTCCTCGCAAACCTTCCCGGGAACGGGGCTATCCCATTTGTGGTAGGATAAGGTATGACGAAATCTTTACAAAGCACCTTAATTATACCATATTTCGCCCGTACTTTCTACTGCCTCGCGACTTTCTCTGGGAACGCCGCACCCCAGTGCGGGTCGTAATTTTTCGTCGGCCACTCTTGGTTACTTTCTACCGCTGTTGGCAGCGTCCTTCTGGAACTTGGGCCACGAGGAGTTGGCAAGAGCTGTACTGTAACTCGAAAAGGCGAAAAGGTCCCCGTTTAGCGTGGCGATGTACAGTGTTCCGTCTGGTCCCATCGCGGGGCTGGACCCCACGAAGCTTAACAGGTCAAGGGACCATTTTTCCGAACCATCCTGTGGTTCCAGCGCGTACAGCATCCCGTTCTGAAACACCGCGTAAACCGTTCCGTCGTTCCCCACCAGGGGTGCGGTATTTATCATGGAGGAAGAGAGTTGCCATTTGAGACTTCCGTCGGGATGTATCGCGTACAGACCATCACTGGCAGGGGCGTATATCGTCCCGTCGGGTGCGATGACGGGTTTCGTGTAGGAGAAATTCTTGCCCGGCAGAACCTCAGCTGGGAATTTCCACTTTTCATCCCCCACTTGGGTGGGGTTTTGCGTGGGGTCAAGGGCATACAACCGGGAGGATGTTCCGATGTACACGGTTCCGTCACTGGCAATCGCGGGGCTCCCACGCATTAGGGAGGACTCGCTGAATGCCCAGGACTCTTCCCCGGAAGAGAGGTCCAAGGCGTGGAGTTTCTGGTCATCTGCCGGCACGAAAAGGTACGAACCGTTGGCCGTAGGTTCGGAGCAAACGTAACAACCCAGGTTCTTTTCCCACTTGGATGTCCCCGATTGGTTGGCGAAAACGAAACCCTGCGCGGAAAAGGTGTGGCAGAATACCGTGCCATCCGCACCAATTACGGGGCTGTAGGGAATCGGTGAACCCGCTTCCACCCGGGAGTTTTCCGTTCCGTTCGGGTTGACCAGGTACACGTTATGGTCATAGGAGCCTACGATGATGCACCCATCGCTTCGCAGGGCTGGACTGGATTGGACTTGCCCTCCCGTGGGGAACGCCCACTTCTGGGTTCCATCGGGGTTGATGGCATACAGATGGTTATCATTCGCGCCGATGTAGATGGTGCCGTCGCTTCCCACCGCCGGGCTGGAGGAAAAAGCAGCTTCGACGTGGAAGACCCACTGTTGGGTGGGGGGTTGCACCACGGGAGGCTGTGGAGGAATGGAGAAACTGGCCACCAAAGAGCGCTCACCCTGTACAGTCCAGCCCAGGCTGGCACCTTGCCCCACCCTTTGGCCGTCTTCGAACCAACCGTCGAACGTGTACCCCGATGCTGCCAGTGCACGTGCCTCCACGTTGGCCCCTAACGGGAAGTCTTCCACCCACTGTCTTCCCCATTGCCCACCGTTGATACGCACGTTTCCGCCCACGCTCGGGGAGGATTCCAGTGTGACCGTGTAGGTAACGGGCACAAACGATGCCAAGATTTCGCAGCTGTCAACCGGTTCGAAAACCAGTGGGTTTTGATCGTCCAGGAATAGAACCCGGGACGTAGCCTCGTTTTCCAAGAACCAACCCACGAAGCGGAAGCCTTCGAATGGTTGCGCCTGCAGCAGCGCTTTTTGCCCCGTCTCCAGCTCCAGCGATTCCCTTTCCCCCCATTCCCCTTCTCCGATGCGCACCTGCCCATGTTCCGACGGGCTCGCTTGCACCGTGAGCACGAGCTGTTTCGGTACAAATCGCGCCTGCACTTGCAAGTCGCTTTCGCTGTACCGCATGGCCGAGGCATAGCTGGGTGTATACGCCATCGGGTTGTCGTTGCCAAGGTACCGTTCCCCCGCGTACCATCCCTCGAAGACAAAAGCGGGCTGGCTGCGTGCCTCGAGCAGTACCTGCTGTTGAGCAGGGGCATCAAGGGTGAAGCTGTCTCCCCAGGGCCCCTCGTTTACCCGGATTTGTCCCCCACTTCCCTGGTCAACCTGCACTTGCACCACGTAGTACTCCCGCGTGGAAAAGAAACCCTCATCGCTGCAAACCGTCGCCTGTCCTTCGAGCGAGAGTTCCACCATCCAATGGAACTCTCCCCCGGCCACCAGCGGATCCGGCCAATACGCCTTTTCCTGGCGAAGGGTGATGCCTTCGCCAAATGCTTGGCCCCGGGGTGCAACGTGAAGCGTGTAATGAAAATCGTTCCGTGGTTTCGCACCCTTGAACTGCACTTCCCATTGGAATAGAGGAACCAGGTCCACACCGGTTGCTTCCAGGCTGGGTTCCAGGAGGCGAAGGGAGATGTCTATTCCACCTTTGGGAGTTGCGCATCCCGTCCAGAAAGCCAAGGAAACAAGGAAAAAAACGGACAACAAAACAATCGGTGTCTTTTTCATGGGGAAACCCTCCTCGTGCGTGGTTGTGCCATTATAGCATTTACGGTTCGCGGCAAAAAAAGGAATACGCAAAGCGATTTCCCCTTCCCCCTGGGACCGCCGCACCCCAGTGCGGCTCATTTCCGAACGTGGGGTACGCGTTCCACGCTTCCTTTTCCCAGATTTTCGCCTCCCTTTTCGTTTCTTGCCATTTTTTCCCCAAAAAACACGCAGCTTCTCCCGTTTCCCAGGGAAAAAGCTGCGATCTTTCTTGGATTATGTCCCTTTGCTCTCGTTTTCGCGTGCCTTCCCTCGCGAAGTTGCGTAGTTTGAGTCCGAACAAATTGGTCTTTCCGTGGGCAAGGAACATCACCCCCACAACCAACGGCTCCTTTTCTCCTTAGGGATGTACATGCCCCTTTTTCGCAGAACGATACATAGGTACCTTTCCATCCCACCCGGGGAAAAAGAATCCTACTTGGAAGGCATACGGGAAACCTACCGTGTTATCGCACGAATCTTGGACAAGATTCTGAAAAAGGTGGACAAACTAACGTAAGACTTGCTGAGATTTTGGGGAAGTTCTGGGAGCAACTTTTTTTCCCAAACCAGGGTTCTTCCGCGAGAACACGAAGGGATTACAATTTGAAATAATCCGTTTGTTCCTCCAAATTCTTGGCTTGTGTATTCATCTCAGATGCGGCGGTCGAGATTTTCCCGGTTTCCTCCTTCTGCAAATGCACTGCTTGGTTCATTTTCTGCATTTCTTCGGAAATCAGAGAAATGGCTTTTGCGGAAGCGTCCATGGCCGATGCCATTTCTTCAGCGGAGGCACTCTGTTCTTGCGCGGCTCCCGAGAGGGATTCCACGCGGTGATTGATATTCTCCATGTAAACGAAAATTTTATCAAATTCATCTACAATTATTTGGGAACTCTCATTGAGTTGGTTGTAAAGCTCAACGGTTTTTTTCACTGCCAAATTGGCCATATCCGACCCCTCATCGATCTCGTTCAAGATTTTTGCGATGTTGGAAGACGCACTTTGACTCTCTTCGGCCAACTTCCGGATTTCATCGGCCACAACTGCGAACCCTTTTCCGGCCTCCCCGGCTCTTGCGGCTTCTATGGCAGCGTTTAAAGCAAGTAAGTTTGTCTGTTCCGCGATAGAAGAGATCGTATTCACAATCTCTTGCACGTTGTTCGCCTTCTCCGCGACGGTCGTTACAAGCTGCGTGGCAGTTTTGTTTTGCTCACCCACGATTTTCATCCGCTCGCCTTGCTTCTTCAACTCGGCTTGTCCTTTTTTGACAGCCTTTTCTGTCTCGCTGATATCATTTGCCAATTCCTGGGAATTCCTCGATACCTCCTGGGCACTAGCGGCAACCTCTTCCACTCCGGATGTGACTTCTTCGATAGAAGCAGACGTGTTTTGAATGTTTCCCTCTACTTGATCCGACTGCTCTATCAGGATGTGAACCATTTCCTCCTGTTCCGATGCCACGGTAAAGAGATTCATGGAGGTATGTCCAACCTGTTTGGCAGATTCTTTTACAGCCGAAATCGAACTTCTCAAGTTCTCCGCCATTTTATTGAGGGCAATGGCTACCGTCGTCATTTCATCATTTCCCTTTTGTTCGAAATGAACCGTTAGTTCCCCGCTTCCGAAAACCCCCACGGATTCGGAAAGTTTCTTCACTGGTCGAACGATACTAATCGACAGGAAAATCCCGCTTACAACTATGATGGAGAAAGCAGCAATGGAAAGAAGGACAATCACGAGCAACTGTTTCCGGGACCGAGCATCAAATGCAAGATTCTCTTGGAGCCCCTCCACGAACTTCTTATCCTGAACCGAAAAGAATTCCTCCACTGCGGCAGAGTATTCCTCCTTCTTGACAAGGTAATCCCCGTACAAAATATCCTTGGCATCCTCGGCTCTTCCCTGTTGAACCAGCTCGGCGATCTCTATCTCGTACTCGATCAATGTATTGTTCACGTCAGAAACCCTGTCAAAAATCGCTTTTTCTTCATCGCTGGCAATCTCATCGATCTTTTCGAACGCATTATCTAAATCTCCCACGTACTCATTGTACCTGTCCATCCAAGAGGAATTCCCACTTTGAATGTAACGTGCTATGGAATGGGTGAGAAGTTCATCGATGTACTTCACTTGCCAGGCATAATTCCAAATTTGGGAATTTTGGTTGTTACTCTTGGTAAATTCAGAATTAGTGTTGATTGTTATGATGATATACCCGCAAAAAGCAACGATGATGACCGAGATTAAAATGATAAATGCAGTTAATTTTGTGACTATTTTCACGATATCCTCCCTTTCCGTCTTTTTTTTATGCGATAGAACCCGGAAAGTCCTGTCCCCCACGAAAAATTTGCGCAAGGAAATTCCAAGAAAGCGGGAAAAAAATGGCACCATTTGAAAAGAAGGGGTTGTTTTTGGGAGCAACATACACAAACCCAAACGATGCAGGTGGACACGACTAATACCCTGTCCTCGCCAATCGTCCCGGGAACGGGGTTATCCCAATTATCGTAGGATAAAGTATGACAAGATCTTTACCAAGCACCTCTATTATACCAGATTCCGTCCGTTCCTTCTACGATCTTGCCCGTTTCTCTCGCCCCAGGCAGCTTTCGCATTTGGTGCAATACGCTTTGGGGTTGCTGGCGGTGAACCATGGCTCGAAGAGGAGGATTGGAAGCTTTTTCCACTTTTTTGACGTTCATTGATCACCCAAAACAAGAAAAGCTCTCCCCAATATGCTTTCCCACGGTTCCCCCTTTTTTCGAGAACCACTTTTTTATTCCCGCGCAGGTCACCACACCCTTGGGGAT
>DAOPKN010000065.1:0-10938 GCA_035391225.1 Thermotogota bacterium
GGTCTATTACTCGATATCCACGGAGATGCTTTTGGGAAGGGCTTCTTCTTTCTTGGGGAGCGTGAGCACCAGGATACCGTTCTCGAACTTGGCCTTGATGCCTTCCGGGCTGGCGTTTTCAGGGACCATGAACTGCCGCTTGAACGTTCCCATCTTGCGCTCCACCACGTGGTACTTGCGGCCTTCCACTTCGCGGTCTTCCTCTTTCTCTTCCTTCACCTTGCTCTGCACCGTGAGCACGTCGTTTTCCACGTTGACTTCGATGTCGTCTTTCTTCATGCCGGGAAGCTCGAACTCGAAGGAATAGTCTTTCTCGGTCTCGTATACATCTACGCTCGGCATCCGGCATCGCTTTCCGGTTGCCACGTTTCCTCCCAGGAATCCGCTGAACACGTTGTCAATCTCACGCTGCATGTCCACGAACGTCTTGTAGAAATCATCTTCCCTTGCCTTGCGAATCAGTAAACTCATTTTCATTCCTCCCTCGTTTTCATCTGAATGGGGGAATCATTAGTCCCCCTCGTTGGTTTCATACCAATAGACGCAAGGTATTTTATTTTATTTCACCCGAGGGGCTTTATCTTATTCGAACCAAATCAAGTTTTTAGCTTATGTATAACCACCAAATCCTTTTCCGCTTTTGGTGGGGAACATACGGATTTTTTTTGACAAAAGTTGAAAATCGTGGTAAATTGGAGAGAAGCCGCACCCGTATGCGGTGATCCCAGGAAAAAAATGTAAGGAGGGAACAGTTTGGATATTCGCGTGTTTTACCACGATTACGAGATGGACCGGAAAGCGGTGGTGGATTTCTTGTTTGACCACCTGGACGAGTACGGCGACGAGCCTGACCAGATTGAAAAGGCAATCGACTACGCGCTGGACCCGGCGGAAGGAAAGGGAGGGTTCATCCTTACCGGTGAACAGGAAGGTAAGCTTGTGGGCGTGGTGGTGATCAACGACACCGCCATGGAAGGGTACATACCCAGCCACATCCTTGTGTACATTGCGGTGCACCGCGATTTCCGTGGGCAGGGTATTGGTCGTCGATTGATTCAAAAAACCGTGGAGTTGTGCTCGGGGAACATTGCACTGCACGTGGAATACGACAACCCTGCGCGCATTCTATACCAGCGGCTGGGTTTCAAGTCCAAGTACGCGGAGATGCGCTACCAGCAGCTGGAAGAGAAGGAACGCATCCGCGAGATGGCCAAGCGTATCCAGAAGAGGTTGAAGACCAAGAAGGAAGGTACGCTGCAAAGCATGCAGCAGTTCGAGGATTGTTGCAACGAAAGCGATGAAGACATCCAGACCCGGGTGGAGGAAGACTTGTACGGGTTGGTGGAGTCCATGACCGATTGGGACAGCGTGCTCACCGAAAAGAGCGGTCCTCTCTCCGTGGTGTGCGATTCGTTCAAGAACCTCATCGGGTTGCGGTACAACGAGCAGGTGTTGCTCAACCGTTTCAAGTCGGAGTTGGTTCAGGCGGTGGAACGCCTGATGGAAAGCGCGGACTGGGAGTACGTGTGGGACGAGTACCACATGCTACGCAAGGCGGTTCGCCGCACGCTGAAAAAGGAAGAGCAGGGTTAAACTTTCGCAGGTTCTCCCTTCAAGAAGGCAGCGATTTCTTTGAGGAACGGCTCGGCGTACTTTTCTGCCTTCTTCACCCCCACTCCCTTGATCTTTAGGAACTGTTCGGAGGTCTGGGGCAGGTGGCGGCACATCTCGTGCAGCGTGCTGTCGGGGAACACGATGTACGGTGGGATCCGTTCTTCCGAGGCGATATCCCGGCGAAGCGCACGCAACCTTTCGAACAATCCTTGTGCGGGTTCTTCCACTTTCTGCTGCACTTCTGGCACGCGCTGCATCACCTTTTGCTTGGCCTTCAACACGCCCCACGAAGCGTTGGTAAGCTTGAGCACTGGGTAGGCGTCGTCGGTCTTCTGTAAAAGCCCTTCCACCACCAACAGGTTGATGAGATCGCGGATCTTGGGCAGCGTGAGATCGGAAAGCTGCCCGTAGGTCTTGATGCGCTGCAACCCGTAGCTCTTGATCTTCTGCGATTCGGAACCCTTGAGCACTTGCGCCACCATGGTGCTGCCGAAGTTTCCACGAAGACGGTACACGCACGACAGGATCTTCTGTGCCTCGATGGTCACGTCTTTCTCTTCCCAATCCCCGTGGCAGTTTCCGCAGTGATCGCAGCTGGGGGACGGGGGTTCTTCGCCAAAGTACCGAAGGATGTAGTTGCGCAGGCAACCGGTGGTGTAACAGTAGTCCACCATGCGCTGCAGCTTGGCGTAGCGGTGTTTCTGGATGCGTTCCGGCGTCTGGTCGTTCTGGATCAGGAATCGGGGCAGCATCTCGTCGCCTTTCTGGTACAGCAAAATGCACTCGGAAGGTTCGCCGTCGCGCCCCGCTCGCCCAGCCTCCTGGTAGTAGCTTTCCAGATCCTTGGGCAGCTTGTAGTGGATGACGTAGCGCACGTTGGACTTGTCGATGCCCAAGCCAAAGGCGTTGGTGGCTACCATCACCGACAGCCGGTCGTACAGGAAGTCTTCCTGCGCCTGCTTGCGGTCGCCCGCACCCATCCCCGCGTGGTATCCCCCTGCACGAACGCGTTGCTGCACCAGTAGCTTGGTGAGGTTGTCCACTTCCTGCCGGGTTCCCGCGTACACGATGCCCGCTTCGTTCTTATGGGCCTTGAGATATTCGAGTAGGTACTTCTTCTTGTTGGCGTGACGTACCACGTTGAAAAAGAGGTTGGGACGATCGAAACCGGTGTTGAACACACGGGGGTTGTGCAATCCCAGCAATTGACGTATGTCGTTTTGGACCGATTCGGTGGCGGTGGCGGTGAAGGCGGCAACCACGGGACGGGGAGAAAGGGTTTGGAGGAAGGGGGCGATGGCCAGGTAGGAGGGCCGGAAATCGTGCCCCCACTGTGACACGCAATGCGCCTCGTCCACCACGATGAGCGGCACCTCGAGTTGTTGCACCAGTTGCGCGAACGAAGGGACTTCAAACCGTTCGGGCGCCACGTAGAGCATCTTGAGCCCTCCCACCCGTGCCTGCCGGATGGTGTCTACCACTTCTCCCATCGACAACGAGCTGTTGAGGAACGCCGCGTCGATGTCGATGTTCACCAGCGCGTCCACCTGGTCTTTCATGAGCGAGATCAGTGGCGAAATCACCAGCGTGATGCCGGGCAGTTGTAGCGCGGGAATTTGGTAGCACAGCGATTTCCCCCCACCCGTGGGCATAATGGTGAAGGTGTCGATTCCCTGCAGGATGCTTTCGATGACCTCTTTTTGGCCCTCCTTGAACGAGTCAAAGCCAAACGTATTCTTCAGGATCGCATGCGACTGGTGTATCAATTTCAATCTCCTTACTGTTCCCATGGGGGGCGAGTTGGAATTCCAGGACCCGGTTTTGTTTCGCCAACAGCTTCCAGTTCTTCTTGCACAGGAAACGCGAGGACAGCAGCTGCGAACGTTTCAGGCTTCGTGCGATGGTGCGTGGGTGCCCGGGAGGTTCGACGGGGGCCTGCCAGGGGGGAAACAACAGCACAAAGGTTTGACCCCGCTGGCCTTCCAGCGATAGTCCCGGAAACGGGACCAGGATGGAGGAGTTGTAGCATCCTTCGATGGGAGCCAGGTATCCCGGGGTACAAAAGGCGTACAGCAATAACTGGTGCAGGTTGGAAATCTCCGAGAGCAACACCTTTCCGTCCTTCACGCACACCCACTCGCATCGTACCGGGTGCTTCAAGGGAATATCTTTTCCCGGGAAGTCTTGCTCGTCGAACACGGCTAGCCCGGAGAAATCTTGGCGACAGCGGGAAACGTTGGGTCCAAAGCGGTCGCTCTCCCGGTCGTTCCACAACTTTCGCATCTTCTGTAGGAAAGACGGGAACCCAGGAATCCCTGGATTGAGTGCACGGGCAACGGGAATGGCGGAAAAACCGTTGACCAGCCACTGCCCGCTGGGGAATCGTTTGTGTACGCCGGAGAACACGGGTTCTTCCAACCGATCCACGCACTCCCAGCCGTATCCTCCTGCTACCAGCTGAACCGGATTATGCTGTTCCGGTTCCTGGTACGGGGGACCTGCGCTTGGCCAATTTCCACCCAGCGCGTTTTCCAAAACCTCTCGCTGCTCGCAAACCGCTTGGCGTCCCCGCTCGATCAGCTCGTCGGTACGGGTGAAATCCAGGTTGCGAAAGCCCCGGGTGTCCACGTCGATCACCACGTCGGCGCGTTGCGCAGACAGCCGCGAAAGGTGGAAGAAGCGGATATCGCTGACCCGCTTGAATGCTTGGTTGGCGTGCTGCAGTTCCGGGGGATTGTCGAACAGCTCGTCGGTGTCGGGGGAATCCACCTGGTGGTCGTTAAGGTGAACCGCCAGTACCCGTTTCGCGCCCAGCTGGAGCGCAACTTCCACCGGCAAGTTGTCCAGCGTTCCTCCGTCCACCAGCCGTCGGGTCTTCACACACTGTGGACGAAACACCCCGGGGATGGCCATGCTGGAAAGCAACGCGGGAAGAAGTTTGCCGGAGCGGAAAACCAGCACCTTTCCCTGTTTCCAATCAACCACGGTGCAACAAAAGGGAATCGCACCGTCCTCGAAACGTTTGCCCCGCAGGAAGAAGCGAAGCCCACTCGCGTACAACCAGTAGGGGAAAATGCCTGGTAGAACCGCGGAGAACACGCACATCCAGCGCTGTTTCCTCTCCGGATTCCTGCCTTTTTTTCCCAAGCCGCGCCTGTTTTTCCCGGTAGCGGAAACCTTTCCGGGAACCCAGCGCTGCATCACGTGTGCGTAATGCAACAGCGGCTTGGCTTGCCCCAGGAGGGAATATCCCGCTCCCACGAGTGCGCCGATACTGGCACCGGTCACCAACTCGAAGTGCCAGCCCATCTTTTCCAGCTCCAGCAGCACGCCCACGTGGGCAGCTCCCTTGGCACCTCCACCCGAAAGTACGAGCGCCACGGGTTCGCCTTCTTTTTGCACGAGCATTCGCTCCTCCCGTCTCTTTCCCTAAAATCATACCACAAATAATGCTATAATCACTTGAACCCAATATCGAGGAGGAAGTTCCATGGTGCAACCCATCCCATTCCCCTTCCAAACCCGCGTGGATTCGGAAATCGGCGCGCTGCAAGCCGTGATCCTGCACACTCCCGGGCCGGAAGTGGAAAACATGACACCCAAGAACGCCGAACGCGCGTTGTACAGCGATATCCTGAACCTGCAAGTGGCCGGGCGCGAATACGAGCAGCTACGCGGTGTGTTGAGCAAGCTGGCAAAGACCTTCGAGGTCAAGGACCTGCTCATCGACGTGCTGCAAAGCGAGGAAGTGAAGACCAACCTCGTGCACCGCATCTGCAAGCACGAAGGCGTGGAACACGTGGAACCCGACCTGGTTTCGCTGTCTCCCAATGAGCTCGCCCGGCAGTTGTTGGAAGGCGTGCTGCTCAAACGCGACACCCTCACCGCTTTCTTGAGCAAGGAACGCTACGCGCTGCGCCCCTTGCACAACTTCTTTTTCACGCGCGACGCTTCGGTGTCCATCCGGGACTGCGTGCTCATCACGCGCATGGCCAGCCGGGTGCGCGAACGCGAGGCCATCATCATGGAAGCCATCTTCAACCACAGTTCCTACTTCCAAACGCACACGTTCAACCCCATGGTTCAACCCGGTTTTGACCCGAAAAGCACCATCGAAGGGGGCGATGTGCTGGTGGCGCGCGAGGATGTGTTGGTGATCGGGGTGGGTACCCGAACCACTTCACAGGGAGTGGATTTCCTTCTGGAACATCTCAAGCAAGCCAAGCGCAACAGCCACGTGATCATCCAGGAATTGCCGGATTCGCCCGAATCTTTCATTCACTTGGACATGGTGTTTACCCTGTTGGACGTGGAGCACTGCATGGTCTACGAGCCGGTGATCCTGACGTCCAAGAAATTCCAAACCGTGCACATCCAGGTGGACAACGGCAAGGTGGTATCCATCCGAGAGGAGAAAAACGTTTTGGAAGCGCTGAAAAAGGTGGGCATGGTTCTGGAACCCATCTTTTGCGGTGGAACCCGCGATCCCTGGGTGCAGCAGCGGGAGCAATGGCATTCTGGAGCCAACTTTTTCGCGGTGCGCGAGGGTGGGGTGCTGGGTTACGCGCGCAACGTGTACACCATTCAAGAGCTTAACCGCTACGGCTACGAGGTCATCCGGGCACGTGATGTGGTTCGGGGGCACGTGGACCCGCTCCATTTCCCCCGTTTCGTGGTGACAATCGAGGGAGCGGAACTGGCACGTGGCGGTGGTGGTTGCCGCTGCATGACAATGCCCATCTTGCGAAAAGCCGTTTCGGGTTCCGGGGAAAATCCGTAAGCCCTATTCTGTATTATATAAGAGAAAAAGATCGTAGAAGATATAGGTTGGTCGAAAAACCGTCGAAAACGTTGGAGTCCCCTTGCAAAAGAGAAACACACCGTCCGTCGAAAACAAGTAGGAAAACGAACTTTTTTCGACGGATAGTGAATGAAGCCTGTGTTCATGGGATGTAAAGTGCCCGTCGATTCGTCGAAAGGTGCAACGGGGCTCGCATTGAGCGCTGCAGCGTTTAGAGTTGTTTGGATGCGTGCAGGAATCGCAAAGGGATGGAAAGTTCCCGTCGAAAACGAGCGGATTTCGTCGAAAAAGGGGTTTTTTCGACGGCGTTTTCGACGAGGGTGCGTCGAAAAGTCCTGGGATATTTTCCCAGAGAGGATTTCCAGGGGAGAAACAGGAGGGGAGGTTCGGATGAAAAAACGAACGCTTGGTATCTTGATCAAGGCATTGCTCGTGGTGGGGCTGTTCCCGGTGATCCTGCTTGTGGTGGAAAACGGCTACGTGAAATGGTTCATCGAGTCGAAGTACAGCATCGAGAACGCGCACATCGAACAGGTGTTCCAGGAGGATGGCAGCGTACTCGTGCACGAGACCATCGAGTACTCCATGCGCAAGAATTTCCGCGGGCTGTGGAGGGAAATCCCCCAAGCGCGCTACGCCACGATGGAGGACGTGAAGATCTGGGTGGACGAGCGCCCGGTGGAATACCTGGAGTACGAGTGGAAACGCAGCAACTCGTTTAGCGTGCGGATCTGGATGGTGCCGTTCCAGAGTAGCCGTGAACTGAGCCCCAAGCAAAACCCGCGGCTCACGCTGCACATCCAGTACGTGGCGAATGGAATCGTGGAAAGCGGCTCACGTGTATCGCAGGTGTTGCGGCAGTTCTGGGGTTCGGGATGGGATGCGCCGGCAAAAAGTATCGAAGGAGTGTTCCGTTTCGAGGGCGGCTATTTTCCCGATTCCTACTACACCCACCCAGACATGAACGTGGAACAATCGGGCAACGCCTTCACCTTTTCGATGAAAAACGTCCCACCGGGTGCTTTCGGTGAGGTGCGTTTCGTGTTTGACCAGCCGTTGCAGCTGCCATCGGGTGTGCAAAACCCCAGCCTTACCCTTGCAGGCATCGCGGACGAGGAAGAGGCGTACGTGAACGATCGGCGTTCCAAGATCACCACCAGCGTGCTGTTCTTCGTGATGATGGTGCTGTTGCTGTTCTTGGTGTTCTTCTTCTTTGGCCGCGAACCCCACATTTCCTACCAGGGGATCTACGAGCGCGAGCTCCCCACCGACGACGCGCCGGACGTGGTAAACGCGGTGGTGGCCAACATGGCAGGGGG
Source organism: Thermotogota bacterium (assembly GCA_035391225.1). Classification (GTDB taxonomy): domain Bacteria; phylum Thermotogota; class Thermotogae; order MWEM01; family MWEM01; genus DAOPKN01. The sequence goes on from DAOPKN010000065.1 coordinate 7,735, forward strand.
CGTGGACAACAACGGGATCCAGGCGGTGATGATGGAGCTGTACCGCAAGGACATCATCACCTTCGAGGAGAGCAAAAAGCTGGACCCGGTGATCCGGTTCAAGCAAGCCTCCCCTTCCATCGACCTGTCGGGCAACAAAGGGTTGCGCCCCTCGGAAATCGAATTTTTCCACTTCATCCATTCCTACGCCACGCCGGAAGGGGTGTTCGATTTCTCCGAACTAAAGAAGAAACTGAAAAAGTCCGAATCCGCTGCACGCAAGTTCAACCGCCAGTTCAAGCAATACACCGAAATCGTACGGCGCACCGTTCGGGGGCGCAAGTACCTGCGCACGTTTGGATACTACCTGGCGAGCTTCTTCGGCATCGTGATGATGGTCATGAGCGTGGGGTTGTGCAACTTCATGAGCGGTGGGGCAACGCCCGACCTGTTGCCGCTCGCCACCTTTCTTTCCGCGATCATCTGGTTTTCCGGTAGCGTGGCGGTGATTCTACCCAAGGACGTGTTTGGTCGCTGGAGCGTGGAGGGCTTGACGTTCTACCGCAAGTGGAGTAACTTTGGGCAATTCCTGAAGGAATTCTCGTTGCTTTCGCAGTACCCGCCCGAGTCCATCGTGGTGTGGGAATCGTACCTGGTGTATGCCACCGCGCTGGGCATCGCGGACGAGGTGGAAAAATCGTTGCGCAAGCTGGTTCCGCGCGAGATGTGGGAACAGGGAAGCACCCATCCCTACCTCTACACGCCCTACACCTTTGCCGTGGGCAGCGCGTTCAACAGCTTGCACACCACGGCGATGTCCACGGTGAGTAGTTCCTCCTCCGGTGGAGGCGGTTTCGGCGGCGGAGCCGGAGGTGCCGGTGGCGGATCCGGTGGCGGAGGCGGCGGAGCCTTTTAACAACAAAGGGGGGAATAGCATGAAAAAAGTCGTGATCGTTGGAGCCCAGTGGGGGGACGAGGGAAAAGGCAAGGTGGTGAACTACTTTGCCCCGGACTTCCAGTGGGTGGCGCGCTTTTCCGGTGGCGCGAACGCCGGGCATACCATTTACGCCGGGGACAAAAAGATCGTCAACCACCTGTTGCCTTCCATTTCCCCGGAGGGAGAGAGCAAGGCCTTCCTGGGGGCGGGCATGGTCATCGACCTCGAGCAACTCATCGGGGAGATCGACCTGCTGGAAAAGGAAGTGCCGGGGTTTTCCAACCGGGTGCACGTCGATCCGGAAGCCTTCCTGGTGCTTCCCTGGCACAAGACGCAGGACCAAATCATGGAAGCCTGGCGCAACAAGCCGCTGGGAACCACGCGCAAGGGTGTTGGCCCTGCGTACGCCGACAAGGTTTCCCGCGAGGGGATCAAGTTCTACCACCTGTTCGACGAGGCCATGCTTGTCGACCGGTTGGAACAGGCGTATTCCATTAAAAAGCAGCAATTCGGCGACAAGCTGCAATACAACCCCGAGCAGATGTTCAACTACCTGGTTTCGTTGCGCCAGCACCTGGAAATGCTCAAGGTACACTTCACCGGTGCCATCGACCTGCACAACGTGTTCAAGGGCACGTCGGTGCTCTTCGAGGGGGCGCAAGGTGTGCTGCTCGACCTGGACTTCGGCACCTACCCCTTCGTGACCTCCGGTTCGTGCATGGCACACGGGGTTTCCTCGGTGGGCTTTTCCACCTTCGAACTCGACGACGTGATCGGGGTGCTCAAAGCCTACACCACGCGCGTGGGCGAGGGGCCCTTCCCCACATTCGAAGACTCGGAGGTGACGCGCCAGATCCAGGAGCGCGGCAACGAGTTCGGGGCAACCACGGGCCGGCCGCGGCGCGTGGGATGGCTGGACATTCCCGCGTTGCGGTACGCCAAGATCCGTTCGGGCCTCACGCGCTTCATTCTCACCAAGGCGGATGTGCTCAACGGGCTGGACAGCGTGAAGGTGTGCGTGGGCTACGAGGTGGACGGCGTGGTGAAGGAAGTGCCCTCCACGTCGCACGATTTCTTCGTAGCGCGCCCGGTGTACGAAACGCTCGAGGGCTGGCCTTCCACGGAACACCTGAACTTCCTCAAGTTCATGCTGTTCGTGGAAGAGAAGACAGGGGTCAACGTATCGCACATCTCCTACGGTCCACGCACCGAGGAAATGATCGAGAAAAACGAGTGGATCCAAAAATGCTTTGAAGGGAGTTAATCCATTGAAGAAGATACTCATCGTTGCCGTGCTGCTGGTTGTGGGCACGGTTTTTTTGCTTGGAAGAATCAACGTGGTGCTGTTAGTGAACGGAAACCTGGGCGACCGCTCCTTTTTCGATTCGGCGGCGGCGGGCATGGAGAAGATGCGCGACCAGCTGGGCGCCACGGTGAAAATCATCGAGATGAACTACAACCCCGCCGAATGGGAACCCGCGCTCGACCAGGTATGCGAGCAAGGCATCTACGACCTGGTGATCGTGGGAACCTCCCGCATGGTGGACATCCTTTCGCGCATCGCCCCGCTCTACCCCGACCAGCGTTTCGTGCTCTACGATGCCTCGCTCGACTTTTCCACGGGGGCATACCCCAACGTATTTTCCCTCACCTACCGCCAGAACGAAGGTTCCTTCCTGGCAGGGGTCCTAGCTGCCATGACCTCCGACCACCTTGGATTCCTTGGCGGAATGGACATGCCGGTGGTGAACGATTTCCTGGTGGGTTACGTGCAGGGCGCGCGTTGGGTGAGCCCGGGTTTAGAGGTTGTTTCCACGTACGCGGGAGCCTACAACGACCCGGCGAAGGGCAAAGAATTCGCGCTGGCGATGTACCGCGGGGGAGTGGACGTAGTGTTCGCCGTGGCGGGGCAAACCGGGAACGGTGTGTACGAAGCCGCCAAGGAAGCTGGGGCATGGGCGATTGGGGTGGATTCGGACGTGCAGATGCTGTACGCGGAAAAAGACATGGGAATCGTGGAACACGTGCTGGGTTCGATGGTCAAAGACATCGGGCAATCGTTGTTCCTGGTAGCCCAACGCCTGGAGCAAGGCAACCTGGGGTTTGGCCAAAACCAATCCATGGGCCTTTCGGAAGGCGTGGTGGGGCTGGCGGACAACCCCTTCTTCCGCGCATTCCTGGGAAGTCACCCCGAGGTGGAGCGCGCGTTGCAGCAAGCAAGGCAACAGATCCTGGAAGGAACCATAACCGTACAAAGCGCCCTGGGAATGAGCGAAGAACAGCTCAAG
>DAOPKN010000066.1:0-10900 GCA_035391225.1 Thermotogota bacterium
GTTCCCACGGTGGATTTCCCAACACGCAGTCGAAGCCTCCCCGGGCGAACACCTCGGGGAAAGCCAGGTGCCAGTGGAAAAAGGCGTACGCTTGCGCCAGCTCTTTCACCTGGTGGGACAATGCCTCGGGGAGGGGTTTTCCCTGTGCCGCGGCGGCCAGGTGGCGGTTGGTGATGCCCCGGGGTGGGTTGTTCCCGGAGGGTGTTTTGGCTTTCGGGGTTTTGCGCCGTGGAGGCTCTTGGAACAACCCGGTCTGGGATTGGGTTTGGTCCGGGTTGCCTTCGAGCTGGAAACCCGGTTGGGGTTCGCTCGGCTCGAAAAGCTTGGGAACCACGAACGCCGCGCACCACAGGTCGGCGAGTTGCCAGGCGTTTTGGAAGGCGGTACTTTGCAGCAGCTCGCGGAACTTTTTTCCCTTTCCCCGCACGTCGTCCAGTTGGGCGTCGTCCATGGCGTCCAGCGCGGCGGCGGCTTCGAAGAGCTTCTGGCGCGCCTTGGCGTCTTCTTGCGCGAAGAGCGGGCCCAACCCCCGGGCGTGTTTCTGGTTCTGCTTCTTGAGTTCGCGCACCGCCGCCTTGTCGTCGCCGGTGATTGCCTGGAAGGCGTCGTCGGGGATGCCGGCGGAAATGAGCTGCGGGGTCGCGCCCAGAAGGCTGTTGCCCACGCGCACGTGGTGGTCGAGGAAGGTGAGGGGCTTGCCGGGTTCCATGGCTTCGAGCCACAGGCTGACGCGGCAGAGTTCCGCCGCCATGGGGTTGATGTCCACGCCGTACAGGCAGTGGGCGATGACTTCGCGCAGCGCGTGCTGGTGGTCGGAGGCGGTGGGTTGGGCTTCGCCGGCTTGCAGCGCGCGCTGGCTCGCCAGGTGATGCGCCAGGCGGTGGGCAGCTCCTACCAGGAAATGCCCCGGCCCCACGGCGGGGTCGCATACCTTGAGCTGCAGGATGGCATTGGCGGCGGTTTCGGGGTCTTTGCCCGCGATGGCGTTTTGGAGCACGGGTTCGAGCGCGCTGTCGAGCAACGATTGCACCAGTGCGTCGGGGGTGTAGTAGGCACCGGAGGTTTTGCGCTCGTTGCCCGCGTACTGCACGAAGTGGAAACCCGCGCCGTCCGCGCTCAGTTCGGGGGTCAGGCCCAGCAGGCTCTCGTACAGCCCGCTGAGTTCTTCCGCGCCCATGTTGCGGTAGTCCACCGCGCGCAGCACGTTGCCTTGCCGCGTGTAGGCGAGGTGGCGAAGGGTTTGCAGCAAGTCGTGGTTGGACAGCTGGCAGTCGTTGAGCGCCTCGGTGGAGGCTGGGTCCCACAGCAGGCTGCCCAGCGCGGGGAGTGCCAGCGCGCGCCGGGCATCTTCCAGTTCCGGGTCGCCGGAAAGCGCGCGGCACAGCAGCTGGAGTTGCTGCCAGAGGTCGCCGTGCTCGCTGCCCTGTATCTTGCCCGCCATGTCGCGGAGGCGGGCGGTGCCGTAGTAGGCGGCGTAGCGCTCGCGGGCGGTTTTCCCCGCGGGGGTGGGGTCGATGGGGTGCAGCACCGACTGGCCTTCCAGTTCGCGGTCCTCGGAGACGAACAGGAAAATCAACCGGTACACCACGCGCAGCAGTTGCGCGTGCAGCTCGTTGGCGTCCAACGTGCCGCTGCGCAGGCGCTCTCGTAGCTTGGTGTTCGCCGGATGGCTGGACAGGCCTTCCCCCAGTGCCTGGAGGGCTTTCTCCACGCCTGCCCGGAGTTCGGTCATGGCGCGGGTGCCTTCCTTCTGCGCGGTTTGCGACCAGCTTTCCAGCCAGCAGGTTTCCGGGCGGTCGGGTTGGCGCGGGGCGAAGCGCGTGGCGTGTGCCACCAGCCAGAAGAGCACGAAGTCGGGGTACACTTCGCCCGCGAACATGGTTTCCAGGTCGAATTCCAGGAAGGACTGGCGGGAGAGTGCCTGGTTCTTGCGCAGGATGCGCAGCGATACCCCGTTGCACAGCAGCCCCCACTGGAAAGTGGGGAAACGGTTGAGCAGCTCTTGCAGCAGCGCGTGTGGGCTGGCGCTGCTGGCACCCCGCACCCCCGGGGTTCGCCGGTCGAGGTCCACGGCGTAGCCCACCAGGTGGATGGGGGAATGGGAAAAGAGGCGCTCTACCGCGTAGGTTTTGCCATTGACCTGGGGAGCGCTGACTTGGGGAAGCGCGCCGAACTGCAGTTCTTTGAGCAGCGGCAGCGTCCAGGACTGGTTGGTGAATCCCGTGGTGGTCGCGGGGTTTTGCAGCCGTTCTTTCTTGGAAGCGAAGTCTTTCCAGCTCTTTTGCAACCGGTTCCAGGACTGGAGGATGCTTTCGTTGAGCCGCTCGCCGGGCGCCAGTTCGTAGGATGCGGGGTCCACGCCCTGCACACCGGGGGGGACTTGGGTGAGTTTTTGCAGCAGGTCGGGGGGGAGCAATCCTCCCTCGCTGCGAAGGGTGGAAAAGGCCTGGGCTCTCTTTCTCATTGTGCACCTCCGGGGGGCAGCAGCACCCACGCACCCAGGATGTCCACGGGCAGAACGGGGCGGATGGTGGGGTTGGCTTTTTTTCCAAGCGCGTCGCGCACGTTTCGATGGGATTGCAGTTGTTCCTGGGCACGTTGCTGGGCGATGGGTTGCAGTTTTTGCTGCAGCTCGGGCAGCGCGGGAAGGATGCGGGTGAGTTGTTGCTCTACTGCCGCAGGCAAAAGGTTGCGTTCCGGGCGCAACGACAGCAGTTGCTCCGCCTGTTCGCCGGGCAGCCACTCGGGTGTCTCCGGGGAACCGCGAAACGCCCAGGGGAGGATTTGTTCGCAGAGGATGGACTGGGTTCCCCGGCTGTCGGGAAAGAGGTTGAAGCGAAAGCGCAGCAACAGCAGAACGGTGCGGCGCGCCACGAGCGAGGTGGAATAGACCCCGGTGCGTGCGGCGACGGGGTTCTTGCTATCCTTCACCGGGTCCAGAGCCTGGTCGAGCACCCAGCTTGCCAGCCCTTCGATGGGCGGGCTGGTGCGTCCCAGGTAGGTTTCTCCCTTTTGCAGCGGCAACGCGAAGCGACCCGTGAGATTGCCTTCGATGCCCAGCGCCTGGCGAAGTCCCCGGGGGGTGTTGTTGTCCAGGGTTGCCTGAACCTGGTTGCCCTCCGAGCGAAGGGGTATCGAGAGCGCCTGGAACACGTGGTGGAAAAAGGAGGCCACTTGCTCGGACCGGCCGATGGCGTCCTGGATGTTTTGGAGTTCCTCCGCCACTTGTTTTGGGTCGATGGAGTGTTGGGCAAAGCGGGAACGGCTGGCTTTTTCTTTCTCGCGGGCGTCTTCCCAGAGGGTGTGCAGCTCCTGTTTCTTGGTTTCGTCCACGAAGTCCAGGCGGATTTGCCCGGGGCGTTCGCGGGTGCGTTCGCGCAGCAACGCGCCTTCAAACAGCGTTTCCACGATTTGTTCGCTGCTTCCGGGTACGGAAACGGTGACACCCAAATCGTTCTTGATGCTCTTGTGCTTGCGCAGCAGCACGTCGAGGATTACCCCGTCGATGGGGTTGTCTTGGCCGAAGTAGGTGACCACGCGTACTTGCGCACTTTGCTGGCCGAAACGGTCCACGCGGCCTTCCCTCTGTTCGTGGCGCGTGGGGTTCCACGCCAGGTCGTAGTGCAGCACCGCGTTGAAGTGGGTTTGCAGGTTGATGCCCTCCGACAGGCAATCGGTGGCCACCAGCACGTATTCCCCGCCGGGGGCTACGAGGTCGGCGATGCGTTTTTCCCGTTCGGAGGGGGGCAGCTGCCCGGTGACCGATTCCACGCGTACCCGTGCGGGCAGGGAGTTGGACAGCAGCTTTGCGAGGTAGTCCGCCGTGTCCACGAAACGGCAGAACACCACGGGGGAAAAGCCTTCGCGCAGCAAGCCCTTGAGTTGGTTTTGGAGGCCCTGGAACTTGTGGTCTTGCTCGGGTGTGATGGCCTCGGCTCGGCGGGCAAATTCCAGCATCTTACGCCGGGTCTTGTCTTGCTGGGTTTCGGTTTCACTGCCGGGGTTGAGGTCGAGCGCGAGCGCGTCGTCTTGTTCGCCCAGGTCGAGCACGGTGCGGCGCCCGGCTTCTTCGAGTTCCTCGTCGGGAAGGTCCTGCAGGGCGCTGCGCGTGCGGAGCGTTGCCGCGGCGGCGGCGGGGCTGGAGGATACGCAGCGCAGAAGGGCCAACGCGGACCAGTAGCGCACGCGCCTTGAACGCTGGCTTTCCCCTTCCTCGCCCACGAATTCACGGGCAAAGGAGAGGATGTCGTCGAAGAGGCTGCGGTATTCGGGACTCAACGAGTAGTGCACTTCCGCGTCGAGGCGTTCCGGGAAGGGGGTTTGGGCGGATAGGTAGTCGCGGATGTCTGCCCGGCGGCGCTGCACGAGGTGGCGGGCAAGCTTTCGGCGCATGCCCTCTCTCTGGGGACCGGCAAGGTCTTCCGGGAGGTTGGCAAACTCGCCGCTCAACAGGCTAAGTAGCGAACGGAAGGCGGCTTCGTTGCCGCTGTGCGGTGTGGCGGTCACGAGCACCAGGTGGCGGTCTTGCCTTTGGGCGATGGCGTTTAGCAGCTCGAAGCGAAGCTGGCGGCCCCGTCCCACGCCGCCCGCGAGTGTACAGCCGTGTGCCTCGTCCACGATGACCATTTCCGGGCATTGTTGCAGGAAATCTTGTACCCTCCGGGGTGTCTTGATGAAATCGGTGGAGACAATGGTGAAAGGATGGCGTTCGAACACCGACCCCCCGATGGGGAGGTCCCGTTCCAGCCGCTGGATAGTGGAGGGAAGAACCAGTTGGGCGGGAACGTGGAATTTCTCGGAGAGTTCGCGCTGCCACTGTTCTGCCAGCGGGGGAGGGCAAAGCACCGCGAAGCGCTGGATTTCCGCGCGGTCGAGCATTTCGCGCGCGATGAGCCCCGCTTCGATGGTTTTGCCGATGCCCACGTCGTCGGCGATGAGCAGCCGGATGGGGTCGAGCTTGAGCGCCATCATCAGGGGAACGAGTTGGTAGGGGCGGGGTTCCACGGCGATGCGCGCGAAGCTGCGGAAGGGTCCGGAAGCGGCGCGGGTCGAAAGCCGGGCGGCGTCGCGAAGGATTTTCCCGCACCGGAAATCTCCCACTTGCTCGAGGGAGGGAAGGCGGAAGCGTGCGGAGCACACGTTGTCCACCGCGGTGAGAAGGCCGGTGATTTCTTCGTCCAACCCTCCCACGGGTCGGACCAGCAGCAATTGGTCGTCGGAACCGGGGAGCACCACCCATTCCCGTCCACGGGCGTGCACGAGGGTACCGGGGCTTGCCAGCGAGGAAACACTCAAGACGAACACCTCCCGAATATGTCTGGGTACTTTTGGAAGATTTGGTTCCAGTCTGCATCGTGGGGGAAGCGCACCACGATGTAGCCCAGGTCCATGAGCCGGTCGGTGGTTTGCGCGTCCTTGTGTTGCTGGTCGGAAAAGCGGTGCGCGGGGCCGTCCACGAAGATGGCCACGTGGTGTTCATCGTAGTAGAAGTCCGGACGGGCTTGTGCACCGGGGATGGCGTGTTGGGCGTGCGTGGGAAGTTGCAATCCGAGCGATTCCAGTTGGCGGAGCCACTTGCTTTCGAGCTCGCTGTCGCATTGCTTGTGCAATTGTGCAAGGCGCTCGGAGCGGCTGCCTTGCCCCCCGGATTGCCGGGTGACCCCGCCTGTCCATTCCTTGAGCATATCGCGCACCAGGAAGCGGTCGAGGTGCTTGTGGTCGGGTTGGTTGAAGTAGTCCATGAGGCAGCGGTAGCAGGCCTTGCCGCAGCTGTCTTTGCCCCGGTCTTCCAAGGTGTCGGGGTCGAAGTGGCAGATGCGCAGCGCCTGGCGTGCCAGCTTGGCCCAGGTTCCCGCGTCTTCCACCACTTGGCGCAGCACACCCGCTCCTCCCTCGGAAGCCTCGTAGAAGAGGATTTCCCTGGGGTCGGACGCGGAGGGCATGGGTTCGCACGCCAGTTCGCGGGGTTCGAGTTGGAAGAGTTGCTGGATGGCTTGCTTGAGCGCGGAGCGAAGGCTTGCCATTTGGGGGATGGACATCTGCTGTTCGAAGGTGATGACCAGGGCGTTGCGCGTGTCTTTCACGAAGGGGATGACCCTTTGGGTGCGCCCGTCCTTTGCGGCGTCTTCGCTGTCCAAATCATCCTTTTGGTTCTTCGCCCAGTAGCCTTTTTCCACGTCGAGGGTGAAGCCGGGCACCTCGTCCCGCTGGTTGAGCCAACCGCTGTTGATGCGAAACAGGTCGGTGGAGTCGGCGTAGTGGAGGTGCACGCTTGCTTCCTCCCCCAAAAAGACCGTTGCGTCCCGTCGGTCCAGTTTGCCCGACACGCGGGGGAAGCGGTAGGCGGTGGAGAGGTTGTAGCCAAAGCGCTGGCGTTCTTCCTCGTCGCAGGTGATGCGGCGTGCCATCTTGAGCGTGACGTTTTGCAGCTGCACCATGTGGTCGATCTTGGCGTCTCCTTCCAGTGGGGCGTCGCAGCGTTCGCACACTTCCGGGAAGGACATGCCTTCCTGGAAATGGGCGTAGCCGCAGCGGGTGCAGCGCTTCATGGTTTTGGTCACCAGCTCGTGCGTGGCTTCCATCGCGTCGCCCTGCAGGTCCAGGTTGACTTTCACCACGCGGTACTGGGCGCCTTCGTGGTACACCAGCGAGCGGGGCCCAAATTCGCTGATTGCCAGGAAGCGGGGGCGGGAAATGTACGTGTCGCGGCCGTTGCGGTTTTTCCGCCCGGGAACGAAGGCGGAGAGCGGAAGGCGCGGGAAGTTGTAGCCGGGCAAGAAGCCTTCGGCGGCGAGGTAGCGGTAGGTGTAGAAATCCCCGTCGTACACCCCGCGGGAACTCACCAGCAGGTCTCTCTGGCTTTCCGCCTGGGCGCGAAGTTGCTTGGAATAGCGGATCTCGTAGGGGGGGCGGCTGGGATCCATGATGATTTGGTTGTGGATCTTTTGTTGCTGCACCGCCGAACGGTACAGGCTGCGCCAGCGGTCGCAGGCGGCGTTGAACGCGCGTTCCACTTGGTCCAGCATGTCTGCTGGCCAGCGGTCGCTGAACCAGGGCGCTGATTGCAGTTCAGCGCGCAGGGTGTCGATGAAGGCTTCTACCCTTTCGGTGGCGCGCAACCGAAGCTGGGGGTCTCGCAACGCGTGGCCCAGGGAATCTTGCACGGGTAGGGGCAGCTTGCCATCCAGCGGATTGAGGTCCAGGATATCCGCGGGGGTCATTCCCAGCTTGAGTTGGGCGGTTTCCAACCAGATGGCGTAGATGTGCGCACGCAACAGGTCTCGGTTTCGCAGGTCGATGCGCGGAGGTGCCACCACCCCGGAAACCATCTGGTCCGGTTCGTGGAAGAAGTACTGGTCGTGGGGACTGCGCCCCGCACAGTAGGTGTACACGAGCGCTGGTTGCCCCACCCGCCCGGCACGCCCGCTTCGCTGCGCGTAGTTGGCGGGGGTGGGGGGAACGTTGCGCAGGTTCACGAGGTTGAGTTGCTCGATGTCCACGCCCAGTTCCATGGTGGGAGAGCAGAAAAGCAGGGGGAGTTCCCCGCTTCGGAAGCGTTCTTCCCGTTCCCCCCGGTCTTCGGGCGAAACTTGCGCGGTGTGTTCGCGTGCTTCCAACGTGTTGTTCAGGTCCACGAAGGTGCGATATACCTGCGAGAAGTACTCGTTGATCTTCGGGGGAATTTCACCTACTTCCAGCAGCCGGGTGCGGTCTACCGGGCGAAGTTGCCCCTTGCCTTGCAGCCAGGTCAGCGCCCCCGCATACACCTGGAATCCCGGGTCGTCGTCTTTCTCGCTTCCCCGCACTTGTTGGAGGATGCCGTAGCGCTTAAGCGCTTGGAACAGGAACGCGATGATGGTGTCCCCTTGTTCGCTGGAGATCGTTGCATCCCCGCTGAACGGCAACAGGGTGCGCTTGAGGTACTGGCCGAAACCTCCGCGGGAGGAAACGAAGAAGCCGTTGGGGTGATCGTTTTTCTTGCGCGCACGCGGCCAGGCCACCTTGGATTCCACGAGCTCGCTGGCATCTTGCAAGAACCACAGCGAGCCCTCGCGGATGCGTTGGTTGGAAACGGCGACCATCTCGTACTGCTTATCGTGGTCCAGCACCTGGGCGTTCACGCACAGCGAGCGGCGCAGTACTTCCAAAAGCGTTTCGAGGATCTCCTTGCGGGTTTCGACCGGGGCATCCTTCAGGGGTTGGGGGACGTCGAGCCAACGTTCTCCCTTGCGGTTCTCCTGGACGTGAAACCCGTTGTTCCAGGTCTCCTGGTCTTCCAGCAGCCCGTCTGCACCCTCCAATCCTTCGTAGGCAAAGCGCAACAGGTCGCAATCTTCCAAGTTGGGGGCGGTGACGCGCCATCCCCGTTCCAGGTCGCGGTAAAGGTAATACTCGACCACCCTTTGCAACGCCTGCCGTGTCTGTTTCTTCGCGGGGCCTTTCACCCCGGGGTCGACGGCGTACTCGGCGAAGGCAAGGTCCATGGTATCCATCACCTTCCCGGAGAGCTGGTCGTGGGTGATGCCCTCTTCTCCTGCCCCACAACAGGCACGGTACAACGCGGAGCGAAGCAACGCCACCTGGGCAAAATCGTTGAAGTGCCCCGCCTGCAGCGAGGCGTCCTGCCGGTTGTCAGTGAAGCTCAGCAGCTTCCGCGCACTGGGGGGGAGCGCTGCGTCGGCTTGCAATTCCACCAGGGAGCGCAACGCGAGGATGGTGGTGGCGGTGCTGCGGTTGTCCACGCCGAGTGTTCCCAGCTTGGAATGCTCGGAGCGCTGGCTCTTGGCGTGGGCGACCTTGCACCCGGGGTCGAGGCAGAACAGGAAATTCCCCCGGATCAGTGCGGCACGCATGCCTTGGCCCTGCTGCACGATGCGCCCCGTGGGGTCCACGTACACGGTCTGGGGGAGGTCTTGCTGCACCTTGGACCCCATTCGCCCCTTTTCGCCTTCGATCTTTTCTTTTAGGAAGGGGGGCAGCCGGGGGAAGAAGCCGGGTTCCTCGGGAAGTGGCCAGGGGGAGTCCGCGGAAACGTACAGGTACCCCATCTCGGAACCTTCGGCGTCGGGGCGCGCATCGTCCTGGGGTTCGAGGAAGAGCCCCTCCACGTCGGACAGGATTTTCACCCGGTAATACGCCGTTCCGCAGTGGCGGCAAAAAACGAGGGGGAACAGGGGCTTGGAGGTGTCCCCCGGCTGGGTTGCTTTCTTGGCGATTTCCAGGTGGCGATGGTCTTCGGGTTCCATCGTGGCCCACACGGTGTCTCCCCGGGAAAAGAACTGGTGTAACCGGAAGGCGAAGATGGGGAAAGAGCTTTTCTCGTCGGCTACCAGCGTGGACCCCTTGAGCAGGTACGCCCGCAACGATCGCGCGCAGTTTTCCACGGAGCACCCGGTAAGGCTTGCCAACTGGGCCGCGGCCCCGTTTTCCCCCTCGATGGGGCGGGGTAGCTGGCGCACCAGCTGCCCGGTGGAGGGCTCGGTGCGTATGCCAAAGGTGGATTCGATCCAGCAAGAAAGCGGGTGGAGGACGAACGTTTCGCTGTCCCCCGGAGGGGGTTGCTGGGTATGGATGGATTCCCGAAGCTGCGCGACGATGTTTGGGTCGTCCTCGTGGAGTTCCGGGGTCACGCGGCGCAACGTTTCGCCGATCACCTGGTCCGCGGTGAAGGGAAGGCCGAAAAGGGTTTGTGCCACCTGTGCCACTTGGAGGCCCTGGTCTTGCGCGGGCCCTCCCGCCGACATGGTAGCGGAGGTACCGATGCAAACGGGGTTTTGGGCGTGGAGCGCGAGCCGTGCCCTTCGAATGAGAAGGGAGACATCGGCGCCTTGGCGACCCCGGTAGGTGTGCAATTCGTCGAAGACGAGGAAACGCAAACCCTGTGCGGCGCGGATCAGCTGGCGGTCTTCCACGCGGGTGAGCAGCAGCTCGAGCATCATGTAATTGGTCAACAGGATATCCGGGGGGTTTTGGCGGATCATTTCGCGCTCGGGTTCCTTTTCTTGCCCGGTGAAGCGCGCGAAAGAAACAGGGGGATGCCCTTCGGGGTAGCCTTTTTCCAGGAATTTGCCCAACTCGTCGAACTGGCTGTTTGCCAGCGCGTTCATGGGGTACACCACGATGGCCTGGATGCCCTTGCCACTCCCTCGCCGCAGCACGTGGTCGACGATGGGGACGATGTAGGTGAGACTTTTCCCCGACCCGGTGCCGCTGGTGAGCACGAAGGACTGGTTGTTCCGTGCCATTTCGATGGCCTGCTGCTGGTGGTAGTGCAAGCGCAGGGGAAAACCGGAGGGATTCTTCTCGTCCTTCTTCAACCGGAAGATGCGCCGGCACTCCGGGTGCAGGGTACCGTTGTCCGCCAAGCCATCGATCCACTCCCCCGGCTGGAAACTCGGGTTGAGCTGCAACAGCGGCTGGGGCCAAAACAACCCATCTGCCATGGCCTTGTCCACGAACCCTTTGACCCGAGTGTCTTGAATGGTAATGAAGCTCTGGGTGTACTCCTGGTAATCGTCGACCAGGTTCTTTCGCAGTGCAAAAACATCCATTCCCGTTCCCCCTCTACTGGTAAAGCGAAAGATTTCCTTCCCTAATCCTATATCATGTTACAAAAAAATGCAAGGGACCGGAATTTCCGTTTGGTAAGGATTTGCTGCGAACAGGAGCGCAAGGGAACCTGGGACCGCCGCACCCCACTGCGGCTGTTCACCGGTCGGGTGTTTCCAACAATTCCTAGCAGAGCCGTTCTTGTTCGATGGCAAAGCGCCTTGGGACTTTCCGTTTTCACGCTCCCAAGGGGCAAAAACTCCCTGGATTTGCTATAATGATTTGGCAAGAAAGCATGCAACAGGGAGTGGGAAAAGCGCCGTTCATCTTGCCCATTTTGATCTACAACGGG
>DAOPKN010000067.1:0-10853 GCA_035391225.1 Thermotogota bacterium
GCCATCTGAAGGCGTTGGAGGGCATCGCGGAAAACGTGCAGTTTGGGAAACAGCCTGCGCGCTTCCCCGGGAGATCCGCGGGGATGATGGGGCTCCACGCTTCTTTCACCCTGGAAGATTCCACGCTCGCCGAGGTGGCCGGGCAACAGATGCCCATCCACGTGCACGTGGCGGAAGGGCGCGAAGACCGCGAGCTTCACGTGCAGCGCTTCGGAATTTCCGCGGTGCAGCGGTTGCACGGGGCCGGGGTGTTGGTCCCGGGCTCGCTGTTGGCGCATTGCCTTCGCCTGGAGCCAGGGGATCAAGAAACCCTGCACCAACAGGCAGCTTCGGTGGTGGTCAATCCGCAGTCCAACATGAACAACGGTGCAGGTTTCTTCCCCTACGCCGATTTCCGGGGTTCTTCCCTCCCCGTTCTTCTGGGCAACGACGGCTACGGCTTCGACATCACGCGGGACATGCGCACGCTGTTGCTGGGGGAAAACTTGCGCTATTCCGACCCCACCGCCTTTTCGCTACACGACCTGTTCCAGGTGGCGTTCCGTTCCACCCCCGAGTTCATCGGGGAGAAGCTGGGAGTGCGCCTGGGAAGAATCAGCCCGGGGTACGCCGCGGATTTCGTGACGTATGCCTACCTTCCCCCCACCCCCATGCGCCCGGAAAATTTCCTGGGGCACTTTTTCTTTGGTATAATGGAGTCCGAGAAACCCGTGGACACCATCGTGGCGGGACGTTTCTTGATGCGAAACAAGCAACTGGAACTGGATCGGCGTGCCATTTTCGCGCACGCGCGCACCGTGTGCCAAAAAACTTGGGAGCGGGCGTGAACCCCGCTTTTCCCCCGGAGGAATCGCGATCAAGGTTTTCCTTTTCGGATATTACGGACTGAACAATTACGGCGACGAAATCCTTCTGCGAACCGTGTTCAAGTTGCTGCGCGAAAACCCGGTGGAGGAGGTTCGCCTGCTGTTCCCGCGCAAGGGTTCCCGCAAGATCAACGGCATCCCGGTGTTCCACGTGTGCCGGAACCGTCCCATGGACATCCGCCGGGCCATCTCGGAATGTGATTGCGTGGTGGGCGGTGGGGGAGGCATCTTCCAGGACCAAACCAGCCAGAAGAGCTTCTTGTACTACGACTGGTTGGTTTCGCGCGCGTTGAAGTGGCGTAAACCCGTGCTGCTGCTGGGGCACGGGCTGGGACCGATTCACGCTCCCCGCGACGCCAAGCACATGCGCAAGATCTTGTCCCACCCCTTGTGTTGGGGCTTTTTCCGCGACGAGGTGTCGGCACGTTACGCGGCGCATTTTTCGAAAAACCACACCTGGGGCAGCGACCTGGCGTACGGGTACCTGGAGAAACGGGACAAACCCAAGCAGGTGCCCGGAAGGCTGGGGTTGGTCTTGAAATCGCACTGGGCCAACCCGGAGGATTTCATCCCCTTTTTCCAGGCCGGCGGGTTCACCGAGATCGTGTTGATGGCGGCTTTCCCCGACCAGGAAATGAAGGAAATGAAACGACTGGAAAAGGCCTTCTCGGGCTCTTTCCGCCTTTTCTTGAAGAAGGGCGAGGACGTGAACGAGATGACCGACACCATCGCCAGCTGTTCGCTGGTGGTGTCCGAGCGGTTGCACGGAGCGCTGGTGGCCTCCTACTTCGGGGTACCGCTGGTGGTGTCCAAGGGTTTCAAGATGGGCGCGTTTTTCCGCAATTTCCACGGCTTCCGCGCTACGTTCCAGCAGCTCAACATCCCGGAAATGGCGATGGCGTTTTCGCGGTTGCACGCCATCGATTTTGCCGCCGGCAATGCGGCTTTTTGCCAGCAGAACATCGCCCGGTACCGCGAAATGATCGCGGGATTTTCTGAGCGTTTGCAACAACTTTCATAACCACCATCCAGTAGGAAGGAGACGATTTGAAATGGCTTACCTGAGCTTTCCGGGCGGAATCCATCCCCCGGAAATGAAGATGCTTTCCGAAAGCATGCCCCTCGAAACGCTGCCCTTGCCGGACACGGTTTCGCTTTTCGCCGCACAGAACATGGGGAAACCCCCTTCCTGGACGGTGCAACCCGGCGACACGGTGAAAACCGGGCAACCCATCGCCACGGCATCCGGTTTTGTCTCGGTCCCGTTGCACGCCCCGGTCACCGGCACCGTTCTTCCCTTTTCCAAGGCGTTCCACCCCGTGCTGCAAAAGAGCGTGGAGGTGTGCCAGATCCAGCGGGAGGGCGAGGATGATTGGCAGCTGATGGCTCCCTTCCCCGACTGGCAAAACGCCCCGCAACCGGAGCTGGTGCAACGCGTGCTGGATGCGGGTATCGTCGGGCTCGGGGGCGCCACGTTCCCTTCCCACGTGAAGTACTCCGGGCTGGACAAGCAACCCGTGGATACCGTGATCCTCAACGGTGCGGAATGTGAGCCCTACCTCACCATCGACGACCAGACCATGCAGAAAAAGGCCCAGTCCGTGGTGCGCGGCCTGGCCATCCTGATGAAAATCACGGGGGCTTCCCGGGGAATCATCGGCGTGGAGGCCAACAAGCTCCCGGCCGTGGAAGCTTTGCGCCGCGAAGCCACCACGGGTATCACGGTGCAAATCCTCAAGACCAAGTACCCGCAGGGTGGGGAAAAGCAACTGATCTACGCGCTCACTTCCCGGAAGGTTCCCGCGGGGGGGCTGCCCTTGCACATCGGGGTGGTGGTGCACAACGTGGGCACCGCCGTGGCCATCGACGAGGCGGTCACGCAGGGAAAACCCCTGGTGGAACGGGGGGTCACCGTGTCCGGGGAATGCGTGACCAAGCCCAAGAACCTCTGGGTGCGCATCGGGACGCCGGTGCAGCAACTGCTGGACTACTGCGGGGGCTTTTCCGAACCTCCCTACAAGCTGCTGATGGGTGGCCCCATGATGGGCATCGCGTTGAAGGATGCGACGGCCCCCGTGATGAAGGGCACTTCTGGAATCCTTGCCGTTCCCAAGCGAGGCTACGAGGACGAGGGCGAAAGCCCGTGCATCAACTGCGGTGCGTGCATCCACGGCTGTTCGCTGCGGTTGGAACCCAATGCTTTGGTGAAACTGGTGAAGGCGCGCAAGTACGACCAGGCGGTGGAACGGGGGTTGCTGTACTGCTGCGAATGCGGCACCTGCACCTTCGTCTGTCCTTCCCGTATCGAACACGTGAAGCACTTCAAGCTGGGAAAGAAAGTGTACAACGCACTCAAGGGGGGGAAGTAGAATGGGTACCACCTTCCAAACCGGGCCAGCCCCGCATTTTCGCAAACCCGTCTCCGTCCGTACCATCATGCTGGACGTTCTCATTGCCTTGACTCCCGCGGTGATCGTGGGGATCTTCCAGTTCGGCTTCTCCGCGCTGCTTCTGTGCGTGATCGGGGTGCTGGGCGCGGAGCTTTTCGAGTTTTTCGTGATGCGCGTGCTGCGCAAGAAAAAGGAGTTCGTGCCGGACGGTAGCGCCGCGGTTACCGGGCTGCTTTTGGCATTGAACGTTTCCTCCGCGCTTCCGTGGTACCTGCTTCTCATCGGTATCGTGGTGGCCATCGGCATCGGCAAGCACGTGTTCGGTGGGCTGGGTGCCAACCCCTTCAACCCCGCGCTGGTGGGGCGCGCCTTCTTGATCATCTCCTTCCCGGTGCAAATGACCACGTGGATACAGGCGGGTGCATGGAAGGCCGAAAGCCTGGTTTCCGCGGCCACCCCCCTGGGCATCTTGAAGGAAAACGGTTTCGAACAAGCTTCTTCCGGCTTTTCCAACCTGCAGCTCTTTTTGGGCAACTCCGGGGGATGTATCGGGGAGGTCAGCGCGATTGCGTTGCTCATTGGTTTTGCCTACCTGGTGGTGCGCAAGCGGGCAAACCCCGTGACTCCCATCGCCTACATCGGCACGGCCATGATCCTTTCCACGATCTTTTTCCTGGTGAACCCCGAACAATTCGGCAGCCCGCTCTTCCACTTGCTCAGCGGGGGCTTGCTGCTGGGTGCGCTGTTCATGGCCACCGACATGGTCACCTCCCCCGCGACGATCAAGGGAGCGATGCTCTTCGGCGTGGGTTGTGGTGCCATCACCATGCTCATTCGCTTCGCGGGAGGCACACCGGAAGGTGTGATGTTCTCCATTTTGATCATGAACGCGTTCAAACCTTTGATCGACCGCATCTCCCATCCCAAGCCCTTCGGGTTGCAGAAAAAGGAGGCGAAGTGACATGGGGAGCTACTTCAAGACCGGCCTCGTGCTCATGGCGTTCTCCATCGTGGTAGGGTTGATGCTCTCGGTGGTGTACCTGGTGACGAGCGACCCCATCGCCAGTGCGGAACTGGATGCCAAGTTGAAAGCCATCAAAACCGTTTTGACCGATCCCCAATCCGGGAAGCTGTTGATTTCCGAGGACAAGATCCCCCAAGACATGGAGCAGCTCAACCAGATTGCTTGGAAGGATTCCGGGGAAGCAGACCTCTTCCACGCGCAGAAGACACAGTCCTTCGTGAGTTCCCCGGCCTACCGCTTCACGCTGGAAGACGGGCGCACCGCGTACATCCTTTCGGGCGGAGCCCCGGGGTACGGCGGCAACGTGGTGATCATGGCCTCGTTCGTGCAAAGCCCTTCGGGGTACGGCCTTTTCCAGGTGGAAACGCTGGACTACTCCGGCGAAACCCCGGGTTTGGGGGCCAACATCTCGCTGGAAAAGTCCCGCGAACGCTTCGCGCAGATCCCCTACTCCGGGCTGCAAGCGGGGGTTCGGGTGGACAGGGATGCCGGGGTGAACCCCACGAAAGACCCTGCCGCGCGGGCAGAAGCACGGAAAAACGGTGTGGTGATCATCTCGGACATCATGACCGGGGCAACCATCACCCCCAGGGCAGTGGCAAACACCATCGACACGATGTTCGCATACCTTCAAGCCCAACTGGAGGGAGAATGACATGGAGAAGAAAAACCTCGTGAACGAATTTTCCAAGGGACTGTTCCAAAACAACCCCGCCTTCGTGCAGGCGCTCGGCATGTGCCCCACGCTTGCCACCACCACCAGCGCCAAGAACGGGCTGGGCATGGGGCTGGCTACGCTCAGCGTGCTGGTGCTGTCCAACATCGTGATTTCCGCGATCCGCAAGCTGGTGCCGGAGAAGATCCGCATTCCCGTGTACATCATCATCATCGCGGGTTTCGTCACCATGATCGACATGGTGATGCACGGTTTCACCTACGAGCTGTGGAAAACGCTGGGCATCTTCATCCCGCTCATCGTGGTGAACTGCATCATCTTGGGCCGTGCGGAAGCCTTCGCCAGCAAGAACGGCATCTTCCCCTCCATCCTGGACGGGTTGGGCATGGGCATCGGCTTCACGCTGGCGCTCACGCTGCTCGGCTCCATCCGTGAGCTGTTTGGCGCCGGCACGGTCTTTGGCATCACCGTGTGGGGCGACGCGTTCAACGTGTTCATCATGATCCTGCCCGCGGGAGCCTTCCTCACCATGGGGTTGCTTTCGGGGCTCTTCAACTGGATCGGCATTTCCCGCGCCGAGCGGGAGAAGCAGCGGGCCAAGCTCGCCAAGCAGCAAGCAAAGGCAGGTGAATCCGCATGAAGGTGTTCTTGATCTTCCTTTCCGCCATCCTGGTCAACAACTTCGTGTTGCAGCGCTTCTTGGGCATCTGCCCCTTCTTGGGGGTTTCGAAGAAGATCGACACCGCGGTGGGCATGAGCCTGGCGGTGATCTTCGTGATGCTACTGGCCAGCGTGATCACCTGGATGCTCTACGGGCTGCTGGCGCTGCTGGGCCTCGAATTCCTCAAGACCATCGTGTTCATCCTGGTCATCGCCGTGCTGGTGCAGTTCGTGGAAATCGTGCTGAAGAAAACCTCGCCCGGGCTCTACGAGGCACTGGGCATTTTCCTGCCGCTCATCACCACCAACTGCGCCATACTCGGGCTGGCCCTGCTCAACATCCAGAACCAGTACTCGCTGCTGGAAACCGTGTTCCACTCCCTCGGAGCGGGCGTGGGCTTCGGGCTGGCGCTGGTGCTGTTCGCCGGCATCCGGGAGCAATTGGAATTGGCGGACGTGCCCAAGCCCTTCGAGGGCCTCGCGGGCGCACTGATCACGGCGGGCCTCCTTTCCATGGCCTTTTCCGGCTTCAGCGGCATGATCAAACTCTAAGGGGGGGGATGCACATGGTGATCATTGGAAGTATCCTGTTGATGGGAATCTTGGGGCTCGCCTCCGGTACGTTCCTGGCATTTGCCGCCAAGAAGTTCGAAGTCAAAGAAGACCCCGCGGTGAAAGAAATCATCGACGCGCTTCCCGGCGTGAACTGCGGGGCGTGCGGGTACCCCGGGTGCGAAGCCTTCGGAAAGGCGGTCGCCAAGGGAGAGGCAAAGCCCGATGGCTGTATCCCGGGCAAGCGTACCGGCGTTCCCGAAAAGATCCGCGAGATCCAGAAAAAACACGGGAAGGGGTAGGCATGAACCCGGTTGCCGCGGTGGAGGCGCTGCTGTATTCCAGCAAGCGCGGCGTGGAGTTCAACATGCTGTGCCAATCCACGGGGCTTTCCAAGGAGCAGGTGCAACAGGTGCTCGAGGAGTTGCAACACCGCTACGACAACGACCCCGACCACGGTGTGCAGCTGCGCAAGGTGGGCAAACTGTACGCGTTCTACACCCGCCCCGAGTACGCCGAAATGGTGGATTCGCTGGTGCGCCGCCCGGTGGAACGCCTCACCCCGTCGCAGCTGGAAGTGCTGGCGGTGATCGCGCGCAAGGGACCGATCAAGAAGTCCGCCGTGGAAGAGATCCGGGGCAAGGGTTCGGACAACCAGATCCTGGAACTGCTGTCCACCGGCCTCATCCGGCGAAAGCGGGTGAAAGGCCCGGGAAGGCCCTTCGTGTACAGCGTCACCGACCGCTTCTTCGAGATGTTCCGACTGGCCGACTTCGAGCTGCTGCGCGACGAGCTGGCCCCTGCCGACGAGGAGGACAGCGGCGAGCAGAGCAACGAAGAGCAATCCCAAGAGCAATGAGACTGTGCTATAATAGATGGCGACACGAAAGGAGAACAACATGAAAAATTTGATCCCCGCACGATTGGACGCCCTGCAAAAAAAGTTGGACGAAAAAGGGATCGACGCGTTGGTGTCCATTACCTTCGAGCATTCCTCCGCGAACCCCCGCTACCTGAGCAACTTCTCCGGTTCCTGTGCGCGGGTGGTCGTTTCCGCCAACCAGCGCGCCATCGTCACCGATTCCCGCTACTGGGGGCAAACGATGGAAGAATCACCGCTGCGCCTGGTGAAAGAAACCCCCCAGAACATGGAAACATGCTTGGCAGAACTTCTCGAGGGAAGCAACACCGTGGGCTTCGAGGCCAAAACACTGTCGGTGGAAGGCTTCGAGAAGCTCCAGAAGCAAGTTCCGGGCAAATCCTGGGTACCGGTGGACGACGTGATCCTGGAACTGCGCAGCCGCAAGCACCCGGACGAAGTGGCACAGATCCGGGAAGCGGGGAAAATCGCGTTCCGGGCACTCGAAGACTTGTTTCCCCACGTGCGCGCGGGAAAGAGCGAACGGGAACTCGCCGCCCACCTGGAGTACCTGATGCTGCAGTACGGTGCCGAGGAGAAAGCCTTCTCCACGATCTTCGCCTCCGGCCCCCGCGGTGCACTCCCCCACGGCATGGCCAGCGACAAGGAAGTGCAACCCGGTGAACTGATCGTCATCGACTTTGGCTGCCAGGTCAACGGCTACCGCTGCGACATCACGCGCACCATCGCGCTGGGCGAGCCGGGAGACAAGGCCCGCGAAGTGTACCAGGTGGTGCAGCAGGCGCAGCAAAAAGCACTGGATGCGGCACGGGCAGGCATCACCGGCAAACAGCTGGATGCCGTTGCCCGCGATTGGATCGACCAGAAGGGATACGGCGCATTCTTCGGGCATGGCCTGGGGCACGGCCTCGGGCTGGAAACGCACGAAGGCCCCTCGGTGTCCTTCCGCAACGACAACCCCCTTCCCACGGGGGCGGTGGTCACCATCGAGCCGGGGATCTACCTGGCTGGGGAACTGGGCGTGCGCATCGAGGACGACGTGTACCTATTGGAATCGGGAATGGATTTACTCACACGCTACACCAAAGAGCTCATCATTCTTTGAAATCGTTCAGGAGGTTACCGTGATCGACGTAGGTGGATTGAAAAAAGGAATGGTCATCCTTTTTGAAAACGAACTGTACCGCATTATCGATGTAAACAAGCACTTCACCGGAAGGGGAAGTGGCATCATCCGCACCAAGATGAAAAACGTGCTGACGGGTTTCTCCCGTGAAAACTCCTTTAGCAGTGGGGAAAAAGTGGAAGAAGCAACGCTGACCTTGAAGCCGGCGGAATACCTGTACCGCGATGGCAACCACTTCTACTTCATGGACACCCAAAACTACGAGCAATTCCCGCTGGACGAAGAAGCCGTGGGAGACGCCACCGGGTTCCTGAAGGAAAACATGGAACTCAGCCT
This sequence comes from Thermotogota bacterium, assembly GCA_035391225.1. GTDB lineage: Bacteria > Thermotogota > Thermotogae > MWEM01 > MWEM01 > DAOPKN01. Next base: position 8,511 of record DAOPKN010000067.1, read on the forward strand.
GCTGTTCCACGAGGAACGCGTGATCGGGATCCAGCTGCCCACCTTCGTGGTGCTGGAAGTCTCCGAAACCGAACCCAACTTCAAGGGAGACACCGTTTCCGGGAGTGGCAAACCCGCGATCATGGAAACCGGCATCCGCGTAACCGTACCCATGTTCATCAAAACGGGAGAGAAGCTCAAAATCGACACCCGTACCGGAGAATACATTGAACGTGCCTGAACCACATCCAAGGGGGTGAAAGATGTGAACGAGGAAATGGCAGCGCAAAAACCACAGGAAGAAAAAGAAGGGGGCCGTGAAACCGAATTTGGCACGGTTGAGATTTCCGATTCCGTGATCCTGGAACTTGCCTCCGTGGCCCTGGGCAAGGTGGAAGAAGTCGTGAAAGACCCCAAGAACAAGAAACCCATCACGCTGAACCGCAAGAACGCCGAAAACACGGTTTCGCTTGCGGTGAATGTCAAACTCTACCTAACTTGTAGCATTCGCGAAGTGGCGGGAAAAATCCAGAAAAACCTCAAGGAAGAAATCGAAGAACTCACCGGCATGATCAGCGTGGAAAACGTGTCCGTGAACGTGTTGGACATCGAAATCCTCCCACCGGAAGAGAAATTCGAAGACTCCTCGCTGGACGATATGGACGAAGCCCGGAAGGATGCACAAAACCATGAAACGGATTAGGTTTTTCGGATCCAAGCTTTTCCTGCGCCTTACCCTGGTGCTCTTGACCTTTTGTGCCATTCTCTGGATTCTCCCCCTGCTTTCTGGTTTCTTCTCGCTTTTCTTGAACTGGAGCGTCTGGGGAATCGTGCTCCAGGTTCTTTTCACCGGGGTGGCGCTTTTTCTCGTGTTCCTCTGGTTTTTCCAAAAGGAACGCTTCTTTCGTTCCAGCCAACAGGAAGGCCTAAACGTGTACGTGTCCACCGACGTGTACCGTGCGCTGGTGGAACGGATCCTGGAAGGTGCAGACGGAGTGCGGCTCAACCGGCTGTTTTTTCGCCCCTCCAAGCTTTCGGGGGTAAACGAAATGGTGGTGGATCTCTCCGCGCATGACCCATTCTCCCTGTCCGCGGCCCTCAAGGAACTCAAGCAGCAAATCATGGATTCCATCGCGAAGAACATCGGAGACACCACCGGCCTTGCCGTCGTACTGAAAGTGCGCAAGTTCGAGGTGCGGGAGTAATGGAAAAAAAGGTGCCCGGGCACAAGCGACATTGGCCCAAGCGTCGACTGATGCGGGAAGTGATTTTCAAGGCATTGTTCTCCATGGACTTTGCCGAAACCCTTTCCCCGGAAGAAATCGCGCTCTTGGTGGAACAGATCCTGGAAGACATGCCGGTGCTGGAAGAAAAGTTGCAGCGGGAAGCCTGTGAAACGCTACAGCAAATCCGGGCGCACCGCGAAGAGATTGACGAACTCATCCAAAAGCACCTGCGAAACTGGTCCTGGGACCGTTTGGCCTCGGTGGACCGAAACGTGCTCCGCCTGGGCACCTACGAACTATTGTTCCGCAAAGACACGCCCATCGAAGTGAGTTTGAACGAAGCGGTGGAAATCGCCAAGCGGTACGGTTCGGAAAAAAGCAGCAAATTCGTGAACGGAGTCCTGGATGCCATCGCGAAAAACTTTGCCCCGGTGGGGAAAAGATCCCTGTGAGCTCCTTCCCCTACCCCTGCGTGGTGTTCGACTTGGGTGGGGTGCTCCTGCACTACCGCCCGAAGCAATTCCTGGGCTCGCTCTTTCCTCCCGGCAAAGCGGAAGCGCTGTACCGGCTGGTCTTCGAATCCGCGGAATGGAAGCAACTGGACCTGGGAACCATGGGCATCCTGGAAGCGTTCGCGGAATGGAAAGCGCGCAGCCCTGCCCTGGTGGGGGAGCTCTCCGTGATGCAACAGAACTGGCTCTCCATGCTCCAACCCATCACCGAAAACGTGCAGATGCTTCCGCGGCTGCAGCAGGCAGGCGTGAAGGTGTACGGGCTCTCCAATTTCCACCGCGAGGCCTTTTCCGTGGTGCGAAACCTGTACCCCTTTTTCTCGCATTTCGACCACATCCTGGTTTCCTCCCACGTGCACCTTGCCAAACCCGATCCGCGCATTTTTCGCCTGTTCCTGCAACAAACGGGGCAACAACCAGAAGATTGCCCGTTCTTCGACGACGGGGCGCAAAACGTGCACGTTGCGCGGGAGCTGGGTTTCCCCGCGTTTCTCGTTCCCAACGGCAAGCAAATTGCCCTTCTGGCGCAACATTTCTTGGAAACTTGACATTCTCCCTTTCTTTGTGTTATGATACGTCGATTCGGGAGCGAATTGGGATCGACGGGGATGCACGCGCTTCGGGAA
>DAOPKN010000068.1:0-10646 GCA_035391225.1 Thermotogota bacterium
TTCTCGCCCACGAACGCAATGGCCGAGCGCACCGACATGGGCATCGATCCCAAGTGCACCGGAATATGCGCCGCCTGGGCGATGAGCTCGCCGCTTTCGCTGAAAAGGGCGCAGGAATAGTCCCGCCTCTCCTTGATGTTCGGCGAGAAAGCGGTGCGCTGCAACGTCACGCCCATTTCCTCCGCCACCGAAATGAAACGGTTCTTGAACAGTTCCAGCTGGATGGGGTTGATGCTCAAGCTCCCCACGCTCCTTCCCTTTCCTCTTCCCGTGAGAGCAGCAAGTTTTCCCAAGGGTCCACGAGGACTTTCCAGCCGGGGGGGATCACAAGGGTGGAGGAGTATTCCACAACGATGGCGGGTCCCTCGAATGCATGCCCGGGGTGCAGCAAATCCCTTCGAAGCAAGGGGGTTGGCTGGAAGCTCTCCGAAAAGCACACCGGCCGCGAACCCATGCGTGCATCTTGCCACGAAGTGCGGGCAAGGGAAGGAGCCGGGCAAAGGACGGGCTTTTCCGGCGTACCGGTGGCCCGCAGGCGCACGTTCACGATTTCCACGGACCTGCCCGGATTCTGGTATCCGTACCTCTGGTGGTGCATTTCGTGGAAAGCGTGTTCGACATCTTTCTGCAGTGGCACGATGAGTTCGAAAGATTGCCCCTTGTACCGCATGTCGAGGAAGCGTTCCAAGCGAACTTGGTCGGGGGGAATGCCTTCGTCTTGCACATCCTGCCTGGCGCGCTCCTCCAGGGGTTGGAAAAGACCCTCCAGCCATTCCGGGAAAACGGGGGCCGTGGCCATCACCGTCTGGGAATAATCGCGGATCACGTCCGCTACCAACATTCCCAGCGCGGACAGCAACCCGGGGTTTCGGGGAACGATGACACGGGGGATGCCCAGCAAGCTGGCAAGGAACAGGGCGTGCATGCCCCCCGCGCCGCCAAAAGAAACCAGCGAAAACTCTCCTGGATCAAATCCCCTCTCCACCGATATCACGCGCAACGCACGCTCCATGGTGGCGTTGGCGACCTGGCAAATTCCCTGGGCCAATGGCAGGGGAGCCAGCCCGGCTTTTCGTGCCAACCCCTGGAAAAAGGGGGTAATCCGCTCCCGGTGCAACTGCATTTCTCCCCCCAGGAAAAAATCGGGCACCAATCTCCCCAGGAAAAGGTTCGCATCGGTCACGGTGATCTGTTCCCCTTTCCCGTAACAAATGGGACCGGGATCAGCCCCAGCACTTTCCGGGCCCACGACAAGCGCTCCACCCTCGTCGAAACGCGCGATGGACCCTCCTCCTGCACCCACGGTGTGGATTTCAATCATCGGCACTTTCAGAGGGTGCCCAGCCACGCGGGACTCCACGCTCAACGGCAAGCTCCCGTTGATCAGGGAAACATCCGTGGATGTCCCCCCCATGTCGAAGGTGATGATCTTGTCAAATCCCGCTCTCCTTGCCACGTCAAACGCACCCACCACGCCTCCGGCAGGACCGGAGAGAATGGTGCGCACGGGTTCGCGCATCGCCGTTGCAGCACTGATGCGTCCCCCGTTGGACTGCATGATCACCAGCCGCTGCTTGGCGGGTGCATGGTCGATCTGTTGGAGGTAACGTTGCATCACCGGCTGCACGAAAGCGTTGACCAAGGTGGTGCTCGTGCGTTCGAACTCCCGGAACTCCGCCATGACCTGGTGCGAGAGGGAAATGCTCCACGTCGCGCCCAACACCTCGCGAAGGAGTTTCTCCACGCGAAGCTCGTGGGATGGATTGGCGAAGGAAAAAAGAAGGCACACCGCCACCGATTCCGCCCCGATTTGCCGGATCTGTTGCGCAAGGCGAAGCACTTCTTCCGCGCAGAGTGGCTCCACTTGCGTGCCATCGCAGCCGATGCGCCCGGCGATTCCGAAGCGCCGTTCGCGCGGAACCAGCTGCGGGGAGCGCCGCGGAGCCAGCGCGTACAATTCGTCCCGGGTTTGCCGGGCAATTTCGATCACGTCTTCGAAACCCCGGTTTGTCACCAGGGCGGTACGGGCACCTTTTCGTTCCAAGATGGCATTCGTGGCCACCGTTGAACCATGCACCAGCGTAATCCGGGGAAAGTCGAAATGCGATAAGCCATCCAAAACGGCTTGTGCCGGATTCTGGGGCGTGGAAAGAACTTTGAGAACCCGAACGGTGTTCTCATGAAAGGCAACAAAATCGGTAAAGGTCCCTCCCGTATCCGCGCTCAGAAACATATTTTCCCTCCCCCTTAGATGTAACCGGCCTATTATACCCCATTTGCATGGCGAGGCATCGCCCCGCACCCTTTTTTCGCCGCGCATTTCATGCTATAATATTTTTTAACCTTTCACACAAGTGGGTGAACACCTTGGAAGACCTGCACATTTTGATTGTGGACGATGACCTTGTCACGCAGAAACTTCTACTACGCTACCTTGCGCCTTTCGGGAAATGCAAGGTTGTTTCGGACGGGCGAAGTGCAATCGCCGCGTACGAAACCGCTTGGGCGGAGGACAACCCCTTTTCGCTGGTTTGCCTGGATATCCTCCTACCCGAGGCAGACGGGCAAGAAGTGCTTGCGAGCCTGCGACGAATCGAACGAAAGGCCACGGAACGCGGGAAGCGAAAGACGTACGTTGCCATGATCACCGCAATGGGGGACATGCGCAATATTTCCAAGGCGTACCGCCACCGCTGCGATGCCTACCTTGTCAAGCCCGTTTCACAGAAGAAGCTGCACCAGGTGCTGGAAAAGCTGTTTGGACCGGAGATCTTGCAACGCGATCTTGGTTCTTCGGACGGTTCGTAGCCTTCTTTTCCGATGATCCATGGCCGATAAGAATTTCGGAAAGATGCTGCGCTCGCTTCGCGAAAGGCGAAACGAGAGTCAACTCGATATTTCCCGGTTGCTCCATGTTACCCCCCAGATGGTATCCAAGTTGGAAAACGGCCGCGCACAACCCACTGTGAAGGCATTGAAAGCGCTTTCCCATCATTTTGGGCTGGGTATTGACGAGCTGCTGCAACCGGAAAAAGCGGGAAACCCACGCCGGGAATTGCCCGTGATGGACCATTTCGAGCCCGGTCTTCCCCTGTTCTCGGAACAGAACATGCGGGGTTCCTTTCCCGTGTTACCCGGAGTGGAAGGCGATTTTTACTTCCGTGTACACGGGGATTGCATGGAACCCATCGTACCGGGTGGTTGCCTGGTACTGGTACTGAAAGTTGCCAACTTCCAACCCCGCCAGATCGGCGTGGTACGAGTGCGCGAAGGCGAGGTGATGGTACGTCGGGTTTTCTTCGACGAGCTGGGTGTGTTGCTCCAGTGCGAAAACCCGCTGCGCCCCCCCCTTTTCATTCCCCGCGAGGAGTGGGAAGCCCGCTACGATCTCGTAGGGACGGTAACGCTGGTTCTTCACTGGATGAAAAATCGTTGAAAGAGGAAATGACACTTGCTGCTACTGGAAGAATTCTTGCACCGTTGTGAAAACCTGTTCGAGCAGACGGCTTCCGGAGAACTGGCACCTTCCGGATTGTACCCTGCTCTCGTAAACGAATGGAAAAAGTTGGACCCCAAAACCCGCGAAAACAGCGCGCTACATCAAAAGCTGCGATTGCTCGTGGGCCATTACGCGGATTTCCAGGCACTGGAAGCCTCCCGCCGGCAAAAGCGCTTGGAAAATGGTCCGTTGATGCTCCATACGCTCCGGGAGTCTTTCCTTCTCCCCCCGCTGGAACAAGGCACCCCCGCTACGCCAGACTGCACGAAATTGAAATCCGAGTTGAAATTCCTCAAAGGAGTGGGGCCCAAGCGTGAAGAACTCTTGGAACGCCTGGGGATCAAAACCCCGGAAGACCTTCTCTGGAACTTTCCCCGGACGTACGAGGACCGGCGCAAGATCACCTACATTTCCGACCTGCTTCCAGGGGAAAGGGCAACGGTGTTTGGGGAAGTCACGACGTGCGACAGCCGACACACTTCCGGGGGAGGTTTCTTGCTCCAAGTGCATCTGCAGGATACCAGCGGGGACATCTTTATCAACTGGTTCAACCAGGCGTACTTGAAAGACGTCATCAAGGTGGGGATGCACCTTCTGGTCACGGGCACAGTGAAGGCGAACCGGTTTACCGGCACGGAAATCGTACCCGAAGAATTCGAGAGAATCGATGCGGACATCCCCCCCGAAGGGGAAATCGTTCCCGTGTACCGGGAGACCACGGGCTTGAAACGCACCCGCGTGCGTGCAATCACCCGCAACGTCCTCCCCTTGGCACACTGCTTGGCCGACCCACTTCCCCCCGATCTGCTGGAAAAGTACGCTTTCGTGTCCCTCCCCTTGGCCATTGCGGGCATTCACTTCCCGGTAAGCTTTTTCCACCTGGAGCGCTGCCGCCAAAGGTTGGTGTACGACGAGTTTTTCTTCTTCGAGCTCTCCGCGCTGTTCTCGCGCAAAAAAAGGGACGCCGCCACTCCCAAGTCTGGAAAGGCCTTCTCCGGGGAACTGGCCACCCGCTTGGAAAATAGCCTTCCTTTCTCCCTCACCGGTGCCCAAAAACGCGTGGTTTCACAGCTGAACCAGCAATTGGCTTCGCCCTATCGCATGAACCTGCTTCTGCAAGGGGACGTGGGGTCGGGAAAAACCATCGTGGCGGAAATGGCTATGCTCAGCGCGGTGGAAGCCGGGTACCAGGTGGCACTGATGGCTCCCACCTCCATTCTGGCCAAGCAGCATTTCGATGCCATTCGAAGCCATTTCGATCCCCTGGGCGTGGAAGTGGGCTTGCTGGTAAGCGGGTTGCCTACGAAAGACCGGGAAAGCCGCAAGCAAAAAATCTCCTCCGGCGAATGCCCGGTCGTGGTGGGAACGCATGCGCTGATCCAGCAAGGAGTGGATTTTTCCCGACTGGGGTTGGCCATCATCGACGAACAGCACCGTTTCGGTGTTCGCCAGAGGGAAACCCTCGTACAAAAAGGGCAAGACGTGGACATGCTGGTAATGACGGCCACTCCCATCCCCCGAACACTGGCACTTTCGGTGTACGGCGACCTGGACGTAGCGGTCTTGGACGAAATGCCGCCTGGGCGCCAGGCGGTGCGCACCGTGATGTTGGGGGAGAAGAAACGCAAAGAACTGTACGATTTCATTCGCAAGGAATGCAACGCCCAAAACCAGGCGTTCCTGGTGTATCCCGTAATCGACGAATCCGAAAACAACGAGTTGAAAGCTGCCACCACCATGTACGAGCAACTCAAAAAGGAAGTATTTCCCTCGCTGCAGGTTGGCTTGCTCCACGGAAGGCTGGGAACCGAGGAGAAAGACGAGGTGATGCAGCGCTTTGCAGGTGGGGAGTTCCAAGTACTCGTTTGCACCACGGTGGTGGAAGTGGGCATCGACGTGCCAAATGCCACGGTGATGGTCATCGAGCACCCGGAGCGCTTCGGGCTGGCGCAACTGCATCAGCTGCGCGGAAGGGTAGGGAGAAGCGACCGTGCCAGTTTCTGCTTCTTGCTCCTGGAAAACCCCTCCAGCCAATCGTTCGAACGCCTGGACTTTTTCGCGCGTACCTTCAACGGCTTCGAACTGGCGGAGTACGACCTGCGCACGCGTGGTCCTGGGGAATTTCTCGGCATCCGCCAACACGGCATGCCCGATTTCAAGGTGGCAGATATCGTGGAACATGCCTCCTGGCTGGTTACGGCCCGGCAAGATGCACTCTCTTTGCTTTCCAAGGATCCCACCCTGGATTCCTGTCCCGCGGTTAAGCGCTTCCTGGAAGAGCACTACACCGAACGCATGAAACTGTTGGAAATCGGTTGAGTTACCTAAAGTTTCCAACCCCGGCTCCGATAACAGGTTGATCCTGTCTCGAGGTGATGAAAATGATTGATCCCAACGAATTGCACCGGATTTCCGGTGACCACAAACTATATAGCCCAACCACCAAGAAACCCAGCCCGCGAAAAGAAGAGGCTGCTGGCGAATCATCGGAGAGCCTTTTCGAAACGGAAGTGCTCAAAGCCGGGGAAGGTTTGCGTCTGGCAGAGGTTCTCAAAAGGGCTGCGGCACTCCCTGAGGTGCGGCAAGAACTGGTGGAGAAATTCCGCGACGCCATCGAAAACGGAACCTACCAGGTGAATATCGATCGCATCGCCAAGAAGCTGCTCGGAGGGTAACCTTGGGGGCTTTGCAAGAATTTTCCGAACACCTCGATGCCATGACGGATCTTTTTTCGCGTTACGGAGGTTTCTTGGAGCAAAAGGAAAAATTACTGCAACGTAGCGCTTTTGCGGAATTGGAGCAGTTGTTGCCCGAGGAAGAAACACTGCTCATCGAAATGGACCATGCAGAACAGCGCCGGGACGAATTGGCGCGTTTTCTTTGCCGTGAGAAAAAGATTCCCGAGGGTTCCCCACTGCAGCAGATCGTGCAGACCCTTCCAGAAAAGGAAGGCACGCAGCTCATGGTGAAAGTCGCCCGGTTGATGGAATGCCTGCAGGATATCAGCTTCCACCATCTCAACGTGCAACAGATGGTATCCTTCCAGCTTCGCCAGATCCGCGTGATGGAACAAACCCTTCGCGGGGATTCGCGAACCAACGTGTACAACATGGAAGGGAAAAACAAGCCGCGAACGGGAAAAACGCAATTCGACGGAAACGGGTAGGAAGGTGATGGTATGCGCGTAACCCACAACATGCTTCACAGCCGCATCTTGGATGATATCAACTCCAATTTCCGCAATATTGCCAAGCTGCACATGCAAGGATCCTCCGGCAAGAAGGTGATTTACCCTTCGGATGATGCCATCGTTGCCACGCGTGCCTCCAACATCGCGAGCAGGATCCGTGAGATGGACCAGTACCAACGCAACGCAAACACCGTGGAAACCTATCTCAAAGCCTACGACACCGTGACCGGGGAAATGAGCTCCCTGGTGTACCGGCTGCGGGAACTCACGGTGCAGGGCGCCAACGGGACGCTCACCGAGCACGACCGAAAGACCATCGCCAACGAGATCGACAGCATCCGCGAGCACATGGTGCAGCTGGCCAACACCAATGTTTCCGGCGAATACATCTACGGCGGAAGCCAGTCGGACGTTCCCCCCGTGGATCAAAATGGCCAAATCCTTCCCGGGTTGCAACCCGGAGAAGGTTCCCGCACCGTTTTCATGTTCGGCATGGCTGCAAACGCCGACCAAAAAATCAGCGTGGACCTGGGAGGGTACCGCTTCGAGTACAACACCACGGTGTACGAAGCCTTCACGGTGGACGGAAACGAAACCATTTTCAACCTGGTGAACAACATCTCCCAGAACCTCAAGGCCGATAACCCAGATTTCTACCTCAACGAGCAGGCGCTGGAAAAGCTGGACCGCTTCGAGTACCGCATCCAGCAGCTCATCTCGCGCAACGGTTCCTCGCAGCGCTTCCTGGATATGGCCACCACGCGCTTTGAAGACTTTTCGCTGTTCCTTACCGAGTACCTTTCCAAGGAACAGGACGCAGACATGATGGAAGTGTACACATCGCTGGCCAACCAGCAAAGCATTCTGGAAGCCGCTCTCAAGACCGGGAGTAGCGTGATGATGACCTCGCTGGTTGATTTCGTGAAGTAATGGTTTTCTTCCAAGCTACCATCCACCCTTGTCGGGCAATCCACGGGGTGGATTTTTTTTACCGGGGAGGGAAAAAATGAACACGCAAGATTGCATGCAAATCGCGCTGGACCTCGTGGAAATGGGGTCCATCCCGGACGATTCGGGCATCCATGTGCCCGGAAAAAACATCCGGAAAGTTCTTTTCGGGTTGGACGTGGACAACGCTGTTCTTCTCTACGCCAAGCAAAACGGCTACGACCTCGTGGTTGGCCACCATCCAAACGCCAGTAGCGTCCGCCTTCACAAGGTGTTCTTGCAGCACGTGGACTTCATGGTATCCCACGGTGTACCCCTGCAAAAGGCACAAGACGCCGTGTTTCCCAAGGCAAAATCCATCGAGTTGTCCGAACACGCTTCCAATTACGCCCAGGTGGCCCAGTTCGCCCAACACATCGGGATGCCCTACATCAACGTGCACCAGCCGTTGGACGAACTGGGCAGACGCATGTTGCAGGGGGCGATCGACAACTTGCTGGAATCTAAGCCGGATGCCACCGTGGACGAAGTGGTGGAGGTGCTGTCGCAAGTCCCCGAGTTGCGGCGCGCCAAAACCAACGTGGAAATCCGCCACGGGGAGGGCACGCGAAAGGCCGGAAAAGTCGTGTTCTCCCACGGTTTCGGAACCAACGGCGGAGCCCAGGTTGCCCAGGCTTTCTTCGAGAGTGGCGTGGACACCGTGTGTTACATCCACCTGGCCTACCCCGACCTGGTGAAGATCGCCGAAATGGACCGTGGAACGCTGATCGTGACGGGGCACATCGCATCGGACTCCGTGGGCATCAACCCTTACCTCCAGGCACTGCGAAAGGAAGGGCTACAGGTGGATGCGCTGGGCGGGGTGATCGCGTAATTCGCGCTTCCAGGATCGTTCTCTTGCTGCTTCTTCTTTCCTGCATCACCGGTTGTGTCGCAGGGGAGGAGGTGCTTGCTCCCATCTCCTGGAAAGACCAGTTGCCAAAATGGCTTTCCAGTTCCATCCTTTGGTTTGCTGACCACGAGGAAGGGACCTTCCAAGACTGGGAAGACGAAGGCACCGATGACTTCTTCGCCGGCGGGGGAATCTTCCTCACCGATACCGCCAACGCTTCCGCCTCGATTTGCCCCCACCCGGTCCACTCGGGCCGTTACGCTGCGCAAGCAACGATTCAAGCTGCCTGGCAGTGCCAAAACGGGAACAAGGCCGTGCGCCTGATGCGCTGGACCGACAAGCCTTGGGACGAGGGGGGGGACTATTTCCCGGAGGAAGCATACTACAGCACGTGGATGTACTTCCCCGCCGCGTACAACCCCAACAAGCAACCTGCCTGGGACCCCGGTGATGGCGGGTGGTGGAACGTTTTCCAATTCAAGTCCGATGATTTCCAGGGGGTGAGCCAACCCGTCTGGGTGTTGAACGTCGCCACCGAGGAAAAAACCAACGCCATGTTCTTCTACCTGTATTCCAAGTACAACCCCCCGTTTTCTTTCGAGGCTTTTTCCTTCCTTCCGATTCCCGTTGGGAAATGGGTACACGTGGAGGCCTTTTACCGCAAATCTACCCCGAACCAATCCGATGGCCACATCATCCTGTGGCAGGACGGCCAGGAACTTTTCAACATCCCGGGGGTGGTCACTGCATTTTCCGAGCAAACCGCCTGGGGAATTGGAAACTACACCGATCACATTGCGGGTGGGAAAACTCCCGGGGAAGCGACCCTTTTTTTCGACGATGCTGCAGTCAGCCTTTTGCAACTTTCGCAAAACCTTGGGAAAGGGGAATAAGCATGGAAAAAAACGAAATGCTCGTGGATTCCGAAGAGCTGCAACAAATGAAATGCCCCCGTTGTGGTGGGCTCATGGACCACGGCTACATCGCCGGCCACTGGTTCAAGCTGCGCTGGGTGCAAACCAACCACACGAAAACCGTTTTCGCGGGTAGTAGCCTGCGAAAGAAACTCGACAGTGCATGGTCCTCTCCCACGATCGAGGCGGTGCGCTGTGATAAGTGCAAGATCGGGATTTTCCGGTTCGACTACTAAGGGAGGGAGTGAACACGTTGGACATTCGCGTACGCAAGGTACAAGGTGAGGTGGACTACTGGAAGGTTCGGGGTTTCTTGCGGGAAGTGTTCTTGCGCAACGATCGCAAAGAATACAGCTGGCAAACCGCACGTTTGGATTACTGGCGCTGGCACGGCATGGGCAACTGCCACCCGGAATTGGCCTGGACCGACCTGCTGTTCCTGTTCGAAGACGAGAACCACGAGTTGTTGGGTGTTTTGTGCGCGGAAGAACCTGGGCAAAACTTCCTGCAGCTTCCCCCCTCGTTGCCCTGCCCCGAGCTGGAAACGCGGATGATCCAAACCGCGGAACAAAACATGACACTGCAAACAAAGGAGGGTTCCCACAAGCTCTGGATTTTCTCCCATGCCACAAACGAGGGGCGCAACGCGTTGCTGCAAGCGCGTGGGTATTCCCGTTGCAAGTGGAAAGAAAACCAGTACTACCGTGAGCTGCAAACCCTTCCCCCAAAACCTCCGCTTCCCGAGGGGTTTCGGCTTCGCTCCATGCGAACAGAAGGAGACCTGGAGCAACGCAGCTGGGCTTCCTGGAGAGCGTTCCATTCCGACGAGCCGGACGAGAACTACGACAACGACCAAGGGGCCTGGTACCACAAGATCACCATCCAGCCCATGTACCGCCGCGATCTGGACGTTGTGGTCGAACCCCTCGGGGGGCCCATCGTGGGCTTTTGCACCGTGTGGTTCGACGACGTGACCCGCACCGGCTACTTCGAACCCGTGGGTCTGATGCCGGAGTTCCAGCGAAAAGGCCTGGGAAAAGCCTTGCTGTACGAGGGCATGAAGCGCCTCAAGGCAATCGGCGGCACCCTGGCCACCGTCGGGGGATCCTCGGAAGGAGCCAACCGGCTGTACGCTTCCATGATGGGCCCACCCCTGACCGAACAAATCGCCTGGCTCAAAGAACTCCCCTAAAAACCCTCCCC
>DAOPKN010000069.1:0-10601 GCA_035391225.1 Thermotogota bacterium
GAAAAACCAAACCCCATTGGGGTACAAGGAGCTTACCCTCGCATACGCGCGCATACTCCCGCATACTCTCTCATGGCATAGATAGGGTTCGTTCTTTTGCTTTCTTGGCCGGAAGAGACGGATGAAACCCTTCCCGATATATGTTACAATCCAAAAAGAAAAGGTGAATTTCCCACCGGTTTTCTGTTCCCGGTGGATTTTTGTTGAAACCAATTCATGGAGGGATACTATGATTCGAGTCGTTTGCTGGGGCCTTGGGGCCATGGGATCGGGAATCGCACGGAACCTTTTGGACAAGGTGGACATCCAGGTGGTGGGTGCCATCGATTCCCGGAAGGAACTCGTGGAGGAAGACCTTTCGAAAGCCATCGGAGGCGCGGAACCCACCGGGGTCATCATTTCGGACAAGGCGGAAGAGGTGTTGGACCATTCCTACCCCGATGTTGCCATCATCGCCACGAATTCGTTCGTTCCCGTGGTTTTCGATCACGTGATGGCCTGCGTGGAACGGAATATCAACGTGATCACCATCGCCGAAGAAATGGCCTACCCGTTCGAAACGCACCGGGAACATGCGGAGGTCATTCATTCCATGGCACTGAAAAAAGGCGTTACCGTCCTTGGAACGGGCATCAACCCCGGCTTCGTGTTGGACCAGCTCATCTTGAACATGACCGGGGCTTGCTTGAAGGTTCGGAAGATCCGCGCGCAACGCGTGAACGATCTTTCTCCTTTCGGCAAAACGGTGATGGAAACACAGGGAGTGGGCACATCGGTAGAACAGTTCCACGAGGGACTGGAAAAAGGGACCATCGTGGGACACATCGGTTTCCAGCAATCCATCCAGATGATCGCGGATTACCTGGGATGGCCCTTGGACCGCATCGAGGAAGAGCGGGAGCCCATCGTGTCCAACACCTACCGAGAAACCCCGGTTGTGAAGGTGGAACCTGGAATGGTAGCGGGTTGCAAGCACATCGGACGGGGATACGTGGGCAACGAAGTGGTCATTGAGCTTTTGCATCCCCAACAAATCCATCCCCACCTGGAAGACGTGGACACGGGGGATTACATCTGGATCGAGGGAGATCCCGATATCTCGCTTTCCATCAAACCGGAAATCCCGGGTGGAAAGGGTACGATGGCGTTGGCGTCCAACATGATTCCCATCGTGATGGACTGGGAACCAGGCTTTTTCGCTATGGCCGACATGCCCATCCCGGTCTGCTTGCCGGATCATGAGGACTATTGACGGGAGGGTGTCGATTGGACAGCATGGCAAAAAAAGGTGACTGGGTGAAAATCCACCGCGTACTGCTGGAACCTTCCCAAAGGGCACCACAGGTTCCGGAAGATACTGCCCGGGTTCCCCTGGAAATGCGGCTCAATGGCTTTTTGCTCGAAGAGACCGCAGTCCCGGGGCAAGAGGTTGGTATTCGTACCCTCGCAGGTCGCGAGGTGCGCGGCACGCTCGTAGAAATCCAACCCCGGTATACCCACACGTTTGGCCAACCCATTCCCGAGTTGCTGGAAATCGGGATTCGAGCCCGTGCATTGTTGGAGGAAGGTGCGGAACAGTGAGTTCCATGGAATATTCCGAGGTCATGGCGCGGAAAAACCAGGTGATGAAAAATGCCGTGGGTATCGACTACGCGCGTTTTGAGAAACAGGGAATCCATTTCGACTACGAGCGCATGATGGAGCAGGTGGGGTACACGCTGGAGCAGATTCGCGAAATCCAAGGAGAAACCTCCGTGGGCCAAACCCCCCTCGTGGAACTGAAGAACATCACGCGCCTGGTGCGCAAGTTTTCTGCTCCCGGCAAAGGTGCCCGGATTTTCTTGAAAGACGAGGCAGCCAACCCTTCGGGCAGTTTCAAGGATCGCCGTGCTTCGGTGAGCGTGTACCATGCAGCCAAGCACGGGTACAAGGGGGTTATCGCCGCCACCAGTGGGAATTACGGGGCGGGTGTGGCAAGCCAGGCTGCAAAACGGGGGCTCAAGTGCATTATCGTGCAGGAGGCTTTCGACTCCCGGGGCATAGGCCAGCCGGAAATCCTGGAAAAGGGAAGGGCTTGCGAAGCATTCGGGGCGGAGGTACTGCAGCTTTCCGTGGGCCCGGAACTCTTCTACATCTTCCTGTTGCTACTGGAAGAAACCGGGTATTTCAATGCGTCACTGTACACCCCGTTTGGTATCGCGGGGGTGGAAACGCTGGGTTGGGAGCTTGCGGCGCAAACGAGGGAACTGACCGGGCGTTTCCCCGACACGGTTGTGGTAACCCACGCCGGTGGGGGAAACCTAACCGGGACCGCGCGGGGACTCCAAAAGATTGGCGCCGGGCACACGAAGGTAGTGGGGGCAAGCGTGGATTTGCACGGGCTTCACATGGCAAGTGACGGGGATTTCAACCGCAAGTCGTTCACCACCGGGCATACGGGCTTCGGCATTCCGTTCGCGGTCTTCCCCGACCGTTCCGATGTACCGCGAAACGCCGCCAGGGCGCTTCGCTACATGGATGGATACTACCTGGTAAGCCAGGGAGAAGTGTTTTACACCACGGAATTACTGGCTTCGCTGGAGGGATTGCAACGGGGCCCGGCCGGAAACACTTCGCTGTGTGCGGCCATTTCGCTGGCACGGCAAATGGACCAGGACCAGCTGATTGTGGTGCAAGAGACCGAGTACACCGGGGCGGGAAAATGTCCCTCCGCCCAACTCACATTCGCACGGCAAAACGGTATCGCCGTGCGGCGGGGGAACCCTTCCGAAAGCATCCCGGGCAAAAACGTGATTCTTCCCACACACCCGGAACAGATCTCCGCACAGCAAATTCCGCTGGACGAATTGCGGATCTCGTACCTCCGCCAGTTGCAAAAATCCACGGCGCGGGCAGAATTTTCCGGGGAGGAAAAGGATTTCTTGGTCCAAGAACTGCATCTGGCGGACCGGGAAAACCCCATGCAAACGCTGGAAGAATTGTTCCAGCAGGCCCAAGGAACACGGTAAACGAACGACAGAAACGGGGGAGGTACCATGGCAACCATTGGATCTTTCAAGCTTTCCGAAGCACACCGCGGGAACCCGGCTTTTTCCAGTTTCCGCACGACCATTGAAACCGCTTTCTTCCGCAACAACGTGGAGAAGGTTTTCGACGTGGCAAAGGCCTACGAACTCGCTGCGGCTTCTCCGGGAACCATCGAAACGGGTTTGGAAATCCTGGAACCCGAGCACATCGGGCTCCCGGAGAAGAGCCGTGTTTTGCTTTTCAACGATGGCACGGTTACGGGACGTTGCGCGGCCGCCAGAAGGATCGCCGGCACCCCGGGGATCGATCCGGAGGAATACTCCGGGATTCTTCGCGAGGCAGTATACCAAACCCGCTTACGAAAGATGTACCATGCCAGCGCGGTAATCGGGTTGGCCCGCCCGTTCATGGTGAAGGCACACCTGTTGGTTCCGCAAACACACGAAAACATCTTGTACAACTGGATGTTGAACTTCCAACCCTTCACGCGGGAAATACAACAAATGTACAATCTTTCCCATTCCGTGGGATCGGAACCGGATATCCTGGTCTTTTCGGATCCGGACTGGCGCCACCCGGATTTCCCGCTGGGGTTGTCTTTTTTCGACCCGCTGCACAATTGTGCTGCCATCTTGGGCATGCGCTACTTCGGGGAGTTCAAGAAAGGCACGTTGACCCTTGGATGGGGGATTGCCAACCGAAACGGGTACGCGGCATGCCACGGAGGGCAGAAGAAGTACCAGCAAAACGGGAAAGAGCCTTTCGTGGTCGGTTTCTTCGGGCTTTCGGGATCGGGCAAATCCACGCTCACACATGCCAAGCATGACGGTAAGTACGACGTGGTGGTGTTGCACGACGATGCCTTCATCATCTCGGAAACGCAAGGGTCTTCCATTGCGCTGGAACCCACCTACTTCGACAAAACCGCGGATTACCCGCCGGACAGCCCCGACAACCGTTTCTTGCTGTCGGTGCAGAACAACGGCGCCATCCTCGATGAGAGCGGGAGGGTGGTACCTCTCACGGAGGATGTGCGAAATGGAAACGGTCGGGCCATCAAGTCGCGGCTGTGGTCTCCCAACCGGGTGGACGAACTCAAAGAACCCGTCCAGGCCATCATCTGGCTGATGAAAGACAGCACGCTTCCACCCGTGTTGAAGGTGAAGGACCCCATTTTGGCAGCCACGATGGGTGCTTCGCTCGCCACCAAGCGAACTTCCGCGGAACGCCTTGCGCCTGGGGTGGATCCGGATGCCCTGGTGTTCGAACCCTACGCCAACCCGTTTCGCACCTACCCACTGCAAAAAGATTACGTGCGCTTCAAGGCACTGTTCGAGAAGAGGGGCGTGGACTGCTACGTTTTCAACACGGGATTCTTCCAGGATACGAAAATCCCCAAGCAGCTTACGCTTTCGGCACTGGAAGCCATCGTGGAAGACCGCGCTTCTTTCCAAACCTGGCAACCCTTCGCTTCTTTCCAGATCATGGAGCTACAAGGGTTCCGGCCTCCCATGGAGGATTTTTCCTACCTCAAGAAACTCAGCGAACGCATGAAAGAGCGGTTGCTCTTCTTCGAGAAATTGTCGGAGCGCAACGGGGGTTTCGACCAGCTTCCGGACGAATGCTTGCACGAGATCCAGAAGCTGATGACCAGCTTGAACGAGTTCCGAACCCTGTAATGCAAAAACCGCCCGCGTTTCCCGCGGGCGGTTTTTTTAGAGCATTTCGGTGTTTTCTTCCTCCAGGTTGGCCTGCAGCAGGTCTTCCAGCACCCTGTTCACTTTTTGGCACAGCCCGATGGCATGATCCCGGGAGCTGGACAGGAACACCAGGGTAAGGCCAATGCGTTCGTGGTCATCCTGGGAATGGCTTTCGCAGCTGCAACAATGGAATTCCTTTTCCAGTATCGTTTTTGCCCTTCGAACGTAGGAACGCTTCTCTTTCAGCGAATCCAGCCCTTCCAGGAAAAACGTGCAACGATGTTTCACGGCCAGGACCATGTTCTCCCCTCCCTGGAGCGAATTGTACCACGTTTCGCAGGCTTACCGGAAAGTGGGCGTGGCTGGTTGGGTGCTTCTCCAGAACACATCGTCGAACTTGGGACCGGGAAAAGAAGCGTCGTTACTGTATCCCTTGGATTCCCAGTACCCGCGGTATTCCCCATCGTTGCTCAATTCGATGCGCGTAATCCAACGAATCCACTTGTACCCCCACTTCTCTTCGGCAACCAACTGGAACGGAAAGCCGATTTCCGGGGGAAGCACCACCCCGTTGATCTTGTCCGCGATGATCAACCCTTTCTGCAAGACCGTGGAAAGGGGAAGTGACGTCGTGTAGCCATCTTGCGCATGGAAAATCAACGTGTTGGCACTTGCCTGGGGCGTAACCGCTCCCAAAAGATCGGAAAGGGCAATGCCTTCCCAGAGTGCCAGGACAGACCATCCTTCCACGCAATGGAGTTCCACGAGCTTGTGTGCCCTCGGTTGCTGCGCCAACTCCTCCAGAGAAAAGGATTGGGGGCTTTCCACCAGTCCATCGATCCGAAGCTTGTAGGTTGCCGGGTCCACGGCCTGCACACCCGAAATGGAGTTCTCCCGGAAATCCTCAACCGAGCCCAGGCGTACACCTTGGTACTCCTCAATCTCGATCAGGTGCCCGGTCGGGGTGGGCACGGATTGCCACAGCGCACCCATCCCGGGGGAAACCAGTGCCATCAGCAGGGAAACAAGCGTAAACATGCGTATGTGTTTCATGTGACTCACCTCGGTTTATTAGCTATATAAAACAAAGACGAAAACCGAGGGAGGACGATTTGAAAGAGGCCCCCGTTCTACCAGCGGTAGAAGGTAACCAGCGAAAGCGTGGGGTTTTCCCGCCAGCGCACGAAACCCAGGTTCAGCTCCATGCAAGCGCTGGAAATCCAGGGGTCGTAAACCTTTTGGTCGATACCGGGAAACTTGACTTCGATCACTTGGGCCTTTTGTTCGATTTTCCGCTGCATCAACGCCACCAGCTCGGGGTACTGTTGCACCTCGAGCCCCATCACCCGGTAGTAGTTCCATTTCGTGGCATTGCATGCGGGAACGCTCGCCCTGTCCCAGCGGTGGTTCTTGCCGATCTCCGTATCATCCAGCAGGAAGTAGTCGTGGCGGGGAACGGAAAGCGAAGGTCCGGAGGTGGGATCATCCCAGGTCACGTCCACGTGGTAGTACGCCCCGTCCAACTGCACCACGTTCCACATGTGCCCAACCCAACTGGTTTCCTCGCGGGCCTCGCCATACACGAGCCAGCAGGGGATATTCGCCTGTTGGCAGAGAAGCTGGAAAGCACGGGCGTATCCTTCGCACACCCCTTTTCCCAGCAAAAGGGGGCCATAGGCTATGTAAGCCGAAGTCTGCCCCAGGGAAAGGTAGTGCGCGTGTTGCACCAATCGGTCGTGCAACCGTAGCAAGACCTCGAAGGGATCCCGCGAAACGGCTTGAGCAGCTTTTACCCAGGAAGTAGCCACCTGGCTGGCTTGCTGCGTTTTTTCCACCAATTCTTCGAAGGATTCCTTTGCATAGGCGAAATTGAGGTGGAGGGAAGCGGAAGAAGACCCCACCCTCACCTCGTACCCCAGAAGCGGGTAGGGCAGCCCCAGGGCAAGTTCCACCTCTCGAGCCGCGGAGGAAAAGCCCGCTTGCAGATCCGCCGAAAAATCCCCCCGGTAGGCGGAGAGATCCACCTGCAGCTGTTGCTGGTAGTCCACCGCAGCTTGCACCAAAACGCATCGAAACTGCTCCCAATCCTGGACTTGCACGCTTAGCCCGAAAAGCCAGATCGGCAAAATGCACGCGAAAAGGAGCAAGCCCCCACGCTTACCACGCAACCCCGTTCTCCATCTTGGAATGCACGATGCGCAACTTGCGCGGGATATCGATGCCGTAGGGGCAGCGCGGGGTGCAGACCCCGCATTCGTCGCAGGCAGATGCGTCGATTCGCAACTGTTCGTATGCTTTTCGGGCAACACCTTCGTTTTGGAACCAATGTGCAAACCTTTGGCGAACGGCGTGATCGGGTACCGATCGCATCCTGCCATCTTCCATCTGGCGATCGTACCGCCCTTCCAACAGGAAAATGCCGGGAATATCGATCCCCTTGGGGCAGGGAAGGCACTTGCCACATTGCCGGCACACGTAGTCCCCCAGCTCAATGCTTTCGGAGTAGAGCGACTCCTTTTCCTTCGCGGACATCGGGGGCAGGGAAATCCATTCCAAGTCGCGCCCCAGCTGCTGCTCGTCGTTGATTCCCGTAACAATGGCATCCACGTCTAGGCCATTCACGTAGCGAAACGCGTCTTGTTCGCTGCGCCAAAGGTAGCCATCCGCCAGCGCCTTCATGGCCAGCACTCCCATGCCCCGGGAACGGGCCAGCGGAAGCACCTGCTGCTCGATTTCCGGGAAGTTGAAGCGATCGTAGAAATTGAACCCCGTCATCAGAAGGTCGAAGGGGTAGTCTTTCAAGGCTTGCAGCAGCGCACCCGGGTAACCATGGCTGGTGATGCCCACGTGCGAAATCCAACCTTCTGCCTTGGCTCTTTCAAACGCTTCCAGCGCACCCCCTGGTGCCGTGATCCTTTCCCAGTCTTGCGGGGTGGTCACGGCGTGGAAAAAGAGGATATCCACGTGGTCCCGTTGCAAGTTCTTCAGGCTCTCCACGAGCTCGCGTTCCGCTCCTGCCGCATCCCGCGCACCCGTTTTCGTGGCCACCACGATTCCATCTTTCGGAAGGATCACGCCCAGCTTTTTCTCAGACTGGCCATCCCCGTAGGAATGGGCGGTTTCAAAGTAGTTCCCACCCTCTTCCAGGAAACGCTCCACCACCAGTTTCACGCTTTTCTGCTCGATTTCCAGGAGGTGAAATCCACCCAGGCCCAACCGGGACACCTCTAGCCCAGTTTTTCCAAGCGTTCTTCTTTCCATGCTACTTCCTCCCTTGCGTTTCTTCGATTCTATCCCATTTTGGGGTGGGGTTCAAGTTGCAGAAGGAATCGCCTGTGCAACGTTATCCACGTCCAGGAACACCCTGCCATCCCGGATTTCCACGATGCGGTCCGCCATCTCGGCCACCCGGCGGTCGTGGGTCACCAGGATGAACGTGGTGCCATTGTCGCGGTTGATTTCGCGCAGCAGCTCGTACACGCTTTCGGTGTTGGTGGAATCCAGGTTTCCCGTGGGTTCGTCGGCAAGGATGATTTCCGGTTGGTTCATCAACGCCCGGGCAATCGCGGTGCGCTGCTGCTGGCCACCCGACATTTTCGTGGAGAGGTTGTTCATCACTTTTTCCAACCCCATGCGGGTCAACAGATCCTTGGCCCTTTGCTTCTCCGATTGGCCCACTTGTTCGCCACGGATCCAGTAGGGCATGAGCACGTTTTCCAGCGCGGAAAACTCCGGAAGCAGGTAATGGAATTGGAAGATGAATCCCAGGGTGCGATTGCGCACCTGTGCCATCTGGTCGGATTTCATCTGGTCGGTGCGGATACCGTTGATGGTGACGGTTCCATTCGTGGGTTTGTCCAAGATGCCCATGATGTTGAGCAGCGTGCTCTTCCCACTCCCGGACTGCCCGATTATGGCGTTGAAGGAGCCTTTCTCGATGGATAAATCGATGTCAAAGAGCACCTGGTTGGGAACGTCCACCCCGTACACCTTGTTGATCTTCTCGAGCGTGAGAACGGAATTAGCCATTGCGGATCACCTCCACGGGGCTGAGTTTGGCGGATCGCCGGGCAGGAATAATCGCTGCGACCAGCGAGGACCCGATCGCGATCGCGGACGAAAGAGCAATGAAGCCGTAATTGATGAAAACGGGAACGACGGGGCTCCCTTCCGGTGTTCGGGCAAACGTGGTGAACATCAGGATCAGCCCGATTCCCATCGCAAGACCTATGATCGTTCCTCCCACGCCAAGTAACAGTCCCTGGTTGAGGAAGATCATGCGCGCCTGTCCATCCCGGATACCCATTGCTTTGAGGATACCCAATTGCCGGGATTTTTGCACCACGTTGATGATGAGCACGCTGGCAATGGAAAGGGCCACGGCGATGATCACGAAGGTCTGGATCATGATGCTCGAAACACTCTGGCTACTCAACGCGGTTAGTAGGTCCGCGTTGGAGGTTTTCCAGTCCGATACTTTGAATCCGTCCCCCAAAATTTGCTTCACACGGGTGGCCACGACATCCGCGGAAAACACATCGTTGACCTGCATCTCGATGGAGCTCATGGTGTTTGGGCGGCGGATGATGTCCCAGGCAGTGGGAAGGTTGGTCACGATCCAGCTGGCATTGAGTCCACCAACCCCAAGATCGAAGATTCCCACCACTTGGACGTTTCGCGAAAACAGCACGAGCGTGGGAACGGTCAGGGTCAACTGGTCTCCGATCGACAGGTTGTTTTCCTGTGCCAGCACTTTCCCGATGATGACCTGGTTGGGCTCGAGCGGCATGTTCCCCTCCAAGCGTTCCTCGAAGCGGTAGATCTGCGCGGCGCGTTCCAGGTCAAAGCCTTTCAAGAATCCAGAGACATCCCTCTGCTCCAGCTTGATGAAAACCGGGGAATCCGAAACCCCCGAAACTACCTTGAGTTGCCCCTGGAGTTCGCCATCTTCCTCGATTTGGGCGATCACATCGTTGGGGGTGAGAATGTACCGGTCTTCGCGCGTGGAGGAAACGGTAACCTGCGCGGAATTTCCCACCGTGGTTTGCACCAGGTTCTTTTGCAGCCCCTGGATCAACAGCCCGATGAAAACCTGTACTGCAACACCCACCGCAATTCCCAGCATGATCAGCAGAGTTTGGTTCTTGTTCGCGGATAGAAAGCGCCATGCGATTTTCAAACTCAACGCCATCAGCCATTCCCCCTTTGCTTCTCCCATGCCTCCAGGTCGTGGAAATCCTTGATGATCGCATCCACCGTTTGCGCGGAAAAAGAAGAACGGTGGTGGGAAAAGGCTTGCCCTCCCACGATCACTTTCATGGATGGATACTTGCCTTTGATGCTATCGATGAGTCCAATCGTCTCGGAAATGTGGTAGGGGTTGGTAACCGAGAGGGCGAGGATGTCCACCGGGTCCTTTTCCAGCCCCGCACGCAATGCTTTCAAGGGTGTGTTGCTTCCCACGAACGTGACCGGGTATCCCTTCATGTCAAACCAGTTGGCAACCATTCTCGCTGCCACATCGTGGAACTCTTCCCAGGGGCACAGGACGGCCACCCGGGCCTTTCTCGGTACCTGCTTTTTCCGCACATCGAGTATGTACGGGTACGCGTTTTCCAAAACACTTTTCACGATCTCTGTCCGGATGTGCTCGAAGTAAATGCACGAAGGATCTGCCGTGAAAGGGCATTGCCAATTCTCCAGCGCCGGCACCAACCACTCCTGGAAAAGCCCCAGCACGTCGATACTCCCGTCTTGCAGGCTTTGAATGGCAACGCTTACACAGCCAGCCTTATCCCTTCGTTCGAGCGCTTCCATGAACTGCTTGCGCGCTTCACTCATGGAAAACCCCTCCTCCTCGAAAATTGTTTAACA
>DAOPKN010000070.1:0-10507 GCA_035391225.1 Thermotogota bacterium
TCCAACGGGACGGCATTGCAGAAAAACCCCGGGCAAACACACCACAACGGGTATGTGCTATAATCTGGGACAGGTCGTTGAAACCAGGAGGTGGAATGTTATGGAATGCAACGTATCGGAATGGGTGCAGGAATTGTTCGAAGAGCAAATCAAATCCAACCTGTTTCCCGGGGGCGCCCTGATGGCAGGGAGTTCCAATGGAACTGTGTTCGAAGGGGTGTATGGAACACTGGATGGCGAACGCCCCGTGGAGCGCAACACGTTGTACGATATGGCGAGTGTGACCAAAGTGTTTGCCACCTTGCCCGCGATGCTGATCTTGATGGAGCGGGGAAAAGTGGACATCGAGGACCGGGTTTCGCGTTTCCTCCCCAGCATTCCCGGAGACATCCTGATCCGCCACCTTCTGACGCACACCTCTGGGATGCCCCCCTACTCGATCGCGTACCGTACCACCCATTCCCCGGAAGAGCTCATGGCGGAAATTCTCCAAACGCCCCAAACGCTTCCCGCCGGCAGGGAAGTGGTGTACTCCTGTCTCAACTTCATTTTGTCCATGAAGGTGATCGAGTGCATCACCGGGAACTTCCGGGAATTCGTGCAGAAAAACGTGTTCGAGGCATTAGGGTTGCTTTCCACGGGGTTCCTCCCGGAGGAAAACACGAATATTGCCCCCACCTCCGAACGCGACGGAGTACGCTTGGTGGGCAAACCCGACGACGAACTGGCCTACTACCTGGGAGGCGTGAGTGGAAACGCCGGTGTCTTCTCCACGGTGGGGGACTTGTTCGCCTACGCACAAGAATGGATTCGCCCCGATCTGTTTGTGAGCCCCGTGACCGCGTTCCAGTCCAGCTGCGACTGGACATCCCCCCTGCAAGGGGATCGCCGGGGGCTGGGGTGGTTGTTGAAAGACACGCGTTCTTCCTGTGGGCCGCTGTTCTCCCCGGGAAGTTTCGGGCATACCGGTTTCACGGGAACCAGCCTGTGGATGGATCCCAACAACGACTTCATCGTGGTGCTTTTGACCAACCGTTGCTTCTTCCAGCGCCACGAACGCATCGAGGACATGTGGTTTTTCCGCCGAAAGTTGCATTCCCTGTTGCTTTCCGCGTACCAAAAAGGATACCTATACCCCGAGGAGTGATGCTGTGAATTACTTGATGACCTTTTCCGTTGCGGGTGTGAACGACCCCGGGGCGGTGAACCGCGCACTGCAGAACGATGGCTACCGGAACACGTTCGATGCCGACGAAGGAAGGGTGGTGCGCCTTCCGCAAGGGGTTTTCCTCAAGCCCATCGCCCAAGGCCAAAAAATCGAGCTCGAAGAGGAAAACAAGCGGTTGCAATCCTTGATCAGCTCCGCGCTCGTGGAGGGGCAGACCGTGGAAAGGCTGTTCCTGTTCCTGGTCAACGGCTTCGTGGGCGTGGATTTCACCATTCCCCGCACCTAAACAAAAAAGAACCGGCGCTTTCGGGCAGCCGGTTCTTTTTTTTTTCGTGGTGTTGCCTTTAGGGAATCGTTTTGAGATCCAACGTGGCAATCCCCGCATCCACGTCCAGGAAAAGTTGGGGACCCTGGCTATCCTTCACCAGGTCCCTGTGGGTGTGCACGTTTTGGATGCCACCGTCCACCTGGGTGTCGTAGGAGGTTCCAGGGGGCACGAAGAAATCCACCACGCTTATCCCCGCATCCGCGAGGAAACGGAACGGCGCGGGAATGCTTTCCAGCGTCATTTCCCCGCGCACGATGCCCGCGTCAATGTCCAGCACGTCAACCAGGCTGGTGGCCATGCGGGTATGCACGTTCACCACCCCCGCTTCCACGCGGATGTCGTAGCGATGGTTTTGGGGCAGCGCGAGCTGGAGTGCCTGGTTGGTAATTCCCACCTGGAACCATTCCGGGCGCTTGTTGTTGGAAATAGTGACCCGGTTTCCCACGGTCTCCAGGGTGAAATCGTTCTTGTGCGACCAAAATTCGCCGGAGAGGCTTTCCGAATCCGTGGGAAGGAGTTCCAGTTCCAGCGAGTTCGCGCGAATCACCAGCTGCACTTGCTGCTCCATTGCCTGCAAGTCCACCGCGGGAAGTTGGTACTGGTTCTTTTCCTGCCAGCGCCCTACCCCGGAAGGGGCAAAAAAGAGCATCACGATGAATGCCACGATGAGCAAGCCGTTGACCCACTTCAGCCACTTGAGCGCGGGAATGTTCGCCAGGATGGAAATCCCGATGAAGATGAAAATCGCCGGCCAGTACACCAGGAAGTTGTTCAACACCCCCAGGAAATACTCTCCGTTGAATCCTCCCATCAGCAGCAACACACCGACCAGAAGGATGACAAGTCCGATGAAAAGCCTCATTTCTCACGATCCTCCTTGAAGTACCGGAAAATGAAGAAAATCCCCGCGGCGAGCAATCCAAAGCCGATGATGTACTTCCAGTCGAAGATGCTGAAGAACTGGTCCAGCAGCAGCAGCCCCCCAATGATCACGAGCGCTCCTGCCAGAAGCATTTGCCCACGGATTCTCCTCTGGCGCGTTTGCTCGGGCGTACGCGCCATACGCACGCTTCCGTCTTCCACCACGGTTTCCTCCGCGGTTTCGTTGCCGGCGGAAGCAGTGGGGGAACCCAACTTGGCCTCGGGAATGATAATCCACGCGATGATGTAGAACACCAGACCTACCCCGCCGACGAAAAAGGTAGCCGCCCACACCAGGCGGATGATCACGGGGTCGATTTCGAAGTAATCTCCCAGTCCACCGCATACTCCGCCGAGGATGCGATTGGTCCGGGAACGGTACAGCCTTTTTTGCATGTTTTCACCACCTATTCGGATTCATGTGCAACGAGCAGCAAACCAGAAATCCCCGGGAGCTCCACGGTGCCCGAAACGGTACGCAACGGCACCTGTCCCGCCGTTTGGCCGTCCACCATGACCTGCCATTCTCCCTGGGGCAAGGTAAACGCGAACGCATCGACGCCACCGTTGTACACCACCACGACGTCCTGCCAGGCATCGTTGCAGGCGGTTCCGTCCAATCGAATCGCGGCCACCCGGAAGTTCTTGGCATCCAGCAGTTCCAGTTGCCCGCGGATGGCATCCGGGGACGAAAGACGGAACACCGGGTGATCCTTACGCAATTGTACCAGATTTTGGTAGTAGGAAAACACGTCCAAGTAGGTGTTCTTTCGGGCATAGTCCAGTTGGTTGATCGAAAGGGGAGCGTTGTAGGAATTGCCATTCATCTGCTTGGTACGGCAGAACTCCTGCCCGGCATGCAGGAAGGGAACCCCTTGCGCGGTCAGCACCAACAGCCCGGAGAGTTTCTGCGCGTCCCGGAGCATCTGGTCGGTCCATTCGATCTTGGTATCCGCCTGTGCTGCCAGCGTGTTCTTGTCCCACAGCGTGTGGTTGTCGTGGCTGGCAACGTAGTTGATACTCTCCCCCGGGTTCTGCGCGAAGCCGAAGAGGCGATCGGTGTAGGCAATCGAACCCACCAGGCCCTTTTCGATGCGCCGCACCTTTCCGATGGCCGCCATGACGAAACCCTTGACCTCCACGTCGAACACCGAACCCCGGATGGCGTCGCGAAAGTCGTCGTTGAACGCCCCGACGTTGGTTCCCCCAACCTGGTCCTTGCCGAACATAGGATCCACGTTCAGTCCACCCCAGGGTTCGCCGTAAAGCACCAGCGACGGGTTGAGCGCATGCAACCTCTCTTCCACCTGCAGCATGGTTTGCTTGTCGATGAGCCCCATCTGGTCGAAACGGAAACCGTCCACGTGGTACTCTTCCACCCAGTACGCAACGGTGTCCGCGATGAACGTGCGCATCATGGGGCGTTCCGAGGCGATTACGTTACCGCAGCCGCTTTGGTTGAGGTAGTCCCCTCCCTTGGAAAGGCGGTAGAAGTAGAAGGGAACCATCTGGTCGAACGCGGACATCTCCCCGGTGCCGTATGTGTGGGGAAACACCACGTCCAGGATGACTCCCAGCCCGTTTGCATGCAAACCGGCCACCATGGACTTGAACTCCACGATGCGCGTGGTGGGATGGTCCGCCTGCAGCGAGTAGCGCCCCTCCGGGACGCGGTACAGGTTGGGGTCGTATCCCCAGTTGTAGTACACCTCGAAATCCCGGTCGAGCTCGTTGCCCGTGTAAAAATCCAGCACGGGCAACAGGTGCACGTGCGTGACCCCAAGCTCCAGGATGTGATCGAGGCCCGTCTTCACACCGGAAGAATGCACCCCGCCCCGTTCGGCCACACCCAGGTACGAGGCCTTGTTCGCGATGCCCGAGTCAGGGCTTCCCGTGAGGTCTGCCACGTGCACCTCGTAGATGATGGCATCCGTGGGGCTACCAACCACAGGGCCGGTGTCCTGGCTCCAACCCTGCGGGTCGGTGGAGCGAAGGTCCACGATGGCACTTTTCTTGCTGTTCGCGGTAACCGCGATGCTGTACGGGTCGACGGTACGCCGCGTTTTTCCGTAGCTCTCGAATTCCAGCAGGTAGAACCAGCCTTCCCAGTTGCCGGGCACTTCCGCCCACCAGCTTCCGTTTTCGCCGGGTTGCAATGCCACGGTCTTTTCGGGCACCAAGGCGTCGGCCTCTCGGAACAACAGCACGCGTGCCGCACGGGACACGGGTGACCAGTAGCGGAACAACGTTCCTTCCGGTTGGAAGAAAGCCCCCATGGGAAGCCCACACGAAAACCCATCCAGCACGCCAGTCATCACGATGGACTGTGGTTCAAATCCCTGGATGTGCAACTTCCAGTCCTTGTCGCAATCCGACAAGGCGAGGGCAGAGTCCAGCGTTACCTGGATGTAGTTCGTGGTGGAAATGTCGGTGGGGTCTGCTTTCTCCACCGCTGCCAGTTTCACCTCTTGGCCATCCGCCGTCACCGAAAAAAGCTCGGGCTGGCGCACACTCACGCTGTTGGTGAGGTAGGCCTGCACCGTTTTTTCATCCGTTGCCTGCGCGAAGAAAATGCGGGGCGAAGTGTCGGGTGGAGCGGTAAAGATCTCTTCCACGCCTTGCAGGATCCACACCTCTCCGATGTTTTCCGACAGAGACACGAAACGATCCTTGGCCACGTCCTTTTCCAGCCATTCGCCCAGGCGCACGATGATACCCAGTTCCTCGTGTGCGCCTTCGAGAACCACCGTGGCAACCTTGCCGAACGCATCTTCCCCCTCAAAGGCAAACGCGCTTCCATCCATACCCACCGGTAAGTGGGGCCATACCCAAAGGTTCCAGAGGTCGTACACCCCGTCGTACCGATGGTAGTGTACGGTCAGCGTCGACTGACCCAGCAGAAGTACGCTGGCCACAATGAGCAACAACCCAAGCCAAAGTGCTTTTCTCACGATTTTCCCCCTCCTTCTCAAGGGTTTGTATACCCGACCCGGTAATGGAAGTGAAAGGCATCCGGGTAGATGGGCCGGGTTTCCAAAAGGTGCAAGTGGACATCGTCGGGAACCTCGGAAAACAAAGGCAGGCCTCCGGAAAACAACACGGGTTCTACCGTCAAGTAGATCTCCTGCAGCAACCGGTGCTGCAAGAAAAGCGTGTTGGTTTGCGTGCCCCCGACGATGTAGCAACGTTCGAAGCCCCTGCTCTGTAGTTCGCGCAACAAATCTTGCGGTCCCTCGCTCCAAAACAAGCGAGCCGGGTGTTTCTCGAAACGCTCCGGGTGGCGGGTCATCACCGCGAGGAAACGCCCCGGAAGCGAAACCTCCCCCGAACGCGCGGGTGGGGGAAGCAACTCGTAGGTCCTGCGCCCCATCACCAGCGCTGTGTCTGGCTGCGAGGTCATCCGCTTGAACAGCTTCTTGTCCTCCCCGGAGGTCCAGTTAACGGGATCACTCTCGCCCCGGGCGATGAACCCGTTGAGGCTCTGGGCGCACAGCAACATCGTTTTCACGTCGAAGCGCCTTTTCTCAATTCTCCGTGCGGAACACGAAGCGCTCGTCGCTGAACATGCGTGCCGCGAGCATCACCAGCAGGAAGGACACCGTGAGGTTGATCAAGATGGTCATGCTGATGCCCAGCACGGGCAACCCGGGAGTCGTGAACAGTTTCTTGAGCGTGATGATCCCGTTGATCAGCGGCACGAAAAAGAGCCCAGTAGCATCCTGGAACGCCTCGGGCTGCAGGCTTGCAATGCCAAAGATCAACACCACGATGTACAGTGGCATGGAATACGACGTGGCCTCCTTCATCGTCTTGGAGAACACCCCCACCACAGCGATGATGGCGGCCACCAGTACCGACATCGACAGCGTGCACAAGAACAGGAACAGCACCAGCTGCGGCGAGAACGCCACGAAAATGTTCGTGGACTGCGGGATCATGCGCGAGAACCCGATGGAAAAGGCGATCACCGAAACCGTCGCGCTGATGAGGTTCATGGACATGATGTACAAGATCTTACCCCAGGCGATGGACGTGCGGGAAACCTGGTTGGACAGCAGGATGGTCAGGGTCTGGCGTTCCTTTTCGCCCGCGGTGGTATCGAACCCGATGGCAAACGATGCCGAAAACAGGTAGATCACCAGCATGTACGGCAGCATGCCACCCAGGATCCCCGAGGCCTGCTCCTTCTCCGTTGCCACGTTGATGGTCTGCACCAGCGGACGTTCCAGGATGGTTTGGTCCATTCCAGCCTGGGCAAGTTGGTTCCGCAAGTGCTGGTCACGGTCGTCGCGAAGCGCGTTCCAAAGCATTGACCCCAGGCGTTCCGAAAGCGAAGAGCCCGAGTAGATGTACACCGAAATGGAGGGCGAATCCTTTTCCAGGAAAGAGGAAAACGCCTCGGAGGGATCGTTGGAAGGCAGTTCGCCGAAAAGAACCACCCCGTCGATCTCACGGTTTTGCAACGCGGTTTCGAACGAATCGGGTGGTTGGTCCACGAACATGAAATCGAAGCCCGCATCTTCCAGCACCGCATCCAGTAACAGCGGTTGATCGGTGAAAATCTTGTACTGCGTGGTTTGCAACTTCTGCTCCTCCGCGGAAGTCATGCGCCCGATCACCGTGAAGATCACGATGAAAAGCACCACCGGAAGAACGAACACCGAAAACAGTGTGCGCCTGTCCTTGAAAATGTTTTGAAACTCCTTTTTCAGGATGAGAAACGTATCTTTCACTGCGCATCCTCCTTTACCACGGCGAAAAACGCCTCTTCCAAATCCTTCGAACCCGAAGACGAAAGGATCTCGTCGAGCGTTCCCATCGCCTTGACTTCTCCGTGGTCGATGATGGCAAGCCGATCGCACATCTTCTGAGCCACGTCCATCTGGTGGGTGGAAAGCACCACGGTTTTGCCCTGCTGTCGCAACTCCCGGAGCGAATCGAGCACCAGCTTGGCCGTCATCACGTCCAGGCCATTTGTGGGCTCGTCGAACACCACGATGGAGGGCTCGTGCACCAGCGCGATGGAAATGAGCGTTTTCTGCTTCATACCGGTGGAATACGTCGCCACCTTGCGGTCCGCGTAGTCCTTCATGTCGAAATACTCCAACAGGCTTTCCACGCGTTTCTTCAACGAAACCTCCGGAATATGGTTAAGCCTGCCAAAGAACGTGATGTAATCGCGGGCGGAAAGGTTGCCCGAGAGGTTCATGTCCGAAGACAAAAAGCCAATCTGCTTGCGCACCTCCCGCGAATCCCGAACGGTGTGGAAACCTCCCACGTGCGCCTCGCCCGAAGTGGGCTGCAACAAGGTGGAAAGAATGCGCAGGGCCGTAGTTTTTCCCGCGCCGTTGGGGCCAAGCAACCCGAAGATTTCCCCGCTTTCCACCCGGAAGTTGATACCCTTAAGCGCATGTACCGTCTTCTTCCGGTTTCCAAACACCTTCTGAACTTCCTGGAATTGTATCATGAAATTCTCCTTTCCCCGTGAAGATGCTTCATTATACCAAATCCGGTGGGGATTTGAACTGCCCCCGCGTCTCCCCGCGCAAGCGGAAAGTTCTGGCAAAACGGTACGATAACCCTTGGAGAACAACGAAGAAAACGCGCTGCGAGAAGGAGGTACATCCACCATGGACAACCCAGAGCGGGAAAAAAAAGAAATCGTAGTGACCTTGTTCCTGGAAGCCATCGAAGAGTTCGACCCCGAATGCCTCATGGCACTGGAACTGGACCCTTGGGATGGCACGTTCCGCGTGGTCTATGACGGCCCGGGGGAGCCCACCGAAAAGGACCACGCATTCATCCGCCGATGCGTTCGTGAGGCTCGTGCAAAGGGAGTGCCCGTGAAGTGAGGATCCCCTTTTCCTCCCGCGAAAAAAATACATCTACCCATTTTTTTTACCCTATCGGTAAAAATCCCAAAAAAATGGTAGAATTGAGAAAGGTTGATTGAGAGAGGGTGGGAGCCCATGAGCCTGGACTTTGTGAAGCTTCGAAACGAAATCGCCTCCATGCATGCTTCCGGATACGATGAGCAAACCATGAAAGCCGTTATTCACACCGAATACGGTGAAGAGGGCGTGGAATTCTTTCAGAAGTGCGAGGAACGGAAGAAACAAGCCGGGGAGCAGCACCAACAGGCGCACGTGGAAAGGGTGGTCCTCTCCCAGCGGGGCAAGCGCGAAGGGAAGAACAAGCACTTGCTGGATATCCGATCCCTGGTGGCGGGAATCTTGGCCCTCGTTGCCATCGTGGCCGTGGCCTATTTCTTCATCCGGGAATTCCAAAAAACCGAGCAAGCCAAGCAAGATAGCTTCCACACCGTGCAAGAACAACTGTTTGGGAACTCCGGCGGGGAAGATGGCCAACCGTGAAAGACCCATCCGCTCGCATCGCTTCCCTCCTGGGCACCAAGTACACGGGGAAGACCCCCGGCATCTCGCTGGGTGTGCGGTGTAACGGAGAAACACTCTACGAAGGTCAACTTGGGTTGGCCAACCTGGAGCACGACGTGCCCGTTACCCCACGCACCAAGTTCAACATCGCCTCCCTTTCCAAGCAATTCACCGCCTACCTTGCTGCTTGCCGGATCCAGGAAGGCAACCTGGGCTACCACGACCCCATCACGCGGTACCTGCCCGATTTCCCAACATACGGCCAACAAATCGAAGTGTGCCACCTGATCCACCACACCAGTGGCATCCGCAATTCCTTCCCCGATCTACTCACCTTGGCAGGGTTCCGCATGGCGGACGTGATCGCGAACAACGATGCGCTGGCCCTCATCTACCGGCAGAAGGGGCTCAACCACCCCCCGGGTGAAGAATTCCTGTACAGCAATTCCAACTACGTTCTGCTGGCCCACATCCTGGAAAGGGTAGGGAAGGAACGTTTCGGGTCGCTGTGCCGCAACCACATTTTCCATCCCCTTTCCATGGACGACAGCGTGGTAAGGGAAAACCTCTCCCACGTGTACCACCACCGGTCGGAATGCTACTACCAGGGAGGGAACAGGCTGTTCCAGATCCCACTAAACGACACGGTGCAAGGCCCCACCAACATCTACACCACCACCTCCGACCTACTGAAATGGATGGATTTCCTGCAATCCGAACCCAACCGCGAAGTATGGAAGACCATGACCCAACCCGGTGTGCTCAACAACGGCAAGCAGCTGGATTACTGCTTCGGGCTGGAAAAATCCGAGCACAAGGGGTCCTTAGTGTTCTCCCACGAAGGCGGTCACGGCGGATTCACCTCCAGCATGGCCATTTTCCCTGAAGAAAGGCTCAGCGTGGTCTTGCTCAGCAACCGCTTTTCCTGGAGCTTGAAAGCCACCGCGATGAAAATCGCCGATTTGTTCTTACCGAAGGCAAAGCGCCGGGCTCTTCCCCTTTCCCCACAACCCCAGGCAGAGAAAGCGGAGCGGCAAAGCATTTCGCACGATGGCCTGGAAGGCTTCTACTACAGCCCCCGGCGCGGGAACATCCGCCACGTGGAAAAAAGGGAAAAAGCCCTGCTGTACAACGGCTTCGAGATGAAGCCCGTGGGGCCCAACCATTTCCTGCTCAAGCTGGAGCCCTCCGTGCACGTTCGGTTTTCCGGAACAAAGATGAACGTTCGCGGAAACAACGAAAACTATGACTACGAGAAGCTCGAAGGGCACGTTTCACAGGCGGACCTATCGGAATATTCCGGGACGTACCACTCCGCGGAACTCCAAGTGAGTTGGGAGCTGCGTCTGGAGCGAGGCAAGCTGAAAGCCCGCCGGAAGAAGTACCCCGACACCCTTCTCAAGCAGGTGTTCCACGACTTCTTCTCGGACAACTGGCGAAAGATCACTGGTTTCGAGATGGACCTCCTGCTGAGGTTCACCCGAGATACGCGAAACCAGATCACCGGTTTCACCCTAACTTCGGATGGCGCAAGACAGATCCGTTTCGAAAAGTCATAATCCCTCCCCCTTGGGACCGCCGCACCCCAGTGCGGCTCCCTTCGAGCGCAGGTCAAAAGAGCCGCAGTGGGCTGCGGCGGTCCCAGTGACCCGCTGGAACGCGGGTGATGCTGGTTGATGCCCTTTGGGACCGCCG
>DAOPKN010000071.1:0-10067 GCA_035391225.1 Thermotogota bacterium
CTGTATCCAGCCTGTCCTGGAAGGGGCAGCATACACGCGAAAGGAGGGAAACACACGAACCTGCACGATGCCATGAACAACATGAGCCACATGGAAAACGACATGCCCTCGTTCCGCTGATTCGCACGGCACTGCTCGAAGAGAAAAACGGGCTGTGCGCCAAGTGGATGCCCCGAAAAGGGGAAAAAGCGGTGTGGCTGCGCTACCGCAAGATGCTGGTCAACCTCACCCACGTGGTGGAAAGCAAGATGACCGCGAACGAGTGGGATCGCATCGCGTACGATACGGGTGTGGGACTGGTGAGCGGCTTTTCGCCCTCCATCGTGAAAACGCTGCTTTCCGGCGAGACGATGGACCCGGTGAAAATCATGAAGGAAGCGGTGTGTATCCCGCGGTACGACTGGCAGTAATACGCAAAACACAGCGCCCCAGAAGAATTTCTTCCGGGACTTTTTTTTCGAAGCGTAGCTGCGCACTTTGCACCACGGGTTGATTTTCCCTCTTGCTTTGTGCTAAAATTTGGTGAATCCGTTGAAAGTGAGGCACTTTTCCGATGAAAAGAAAAGAGATGACCGTGTAGTTCTGCGAGCGAATCGTCGGCCATTTCTTGTGTATACAGTAACAAGGTCCCGATCGCGGGGCCTTTTCTTTTTGGGAGGAAAATATGCTTCAGGTTCGACACGTGAAGAAGGATTTCGGCGTGAAGAGCGTCTTGAAAGACGTTTCTTTCGATATCAACCCCTCCGAGGTGCTTGCTGTTTGCGGTCCAAACGGATGTGGGAAAAGTACCCTTTTGAAAATCTTGAGCGGCGAACTGGAAAAAACGGGGGGGTCCATCTTCCACCCCAACCGTTTTTCCATTGCCTCGCTGCAGCAGTTTCCGGGAGAATTTTCCGGCAGTGCCTTGCAGTTCGTGTTGTCTACGCAAGGCGACGTGTACCCGGCGTACTTGCGTACCCAGGATTCCACCTTGCCCCCGTTGCGCTACGCCCAGGCCATCGACGACTACCTGCAGCTGGGAGGGTTCGAGTTGGAAGAAAACATCCGTGCCCAAGCCGCACGCTTGGGTATGGATGGAAACGAACTCGACCGGGGGTTTTCCACCTTTTCCGGCGGGGAAAAACGGTTGTTGCAGTTCGTGGGGCTTCTGGTGTCGCGGGTGAACCTGGTCCTCATGGATGAGCCCGAGCTTTTCCTCGACATCGCTATGACGTTGCTGCTCGAGCAGGCCATCGACCGTTTCCGGGAAAACGGCATGGGAGTCCTTCTGGTGAGCCACGACCGCGTGTTACTGGACCGAAAGGCGGACCGAACCCTGTTGCTGCAAGACGGAAAAGGCATAGAGGTGCACGGTGGCTACACGAGCTTGGTGGAACACCTCCAGCTGGAATTCTCTTCCCGGGTGAAGCGGGTAAGGGAGATTGAGAAAAAAATCACGCAGTTGGAACGGGACGCACGGCAGAAGATGAAATGGTCCAACGACGTGGAAAAGCGCAAGTTTTCCAGGGGGAAACCCGTGGAGGATAGGAAGGCCGTTGACCGCGGACATTTGGGTAGGAAGTCCGCTAAGCTGGCAAAACGGGCCAAGCTTTCGCAAAAACGGGCACAGGCAAAGGTGGAGGAGTTGAAAAGCACCCGTCCGTTCGTGCCCCGTCCCTTGCGGTTGTCTTTCCCGGAATACCAGGTGCAATCCCGCCCCTTCTTGCAGGCGCACGATCTTTCGTGCGGTTTCCACGACGTACCGTTGTTCGAGGGGGTCAACGTGGAACTCACCACGCGAAGCCGCGTGGGGCTCGTGGGTCCCAACGGTTGTGGCAAAACCACCCTGTTGCGTTGCCTGCTGGGAAAGCTGTCTCCCCAAGGCGGTGAGGTGCAGCGTAACCCCGGAGTGCGGGTTTTTTTCCTGCCGCAAAACTTGCTCGGGTTTTTCCGGCAACCGGTTTTGCTCGACAACTTGCTGGTGTATGGTGTGGACCAGGCGAGGGTGCGCAACATCTTGGGAAGCGCGCTGATCCGTGGCGAAAGCGTTTTCCAGCGCGTGGAAACGCTGAGTGGGGGTCAACGCATGCGCGTGGCGATCGTCGCCGCTATCCTTGCGAAAGCGGATTTCCTCGTACTGGACGAACCCACGGCGCACCTGGATATCGAATCGCGCCAGGTGCTCGACGAGATGCTTGAAGCGTTTCCCGGTGGACTGCTCTTCGTGAGCCATGATCGCTACTTCATCGCGCGCCACGCCCAAACCACCTACACGATGCACCAGGGACAATGGCAACGGCTTGGCTTTGAATGGACCCTTCCCCCCGCACTGGAACCGGTGGAGGAAGGGGAAAACAACTACACGGAGGTTGAACATGAGTGACTGGAGAAAGCACGGAAGGGATTTTTGCAAGTCATTTGGGTTCGAGCAAACGGCAAACTTCGAGTCGGACCAGAGGAAGGGTGTGCCCTCCCCACCCCTGGAAAACCCTGCCCCGGAGGAAGCCAAGCGCTTTTCATTGCCGGACTACCACGAGGCAGAACTGGTGAAAACCGACTTGTTCCAGCTCATCGAGCAACGTGTGAGCCGAAGGGCGTTTTCACAGGATGCACTGAGCCTGCAGCAGCTTTCTTTCCTGCTTTGGGCCACCCAGGGTGTGAAAAAAATCGTGGGCAACAACTACGTGACCATGCGCACGGTGCCTTCCGCTGGAGCACGGCACCCGTTCGAAACCTACCTGTGGGTGAACCGCGTGGAAGGTTTGGAGAAAGGCATCTACCGTTACCTGGCAATCGAGCACGAGCTGGTGCAACTTCAGGTCGGGGATTTCTCCGGGCAAGTGGGAGAGGCTGCCATGGGACAGGATTTCGTGGGTGATGCAGCCGTGACGTTTATCTGGGCGGCGGTACCCTACCGCGGCGAATGGCGCTATTCCATGGGAGCGCACAAAACCCAGTTACTCGACGTGGGGCACGTGTGCCAGAACCTGTACATCGCCTGCGAGGCGCTGGGACTGGGAACCTGTGCCATTGCGGCGTACCTGCAAAAGGGGTTTGACAACCTTTTGCAGGTAGACGGGGAAGACGAGTACACGGTGTACCTTTCCCCCGTGGGAATACCCCGGAAAGTGGAAAAGGGATAGGAGCTCTTGGAAATCAAGTAGGGAAGCCCCCTTGTTTGCTGTGGCCCCAGCAGAAGTGGTTCAACGCAAAGCACCCCGCATTTTTTGGTTAGGCCCCCCTTTTTCGTTGGCAGTGGAACTTCCTTGTTGCGGGAAAGGGGGTTTTCCCGGAGGTAGGTTTCATGGCATTTAGCCTGGCATTGATCATCTTACTTGGGCTCGTACTCGGGCGTTTTTTCCACAAGCTAAAACTTCCCGGGTTGCTGGGTATGTTGCTGCTGGGCGTGATCCTGGGCCCATATGTGCTCGATATCATCGACGTGAAAATGCTGGAGATCTCTGGAGACCTCCGGAAAATAGCGCTGATTGTCATTTTGCTTCGTGCGGGTTTGGGGATCGAGCGCGAAACCCTCAAAATGGTCGGGGTGCCCGCGCTAAAACTGAGTGTTCTTCCCGGGTTACTGGAAGGGTTTACGCTACTTGGTCTGGGCATGCTTTTCTTCCAAATGCCCTGGTATGAAGCAGGGATGCTTGGTTTCATCGTTGCAGCGGTTTCCCCCGCGGTGGTTGTCCCACAGATGCTGGAGCTCATCGAGAAGGGAAAGGGAAGGAAAAAGGGTATTCCCACGCTGGTACTGACAGGGGCGTCGATCGACGATGTGATTGCCATCACGCTCTTTTCCGCATTCCTCGGTTTTTCCGGTGGGGCAAAGGTGAATCTCTTCTTCCAGGTAGTGTCCGTGCCTCTTTCCATTGGATTAGGGCTTGTTTTGGGTGTATCGGTGGGCTTTTTGCTGCTGTTTCTTTTCCAGAAATTCCACATGAGGGATACCAAGAAGGCGCTGTTACTTCTGAGCTTTGCCATTCTCATGGTTTGGAGCGAAGGCGTGTTGACCAAGTTCCTCCCTGTTGCATCCCTCTTGGGCGTGATGGCGGTTGGCTTTTTCTTGCGGGAAAAGCACCGAAAAGTGGCGGACAGGTTGTCGTTGAAATTCAACAAGTTTTGGGTGCTTGCGGAAATCCTGTTGTTCGTGCTCGTTGGTGCCCAAGTCAACGTTTCGGTGGCATGGGAATCCGGTCTCACGGGATTGCTGATAATTTTCCTCGGACTCTTTGCAAGAAGCGGAGGGGTTCTCCTCTCCCTGCATAAGACCAACCTCAACAAGCGGGAACGCCTTTTTTGCGTCGTTGCGTATGTTCCCAAGGCCACCGTCCAAGCTGCCATTGGAGCAATCCCGCTGGCTTCCGGGGCAGCCAGCGGGGAGGTCATCCTGGCAGTCGCCGTGCTCTCCATCCTTGTTACCGCTCCCCTGGGAGCGGTGGGGATCAAGGCCGCTGGCAACCACTGGCTATCCCACGATGCATGAATCCTGTTGCGACTTTC
This sequence comes from Thermotogota bacterium, assembly GCA_035391225.1. GTDB lineage: Bacteria > Thermotogota > Thermotogae > MWEM01 > MWEM01 > DAOPKN01. The sequence goes on from DAOPKN010000071.1 coordinate 4,486, forward strand.
CGTACAAGCCCCTCTTCACCGGTTGCATTTGACGAAGTAAGCGATGGACCGGTCATACGTACGCTCCTGCTCCGGGGTGAAATAGCAAGCCGGGAGCTCGCCCATGCTTCTGTGGTACGCGATACACTCGCAGCATTTTCCCTTTCGTGGACACCCGGGATACGAGCAGTTGCACATTTTCCGGTTTTGGCTTTCATGGGTACATTTCATCCGACAACCTCCTTATCCCTGGCCTTTTCCTTCTTTTTCGTGCACCGCGTAACAGGCCACCTGGTGCGATCCTTCCACCGTTTGAAGCGGTGGGGGAGCCGAGTCGCAGATTTCCCGTTTCATCGGGCAGCGGGGTGCGAACGAGCAACCGGGTGGCGGGTTCAGCAGGCTGGGCACCTCGTCCACGCTGAGTTTCTTGTCCCTGCGCTTGCGCGGGTCGATTTGGGGAATGGAAGACAGTAGTAGCCGCGTGTAGGGGTGTCGGTGGTTCTCGAAAAGCAGCTCCCGGGGTGCGCTCTCCACGATGCGCCCCATGTACATCACCATGATGCGGTCGGCCTGGAAGCGCGACACACTCAGGTCGTGGGTGATGAGCAGGAAGGTGAGGTCCTCGGTTTTCTTGAGCGACTTGAGCAGGTTCAGGATCTGCGATTGCACCGATACGTCCAGCGCGGAGGTGGGTTCGTCGAGCACCAGGAACTCGGGGTCCACGATGAGCGAACGCGCCACGGCAATGCGTTGGCGCTGTCCCCCGGAAAACTCGTGGGGGTAACGCGACATGTGCTCGGGCTTGAGCCCAACGGATTCCAACGTGTCCTGGATGCGCTTTCTCTTCCCGGCAGAAGTGCTTTCCAGTCCGAACACCTTTAGCGGTCGGGACAGGATATCGTACACCGTCATGCGCGGGTTCAACGAGGAGAAGGGATCCTGGAACACCATCTGGATCTTGCGGCGGTATTCCTTCCTTTCTTTGCGCGGAACAGAGCCCAGGTGTGTTCCCTGGAAAAAGAACGAGCCCTCGCTGGGTTCCAGCAACCCCACCAGCATGCGCCCCAGCGTTGTTTTTCCACATCCCGATTCCCCCACCAGCCCGATGGTTTCGCCGTCGGAGATGGAGAACGAAACGGCGTCCACCGCGGTGATGGATCGCACCTTTTGCAGGTAGCCCACGCGCACGTTGAAGCGCCGGGTCAGCTTTTCCAGGCGGATGATTTCTTGCATGTTACCGCCCCCCTTCCAGCGGGAAATGGCACGCTACGTAATGCCCCTCGTCTACCTCGCGGTGGGCGGGAACTTGCTTTTCACAGATGGGTTGCCTTCTCTCGCAGCGTGGGTGGAAACGGCAACCAGTCGGGGGTTTCAGTAGGTTGGGAACCAACCCAGGAATCGTGTTCAGCTTCTGCACCGTGCGGTCCATGGGTGGAATGGCGTTGAGCAGACCGTGGGTGTAGGGATGGCGCGGGGTTTCGTACACCTTGTAGATGCTGGAGAATTCCACGATGGTTCCCGCGTACATCACCGCGAGCGTGTCGCAGATCTCCGCTACCACACCGAAGTTGTGCGTGATGAGGATGATGCTGATGCCCAGTTCCTTGCGCATTTGCAGCAAGATGGCCAGGATCTGGTCCTGGGTGGTCACGTCCAGCGCGGTGGTGGGTTCGTCCGCGATGAGCAGCTTCGCCTCGCAGGAAAGCGCGGAGGCGATCATGATGCGCTGGCGCATTCCCCCGGAAAGCTCGTGGGGATACTTGCCCATCACCATGGCTGGGTCGGGGATACGCACAAGGTCCAGCACTTCCAGGGCCTTCTTGGTCGCCTTTTCCCGGGAGATCTTGCGGTGGAACATCAGCACATCGGTCATCTGTTCCTTGATGGTGAACACCGGGTTGAGCGCGGTCATGGGTTCCTGGAAGATCATGGAAATCTTCTTGCCGCGAATGTCCACCAGGTCCGATTCCTTGCGTTTCAAGATATCTTCGCCATCGTACCACACTTCCCCTGCCACGATCTTGCCCGGGGGCATGGGCAGAAGACGGTTGATGGTGTAGGCGGTCACCGATTTTCCCGAACCCGTTTCCCCGATGATTCCCAGGATTTGTCCCTTTTCCAGGAAGAAGGAAACGTTGTCCAGCGCCTGTACCACGCCTTCCTCGGTGGAAAAATGCACCTTCAAGTCTTTCACGCTCAGCATTGGATTGGCCATGCGCATCACCTGTCCTTCATCCTGGGATTGAGAGCCTCGTTGAGACCGTCCCCGAAAAAGTTGAAGCCCATCACCGTGAGGAAAATGGCGATTCCCGGGAAGATGCCGGTGTGCGGGGCCACGCGCAGGTAGTTGCGGGCCACGGAAAGGTCGGTTCCCCATTCCGGCGTGGGCGGTTGAATGCCCAGCCCCAGGAAACCCAGCCCGGAGATGATCAGGATGGCGTAGGCGACGCGCAACGTTGCCTGAACGATGATGGGGGAAAGCGTGTTGGGCAGCACGTAGCGCACCAGGATCGAAAACTCGCTTTCGCCCGAAAGCCGCGCCGCATCAACGTATTCCCGGTTTTTCTCGCCCAGTACCGCTCCGCGCGCGATGCGGGCAAACTGCGGCAACGAGTAGATCGTGATGGCAAACACCAGGTTGTTTTGCCCCGGTCCAAGAATGGCCATGATGGCGATGGCAAGCAAGATGTCTGGGAACGAAAGCAAGATGTCGAAGGTGCGCATGATGATCTCGTCGAAAACCTTTCCGAAAAAGGCGGCGATGGCACCGAGCAACACGCCCAGGATGCTGGATAGCAGCACCGCCAAGAACGAAATGGAGAACGACACCCGGGCCCCCCAGATGATGCGGCTCAAGATGTCGCGCCCGTAGATGTCCGTGCCGAACCAGTGGGCCTTGCTGGGGCCTTCCAGGCTTGCCATGAGGTCGGTGGCTTCCGGACGGTAGGGCGAGATCCAGGGCGCAAGCAGCGCGACCCCTACTACGAACAGCACGATAAAGGCCCCGATCGCCGCCATGCGATTTTTCCGGATCCGCCTCCAAACCACGGAAAAACTACCACTTCTTCTCTCCAATCCCACGAGCACCCCTCACTTTCTCCGGAGTCGTGGATCGATGGAAGAATACAGAAGATCCACTCCGAGGTTGACGAACACGAACGACATGGCGATGAGCAAGATCCCCGACTGCACCAGCGGGTAGTCCCGCGTGAAAATCGACGTCACCACCATGCGTCCCAGACCAGGCCAGCCGAACACGCTCTCGGTGAGTACCGCGCCACCCAGCATGTAGCCGAATTGCAACCCCACCACGGTCACCACCGGGATCATGGCGTTGCGCAGCGCGTACTTGTACACCACTTGCTTACGGGGCAACCCGTTGGAGATGGCGGTGCGGATGAAATCCTGGTTGAGGATTTCCAGCATGCTCGCGCGGGTCATGCGGGCTACGATGGCGGCTGCGGGCAATCCCAGCGTGAGCGAAGGTAGGATGAAGCTGGCGAAACCGCTCTTCCCACCCACCGGTAGCCAATGAAGCGTAACCGAGAACAGCAGGATGAGCAAGATGCCCAGCCAGAAAATGGGCATCGACACCCCCACCAGCGAAAAACCCATGGACAGGTTGTCGATCCAGGAATTCTTGTGCGTGGCCGCGGTGATTCCGAGCAACACCCCCAGCAGCGTGGCCACCACGATGGAAAGCCCCGCGAGCTGCACGGTGTTTCCGAACGAGGGCAACATGTCGCGGATCACCGGTTGCTGCGAGCTGATGGACTTCAGCTTACCGCTGAACAGCCCGCTGATAAACATCCAGTACTGTTGCACCAGGGGTTTGTCCAGCCCAAATTCATCCCGGATGGCCTGGATGTCATCCAGGGTGGCTCCCTGCCCCGCGATCACCCGGGCGGGATCTCCCGGGATGAGGTGGAGCATCAGGAAACTCAAGAGCGAAACGCCGACCAGGATCGGAAGGATCAACAGCAAACGGCGCACCAGGTAATTTTTCAAGGTCATCCCACCTTCCCTTCAGAAATGCTTCAGGGGCCCGAAAGGGGCCCCTGAAACGGGAAAAAAGAAAGAATTTATTCCATGTAGGCGTACTTCAGAACGGTGACACCCAGCGGCAGAACCATGACGTCCTTGATCTTGCTGGACGTTGCCACCAGGTTGTCCTGCACGTACAGGAAGATCCAGGGAGCTTCTTCCACGAGCAGCTCTTGCAGTTCCTTGAGAACCTCGGCGCGGGCGGCAGGGTCGAAGGTTTCCATTTCGAGCTTGAGCAGGCGATCGACCTCGGGGTTGTTCATACCCACGTGGTTGTCTCCCGCGGGAGGCCAGTTCTTGGAGTCGAACAACGGACGCACGACCCAGTCGGCGTCACCGGTGGACGGGCTCCAGCCGATCACGTACATGGTGTGCTCGGATTGGTCCGGGGAGTTGCCGTACAGCAGGTCCATGTAGGAAGCCCATTCCAGCGTGACGATGTTGGCCTTCACGCCCACTTCCTGCAACTGGGCTTGCACGATAACGGCGATTTCCTGGTAGTGGGGAGCCGCGTACAGCGTGGTTTCGAACCCGTTGGGATATCCAGCGGAAGCAAGCAGGGAACGCGCCTTGTCGGGATCGTAGGGGTAGCCGGCGGTTTCGTAGTAGCCGTTGACGTTGGGGGCGATCACGGACATCGCCGGGTTGGCGAATCCGCGGAACAGCGCCTTGGCGATGGCGACCTTGTTCACGGCGTAGTTCAGTGCCTGGCGCACCCGCTTGTCGTCGAAGGGTTTCTTGGTCATGTTGATGCCCACGTAGCGCACGGTCAAGCTGGGGGTAACGACCACGTTGACCTTGGGGTTGGCTTGAAGCGCCAACACGTCCAGGGGCTGGATCATGTCGGACACCTGGGCATCCCCGGACTCGATCATCAACACGCGGGTTTGCGCTTCGGGAACGATCTTGAAGTTGATGGAATCCATCTTGGGTGTGCCGCGCCAGTAGTTCGCGTAGGCGGTGAGCTTGATATGGTCGTTCTTCACCCATTCCACGAAGCTGTAAGGGCCCGTTCCGGCGGGTGTGAGGGACACATCTTCCTTGGGTGTGGTTTTCAGCACCGCGGGAGAAACGATCAAGCCAGCGCCGTGTGCCAGGTGGTTCAGGAAGGGGCCAAAAGGCATTTTCAGGTTAAACTGCACCGTGTACTCGTCCACGATTTCCACGCTGTCGATGAAAGGCACGTACAGAGAGGAGCGGCGAAGGCCCCCCGCCAGCAGCAGGTCGAAGTGGGTTTTCACGGCATCTGACGTGAAAAGGGTGCCGTCGTGGAAATACACGTCTTGTTGCAGGTGGAACGTGTACACCTTCCCGTCGGAAGAAATATCCCAGCTCTTTGCCAGCGCGGGAACCACTTTCATGTTGACGTCGAATTCCACGAGTCCCTCGTAGATATGCCGGCAAATTTCCTCGGAGTAATTGTCGGTCATGTCGGCAGGATACAACGATGCAGCATCACCATTCATGGCGACAACCGCGTTGGCAGCACCGAAAAACACCGATGAAACCAGCAGAACCAATGCAAACAACCAAAGTTTCCTCATGTTTTTTCCTCCTTT
>DAOPKN010000072.1:0-9988 GCA_035391225.1 Thermotogota bacterium
AAACTCGTCCAGCTGGCGCACGCGAACAGCGCGAGCACAGCAAACCCTCGAAAAAAGCGGGAACTCTGGGACCGCCGCACCCCAGTGCGGCTTCATACGCGTGCCTGTCGCACACCTGGAAACGGATGGAAGTTGGGACAATAACAAGAGGGTGGAAAACTGGGAAACCAAGCTGCTCTTACGAGAACGAAACGGAGGGCCCGCCATTGGGAAGCGTACTTCTCGTTGCTCCACGTTCTGAAAAGAGCCGCACTGGGGTGCGGCGGTCCCAGGGGGTTATTGTTGCAGGAAGTCCCAGCGGGAGCGTTTCCAGGTTTCGCGGAATGCGCCTTCGCTGGAGCGGAAACCTACTCCTTCTTTCTCGAGGGCGTCGTAGAAGAACACGAGGTCAAGTTCTTGTTTGGGGGTGGAGGCTTCTTCGTCGAATTTCTTGGCGAAATGGTTGGGCGAAAGCATCATGATGCCGTTTGTGGGTTCGAAACGGAAATGGAGTCCTTCCTTGCCGGGTTCGGGGGAATAGGCCTTGTAAATGAGTTCGCTGCAAACCAGTTCGTCGTTGGTCAAGAAGTCAAAGCCGTAATCGTAGGGAACACCGAAGAACGTGAAGGCTTTTAGTAGGGCAAGCATCACATCTTCTTTCGAAAGCCTGGGGCGCAGGGCCGCCAGGTAATCTACCCGGGCAATGCTTTCCAATGGGTTGACAACCGCTCCGGCTGCAACCCCTTCCATGATGAAGAAACCGCCTGCATCCAGTATTTGGAAAACCTGGGGAAAATCTTCGCGCAGCACTTCTGGAAATGTCCTTCCATCCGGTGCGGTAATCCCGGAGAAGAAGGCCGAGCATTTCTCGAGGTTTCCCAGGTAAATGCCCGAATGGGTCCAAAAGCCATCGATTCCCATGTTGGTGACTTGCCAGTTGCTTCTTTTGATTAGCAGGTCTCCGGGTTGCAATTCTTTCTCGATTTGCCGGATCTGGTTGTCTCCGATGAACTTGGTCGTGCGGAAGCCGTACTCGCGGTGCGTCACCAGGATGCAGATTTCCCTTTGGATGGGGCCCCAGATCCACTCGAATGCCCGTTCCACCCGGAAGAACCAGTAGTCTTTCACGGATTCTTCCTTCAGGCGCAGCAGCGCAAACAGCAGGTCGTTTTGTTGCTCCAAGAAGGAGAGAAGGCGTGGCGTTCCCGGAAGCAGAGAAGCGGTGTCCAACGTTGGTTGCAGGTAGAAGAAGAACGAGCGTTCCAGGTTCATCTGCGTGAGGGAGATGTTGTTCAGCGATGCTTCGAGCAGTTCCTCGCGGAAAGTACGGGGGATCTGTTCGGGATTCGTGGCGGTGAACAGTTGTAGAGTTCCCAGGGCAACCAGGTGGGCGGAGGCGGTGGAGATCAGGAATGACTGGATTTCGTGGTTCTCGGGCGAGGGGTCCATGTCGAACGCCGCAAGTTGCCGCTGGCGGATGGAGATCAACGTTTGCTGTAACTCCTGGAAAGCAGCGGGATCGCTCACGTTTTCCAGCGCTCCGGGGTCGTCCAGCAGTGAGAGCAGGTAGGACAGGTCTTGTTGCTGGGTTTCGAGCGCCTGCGACGCCAAACTGGGAGAGCGGGCGAAGAAAACGATCTGCTCGGCAAGGAAGCGGGTGATGGGGGCGAAGGTATAGACCCATAGGAACAGGAAAAGACATAGAAAGGTACCGGACAGCAGCACCGAGAAGAAGGGTTTGGAAAAAAGGACGAGGGGCCGGATGCGCAGGGAGTGCCAGAACCAGAAAAAACCCAGGATGGACCAGCACACCAGGAGCATGAACAAGGCGATCAGGGGGTGGAAAGGGTAGAAAAGCTTCCCCCCCACTACCAGTAGGGCGTACAGCGAATGCTTCACCGGAAAAGCCAGCCACGTCCACCCTTTTTTTCCCGGGGAGGGGTGCAGCGCCATTTTCCAGGCGTACTGCACGGCCAGAAGGCTCCACCCCGCGAGGAAAAGCAGCATCATCCCGGGATGGACCAGGGAAATGCCCCGTTTCTGGTACTCCAGCACCGCCAGCAACATCAGGAAAAGCGCCGCAAGGAACACCACCCGGGAAACCGTCAGGCGGGGAAGAGCAAGCTTTTTCCGTCTTTTCTGGTTTTGCATGTGCACCTCCTGTAGCAGGGGATTATAGCACGGGAACCGGGAATCTTTCCTTGGATTTCTTTCTTGTTTGTATAATAATGGTTCTGGGGAAAAACCCCACATCTTGTTAAGGGAGGGTCAATCGTGAAAAAACTGATCATTGCTCTGCTGGTTTGTGGCCTTGTGTTCGGGTTGGGATTTGGCAAGATCACGCTAAACTTTTGGCATGCAATGTCGGGGAGTCGGCTGGGAACCGTGGAGGCCATCGTAAATGCCTTTAACGAAGCCAATCCTGGGATTGAAGTGGTTCCACAGTTTACCGGTTCCTACGCGGAAACACTGACCAAGGCCATTGCTTCGGTGCGTGCAGGCAATCCGCCACACATCGTGCAGGTGTACGAAGTTGGCTTGCAGACCATGCTCGACAGCAATGCCATCGTTCCGTTGTACGAGTTTGCGGACCCGGATTACGACTTTGGCGGAATCATCGCTCCCATTTTGGATTACTACACGGTCAACGGTAAGCTGTATTCCATGCCTTTCAATTCTTCCACGGCCATCCTGTATTTCAACAAGGAGCTTTTCGAAAAAGCCGGATTGGATACCACCAATCCCCCGGGGACCTTTGCCGAGATCATGGAGGCCGGAAAGAAGCTCGTGGATTCTGGCGTTTGTGCGGGCGGCATTTCTTTCGGTTGGCCGGCATGGATCTTTGAGCAAATGCATTCCTACCACGGTTTCTTCTACTCCAACAACGAGAACGGACGCACGGGACGCTCCACGGAAGTCTTTTTCAACCAGCCCTTCGGTGTGGACGTGATGGCCGAATGGATTCGTTGGGCACAAGCGGGGGTTTTCCTGTACGGCGGAAGGGAATACGACGCGAACCAAGCGTTCTTGACCGGGCAAATCGCCATGCTCATCCAGTCCACTTCTTCCGTGGGATCGATCGAAGCCAAGGCGAACTTCCCCGTGGGAACCACGTTCCTTCCACGGCTGGAAGGCTACCCCCGGGGCAACTCCGTGATTGGAGGCGCCACCCTCTGGACGATGAAGGGGCATTCCGACGAGGAATACGATGCCATCTGGAAGTTCTACGAGTTCCTGACGCGCACCGACATGTCCACCAAGTGGCACAAGGAAACGGGGTACTTCCCCTCTACCAACGATGGTGTGAAGAAGCTCATGAACGAGGGATGGTTCTCCACCAACCCCAACCACCTCACGGCGTTTTTGCAAATCTTGTCCGGTCAAAAGATGCCCGAATCCCAAGGTGTTGTGCTCGGTAACTTCGTGACCATCCGGGACATCGTGGATTCCGCCGTGGAAACCGCGGTGCAATACAAGGGTTCTGATCCAGAAAAAGAAGCCCAACGTATCTTGGACGAGGCTGCAGCCAAAACCAACCAGGTGCTCAAAGACTACGTGATGATGTTCGGAGAGTAGTACGTTTCGGGCCGGGAAACCGGCCCTTCTTTCCCTTTCTTTCGTACCATTTGCGATTTCCAAACTTTCGGATGGTGGTGAGGTTCCGTGCAGAGGCGTTTTCCGAATCGATGGATGCCCTATCTCTTGCTTCTTCCATCGCTCGTGGTGGTCGTGGTCTTCTTGGTCATTCCGTCCATTCAATCGGTGTACTTGAGTTTCTTCCGCATGTCCCCCTTTGGAGACAAGATGTTTTTCGTGCAGTGGCAGAATTTCCAGAACTTGCTGACCTCCAAGGATTACCTGGGAAGCCTGTGGGTCACCCTGGTTTTCGCGGTTTGCGTTGTGGGTCTTGGGCTGTCGCTTTCCATGCTTCTGGCAGTTCTGCTGAACCAGAAGTTGCGGGGGCTGTACTTCTACCGTACCCTGCTGATTTGGACGTACGCGCTCTCGCCAGCGGTTGCGGGGGTGATATGGGCGCTGATCTTTTCCCCCTCCAGCGGGCCGTTCAACTACTTTTTGAAGTTGTTGAACATTTCCCCCATCAACTGGATGACCACTCCCTCGGTGGCGGTTCTGATTATCATCCTTGCCGCAACCTGGAAAATGCTGGGGTACAACATCATCTTTTTCCTGGCGGGGTTGCAAGCCGTGCCCGTGGAATTGCTGGAAGCCGCCTCCATCGATGGTGCGACCGCAGTACGGAAGTTCTTTCGCATCACCGTGCCCCTGCTTTCGCCCACCACCTTTTTCCTGCTGATCATGAACATGTTGTACGCGTTCTTCCAGGTGTTCGGGCTGATCGACGTGATGACAAAGGGGGGGCCGGGGAACGCCACCGAAGTGCTGGTGTACAAGTTGTACAAGGACGGCTTCGTGCATTTCAACACGGGGCTTGCCGCCGCCCAATCGGTGCTCCTTTTCGTCTTCGTTGCGGTGTTGACCGTTTTCCAGTTCCGGTTCACCGAGAAAAAAGTGTTCTATTCCTAAGGGGTGGCGCGTATGACGATCAATCGAAAAAAAGCATTTTGGGTGTATTTCTTCCTGACCGTTGCCCTGGTGGTGATCCTGTTTCCCATTTACTACGCGTTGAACATGAGCACGCTTTCGGATAGCGAAGCCTACTCGTATCCTCCGCGCTTTTTGCCGGGCAGTCACCTGTTCCAGAACCTTTCCCGCGCGTGGAACACCGTGCACATGGGGCGCTTGCTGTTCAACAGCGCGTTCATTTCCGGCACGGTGGCGCTGGCGAAGATCTTCCTGTCCATCCTCGCGGCGTTTGCCTTCACCTTCTTCGGGGATTTCAAGGGCAAGTTCTTCTTCTTCGCCATGATCCTCGTGACCCACATGTTGCCGCTGCCGGTTCGCATCGTTCCCACGTTTGAGCTGATGCAAACCTTCCGCTGGAACAACACCTACTACGCGCTCACCATCCCGTTCTTTGCCAGTGCAACCGGGACGCTGCTGTTTCGCCAGCTCTTTTTGACCGTCCCCGCTTCGCTGGCGGATGCGGCGCGCATCGACGGGGCGGGGCCGTTGCGTTTCCTGCGCAGCATCCTGGTTCCCCTTTCCAAGACCAACGTGGGTGCGCTTTTCCTCATCGAGTTCGTGTACATGTGGAACGAGTACCTCTGGCCTTTGATCATCACGAGCTCCAACGACATGCGCGTGGTGCAAATCGGCCTGAAGATGCTCCTGGCATCCGAAGCCCAAGCCGCGGACTGGAACATCATCATGTCCGGAACCCTGCTGGCGATGTTACCCCCGCTGATCATCCTGCTGGTGTTCCAAAACACGTTCATGGTCGGGTTCGGGTTGAAGGAAGAGAAGTAAGCGTTCCGGGAACTACCGCAGGAAAGGGTTGCTGTCCAGGACGTGCTGCGCGGATGCAACCTCCATGTGCCCCGGGCAAACCAGCGTGTTACCGGGCTTGGACTCCAGGATGGCCCGCATCTTTTGCAGCGAGGTTCTCATCTGGTTGGGGTTCGAACCGGGGAGATCCGTTCTCCCGATGGTCTGGGAAAACAGCAGATCCCCGGTGAACAGGACGCGTCCGAAGTCGTACACCGCGTCCCCGGGGGAGTGGCCCGGAAGATGGTACACGGTGAAATCCTGCTCCCCGAAGTGGTTCTTTCCATCGCGGATCTCCAAGAAGGAACCCGGTCGGACGGAGAACGGGTGCGACGTGAACTGGCTCAGGTTGAACGCGGGCTGGGAAAGCCCGGGGCGTGCCTGCGCAAGTAACCCCGTTTCGAAACCCTCCAGTTCTTCCAGTCCCTGGATATGGTCCATGTGCGTATGGGTGAGAAGGACCCCTTTGTACTTGCGGGGCCCTTTTTTCAAGGCTTGTAGTTGTTGGAGAATTCCCTGCCCCGGGTCGATCACAAGCAGGGTTTCGCGGAAGAACAGTAGGTAGGAGTTCACGCCCAGTGGAGGTAGCGTGCAAACGTGCAGTTCCAGGTGGTCGGTTTTCAGGATGCATTCTGGCATATCTTTCACCCCCTGGCTCGATTGTACCAGAATTCCGCTTTCCCGGGGTGTATCTTGCATTTGGAAAGTTTTTGTGCTATAAAAAAAAGAAAATTGGAATTTTTTGGAAGGGGAGCTTTGCTTGAGTCGACGTGTCGATGGTACCGAAGTGAAAGGTCTTCCGCATTTCAGAAGGGTTTTCCCCTACGTGATGCGCACCCGCACCGAATCGGTGATCTACTTTCCCATGAGCGTGGATGCCGAACCCCTTTTGGCGTTTTTGGAGCAGCGGGAGCAGCAAACGGGCAACAAAGACGTGCGGCTCTTCCACGTGCTCCTTTCCGCAGGGATTCGCACGCTTTTCCTGCGGCCGGAGATGAACCGCTTCGTGAGCGGCAAGAAGATCTTCCAGCGCAACGAAATCGTGATCGCCTTCGTTTCGAAAGCCAAGTTCTCCGACGAAGGCGAGGAGCGCAACGTGAAGCTCAGCTTCTCTGGGCAGGAGACCCTGGAACAGGTGGCGAAAAAAGTGCAGCAGGCGGTTTCGATTTCCAAGGAAGAGTACCGCAAGGAAAAGTCCTCCGACGATAAGGATATGGCTTTTTTCTTCAGCTTTCCCTCGTTCCTGCGCAGCTTTGTCTTTCGTTTCCTGCGCTTTTTGGACCATTTCGGTTGGCTTCCCGCGAAAATGGTCAAGGGGGAACCCTTTTTCAGCTCCGTCTTCGTGACAAACGTGGGAAGCATCGGGTTGGACGCGCCCTTCCACCACCTGTACGAGTGGGGCAACACCCCGCTTTTCCTGGCGGTGGGGCAAATCCGTCCGCAACCCGTGGTGGCCGAGGACCAGAGCATCCAAGTGCGGCGCATGATGAACCTTCGCGCGACATTCGACGAAAGGATCGCAGACGGATTCTACTGCGCCAAGTCGCTGCAGCTTTTCCAACAACTCCTCGAACACCCCGAGATGCTGGAAAACCCACCAACCCCTTGAGGTGAAACCGTGTACGAATCAAAACCCTGGCTTGCATTTTACGGTGACAACCCTGCAACGTTGCAATACGTCGAGGGGAGCATGGTGGACCCGGTTTTCGACCGCGCCCAAAAGGTCCCCCGGACGCTTGCCTACGAGTTCTTTGGCAAGAAGGTGACGTTTTCCGAGCTGACGCAACAAATCCTTGCCTTTGAACGGGCCTTCCAGGAGCAGGGCGTGCGCAAGGGAGACGTGGTGACGCTGGCCATGCCCAACTGCCCGTCGGCCATCGTTTCCTTCTACGCGTTGAACAAGATCGGGGCGGTGTCCTCGCTGATCCACCCGCTCTCCACTTCGTTCGAAATCGAGCGCTTCCTGAACACCTCGGGCAGTCGCTTCGCACTCACGCTGGATGCCTTCTTCCCCAAGTTCGAGCCCATCCTGCGAAATACCCGCGTGGAAAAGGTGTTCCTCTCCCGCATTGGCAAGGAGATGGACCCGTTCACCTCGTTGCTCTTTTTCCTCCGTAAGGGGCGGAAGCTCAAAAAGGTTCCCCCTTCCTCCACCGTGTGCTTCGTCGAGCAGAACCTGGAAGTGACGCAAAATGTTCCGGTGGACACCTCTCAGCTGCTGGAAGGAAGGGAGGCACGTTCCGATGACCTTGCCGTCATCCTGTACAGCGGTGGGACCACCGGCACCCCGAAAGGCATCTGCCTTTCCAACCGCAACTTCAACGTGCTGGCGCAGCAACTCGCCACCCAAGCCGTTTCGCTGGACTGGGGACGGATGCTGGCGATCCTTCCCATATTCCACGGGTTTGGGCTGGGGGTGTGCGTGCATTCCATCCTGTTCTGGGGAGGCACCACGCTACTGGTGCCCACCTTCACCGCGCGATCCGTTGCCCAGCTGATCCGGCGCAAGAAACCCGCGTTCATTGCGGGCGTTCCCACCCTGTTTGAGGCCCTATCCAAGGATCCCCGCTTGCAACGCGCAGACTTGAGCGGTCTCCGGGCGGTTTTCTCCGGGGGCGATCGATTGCCCCAATCCGTGAAGGAGAAGTTCGACGCGCTGATTCGAAAAGGGGGAGGAAGCGTGGGAATCCGGGAAGGCTATGGCTTGACCGAAGTGGTGACCGCAGCTACCGTGATGCCCGCCGAACACCAACGTCCCGGTAGCGTGGGGATTCCCTTGCCAGACGTGCTGGTGAAAGTGGTTCACCCCGAGGGAGGCACCGAGGAAGTTCCCCCAGGGGAAGACGGGGAAATCTGCATCAGTGGCCCCACGGTGATGCAAGGCTACTACAACCTTCCCGAGGAAACCGCGAAAACCCTGAAAGTGCACCCGGATGGCCATACATGGCTGCACACCGGGGACATCGGCAACATGGACAGCGATGGCTTCCTCTTTTTCAAGCAGAGAAAGAAGAGGATGATCAAAGTGTCCGGTGTGGGAGTGTTCCCGTCCCAAGTGGAAGAAGTGCTCAACGCCCACCCCGACGTGGCATCCTCCTGCGTGATCGGTGTGCCCGACCCCTACCAGATCCAAAAGGTCAAGGCGTTCATCATCCTGAAGCACCCCGTGCACAAGGGGATGGAGGAAGAGAAAACCAAGGAATTGATCGACTACTGCAAGACCCGGCTGATCAAGTGGAGTTGCCCCAGGGAAATCGAGTTCCGCAAGGAATTTCCCAAGACGTTGGTGGGCAAGGTGGCATTCCGCGAGTTGGAACGCGAAGAGATGGAGAAGCTGGAAAAGGAAAAGCGGGACGTGGCCCGGTGAAAGGAATCTGCACCTGGCTTTGCGGTGTGATCCTTTTTGTCGTGCTCCTTGTGGTTTGCCGAATGTTTCCCTTCCAGCTTCGCTGGCAGGGAAGCTTGGCAGTGTTGGTGGGGGGTTTTGCGGCGGCGAGCATGGTGGGCTTCGTGGTCTGGTTCCAGGTGTACACGAGGAGGCCAAAGCTCCTTTCTGCAGAAACGATCCCTCCCCTGCTCATCCTCCTCACCGAAAAAAACGAGGGTAAACGCGTGCTTCTGAGCGCACTTCGCTGGTTGGATTACTCCCCCAACATACAGGTTCGGGTGTGCGATGACCATTCCCAAGACGACTCGGTTTCGCTGCTCGAAGACTGCCAGGCTCGCTTTCCGGGCAGGTTTTCCTGGTTTCCCAACGACGACCCCCACGCGGGCAAACGCCATCCCAAAGCCTTTGCGCTGGAACAAACCCTTCGCCGGTCACCCCGAGCCCGCTACCTGCTGATCCTGGACGCGGACAGCCAGGTATCCTTCCCAACGCTGCAAAGAAGCCTCTTTTCCGTGGAGCAACACAACCTGGATGTGCTCAGCCTCACGCGAAGGAACACCAAGCCCGCGCGCCCTTTTTCCTGGATGCTGGCGGACGGGGAAGAACTGGTGCTGAGCTTCCTCAAGTGGTGGGGCATAGCGGCATGGGTGTTCCCCGGCTCCGGAATCATCCTGCGCATGGACAAGGCCCGGGAATTGCACGTGCCCACGCGCCTGGACAGCGAAGACTCGTGGTTGGGGGCGCAAGCGCGGCAGAAAGGCTGGAAGATCGGGCGTTCGCTCACCGAGCACTGCATGGAAGACGCACCGCCAACCCTGGGAAAACTGCTGGACCAGAGGGCCAAATGGAACCGCCAGGCCATTCTCTTCCAGCTCAACAACCACCCCTTCCAATCCTTGGTGTTCAGCGCCGTCTTCGCCCTGTTTTTCGCCGGGCTGTTTTCCTTGGGTTCGGTATGGGGCGCTGCCGTCCTGGCAGTGTTCGGAGCGCTTACTGGCTTGGGATGGGTGCTGCACATGAACCTCGGAACCCAAAAAGCCCCTATTGCCGCGTGGAATGCGCTATGGGGAAGCCTTTTCCTCCTTTTCTTCCAACTCCCCTGCAGCGCCGGGTATTTCCTCCTCTTCCCCTTCCTCCGGGAAAAACCCCGCTTCTCGAAGACAACCTAAAGGCATCCGAAATTCCCTTCTGGGACCGCCGCACCCCAGTGCGGCT
>DAOPKN010000073.1:0-9931 GCA_035391225.1 Thermotogota bacterium
TTTCGCAGGTTTTCCCCGCCAAGAGACAGCCCTTGGTGGGCGCACCAAAAAAAAAGCCGCAGTGGGCTGCGGCGGTCCCAGAAGAGCTTTTCCAGGTCTCCGAGGAAATCTGTAAACGATCATCGAAAAGTGGGCCAAAAAAAGGGGAACGGGAAACGAAAAATGGACCACCCTGAGTACCGAAAAACCCCGTATACTATTGGTGAGATGAAAAACAATAGGAAGCGGGGCAAAGGAGATGCTCAAGATGGTCCACAAAGAGTATATCACAAAGCTACACCGGTCCCCGGATGCTACAGGAGTTTCGGTGTTCTTGTGCATCCAGGCGAAGGGCTTCCACGCGACCAGTACAACCATTGGTTGGGTTCGAGATCGTGCAACACCTTCCGAGGCTCTGACGTCCAACCGGGAAGCTGTTGGAGTCCCAAGGGAATGGGGCCAATCCACACGGAGTAGAGGAAGCGGATCGAACCGGCCTCCACTTGGTCCAGCTGGTCGAGGTCATCGCAAACGAAAACCCGGCACCCCAGTGCGGCCGTTTTTTCCGGCGGACTTTCACCGCCACGTAACCGATCATGCTGGACGGACCGAAGGCGAGCCGCACTGGGGTGCGGCGGTCCCAGGAGAGCTTTCCAAGAGCGTTGGAGGCTTTTTTTCCGGAATCCAGTACTGTTTAGCTATCCCAAAAATGGGAAACTACGGTAGAACGGCTGGAGCGAGGAGACCATCCCATTCCATTTGGGTGGGGGAGATTCCTCCGCTGTTTTCCTTGACCTGAACCGGATCGGATGGTTGAGACGGGTTGTGGAGGCTTCCGTCGCTTCCCACGGAAAAGGGGGTTGGCTGGTCTGACGTGTTGGTCCAATTGTTGCCTGAGGTTTGGAACACCGGGGAGAAGTATTTCGTGGAGCGGTAGATGCCAGCTCCCGCGATTGCGGCCTGGTTGTTTTCCACGGTCATTTCGTTGGCTTGCAAGTTTCCCCGGTACACGAATATTCCCCCACCACAAAGCGCATTGTTGCCCGATAGAATCAAGTTGTTTGCCACGATTCCCCCGGTAAAGGAGCAACAGAAAATCCCTCCACCGTAGTTCGTGCAGCTGTTGTTGCTGATTACGGTGTTAGTGGCGGAAAGGGTGGACGTGACGCCGTTGAGGTACACTCCCCCGCCTCCCGGAGAGCTTTGTGCCTCGTTGTAGCTGATCACGCAGTTTTCCAGCCACACCACGGAGTTGTTCTCTACGTGCACCCCTCCGCCCCCTGCTTCCGCGATTGCTTTCTTAACGTTTCGGGTCACCCACGTGTTATGGCCGTGCCAACTTCCGTTATCCAGGTGGATTCCACCCATTTGGTTGTTGCAGAGCGAAGCATCGATCGTGGTAAGGTGGGCGTTGTGCACGTCAATAACCACATCGTGGGTCACCGAATGGCCATTTTGGATTACCACGTTTTGGAGGGTTAACGAGGCTTCGTTTTGCAATTGAAAGGCAGGGCCGTCGTTTTGTTCCAGGTCGAGGACGAAGGGTTCTGGACCCTCCGAGCGAACCCAAAAGCTCGTGTCATCCATCACGATGCACGCGGCCTCGCGGAGAACCATCCCTTCCTGCACAACAATGTGGTCGCCAGCTTCTCCTGCCGCTATAGCTTGTGACAGAAGGTCGAACACCCCTTTCAAGGTTCCCTCCGTATTATCGTACAACGTAACGGTTCCCGGGCGAAGGGGGGCGAACGTCGTGAAGCTGCTCACGGTGGAGCATGCAGTGGCGCCATACGCATCCACGCTTTCCACCATCCAGTAGAAGGTGGTGGCTTCTTCCAACACCCCCGTTGCCAGTTGGGTGAGCGTGGTGGTGGCGTTCTGCGGCAATAATCCTGCATGGTTTCCCAGGTACACACGGTATTCCACGCTTCCAACGGCCTCGCTCCATTCCAGAAGCGGGCTGAGCACCACGTCAACCTGGCAGTGGCTGGGAGAGGAAAGCGTGGTGGGGCCAGGTGTGTTGATGCATGCACAGGGTGTTTTGGTACTGGCTTCCTTTTCCACTTGTTGCAAAGATACCCAGATGGTTTCTCCGGGCTCCAGCTCCAGATCAAGCTGCATCACGGGGTTTTGGGGGCGGGCGGAAAGGGGTTCCCCGTAGGTTTTGCTTGCCACCTCGGTTTCGCTGGCGGGGTCGGAAAACACCCGAACCACCGTGCTGTTTTCCAATTTCGCGGAACGTATTCGAACTTGGTCAAGCCCGGCATGCGCCATGATTTCTCCGGGCGCGGGGGCCGGGGTTGTTTCCCGTAACGTGGTGAAACAAAACTCTTCACTGGTGGCTTGTTGCCCGTCACTTTGCTGGGCTCGTACCTTCCAGCGGTAACAGGTGTTGGGTTGCAGCTCGCCGGTGGCATACGCGCATTGCTCTGTATGGAAGGGATCCATGGGGTACGGTTGCCCCATGGCGGCCAGGAACACTTCGTACTCGCCGAGGGATGGGTTGCGGCAGCCCTCGTTGAGGGGTTCCCCGGGTGCGGCCTGCCAACGCAAGGTAAGCAGGGTTGCCTGTTCCGAGGCACCGTCGGCGGGGGATTGGAGCCAAACGGTGGGAGGGGCGAAGAGCTGGGCTTGCGTGGAGAAGGTCCAGCGGGTGCTACTTGCCGACTGCCCGTCTTGTTGTAGGGCTTCCACCTGCCAGTGGTAGGTGGTAGCGTAGTCCAGGCCTTCGAGTTGCCAGTGGGTCTGCGTGGTGAAAAGGGGGTCGGAGAATTCTTCTCCCTGCCGGGAAAGGAAGAGGTGGAAACCGGAAATTTCCGGCTGCACGCGTAACGAGGAATTCGACTGGATTCCAGGAGTAGCTTGCCAGCTAAGTTCCAGGGATACGGCAAGATCATTCCCACCATTTCCCGGAGAGAGGAGCTGGATTTGGGGCGGAGCATACTCCCTTTGCTTGGAGTAGAATTTCCACACGGGTCCCAGGATGCTGTTTTGCTTTCGAAGGGATTGTGCGTCCAAGGAGATGGCTTCCACGCGCCAGTACACCCACTGGTTCGGAACGAGGTTTTCCAGGGTTTCAAACGGTTCAGACGACCACCGGCCCATTGGTTGGAGTTCCAGCGGGTTGGGGCCTGTCCAGACCTGGAACAGGAAAGATTCGTGGGGCTCCATTTGCCAGTGCAAGGTGAGGGGAAGCTGGCAATCCACGTTTGGGTCTCCATCGCTGGGAAAGGGGGAAGAAGGGAAAGGAATCGAGCCCGCCACGGTCTGGAAACTGCGGATTGCCGAACGGTTTGCCCCTCCCTTTCCATCCGAAGCCACCACGTACCAGTAGTAGGTTTTGCCTTCCGCCAATCCACCTGGTGAAAACTCGGTTTGGGGCAAACCTTCAGCGGGTCCCACCAGTTGGGTAGAAAAGGGAACGGTGTCGAGGAAGAGCCAGTAGTGCACGCTGTCTCCATCCGGGTCAAAGGCTGGATCCCAGCAAAGGGTTTGGTCCACCGGAATGTTCGATTCCCCATCACCTGGAGAACGAAGCCTGGGTTCACGGGGAGGTTGGTTGGCCGGGGTCCATTGGCCGTTTCCCACGATGCTTTGCCCCCCGGACAAGGTGTTTGCGGTTACCATCCAGAACGTTGGGGTTGCGGGAAGTCCGGAAAACTCCCAACTTGTGGCTGTGGTGGATGCGGTAGGTTGTATGTGCCGGGGAGATGTGGAAGAAACGGATGGAAAAAGGTAAAGGTGGAATGCCACGGGGTTTTGGGGGTGGGATGGGTCGAGGAACCCAGGCCATTCGAGGGAAAAAGCGTCAGAGGAACTACGCGTTACCAGCAGGTGGGGGTCGGGAGGCAACTGCGTGGGATCGAGTGGTCGGGGAATTCCCTCTCCTTTCACGCAGAAAGCCTGGATGGGGGAGGAAACCTTTCGGTGTTGGGCATCGATTCGTTGCACCTTCCAAAACCATGCTCCGGGCAGGAGGTTGTCCAATTCCAGATGACATTCCCGCGTGGAAACGGGTTCCACTGCGTCCAGCTGGTCGAGGCGATCACTCACGAAAACCCGGTAGGAAAGGTTGGCCTGGTTTTCCGAAGGGCAGGGCAGCCATTGCAGGCGCACCGTTGCATGCTCGAGCCAGGAACTGGCAAGCGGGAAAACCGGAAGAGGTGCTACCAGCGGTTCCGAGGCAACGGGAAAAAAGCTGCACGAAACCACGAAAAGGGTAAAAAGCCAAAGAAAAGCGAAGCACATGATCTTTCGAAACATGGCAACCCCCTTACCATCCAAGGAAAAAAATTGAGGCCCATTGGCAAAATGGTATGCTTTCACGAAAGAAAAACGAGAAGCTGGTCTTGCATTTACCGCAATGCAATTATAGCACAGGGTGCTCGGGAAAAGAAATTTGGTGTGGAAATGATCGAATATCTCGCGGTTTTCATGGTAAAATGAAAACATCTACGACACGGAGGTGTTTGTTTTGCGGTTCCGCTTTTTGGTTCTTCTGGGATTGGTTTGCCTTGGAATGGTTGGCCTGGGGGTAGTGAGCGTCGATGGGATCATGGGGCGCTTGATGGAAACCATCGCGTTCACCGAAAACAATGACTGGCAGATCGTTTTCTTGCAGGTGGATAACCTGGTACAAAATCAAGTTTCCCGGCAAACGTACACGTTGCAAGCAGACAGTGGATACGTGTTGGTTGCGCTGGGAGATGGCAATCGCATCACGGATATTGACCTGCAGGTGTATGACGATTCCGGGAAGTTGCTGGGAGAAGACAAAGACGATTCCAACGCGGCTATTGTCGAAGTGGAAACCAAGCAGCAGACCAAGGTGACCCTTTCGGTAAGCGCGTGGTCAATGGAAGCGAACGACGGCTTTTTTGCGTTGTTGATTGCCAGAACGTATTAAAGAAATGGTATGATAGGGGCATGTGGTCCAAATCTCAAAAAGGAGAGTGGAAAAATGCGAAAAATTTCCTTGCCTGTGGTTCTCGTAATGGTCTTACTGTTCGTGTGTGCAGTATCCCTTTTCGCAGAAAGCCCCATGGTAGCTGGTAACCTCGTGATCGTCGGCGGGGGTTTGCTTCCGCAAAACGAAGTGGTGTACGGCAAGTTCTTGGAACTGGCCCAGGCTTTTCGGGGGCGGGATCGCGAACAGCTCGTGATTGGGATTGTTCCCGCGGGCAGTGCCGACCCGGTGTATTCCGCGGAAAGTTACATCGCCGATTTCGTGTCCTACGGCGCGCTGGAGCAAAACTGCCACGTGTTGCCCCTGGCGGTGAAAGATGACCGCGATACGGATGAGGATGAATCCCTCTGGGCCGACAATGGCAATAGCCCCAAGATCGCCGCGCAGGTGCTGGAATGCGACGCCATTTGGTTCGTGGGAGGCGACCAGACACGCTACATGCGCGTGCTCTTGGATGCAGATGGGAAGCCCACACCCGTGCTGCAAGCAATTTGGCAGGTGTACAGCGAGGGTGCTGTGCTGGGTGGAACAAGCGCGGGGGCAGCTATCATGAGCGATCCCATGCTCAGTGGAGGGACCGGTTACGGCGCCCTTGCCCAAGGTGTGACCTACGAGGATAACTACGGTATCGAAGGGGATAACCGGGTATTCCTCACCCCAGGATTGGGATTTTTCCCAGGAGTGCTGGTGGACCAACACTTCTCGCAACGGGCGCGTTTGGGCCGGCTGGTCGTGGCCTGCGCCGACCAGGGGATTTCCCTTGGATTCGGTATCGACGAGGACACCGCGCTGGTGGTATACAATTCCGAGGGAAGCGTGCAGGCGATCGGGGAAGGCGGTGTGACTATCGTGGACATGCGGGAAGCGCAATGGTCGGTCGAACCCTCCTGGAAAGTGGAGAACGCCCGCATTAGCCTGATCGAAAAGGGAGATCGCTACTCCCTACAAGACGGCAGTTTTTCGCTGATCGATGTGCGTGACACCACGCTCGGATACGAGTACTACGATGCGGATCCCTCACACAGTGAAATGAACAGCAACCTGAAGGATATCCTTACGCTCAAGCTCATCGACAACCTTTCGGAGCAAGTGGATTGCTTTACCTTCGAATGGGATGGAACAGAGCAAGGTTCGGGTTTCCTGTTCCGCTTTTCCCAGGATGCCAACTCCGAGGGCTTCTGGGGCAAGATCAACGGAAAAGAGACGTACGCCGTTTTGAACGTGCGCATGGATATCTTGCCCTTCCGCATGAAAGTGGAACTAGAGTAAACGAATTCCCGGTGCGCCGAAGTTTGGCGCACCTTTTTCTTTGGATGTGATTGCGATGCCCATGCGACTCATCGAAGCGTGTTTCGAGGGAAAGGACCCGGAATGGATGGCGGAACTGGCCGAAACGGTGGGAGAAGAATCGTTGCATGTGTTCCGCTCGGAAACCCAAAACCTACTGCGCATCCTGGTGGATTCAAAGGATTCGCAGCAGGTGATCGACCTTTTGGAACAGCGCCTCAAGGACTACAAGGGTTTTCGACTGGTGATCTTGCCCGTGGAGGGAACCGTCCCACCGTTCGAGGAAACCACGCAAGGGGAGGGAAAAAACCAAGAAGAGGAACAGGCCTCCCCCTGGAAGCAACCCTTCCGGAAGGGAACGCAACTCAGCCGGGAGGAACTGTACGCAGATATCTCCGACACCGTTTCGCTTTCCCGTGTGCAGCTGGTGCTGGTGATCCTTTCCGCCATCGTGGCAGCGATCGGTCTGGTACGCGACAACGCCATCGTTCTGGTGGGCGCCATGGTGCTTGCTCCGCTGCTGGGGCCCAACGTGGCCACATCCTTTTCCATTTGCCTGGGAGATTTTTCGCTGCTGGGCAAATCGCTCAAGGCCAACTTTCTGCGCATCGGGGTGGCGCTGCTTTTCTCCTTCCTTCTCGGGCTTTTCCTGAACCCCCAACCCATGGGGGAACAAATCCTGGCGCGCACGCAAGTCCACTACTCCGACGTGATCCTGGCGTTGGTGTCAGGGATTGCCGCTGCGCTTTCGTTCACCACCGCTATTTCCTCCGGCTTCATCGGGGTGATGGTGGCGGTGGCGTTGCTTCCCCCGCTTGCGACATCCGGTATCTTGCTGGCTTCGGGCCTTTTTGTCGAGGGGCTGGGAGCGTTCCTGCTTTTTTTGGTGAACATGGTGAGCGTGAACCTGGCGTCCATGCTCACGTTCGCGTTCCAGGGGGTGAGTCCACGCCGCTGGTGGGAAGCCGAGAAAGCCAAGAAGGCGTTGAAAAGGGCGCTCTGGTTGTGGATGGTGCTGCTGGGTGTGCTGGTAACCGCGGTGCTGCTGATGTTCCCGTTTTAATCCAGCAAGCACTGCAACAACTCCTCGTTCCAGCTGGCCTCGTCCAGGTTGTACACACCGAACTCCGCCGCAAACCCCCAGTAGGCGTGGTCGATCCCTCTTTTTTCCGCTTCTTCGCGCACGAAGCGTGTCCATTGCAACCGGGTTTGATCTGGAGCGAGGCGGATGGTACCAAACTCGCCCAACCACAGCGGTACGTTGTTTTGGCGTGACCACCGCGCGGCTTGGTCCAGGAATTCCAGGATGGGAGTGGGCCCCGCGGGATTCTGGCTTGTGGGAAGCGTGTTGTAGTCCGCGAACCAGCTTGATGCCCAGGGGTCTTGTTGTGCCGCGGGAACGGGGATAACGGGGAGGGGTGGAGGCCCTGGCCAGGAAACTCCAAGGGTCTGGAAAATGGGATCCATCCAGGGAGCACCCTGGTGGGTGACGAAGATGGGCTCGTAGTAGTGGAACGTGGCAATAACCGGTGAAGCCTCGGGTGGGATGGAAAGGAAGGGGAGCATGAACTCTCCCGTACCGTTGATTTCGCCGATTACCAACGTATGAACGGGATCGATTGCCCGGATCTGTGGAACCACCCGTGCCACGATGGTGTTCCAGGTAGCCCAGTTCATGGCGTAACCGGGTTCGTTCAGCAGTTCGAAGTACACGGAAAGAGGGAAGTTGCGGTAGTGCTGCGCCAGTTGTACCCAGATGCGTTCGAACACCACGATGTTTTGTTCGGAGGGATCAAACAGCAACTCCTCGAAGTGGTGGAAGTCAATGACCACCTTGAGCCCCTGCGCCAGCGCCGTGTTTACCACGTGGTCTACGCGTGCAAAAAACGCAGCATCAATGGTATACGGGAAAGCTTCCGACACGTGGGCTGACCAGCGGATCGGAAGGCGCACGGTGTCGAACCCCGCGTCCGCAATGATTTGGAAGAACTCGTCCTGGATGATGATGCCCCATTCACCTTCGTTAGGAGCTTCCAGCGCGTTGGACAGGTTGATCCCCCTGCCAAGCCCCGCGGAAAATGCCAGCGCAGGAGCTAGGTTCCGTTCGCATCCAGAAAAAAAGAAGAGCAAGACAGCGGCCAAGAAACCAATGGTACCCTTTTTTCGCACGACATAACCCCGTTGCTTCTTCGGGAAACGTCCCTCCCGGATAAGGATACAAAAAGTATAACACATTTGCCCGGGATTTTTGGGACCGCCGCAGCCCACTGCGGCTCTTGTGCTTAACGCAAGAAACTTGCGGCAGTGGGCTGCTGCGAACGCATGGGGTAAAGGTGGAATGCTCTTTGCACTGCATCATGAAGGAAGTTGCCGGAAACGACATTCGTCCGGGAGTGCGAAGGGGGTTGTAGGGGCAAACCCCCGTGTTTGCCCGGTTTAATGATCCTTTCCCTGCCTGGTTCTTGCAAAGAAGATCAAATAAGCCGGACCCAGGTGCAACTCTTTTGGTTTTTTTGAAAGGGAAAGGTTATAATAAAACGTACATTGACACTCCCAAGGTGGTGGAAGCATGGAACGGAAAGGATGCATCGTATGGCCGTTTTTCATAGGGCTGGTTCTGCTCGTAGCCGGGTGCGTTGGGCTGCTGGAAATGCTGCAAATCGGGCTGGTGTGGCCGGGAGAAAACGAAACGGGTGTGGGACTGGACCCCGAGTTCACGTGGAACGCCACGCTCACGCAGAAGGCCGCGTCCCGGCAAGCTCCACATTTCAAGCTTTGGGTGGCACCCATCCGGGGAGAATACGGAGAACCGGTGCAAACCCAGCAATTCTCGGCGCACTGGTCCGAGCCGTTGCAAGCGGCCTCGGAGTATCGCTGGAAAGTTGAGCTGTACGTGGACGAAAGCAACCGTGTAACCAGCGAGGAAAGAACGTTCCGCACGCAGGACTTCTTCACGGTGCAACTGGCTTCCACCCCGGGGGAAGGCGGAAACGTCAAGGCCGGACAGAGCGAATGGAACACGCAGCTCACGGTGCAGGCAGACGCGGGCAGCGAGCTTGAACTGCAGGCGCAGGCCAACGCGGGATGGGTCTTCGCGGGCTGGCAAGAGAATGGTGCGTTGCTTTCGGAAGACAACCCCTACGTGTTGAATGTAACGGGAAACCGTGACATCGAAGGGCTTTTCGTTCCCGAAGAATACACCGTGCAACTGCAAAGCAACCCTACGGACCAGGGGATCGTGGTGCTGGAAAACGGCCCGTGGGGCGAAAGCGTGGAAAGAAACTACGCCTACGGTGAGGTGGCGACCGCACGAGCCCTTGCCGAAGAGAACTACCACTTCACGGGGTGGTACGAACAAGCGGCCCAGGGAACCCGTGGGCAAAAAGTGAGCGACGACAACCCCTACGCCTTTGTTGTGCAAGGCGACCGGCAACTGGAGGGAGGGTTTTCCATCGACCGCTACACGGTAACGGTGGAAAGCAGCCCGGCGGACCTTGGAAGCGTGCGCATCGACGGTGGCGAGTGGGGCGATCTTTGGAGCGAGGAATTCGATGTTGGTACCACGGTAGTTGTGGAGGCTCTGGCAGTGTACCACGCGGGGTTCTTGGGCTGGTACGAGGATGGGGTGAAGGTGAGCGACGAACACAACTATTCGTTCACGGTGGGAAAGCACCACCACCTCAAGGCGCATTTCGGGGG
>DAOPKN010000074.1:0-9683 GCA_035391225.1 Thermotogota bacterium
AGGTCAAAAGAGCCGCAGTGGGCTGCGGCGGTCCCAGGAGAGCATGTGGGGATATCCATGTGATCCGGGGTATGTTAGAATGGGGATATTCCCTATGAGCGGGAACATGTGGGATTGGGGGGAGCTGGTGGCGGGTGGTTTTTTTGCTCGCGTTGTCCACGGGAAACCCATTTTTGGACGATCAACGTAAAAATGAAAGAAATCGGAAGAAAATAGGAGGAATTTCATGTATTTTCAATTTCTTGGTACCGCAGCCTACGAAGGATACCCAAGCCCGTTTTGTGCATGTGAAAATTGCCAAAAGGCACGCAAGTCGGGGGATCCACACGATCAACGCTTGCGCTCTTCGGCCTTGATCGACCAGGAGTTGCTGGTGGATTTTGGTCCGGACTTGGTTCCGTCGTTGCAAAAGGCGTTTTTGGACGTGACGAAGGTCCGTGTATTGCTGATAACCCATTCCCATCCGGACCATCTCTTTTTCCCGAATTTCAGCTTCCGGCTACCTGCGTTTTCAGGGACGAGCACTTCGCTTCCCGCGTTGCACGTGGTGGCGTCGTCCCGTGTCTGTGAAATGGTTTCGCGGCAGGTGGATACGCAAGCTGCGCAGGTAGAGCTGCATGCGCTGGAATCGTTCGAGAGCCTTTGCCTTTTTGACTACAACATCCTTGCGGTGCCCGCGGTGCACCAGGTTTCCAATGATGAGCAGTGCATGGTGTACGTGGTGGAGAAGAAGGGAAAGCGCGTGTTTTATGGCACGGATACGGGTTTTCTTGGCGATCCAACCCTGGATGCCTTGGAAAACGTCATGAAACGGAAAGAATTTGACCTGGTGGTCCTTGATGCCTCCATGGGGTTTTCCCGGGAAACCTTCCCCTACCACTTGAACGCGTACGAGTGGAAGCAGCTGCGCTCCACGTTTGTATCCAGGGGCTTGGCTAGTACGCGAACACGTTTCTTTGCCCATCACTTCTCCCATCATAACAACCCTCCCCACGACGAGCTCGTGAAGTTGTATTCCGAGATGGGTGGAGAGGTGGCCTTCGATGGGTTGGAAATCGTGGTGTAGCCCGGATATCGGCCTAAACAACTCCCTGCATTTGTTTCCAGGCATTTTTGTAAAGGACACCGATTGACATGAAAACGTTTTCATAATATCCTTGAAAATACCTTGCGAAAGGTAGATTTTAGGAGGTGGAAATCGAATGAAAAAGCTCCTTGTTTTCATGGTATTGTTAACGGTTCTCTTGGGTGGAATGGCTTTCGCCGAACGTTACGAGAGAAGTGAAACCATTTACTGCGGTGGCGGCTTGTGGGGACCTCCCGCAAACTGGAACCCCGCACAACCCTGGGCAGCAGTGTCCGGTACCATCGGTTTGATTTACGAGACCCTTTTTACCTACGATCCCCTTACGGACGCACTCACCCCCTGGTTGGCGGAATCGGGTTCCTGGATCGACGATGACACGTATCGCGTGGTGCTGCGCGATGGTATCGAATGGTCGGATGGAACGCCGATGACCTCCGAGGACGTGAAGTTTACTTTCGAGCTTCCCGCGTACTTCGATGGCGTGCACTACACCTCGTTGTGGGAACAGTTCGAGTCCGTGGTTGCCGTGGACGAACTCACCGTGGAATTCAATTTCCGCAACCCCCGCTACCACGAATGGGCGTACCAAATCTACCAGTTGCCCGTTCTTCCCAAGCACCTGTGGGAAAACCTCAGTGTGGATGCGGTGCTTACCGGTTCGAACGAGGGCAATGTGATTGGTTCCGGTCCGTACCTGTTTGAAACCTACGACCTGGACCGCATGATTTACCTCAAGAACGAAAACTGGTGGGCACAAGACCTTCTGGGTCTGGAAGTTGTCCCCAAGCGAGTGGTGTACGCGCGCTTTGCCAGCAACAACGTGGTTCTTGGTATGATGATGAAGGGTGAAGAACTCGATGTGAGCAACTTCTTCCTCCCCGGAATTCCCGCTATCAAGGGTCCATACGCCATCCACACCTGGTACGAGGACGAACCCTACATGCTCTCCGACAACACCGCTTTCCTTTTCGTGAACACCCAGAAGAAGCCCATGGACGATCCCACGCTGCGCCGTGCAATGGCATTCGCCATCAATTCGAACGAGATTTGCAAGCGCGTGTTTGAAAACATGGTCATTCCCTCCAATCCCCTGGGTTTCCTGCCCATCGATGGATGGATGAAGTACTACAGCCAGGAAGCAGTGGACGCAAACGGATTCGTGTACGATCCTTCCATGGCCAAGAAGATGCTGGACGAGGCTGGCTACAAGGATGTCAACAAGGATGGCTTCCGCGAAGCTCCGGACGGTACCCCCTTCAAGATGGAAATCGTCGTTCCCTTCGGCTGGACCGATTGGATGGAATCCATCAAGATCATCGCGGTGAACCTTCAGGCTGTTGGGCTGAACGCAGAGGCAAAGTTCCCCGATTACAACAAGTACTTCGAACAAATTTCGACCGGCAACTACGATCTGGCCATCAACAACTTCAACTCCAAGCTTTCCGTCACCCCTTGGACGCTGTATAACTGGCTGTTTGCCGATATCATCAACGACCGCGCCAACAGCGGAAACTTCGAGCGCTACACCAATCCCGAGATGCTCGACCTGGTGGATGCGTTCAACGAGGTTCCCATGGCAGACGTGGAAGCCGGAAAAGCGATCATGGCGGACGTTGCCGAAATCTTCTTGCGCGACATGCCCGCAATCCCCTTGTGGTACAACGGGATGTGGTTCCAGGCGAATACCAACGTGTGGTCCAACTGGCCGGGAGAAAACTCCGACAACCAGTCGTATCCCACCACGTGGGGCGGTACCTGGCAACTCGGCGGCGTGATGATGCTCACCAAGATCCAACCCAAGTAACATTCCAAAAATTCCTTGGCACGTTCGGTGGGCGTTCTCCCCGGACGTGCCATTTTCTTGAGGGGGTCTTTGCGTGTTTCGGTACATGCGCAGGAAAATCATCATTTACTTGTTGACGTTCGTGGTCGCGGTGACCTTGGATTGGATCATTCCCCGGTTGATGCCGGGTAACCCCATTATCGGGCTGATCAGTCGATTGGCATCCATGCCCCAGCAAGTGGAAGAACTGTATGCCCACTTGACCAAAGCGTTTGGTATGGACCAACCGTTGTGGAAGCAGTACTTCATGTTCTGGAACGCGCTGTTCAACGGGGATCTGGGAATCAGTATCACGGTGTATCCCAAACCGGTTCTGGATCTGATCAGGCAGGCTCTCCCCTACGACTTGATGCTCACGGTGCCTGCCATCTTGCTGAGCTGGATCGTGGGGAACAAGTTCGGTGCCTTTGCCGCCCGGAAAAAGAGGCTGGATAACTGGGTGCTTCCCGTGTGGTATGTGGTGACGGCAACCCCGTACCTTTGGCTGGGAATCTTGCTCTCCTGGGCGTTGGGGGTGGTTTTGGACATCTTCCCCATTGCGGGGGCGTACAGTTTTTCCATACGCCCTTCCTTTTCCTGGGAGTTCATCCTGGACTACTTGCATCACTGGTTCTTGCCGTTCTTGTCCCTGTTTGTCGTGCAGCTGGGAGGATGGGCGATTGGCATGCGCAACATGATCATCTACGAGCTGGAGGCCGATTACTCCCGGTACCTGGAAACCATGGGTGCTCCACCGCGCTTGATTCGGCGGTACGCCTTCAAGAATGCCTTGCTCCCCCAGGTGACCGGGTTGGCGGTGCAACTCGGGGTAATCGTCACAGGTGCGCTGACCACGGAGATCGTGTTCTCCTACCCCGGCATCGGCTACTTGCTCAACCAGGCCATCCTGCAGGAAGACTATTTCTTGATCCAGGGTTGTTTCCTGTTCGTGATCCTGGGTGTGTTGATTGCCAACTTTGTCATCGATATCGTGTACGTGTTCATCGATCCGAGGGTGCGCCTTTCCATGGGGGGTGATTCGTGATGCCGGAAAAGAAGGTCGAAGAGAAGAAAGAACGGAAAAAGAACGAGTTGCTGTATTTCGCGTTTCGGAACGTGAAACTGCTCATTGGGTTCGTGATCCTCGTCTTTTTCTTGTTGGTGGCGATTTTTGGCCCCATGTTCGTGCAATACGAGCCCCTGGACTACGCGGGACCTGGCTACCGATCGCCCTCGGCGGAATTCTGGTTGGGCACCACCACGTTCGGGCAAGACGTGTATGCGCAGTTCGTGTACGGGTTGCGCTCTTCCTTCCTCGTGGGACTGCTGGGTGGAGGTGTCGCCACGCTCGTGGGATTGCTCGTGGGCTTTTTCGCCGGGTACAAGGGCGGTTGGCCCGACGAAGTGTTGATGATGATCACCAACATCATGATGGTCATTCCCACGGTGGCACTGCTCATCATCATCGCCGCGTACCTTCCGTACCGGGGTGTGGTGATCCAGGGCATCATCATCGGGCTCACCGCGTGGCCCTGGACTGCCAGGGCGGTGCGGGCGCAGACCTTTTCGCTCAAGCAACGCGAGTTCGTGAGCCTGGCACGTATCAGCGGGAGTCGCCCGCTTTCGATTATCATTGAGGAAATCGCACCCAACATGCTTTCCTACGTGTTCATGGTGTTCATCTTGCAGTTTGGGGGCTCCATCTTGGCTGCCGTTGCGCTGGACTTCATCGGGCTCGGACCCACGCGCGGGGTTTCGCTGGGGTTGATGATGCAAAACGCGGTGCTGTGGAACGCCATCCAGTTGCGCATGTGGTGGTGGATCATCCCTCCGGGGCTTGCCATTACCCTGATCGTGAGCGCGTTGTATTTCATGAACACGGGGTTGGACGAGGTGTTTAACCCGAAACTGAGGGAGATGTGATGGCATGGCGTTGAAGCTGGATCACCTCAAGGTGTATTACCAAACCCTGCACGGCCAAGTGAAAGCCTTAGACGATATTTCTTTGCAGCTCAAGGATGGGGAAATCCTGGGAGTGGCGGGGGAATCGGGATGTGGCAAGTCCACGCTCAGCAATGCGTTGATCTTGCTCAAACCCCCCATGCGTTTCATTTCTGGAGAGGTCTACTTGGATGGGGAAAAGGTTCCCATCGAGGAGTACCAGAAGATGGTGGCCTTCCGGTTCAAGAAGATATCCATCATCCCGCAATACGCCATGAACGCGATGAATCCCACTGTGAAAATCGGCCGATACATCCAGGACTTGTTGCTGGTACGTGGGGAGACCCCGGAGAAGGTTTTCCCGGAACTCAAGCGGCGCCTGAAGCTGGTGGAACTCTCCGAGAGCATCCTGGACTTGTTCCCCATCGAGTTGTCCGGCGGGATGAAGCAGCGCATGGTGATGGTGATTGCAACGTTGTTGAACCCCTCGCTGCTCATCGCGGACGAGATCACCTCCGCGCTGGATGTTTCCACGCAGAAGGCAGTGAGCGAGATGCTGGTGGAGTTTCGCAACCGGGGTTTCGTGAAGAGCATCATCTTCGTGACCCACGACGTGTCGGTGTTGTACCAGATCGCCGACCGCATTTTCATCATGTACGCGGGGAAATTCGCCGAAATTGGTCCCACCCAGACTGTGATCCACCATTCCCGCCACCCGTACACGGGTATGCTGGTGCAAGCCATGCCCGAAGTGGGGATCCGTTACGAAAAGCAACCCCTGACGGGTATCCCAGGACAGCCTCCGCTGCTGTTGCATCCGCCGGAAGGGTGCCGATTCAAGGATAGGTGCCCGTTTGCCTATGGTCGGTGTAACCAGGTTCCTCCACAGACCCAGATCAGCGAGGGCCACGAGGTGGCGTGTTGGAAGGAGGTGGAGAAAGATGCTTGAGCTGGAAAACGTTACCAAGGTGTACCGCGTGGGGGCTTTTGGAAAGGGTTCCCTTCGCGCAGTGGATCGTGCATGCTTTTCCATCGGCCCGGGTGAAGTGTGCTCGTTGATCGGCGAAAGTGGGAGCGGAAAGAGTACGCTGGGCAAGATGATTCTGAAGCTCAGCCCGGTTTCGTCGGGAACCATCCGTTTCGAGGAAGAGGATATCACCACCATTTCTTCCACCAAGCAACTCAAGGAGTATTACCGCAAGGTGCAGGGTGTGTTCCAAGACCCTTTCAGCTCGTTCAACCCTATTTTCAAGGCAGACAGGGTGTTTCACATCATCCACCGCGAGTTTTTCCCGAAAGTAGCAGACCAGGATTGGGAGAAACGGGTGCACGATTCGCTGCGCTCCGTGGGAATCAACCCGGGTGAGGTTCTGCACAAGTTTCCCCACCAGTTGAGCGGGGGGCAGTTGCAACGTCTTCTCATTGCCCGGGCGCTTTTGCTGGACGTGAAGGTTCTTGTCGCGGATGAAATCATCAGCATGCTGGATGCCTCCACGCGCATCGATGTGCTCAACTTGCTTGCGTTGCTCAAAAAGAAGGGACTATGCGTGCTGTTCATCACCCACGATCTTTCGTTGGGGTATTACATCAGTGACAAGGCGGTTATCTTGTACAAGGGGGTCGTGGTGGAAACGGGTACCACCGATGCGGTGTTCTTGAACCCCGTGCATCCCTACACCCGCAAGTTGCTCAAAGCAGTTCCCCGCTTGGATATGAAGTGGGAGGACGTGGAGCTGGAGGCTCCCCGGGGAGAGATCCCGGAGCTGTTCATTCCCGGTGAAACCCCGGGCGCCTGCACGTTACAACAAATACACGAGGGGCATTTTGTTGCCGTCCCAGGAGGAGAATGACGTGTTTCCCAAGAATTTTGATTTTGGTGCATCGTTGTCCGGGTTCCAGTTCGAATCCGGCAGTGGAAAAGGATTTGAAGGGACCGATTGGTTTACCTGGGTGTCGAACCGAGAGAACGTGCAGAACGGCATCGTTTCCGGGGACGACCCACTGCAAGGCCCCGGATACTGGGAGGATTTTTCCCGGATCCACGACTTAGCCCAGTCCGCGGGGTTCACCATGTTGCGCATCGGTGTGGAATGGGCACGGCTGTTTCCCCGCATGCCATTGCCGGGGCAAGATATCCAGGCGTTTCTGGATCGAGAAGCGGTGCAACGCTATCGGGCCATTCTGCGCGATTTGCACGCGCGAAACATCAAAACGATGGTGTGCCTCAACCACTTCACGCTGCCCTCGTGGCTGCACGACCCCGTTCGGGTGAACCGCGAACTGGATTTTTCCAAGGGAGGATGGGTGCATCCGGATTCCCCGACACTCTTCGCCGACTTCGCCCAATGCGTGGTGGAGCAACTTGACCCCGACGTGGAGTACTGGTCCACCTTGAACGAGCCTTTCGTGGTGGCGTCGCTGGGATATTCCCAACGTTCCGCCGGTTTTCCGCCTTCCATCATTCGCCCGGAAGCCTTCCGAACCGCCTGGCAAAACGAGGCCAAGGCCCATCGCCTTGCCTACGACCGCATGAAGAAGGTCACCACCAAACCAGTGGGTATCATCTATGCTTTTTCCTGGGCGACTGGTGCACCAGAGGCCTGTAAGGCGCTTCTACAGCATGCAAACTGGGATTTCATGGACTCGCTGGAGGGGAAGTTCGACTGGATTGGGGTGAACTATTACTCGCGGGTCAAGGTGGAGGGAACCGCCGAGGATGTGCGCGTGTTGCCGGGTTTTGGGCAGGGGAGCGTGCCAAATAGTACCACCGCGGATGGACGCCCCACCAGCGATTTCGGTTGGGAGACCTACCCGGAGGGATTGTACCATTTGCTCGTCTCCCTCCACGAGCGTTATGCAAAACCCATCTGGGTGACGGAAAACGGGCTGGCGGATTACCAGGACGTGCTGCGCCCGTCGTACATCGTGGGGCACATGTATGCCGTGGAACGCAGCATTGCAGATGGAGCGGATGTACGTGGATACTTGCACTGGTCCTTGTGCGATAATTACGAGTGGGCAGTGGGTTATCGTCAACGTTTCGGACTGGTGGACTTGGACGTGCCCAACAACGTGCTTACCCCTCGGGCCAGCTTTTTCCTCTTTGCCGATATCATCCGGAAGCGAGATCTCTCGGGAGTTTTGGGGTTGTTGCATCGCCCCTTCGATATCTGGTCAGACGAACAATAACCAGACGAATAATAAGAAGGTGTTGCCATGATCACCATCAAAGATGTTGCCCGTGAAGCGGGGGTGTCCATTGCCACGGTATCCCGCGTGTTGAATTCACCGGAGAAAGTGTCGGAAATGACGCGAAAGAATGTTCTCAAGGTGGTACACAAGACGGGGTTCAAGCTTTCTCCCTCCCCGCGCAAGCAGGGATGGTTCAAAACCGTTGGCCTCATCGCCCCGAACCTGATGGGAAACTTCTACGGGGAAATTGCCATGGGGATCGAAAAGGTGCTTTTTGATCACCGCTTTGACTTGTTGGTGGCCATGGCGCGCGATATCCAGAAGCGCGAGAAGCAGATCATCGAGGAGTATTTCCAACGGAAAGTGGATGGGCTACTCGTGTGTACCATGCTCACGGAGGAACACATTCTGGACCGGCTCATCGACAGTGGCATCCCCGTGGTGGCGGTGGACCATCGCGTGGGGGATATCAAGGCCGATTCGGTGAACATCGATAACGTGTCTGCGGCTTTTTCCGTGGCCAAGTTCCTGTACGAGCGCGGTCATCGCAAGGTACTGTGTATCCCTGGGCAAGACTACGTGTATTCCTCCTTGGATCGCATCAAGGGCTTGCAGTTTTTTGCCCAGGCACACAAGGATATCACGTTTCATTTCACCCGTATCCGTGGATTCGAACCCCAGTACGGTTACGACGCCTTGCACGCGTACCTGAAACACAACCCCCTGGATTTTTCCGCGATTTTTGGGTTCAACGACCACATCTGCATGGGGGTGTTCAGCGCACTGAAGGAGTTGGGTGTATCCGTTCCGGGGCAGGTTTCCGTGATGGGCTTCGATGATTCGGTGTTTGCTCCGTATACCGTACCGGGATTGACAACGGTGAGCCAACCCCGGGTGGAAATGGGACGGCTTGCAGCGGAACTTTTGCTGGAACGCCTCTCCCGAAAAGGGCCAAAGATCTTCCGCAATGTCTTGCTGCCCACCCAAATCGTGGAGCGGGAGTCGGTGGGGTTTGTCGGGGGAAAGTGAGCAACCTCCCGGCTGCAAATATGCTATAATGAAATCTTGGAACACATGTTTTGGGAATTTTTTTGTCGGTACATCCCTGTTTGGGAAATTTGTAGAAGGAGGAAAGAACATGAAAAAGGTTTTTCTGTTGCTTCTGGTTGCCCTTCTGTCTTTCACGGTGTTTGGAGCCAACGAAGTCGAGATTTTCAGCTGGTGGACCGGTGGTGGTGAAGAAGCGGGTCTTTTGGCCATCATCGATTACTTCAACGAAATGTATCCTGGAGTGAACGTTATCAATGCCACCGTTGCTGGGGGTGCCGGAACCAACGCCAAGGCTGTTTTGAAAACCCGGATGCTGGGTGGCAACCCTCCGGATTCTTTCCAAGTTCATGCGGGTATGGAACTCACCGATACCTACGTGATCCCGGGAATGATGGAACCTCTCACACCTTACCTTGCAGAATGGGGTTACCTCGACAAGTTCCCGTCGGACATCATGGACATCTGTGCTTACGAGGGTGAAGTGTACTCCATCCCCGTGAACGTGCACCGCGGTAACGTCGTGTTCTACAACATGGAAATTGCCAAGGAAATTGGGATGGAGAAAGCTCCCAAGACCTGGAACGAGTTCTT
>DAOPKN010000075.1:0-9385 GCA_035391225.1 Thermotogota bacterium
GCAAGGGTTTTAGCACGCAATTCCCACTTCTTGCAAAGCTAACTTGTTTCAACCCGCACGAAATGAAAGAGAACCTTTTTTGGTTTAGTCTTCAGTGCTATTCAACCTTTATTGCTGGATTATACCACGTAAAGAAATCATTATGTAGTTATTTGTCCAAGAAGACCATGGGGCTGAAAAACCATGAAAAGGGATTTTTTGGCACGAAGGAGGACATTTTTCGTTTCCCGTTGCCTCCTTTTATGCCAAATTTCCGATGCAATGTACACCCGATGGATGCTGTTGTGGTGACCCATCGGGGTGGCGACGTTGTTTTCGTGGGAATGGAAATGGATCCGGAAATACGGAACATGGACAGGTTTCGCATGGAAAAATGGGTTCGCTCCTATCACTGACACGCAGTTGTCAGGGTAAGGATGGTATCCTTTCGGTGAAAGAGGAAACCACCGAAAGGGGAGGATGGAAATGTTTGAACTGGTTCACTTGTTCCTGGAACACCAGGTGCGGAAGGGGAAGCTGTTCAGCGAAGAGGTGAAGGTACGGGGAGATCGGCGAAAACGGTAGTTCCTCGCGCCCGACGGCAGTTCGAAATACAGCCGCACTGGGGTGCGGCGTTCCAAGGAAAGAGAAACCTTCTGCAACCACGGGGGGATTGCCCAGAAAGTTCCCCCCGTGAGTCTTCGTTCTGCCTTGCCACATTCCCCCCCCATCGTGTTCCCGCCCACGAAGTACCTGCCACGGGAAAAATCTGGTATAATTTTCGTACGGAGTGAGCCGTTGATTCCAAGATGGCGACCGGGATTTGGGAGGCGTGAGACATGGGAGAGAAGCTGGACAGCAGGGAGAAGCTCCACGTTCTTTGTGGAAAGGCCCTTCGGGAATACCTGGATGCCTATTTCGTGGAACGGGATTTCGAGAAGACGAAGGCTTTTTTTGGCAAAAAGTTGTCGGGCTTTGGAACCGGCCGGGATGAGATGGCATTTGACGAGCAAGCGTTTCTTTCCCTTTACCGTCGAGACTTCCAACAATCTCCCCACCCCATTTCGTACACCATTCGAAAGGATTTTTGCGTGCCCGTGGATGACGAGGTGTGCGTGAGCCATTGCCTCATGGATATCCAGACCCGTTTTGAAAACCACGAGTTGGTATTGAAAGACCTGCGCCAAACCATTGTCTTCCGATTAAGCGGTGGTAGGGCCACGGTGGAAGCCTTGCACATTTCTTTCCCCGCGGAGGTGCACGGGGGGGACGAGTCGTACCCCTTGAAGGAGATCCGGGAGTTGACGGATGCCTTGCAGGAACGGATTTCCCGGGAAACCAAGGACCTTGCGGCAACCTTCGACGAGCTGGAACGTATGGCCACCAAGGACCGCTTGACGGGCTTGTTGAACAGGTACAAGATCGACCACGTGCTGCAGTCGGAAGTAAGCCGTTCCACCCGGTACAACACCACCTTCTCCGTGGTTTTTTGCGATATCGACGGGTTCAAGGAAATCAACGATACGCACGGCCACATTGCGGGTGACGAGGTCTTGCAGGAACTGGGTGTGCTCTTTCGCCAAAGTATTCGGGAAACCGACTTTCCCGGCAGGTGGGGAGGAGACGAATTCTTGCTTTTGCTCCCGGAAACCGTTTTCCAGGATGCCATGGAAATCGCGGAGAAGATGCGGAAGAGAATCTCTAACTACCGGTTCTCGGGAATCAACCAGGTGACGGTGAGCTTTGGCGTGACCTCGTTCATGGCTGGAGACTCGGAGAAAAGCTTGCTTCAGCGCGCAGATGACGCGCTGTACCGCTCCAAGGCGGAGGGGAAAAACCGCGTGGCAGGCCAATAAAAAAAGCGCGCAGTTCGCACGCTTTTTCCAAGATAATCAAGTCTCCCCCCACATTGCGCTCTAAGGCGCTTTTGCGGCTAAGAAAGTTTTCCTGGAGAAACTCAATAGCGCAGATGAAATTTCTCCGAAAAACTCCCCACGTCCCAAGTATACCACACAAAAAACCCTCCCGTTTTCGGGATCCTCGTTTTTCATCCATTCCTTATCAAACCCGGATTTCTTTTGGTCCAACCCGAGCTCGGGGGCTGTTGCCATATCGGGAATTTCCCCTTCCGGGAGAAAAATTTATTCTTCTCCCCGAGAAGTTTCCAAATCTTTGGGGAAAGGGAAATACTTTCCAAGAGGTTTCTTTCCCCCACCATGGAAACAGTGGGAAAGCAAGGAATTTGTTGATCACTTCAACCAAGAAGCAACAGCAAGTATTGTTTTGTAAAATAACATCCAGTAGTAGAAAGAACCGACAGGTTTTATGGTATAATCTCGAAAGTTCTGTTTTCGAAGTATCCGTATCTGTGGGGCCCGCACACCGGTCCCGATTCTTTACCGAATTTTTGAAGCGAAACGAAAAACGGGTCAATAGATAGAAAGTTTTTCGATCCCCAATTCAAAAAGGAGGTTTGATCATGAAGAAACTTCGCACGACGCTTCTTATCACCTTGGCTTTGCTCTTCCTCTTGGGTGGGACTTCGCTGTTCGCATTAACCTACGGCTACGTGACCCCCGGGCCGGATACCTGGTACCGCAAGGACGTGGAAGGTTTCGAGTACGGTGCTGACCTGGCGGGAGTGGAAGTCATCGTCTTGAACTCCGACTACGACACGGAAAAAGAAATCGCGAACATCAACACGCTGGTGAACATGGGCGTGGATGGCATGTGTATCTTCTCGTTCAATCCCAACGGTGCGTTTATCGCCGCACGTGAGACGGCACGAGCCGGGATTCCGCTGGTTGTGACGGACAACGTGGGCGAGGTCCTCAAATCCAACGACGACATCGTGGCCTGTATCGACTTCGATTGGAAGGGCATGGGTATCAACGTGGCCAACTACCTGGCCGAGAACTTCCCGGGAGAAAAGGTTGCCAACATCATGGGCCTTTTCGAGCACGTTCCGGTGCAGATGTTCCGCGAAACCTACGAGGCGGAAATCGAGCGGCTCGGGGTGAACGAAATCGTGGCTTTCCGTGATGGCAAATACACCCCCTCGGTCGCCGTGGACCAGGCCCAAGACTTGATCGAATCGGGCTACGACTTTTCCATCCTCTTCATCTTCAACGAGGA
Source organism: Thermotogota bacterium (assembly GCA_035391225.1). Taxonomy (GTDB): domain Bacteria; phylum Thermotogota; class Thermotogae; order MWEM01; family MWEM01; genus DAOPKN01. The sequence continues at coordinate 3,115 of DAOPKN010000075.1, forward strand.
AATGGCTGCTGCGGTGGTGCGCATGCTCAAGACCCGTGGGCTGCTGAACAACCCCATCAAGGTTGTCACCACCAATGGCGCCCCGTACGGTATCGAGTTGATCAAGGAAGGAAGCATCAAGTACTCCATTTCCACTTCCCCCGGTTGGGAAGGCTTCGTTTCTTTCCTGGCACTGCATGCCTACACCCAAGGCGTGAATACCACGCTGAACCAACAAATCCTTCTGCCTAACACCCCGATCACTCCGGAAACCATCGACGACAAGACCAAGGTGGTTCCGTGGGATATCGACCCTGTCTGGATCCAACTGACCCAGGAGTATTTCCCGGAGTACGACGGGCTGTACTGAGTTTTCCACTGTACCCTTCAGGGCAAGGGGGAGCCTGCGGGTCCCCCCTTCCCTTTTTCCCAAACAACCGCAAACGGGGAGGGAACAAATGGAACAATCCGCTACCATCGTTTCGCTCAAGGAAATCACCAAGATATATGGGCAACACCGCGCGCTGGACCGCGTTTCGTTCGACTTGTTTCCCGGAGAGGTGCATTGTCTTGTGGGAGAAAACGGCGCGGGCAAATCCACGTTGATCAAGGTTCTGTCCGGTGCGGTAACCCCCGAGGGGGGAGAAATCTTCCTTTCCGGAAAAGCGGTACGCTCGCTGAATCCGCGCCAGGCGATCGAGATGGGCATATCCACGGTGTACCAGGACGCGGAGCTCGTGGATTCGCTCTCGGTGAGCGATAACGTGTTCCTGGGAGACGAACGAACGGGAAAAATCCCCTTGATGGTGAACAGCAAGGGGCAGTTGGACCAGGTGCGGCAGATCGTGGATACGTTGCACATGAACTTGCCCGTTGGGGTGCTGGTGGAAGAACTCTCCGCGTCGCAAAAGCAGATGCTGCAGATCGCCAAGACCTTGTACCGGGATGCCAAGGTATTGATCATGGATGAACCCACGAGCTCGTTGGGCATGGAAGAAACGCGGGTGCTCATGGACCTGGTTCGGACGTTGCGTTCCCGGGGCATGGGAATCATCTACATCTCCCACTACCTGGAGGAGATTTTTGAAATCGGCGACCGGGTGACCATCCTGAAAGACGGCGGATACATGGGGACCTACCCGGTTTCCCAGATCCCCGTGGAAACGGTGATCAAGAAGATGGTTGGGCGGGATGCCTCCATGTTCTTTTCCCGCCAACCCGTGGAAATGGGGCAAACCCAGTTCGAAGTGCGGAAGCTGGCGCGTGGGGGAATGGTAGAGGAGACCAGCTTTTCCGTGCGACGGGGCGAAGTGCTGGGTATCGGCGGTTTGGTGGGTTCCGGGCGAAGCGAGCTCGTGAACCTGGTGTTCGGGGCAGAAAAGAAAGATAGCGGGGAAATTTTCCTGGGTGGGAAACGGGTGCACGTCCGATCCCCGAAAGATGCGATCCGTGCTGGGATCGCCCTGGTAACCGAGGACCGCAAGAAACTTGCGATGCTGGGTGGCCGGGATATCGTGGAAAACACCTCGTTGGTGCACAACGAGAACTTCAAGGGGCCCTGGATCGATGCCCGCGAGGAGCAAGTGCTTACGGCGAAGATCGTGAAAGAGCTTTCGGTGGCCGTGCAAGATCGGTTGCAGAAGATCGAGGAGCTGTCCGGTGGGAACCAGCAGAAAGTCATCATAGGGCGCTGGCTGTTGGATGACTCGCTGGTGTACATCTTCGATGAACCCACCAAGGGTGTGGATATCGGGGCCAAGGAACAGATTTACAACCTCATCGTTGCGCTTGCGCAAAAGGGAAAGAGCATCATCATGGTTTCTTCGGACATGCCGGAGTTGCTTTCCATGAGCGATCGCATCGGGGTCATGCGCAACGGGAGATTGACAACGATCCTGGACAACGATGGAATTTCCGAAGAGGAATTGATCCGCCACTTCATCGGGGTTCCAAATGCAGGGGGGGAGCAAGGGTGACGGAACACAACCGCAAGAACAAGAACGGGGCGACGCTTCTCGCGAGGGGCAAGCGTTCCATTTTTCGCAGCCAGTGGTTCTACCTGCTTTGCGCGGAAGTGGTGATTGCCATCATCACCGGCATCGTGAACCCGCGCTTTTTTACCACCAGCAACCTCATGAATATCCTGGAGCAAATCGCGGTACTGGGCATCGTTTCCTCTGGGATGACCATGCTGATCATTTCCGGGGAGATTGACATTTCGGTGGGAGCGAACATCGGTTTTTCGTCCTGCGTGATGGCCATGATGATGCGGGGGGGTGTTGCCCCGATCTTTGCCGTGTTGGTGGGCATTTCCCTGGCGGTTTTCAACAGCTTCCTGGTGGGGTTGACGTCGCGCGTGTTCAAGGCCCCTTCCTTCATCACCTCGCTGGCGTTCATCAGCGTGTTCGAAGGCATCGCGCTGGCCATCACCAAGGGGTCGTTCCAAACCATCTACGGCATGTTCGAGACCATCGGCACCAGCCGGCTGTTCCAACTCATTCCGCTGAGTTTCCTCATCAGTATCGGTGCCTACTTGCTCGTGCACGTGCTGCTTTCCAACACCAAGATGGGCAGGCGGGTGTACGCGGTGGGAAGCAACCCCACGGCGGCTTTCCTTTCGGGGATTTCCGTGAACTGGACCAAGCTGGGAGCTTTCCTGTTCAACGGGGCACTGGTGGGTGTGGCAGCAATGGTGTTGCTTTCCCGCATTGGAGCTGCGCAGCCATCCACGGGGAGTGGCATCGAACTGCGCGCCATCGGGGCCGTCGTCATCGGGGGCACACCGTTGTCTGGGGGTAAGGGGCGCATCCTGGGAACGCTGTTCGGGGTTCTGCTGATGGGACTGATTTCCAACTCGCTCAACATGCTGCGCGTGAACCCCTACTTCCAAACGGTTACGTTCGGCGTGCTGATCATCGCCTCTCTGGCGGTGAGCGTTCTGAGCACCTATCGCAAGCGTGCACGCGTGAAAGCGGTTTCCGAAGGGAGCGTGGAACAATGAAGCTGCAAAATTACCAGCAAGCGAGCCTGAAGATCCGGGAAAAGTTCCTGGAGCAGAAGCACGAAAATCCCGCGGCCTTTTCCGCACGGTTGAACCTGTCCTGGAGCATCTGGATGTTTGGGAGCGAACCCGTTCGCGATTCCCTCCAAAGGTTGCAATCGGCGGGACTGCGATACGTGGAGCTCAAGGGAAACTTACCGGAGGGTTTCGATGCGCTGCAAGAGGCACTCCGAGAAACCACCCTGCAGGTATCCGGCATTTGCGGGCTTTTTTCGCCGGAACGTGACCTCTCCAGCCTCGACCCGGAAAAGCGAAACGCCGCGGTGCACTACATTCGCCAGCAACTGGCGCATGGAAAGAAGCTGGGGGCCCGCTACCTCATCGTGGTGCCCGGAGCGGTGGGGCGCACCATGCCCGCCGATGACCAAGAGCTGGAGCGTAGCGCCTCCACACTCAAACCCTGTGCCGGGGATTTCGCGCAAGCCTCCATCGCGGCGGCCATCGAACCCATTCGTTCCGCGGAGGTGAGCCTGGTGCACACGGTGGGCAAGGCATTGGAGTACATCCGCCACGTGGGAGAAAAAGCCATCGACGGCATCAACGGCGACATTTACCATATGCTCAACGGCGAGAGGCACATCGGGGAAGCCATCCTCAAATGCGGGCAACACCTGGTGAACCTGCACATCGCCGATAGCAACCGGGATGCACCGGGGAAAGGGATGATCGACATCGACACGGTGATCATGGCCGCCTACCTGGTGGGGATGAACCGGCAAGACCGTTTCGTGACCTTCGAGCCCCTCGGGCCCGTTCCAGACCCGTACGTTCTTTCCACGCAGCCGTGCAACGTGGAAGTGATGGATCGCTTGGTGCATGACTCCGTCACCTATTTCCGCGAACGCGAAGAAATCGTTCGCCACCTGGAAAACTAAAAAAGGGGGAAGAGCAATGAAAATCGGATTCCACACCGACGCGTTCAACTCCGCGGTGTTCAGTTTCGAGAAAGCGGTGCAGTGGGCGCAACAGCACGACGTGCATTACATCGAACCCGGCGTGATCGAAGGGGTTTCCTGGATCCACGGGTTGGGGTATTTTCCGCACGTTTCGCTGTCCGAAGACCCCATGCGCATGCGAAAAATGCTGGAACGCCACGGCGTGCAATTTTCCCAGATCGATTCGGCTTTCCCGCTATCCGGGAACGACGGGTTGTTCCACGGTGTTCCGTACGTGCTCAAGTCCATTCCTTGGGCCAAGATCGCGGGAAGCCCGAACATCGCCACCACCGATGGCCTAAAGAAGCCAGCGGGGTTCAGCGACGAGGAAGCCCTGGAACTCATGAAACGTGCCTACTCCGTGATCGTGGAAACCGCCGAGCTCTACGAGATCAACATCAACATCGAGGTGCACGGCTACTTCACCACCAACCCCGAGCTGCTGGAAAAGATGCTGAACTTCGTGGACAGCGACCGCCTGGGGCTCAACCTCGACACCGGAAACAGCTTCATCGCGGGACAGGACCCGGTGGAATTCTGCCAGCGCTTCTTGAAGAAGATCAAGCACGTGCACGTGAAAGACGTGTCCGAGAGCCTGGCAAACGCCATGCGCGGGAAAGACACCGGCATTGGCATCAGCCACGCCGCCATCGGTGAGGGAGTCAACGCGCAAAACATCCGGAAGATCTTGGAAATCCTCCGGGATTCGGGGTACACCGGCACGCTCAGCATGGAATGCGAAGGCGCCGGGGGTCCGTTGATCGAGAAATCGCTGCACTGGTTACGCCAGACCCTCGGCGAATTGGGTATTCCCGAGGAAAAGTAACCGGACTGGTTCCGATCAATAATCCGGGCTGTAACGTTGCGGGTTGCTCAATCCCAGGATGCGCGCGTAGTCTTTCAGCCAGGCGGAGTCGAACGAATCGCTGTACAGGATCACCTTGGGAGAAACCCCAAAGATCGAAGCCCATTCCAAGATGTTCCCCCACTCCTCCGAGGTCGTGTTTTCTTCCAAGTCCTCCAGGAAACCGCTGGTCCATTCCCCACCGGTATCTCCGGGGTTGGGATCACCAGGTCCGTCGATGTCCCCGTAGGAGCTTTTCTCGGAATCCGTTGCGGTCACCACGATGGCCACGTTGGACAGCGCGGAAAGGTCATCCACGAAGCTTCCGCTCTTGCACGCGTCGATGATCACCTTGAACGTGACCGAGGGGAACCCTGACAGCATGTTGGAAAACTCCGTGGATGTCATGGTGGAGTTTCCCATCACCAGCACGTCGGTGTTTCCATGCGTGACGATGTAGATGGAAATGTCATTCACCCCGGCATCGGCCTGTGCCTGGATGGCGTTTTGTAGGTCGGTTTCGGTGTTGTTCGGCGGTGACAGCTCGTCCGTCTCGGTCATGGCGGGGAAGTTCTCGTAGAAATCCCCCATGTTCTGTGCATCGGTGGAAATGCCTGCATCCGGGTAGCGTCCCGGGTCATTTCCGTTGACCACGATGGAACCTTCCACTTCTGGGCCATTTCGCCAACTTCCGCCACGAGCCCCATGTTCTGTGCGACCCTCCACCCCCAGCGTGTGGTTCTGGAAATTCTGCCACACGTTCTTGGCGTAACCATCCGCGTAGATGTCCCCGGTGAGCGGGGAATTCCCGTTAATCGTTGGAGTCCAGAGGGCCACCTGGTCCACCAGGATTTCGCCAGGGTTCTTGGAAACAACGATGTAGCGCACCAGGTGGGCGAAACGTGCCAAGGGGTCGAAATCCACCATGAAGAAGAAACCGTTTCCCGGAACATCCTGTTCCGCTTGTGGGTTTTCGGGATCATCGGGGGTGAACTTGTCACCCTGGAGCACTTCCTGCAAGAAAAAGATGATACGGTTGGTGTCGGTCGCATTGCTCGTTTCCGCCAACCCCAGGTACTGTTTCACGATTTCCACAGCCTGGTTCACCGTGAGCGGCACGTTTCCAGGCCCAACGCACGAGAAGAGAAAGAAGAACAGCAATCCGCAAAGAACCACAATCAGTAAGGCTTTCATCGAATCACCTCTACCAAGTAGGTTGATCCAGGAATCTTTGCTCGAAAATTTTCTATTATAACGTTGTTATTATATAGTTAAAATTACTTAAAGTCAACCAGTTGCACTGCTTGCGGTGGGTGAGATTCGCCCGCTTTTCGCCATTACTTACCCCTTGCTATTCCATTCGCATGCATTCTCCCCATTACTTCGAAATCCGCCCAAGGGGAAAAAGCTCCCCATGTAGGGGCAGGCCCCCGTGCCTGCCCGCCTGTAGCT
>DAOPKN010000076.1:0-9364 GCA_035391225.1 Thermotogota bacterium
CGAAGGCATTCTGCCAGCGGATTTACAGTCCGCCCCCTTTGGCCGCTCGGGCACCTTACCACGGGTATTTTTGGAGCCAGCGGAGGGATTCGAACCCACGACCTGCTGATTACAAATCAGCCGCTCTGGCCAACTGAGCTACACTGGCTCTACTCCCTCAAGAAACCAAGGCATATTATATAGATTTGCCCTGCCTTTGTCAATAGGATGATGTAACGGTTCGAAGAACGAGGCTCTCCCGCGAAAGACTTGACAGATCACCCAAGATACGATAGAATAGGGAAGTTTTGCGGTCGTAGTTCAATTGGTAGAGCATCAGCTTCCCAAGCTGAGGGTTGCGGGTTCGAGTCCCGTCGACCGCTCCAAGCACCGCAAAAAAAAAGGGGCCTACACGGCCTCTTTTTTCGTTTCGCTATTCTTCTTGGTGGGGCTTTTTGGGGCACCCGAAGCGGGAACTTCCTCTTTCTTTGGCGCAGTAGACGATGCGGAAGCCCGGTTTTTGCTGTCGGTCACGTAGAAGCCGCTCCCCTGGAACTTCAAACCCACTCTCCCTACTTGCTTTTCCATTTTTCCTCCACAAGCGGGGCACTCCCGGGGAGGAGCAGCATGCATACTCTGCAATTTTTCGATTTCTTTTCCACACGAAGCACATCGGAACTTGTAAATGGGCATAAAAAAAAACCTCCTAAACGTTAAGAAGGTAAGTGAAAGATGGTGCCGAGGGCGGGACTTGAACCCGCACAGAGATAACCTCCACATGAACCTGAATCATGCGCGTCTGCCAATTCCGCCACCTCGGCGCCTTCCCATCTCCCAAGGGAGACAGCGCGTCAAACGAGGGTTATTGTACCTGAATTTTGTCTCTTTGTCAAGTACGCTTACAGGTACCGGTTTTTCTCCTTGTCCAACAACGCCAGGAAAAACTCGTTGCTGCTGGTCTCCCGGATTTTTCGAAGAATCAGCGAAAGTCCCTCCTCTTCGCTCATGGAAGAAAGCATTTTTCGCAGCACCCACACCTTCTTGAGGTCTTCCGGCGAAAGAAGCAACTCCTCGCGTCGGGTACCGGAGAAATTCAAGTTGATGGCGGGGAATATCCTCTTGTTGGAAATTTGGCGGGACAAAACCAGTTCCATGTTTCCCGTTCCTTTGAATTCCTCGAAGATCACCTCATCCATCTTGCTTCCGGTATCCACAAGCGCGGTCGCGATAATGGTCAGGCTCCCTCCCTCTTCGATGTTTCGAGCCGCGCCAAAGAAGTACTTCGGCCCATACAGCGCTTTGGGATCGACCCCCCCGGATAAAAGCTTCCCGGATGGCGGGACAAAATTGTTGTAGGCCCTTGCTAACCGCGTAATGCTATCGAGAAGAATCACCACGTCGTAACGGTACTCTGCCAGGCGCTTGGCCATCAAAAGGCACAACTGGGCAACCTTGATCTGCTTCTCGGGGGGCATGTCGAAAGGTGCTGCCAGTACTTGCGCGTCGACCGAGCGCATGATGTCGGTCACCTCTTCGGGACGCTCATCAATGAGGAGCACGATACGCTTGGTTTCCGGGTGGTTTGCGGCAATCCCGTTGGCAATATCTTTCAAGAGCGTCGTTTTTCCTACCTTGGGCGGGGCTACGATCAGTCCCCGTTGGCCTTTTCCAATGGGCGAGAAGAGGTCGATGATCCGCGTGCTGAAGTTCGTCGGATCGTGTTCCAACTTCAGCCTTTCGGTGGGGAAAATGGGGGTAAGGTTCTCGAAGTTGATACGGTCAAACACGAATTCCGGCGGTTTCTGGTTGATGGCTTCGATGCGTAGCAGGGCGAAGTACTTTTCTCCCTCCTTCGGGGCCCGCACTTGACCAGATACCGTGTCTCCAGCGCTCAGGTTGAACTTTCGAATCTGTGACTGGGAGACGTAAATATCGTCGTTGTTTCCCGGCAACAAGTTCGCCGTGGTGCGCAGAAAACCGTATCCCTCCGAATGAATGATATCCAAGACACCTTCGTTAAAGAAATAGCCGAAACTCTTCGCCTGGGCCTGCAAAATGGAAAACACCAATTCGTTCTTTTTCATGCGCGTATACCCGTTAAGGTTGTATTTGCGCGCCAGAACGTACAGGTCCTTGATGTTCATCGCATTGAGTTTTCGGATATCCACTTCCATTTCCCGGATGCGATCCTTTCGTTCCACCTCGCTCGGGATTTTTTCCTCTTCTTCCTCTTCGGTACCGGCAATCGAAGGGACTCCCTGTGTTTCTTCCCCCAGGTCCTCGGCGAAAGTTGGGTCGGGGCTGAGCTCCACGGGCGTCTCCTCACCGTCCAACGCGATTCCATCTGCATTGAGGTTGATGTCCTCCGCAACCGGGTACTTTTGGACGGGGTTTTTGTGAGGGGTGGAGGGGGTTTTGCTACGCGCAGGAGCATTCGAGAGCGTGGTCGAAGAATCTTCCTGTTTTTCGGAAATCGCTTTGGAAGTACGGGAAGCGGGTTTTTTCGTGGTTTTTTCGCCGGTGCTTTCGCTTTTTTTCTTGGCGGAAGTAGAAGGCCTGGTGCTGGTACTTTTGGCCCGGGAAGTCCTCTTTCGCGTGGTGCTCTTCTTCGGCTCTTCCTTGGTTATCTCGGTTTCCGGGCTGGAAGTGTTTTTCTCTTCCCCGGGTTCGCTTTTCTTTTTTCTGGGCAACCAGAATCATTCCTTTCCTAATCTTTTTTGAAGTTCGTTCCAATCCCTGTCAAAACGTTGGATCCCAATATCTGTCAGTGGATGGTGGAACAGTTTGTCCAGTACGTCAAAAGGCACGGTCCCGACATGGCACCCCATTCGCGCCACTTCCCAGACATGCCGGGGATGCCGGATGCTTGCAGCGATTAAGCGGGTTTCAAACGGGAAGGCCTGGTAAATGTCCAAAACATTGGAAACCAATTCAAAGGCATCCCAGCTAATGTCATCCACGCGCCCCAGGAAAACACTTGCGTACGTTGCACCTGCCTTTGCAGCCAGTAATGCCTGGGATGGGGAAAAAACAAGAGTCACATTGGTTTTGATCGACTCTTTCGAAAGGGTAGCAACCGCTTGAATGCCTGTTTCCGTCATGGGGATCTTCACCACGACGTGTTCACTGATGCTTGCCAATTCCCTTGCTTCGCCAAGCATGCCATCAAGGTCCTTGGAAACGACCTCCGCGCTCACCGGGCCTTTCACGATTTCACAAATCTTCCGAATATGCCCATGGAAGTCCCGAACGTTTTCCTTGGCAATCAGCGAGGGATTTGTCGTCACTCCATCGAGAATACCCCAAGCAGAAGCTTTTTCGATTTGCCCGAGGTTCGCCGTATCCACAAAAAAATCCATTTCCTTACCTCCTGACCGGCTATTCAAATTTTGGATGGTATGAAAAAAGCAATCCGCACATTGCGGGGGCGATGAATGGGAAGTGGAAAAGGGAGGGAAAAGCAAATCTAATGATTAATTATAGCACTTAAAACGAAAATGTCAAATTTTGTGCGATTGGGGGAGGAAACCCAATCCGAAAAGCGAGAGGCAAGCGAGACTATCCCTCCATCCTCTCGTGGGCCTTCTGTGCATTGGAAGCGATGCGATGCAGCAAAAACTGGTCTTCGTGGAACGCAATGAAGTACGAATCGGGAACCAACGTAATCTCGCAGCGGAGGAAAAAACTGGCCAGAGGTGTTTTGACGGGGGGATGAAATTCCACCAATCCCTGGAACACTTTCCCGGAGAGCATCCAGACGATTACTTGCACAGCAACGGCGAAACTCTTTAAAAACCCCCACGCAAAATGGAGCAGGTGGATCCAAAATGGCCTGCAGGAAAGGTTGGGTAGCAAAAAGCGAAAAAAGAGAAAAACGAAAGGCGCTACAACGACCCAGATCAGGAGATTCTGGGGGAAAAAGGACGAGGAAATGCCAAACCAGGTGATTGAGGCAAAAAAGAAGAGAAAAAGCATACGGCCTCCAAAAAAAAACGCTCGGATTCCCGAGCGCTCGTTGGCGGGGACGACGAGACTCGAACTCGCGGCCACCGGTGTGACAGACCGGCATGCTAACCAAACTGCACCACGTCCCCACATGGAAATGGGAAACCAAAAGAATGGCGGGGACGACGAGACTCGAACTCGCGGCCACCGGTGTGACAGACCGGCATGCTAACCAAACTGCACCACGTCCCCAGCACTTTTTCTATCAAAAGACCGATTCGGTTCCTTTCATTCCTGGTACCCCTGGTAGGAATCGAACCTACATTTGCGGATTAGGAATCCACCGTTCTATCCATTGAACTACAGGGGCCACCCTCAAATTGCCTGTGAAATATATCATATTTTCGACCGGGTGTCAAGCGGATCAGATCACCTTGCGCAGGAAGTCCTGGGTCCTGGGATTCTTTGGATTGGTGAACATCTGTTCCGGTGGAGAATCCTCCGCGATCACACCCTGGTCCATGAAAATGATGCGGTCGCACACCTCACGGGCAAAGCCCATTTCGTGCGTCACCACGATCATGGTCATTCCGTTCTTGGCCAGTTCCTTCATCACGTCAAGCACTTCTCCTACCAGCTCCGGGTCAAGCGCGGAAGTGGGCTCGTCGAACAACATGAGCCTGGGATCCATCATCAACGCTCGGGCTATGGCCACGCGTTGCTTCTGTCCCCCGGATAGGTTCCCCGGGTGTGCATCAGCCTTATCAAGCAACCCGATGCGTTTCAACAGCTCTTTGGCTTTCTCTTGCGCTTGGGGCAATGCAACCTTTTTCACCTTCAAGGGGGCAAGCAAAAGGTTCTGCATCACCGTCTTATGGGGAAATAGGTTGAAATGCTGGAACACCATGCCGATGCGCGAGCGAACCTGGTTGATGTTTACCTTCTTCTCATCCACCAAGATACCGTCGAAGGTGATGCTTCCTTTTTCGTATTTTTCCAGGTGGTTTATGCAGCGAAGCATGGTGCTTTTTCCTCCCCCGCTGGGGCCGATGACCCCCACCACTTCTCCTGGTTGCACGCTGTAACTAATCCCTTTCAACACTTCCAGGGTTCCAAACCGTTTGTGCAAATTATCGATTTCCACAAGTGCACTCATGGTATTTTCACCTTCTTTTCCACCCATCCAACGATTTGGGACATGGAGAAAGTCAACGCAAAATAGATCAAGGCCACGCCCCCGTAAATCTCAAACGACTTGAACGTGCGAGATATCACGTATTGCCCTTGCCGGGTCAACTCTGCGATCCCGATGACCGAAACCAACGAACTTTCCTTCGCCAAGGCGATGAACTCGTTTCCAAGTGCGGGAAGCACGTTTCGGAAAGCTTGGGGAAGTATAACATGGAACATGGACTGCCACCCGGTCATGCCCAACGAACGGGCAGCTTCCATCTGTCCCTTGTCAATGGACTGGATCCCCGCCCGCACGATTTCTGCAGTGTATGCCCCAGCATTGATCGTCAAGGCAACCACCGCAGCAGTAAACGGCTTCAGGTCAAGCCCTAACGAAGGAAGCCCGAAATAAATGATGTAGATTTGGACCAGCAAGGGAGTTCCACGGATGAATTCCACGTACACCGAACTGGGATAACGAAGGGCTTTCATGGCGGAAAGCCTCCCCATTCCGGCCAGTGTTCCAATGATGGTTCCAAAAAACCCCGATGCCAGTGTCAACCACAGGGTGATTAACGCTCCTTGCAACAGGAACGGAAACGAACGAACAATCTCTGGCATTTTTTCCTCCCTCTTTCTATTTTTGGAGTACGCGGAACAAGGAAAAAATCCAAAAAAAGGGCCAAAACCTTTCACTCTTGGCCCTTTTCGGAATTGGACTTAGTGCAAATCCTTTTTCAGAACCACTGTTCAATCATTTTATCGTAAGGGCTCGTATGGAGGTCTTCCAACACACCGTTCACGAATTCCAGCAGTTCCTCGTTCCCCTTCTTGATCGCGATTCCGTAGCTTTCCGCGGAAAGCACGGGACTACCAATTTCCAGAGCAGAGTTGTACCCCAGGTAGGCATCTGCGGTGGAAGAATCCACCACAACGGCTTCTACCCGGCGCAGGTTCAATTCCAAGAAAGCCTCGGTGAAATGGGCAAAGCGCGTGATTTTCAGGCCTTCAGCTTCAGTAGCCATGATGTCTCCGGTGGTCCCTGTTTGGACAGCTACCTTTTTTCCATTCAGTTCTTCCAACGAATTGATCTTGGGACTTCCCTTCCTAACCACGATAACTTGGCCGGCATCGAAGTAGGGATCGGAAAAAAGCACTTCCTTGCGACGTTCCTCGGTGATGGTCATCCCGGCAATCACCATGTCAAACTTCCCCACTTGCAACGCGGGAATCAAACCATCGAACTGCACATCTTCCACTTTCAACTCTACTCCCAGCGCATCCGCGATTACCTTCGCCAGGTCAATGTCGAACCCAACGGCTTGGTTCTTCTCGTTCACGAACTCAAACGGAGGGAACGTGGCATTGGTTCCGATGATAAGCGTTCCCCTCTGTTTGATGGTGTCAAGAATCCCTGCGAACCCGGAAACCAGAAGAATAGAGATCAGAAAACTCACGAGCAAAAACTTTTTCATTCCAAAACCTCCTTCAATGGGTTTGAAAAACGCTGACATTTTCAGTTTACCAGATAGCCTACAGGGTGTCAAGGAACGGGGAAATCGAAGCGAAGAAGGGTGATATCGTCAGGGGGAAGACCCGAACGATCTTGCTCCCTGGCACGTACGTACAACTCTTCCAAGCTTTGCTCCTCCCGGAACAGCGCGGAAAGCCCCTCGACACCAAGCCGCCCGGAACGGGTGGGAATGTCGATAATTCCGTCGCTGTACACCAGGAGGCTTTGCCCTTCGCACAGCTCAAGGGTCATCGATTCGCCACTGTGCTCCCCGAGGTCCCAGCCGATGGGAAAATCGATGGGAACGGGAAGGGTTTCCACCCCAAGGGGGCCTTTCAGCAATGGAAGGGGATGTCCAAAGGAAACAAGTTCCAAAAAGGCTCCCTTTACCTTCGCAAATATCCCCGTGAAATACCGTTCGGTATCCCCAAATAAACGGAAGCGCTCTTCCAAGACATACCCCAGTTCGCCAATGGAAAGGGGGGGTGTGAGAATATCTTTCAGAATGGCCACCAGGCTGGTGCTGATTAACGCGGAAGATAAACCATGACCGTTTACATCCAGCAACGCCATCCAGGAATCGTTCCAGAAAATCATGTCTCCACCAATTTGACTGGAGGGATGGAAAAAGGTATGGACATGGTGGGGCAAATCCGTGGGAATAAGGGCTTTTTGGATGTCCATCGCTTTGGCCATTTCATTTGCGGACGAGGATTTCTGAAAGAGTTCCATCCCTCCCACAACCACATCCCCCAAGTAAAGCGGGAAAGCGATCACATCAAGGGGAACACGCGAAGTATGATCCTTGCGCAAAGCGTTCACACTGAACGGTAGAATCGCAAATTTCTCCTGCCGGATGCTTTGGTACAACGGACACAACTTGGTGGAGCACAAGGGAACCCCGAACTGGTCCGTGTGCTGTAAAATATTCTCCCTGCAGCTTTTTCCAACCACCTCCGAAGCGGTGTACCCCGTGATTTGCGTGGCCCGGGAGTTCCAAAACAAGATATTCCGGTCCACATCAACGATATAGGCTCCCACGTCCAACCTTTCCAGGTAAGTGATCAGTTCGAATCCCGCGCGGATCTTCCCAAGAAAGGGAGGCCAAAGATTTTCCATGGTTTTCCCCCCAATTGATGATAAAATAGTATAGCACTCCGGAGGCAGAAAAAAAAAAGGAGAAAGTGGGTTTCGTTGTCTACCAAGCCAAAAACCATACCATCACCCGAAATGCAAAAGTTCTTGTCTTCCCTTTTTCACCAGGGAGTCCCCATGGATGTTATCCTGGAAAAAGGAATCCAAAAATTCGGTCCCGAACGGGAACAAGAGTTTTTGCAAGAGCTCATGCGCCAAATTGATCGCGAGCGTGCTTTTTCCCCTTTCGAGCACTATCGAAAAGACACCACTTCCTTTCCTCCCGTCGAAAGCATCACCGCCCTGTTCTTGTCCATTCTGGCCCTGGTGATCCAAAGCACGGTGATAAACTGGGTTTTCTTCCTCCCCATCCTTCTTCTTTCCGCGGAAGGACTCTCCCACAAGCAGTTTTTCTCACGGCTCCTTGGTACCCTTTCCCTTTTCCTATTTTTCCTGGTTGCCATCAATTGTGGATGGGAAATTCCGTATCTCTAATTACGCATCTTTCGCGCAAAATCCCAAAAAATAAAGGAGGAACCATGAAGAAAATCGCATGCAAGGACCTCGAACGTTTCTCGTTTCTCTCGCAGCTCAAATGGTCTCCGGACGGCGAAAGCATCGCATTTGTCCAGAGCAAGGCAAACCTGGAGGACAACGAGTACGACTCGGATATTTTCGCGTGGAAATCCGGTCAGTCGGCTCCTTTTCGTCTCACGGCAATGAAACGGGCGCGTTCCTTTTGCTGGTTGGAAGATGGAAAAAGCATTCTTTTCCCCGAAGATCGGGACCCGAAAGACGCCGAGAAGAAAAAGAACGGCGAATTCTTTACCCGCTTTTTTCGCATCTCCATTGACGGAGGAGAAGCCACTCCCGCGTTCCAATTCCCCCAGCCCGTGACCCGCATCGAACATCTTGGTGGGGACATGTTCCTGGTCGGGGCGGTTTACTCCCCGCAATTTGACGCGCTTATCGAGGCCACAGACGCGCAGAAACCCGAAGTGTTGAAAAAATGGAAGGACGAAAAGGACTACGAAGTCCTGGACGAAATCCCCTTTTGGTCCAACGGACAGGGGTTCACCAACAAGAAACGCATTCGCCTGTACCTGTTCGATGCTGCTTCCGGCAAAGCGGAAGCCCTTTCGGATCCACTGACAAACGTGGATGAATTCGAGCTCTCCCCGTCCAAAAAGAGGGTGGCATTGGTTTCCATGCGCTTCGAAAACCGCCTTCAGATCTCTTCCGAACTTTCTTGGCTGGACCTTCCTTCGAAGGAGACCAAGTCCCTAACCCACCAAACCCCTTTTTTGCACGGTCACATCACCTGGGCGGACGAAAACCGGATCGTATTCAGTGGGACGGACATGAAGACCAACGGGATCAACGAGGATCACCGCTTTTTTTGCTGTGACCTGGAAACGAACAAAACCGAATGCCTCACCCCGGATCAAACCTTTTCGATTGGCGTTTCCGTTGGCTCGGACTGCCGTTTTGGCCAACCCGGAAAAACGCTGCAAGCGGAGGGGGGAGAGGTATTCTTCCTGGAAACATGCGGGTACAAGAGCCTTTTGAAGAAGCACAACAAACAGGGCCAGGTCGAAACCGTTGTGGAACCCGGAAGCA
>DAOPKN010000077.1:0-9356 GCA_035391225.1 Thermotogota bacterium
ATCCCGCGCCAGCAGCCGGGCGGTGCTTTTCTTCAACAGGTTCCAGAACACGAAACATCCCGCGAAGCTTACAGCCAAAACGATCACGCTCATCCAAACGGGGGACAGTACGTCCCGGAGTTGGTAGCCCAGGAAACCGAAAAGCCCCACGAAACCGAACACGATGAGCACGGCGAACAACCCGTTGACGTTCTGCTTCATTGCGCGTTGGGGGTTGTCCCAGTCCAGCGAGGGCCGAAGCGAGTCGAGCCACATTTGCACCAGGTTCAAGAACGTGCTGCACAACAGTCCTCCCAAGATGATGGCCACGCTCACCCACAACCCGGGGGAAAACGGGATGGAAATCGCGATACCCATGGCAAGCGGGCCCAGAAGGGTCAACCAAGTGACTTGCGTGAACTTCACCTTCAAGATGTCCGAAACCTCCACGGGCAACACCTTGAGCTCCCGGAGCATCTTTCCCTCGCGGCTGAATGCCGTAGCCGAGAGCAGGTTCATCGACCCGGCCAGCGTGGCGGCAAGGATGCCGATGGGCAAGATGAATTCCAACACCGGTTGCAACTGTTGCTGGATTTCACCCACGTTTCCCCCCGGGATCATGTTTTGTCCGAAAGTGGCGAAGAGCACCACCAGCGCGGGGAAGATCAGCACGTTCATGAACCCGTTCACCGAAAATGCCGGTACGCGCAAGAAGTAGCGCCATTCCCGCCAGGAAAGGATTTGGAACGCATCCTTGCCGTTGCCGAAGAAGCTGAGGATCTTCTCGTTGGACAGCGAAACCTTCTTGGCAAAACGATCCTGGAACTGGAAGAACGCCTGGTAGTAGAACAGCTTGGCGAGCCAGATGGCCACGAGAAACGCTCCCACGTTGAGGCCGATGAACAACAGCAACCATCCCAGCGATGCCCATCCCCCCGACATCATCGCCTTCACGGCAAGGATCGCCGGAGGGTACATCGAGAGGCTGCGGTTCAAAAGGCCCTGCGGGTCGGACAGCATTTCCACCATGCGCTCCGAGGAAATTTCCCCGGAAGCCAGCGCGCTGTTGAAGAAGAACTGCGACCCCAGTGCCGCCACCACGATCACCACGCTGAGCACGATGAACATCAGGTCGCGGTGTTTCTGGAAACGGATCACTCGGGAGAGCGG
This sequence comes from Thermotogota bacterium, assembly GCA_035391225.1. Classification (GTDB taxonomy): domain Bacteria; phylum Thermotogota; class Thermotogae; order MWEM01; family MWEM01; genus DAOPKN01. The sequence continues at coordinate 1,150 of DAOPKN010000077.1, forward strand.
GAGGATGATAATGGCTTCGATGGCCATGGGGAACACCTGCGAACCCAGGAACACGATCACCATCGCGGGCCAGTACATTGCCGGCACGCCGGCCTTGAACCCGAAGAACAGCAGCACCGGCAACAACCCCACCAGCGAGATCCACATCTGGTCGAGGATCACCACGACCAGCTTGGAACTCAACAGCCCGGAAGGCTTGATGGGCAACGGGATCAGCGTGGACAGCTCCGAGGAAAAGAAGAAGGAGCTGACCAGGAAGAACAACCCCAGGAAGAACCCGAACAGGCTACAGATCAAGAAGGCGTTTCCCACCAGCAGTTCCGGCACCCCAAGTTGCTGGAACCCCAGCAGCATGGAGTCCATCAACGAGAGCAGCGCGGGTCCGAGGGAAAACACCAGGGTAATCACCACCCCGATGAGCAGCAACGGTTCCCAGAGCCGCTGGTGCTTCCGGAAGTAGAGGTAGCGCTTGCGCGAGAGTGCGTAGTGCTGGTTAATCAGCGTCCAGGTAAGAGAAATCCATTTTTTCCAGTTCACTCCCCGTCACCTCCAAGAACAGCGATTCCAGGCTGCGATTCTGCTTTTTCTCTTTCAAGGCTTGCACGGTGCCGGTGAAAACGAGCGTGCCCTTGGAAATGATGGCGATGCGGTCGCAGATCTTCTCCGCGATTTCCATCACGTGCGTGGAGAAGAACACCGTGTGCCCCGCGCGTGCGTGCGCGCGCATCATGTTCTTGAGGATGAACGCCGATTCCGGGTCAAGCCCCACGATGGGTTCGTCCAGTATCCACACGTCGGGGTTATGCACCAACGCGGACATCAACGAGAGTTTCTGGCGCATGCCGTGGGAGTACGTCGAAATCGGGTCTCCCAGGGCGTTTTCCAGCTTGAAACTTTTCGACATTTTCTCCACGCGTTCCACGAAACGGCTGGCGGGAACGTCGAACAACGTCGCAATGAAGCGCAGGTATTCCACCCCGGTGATCTTTTCCATCATCAGCGGTTCGTCGGCGACGTACCCGATGCGTTTCTTGGCTTCGATCGCCTGGCTTTGCACGTCCATGCCACACACACGAATGGTGCCGGAAGTGGGTTTCAACAACCCCACGATGTTCTTGATGGTGGTCGACTTTCCCGCGCCGTTTGGCCCCAGGAATCCAAAGATCTCCCCGGTTTGCACGGTGAACGAGATGTTATCCACCGCTCGCGTGTTCTTGCTGTATTCCTTGGTAAAATTCTTCACTTCGATCATGCTTTTCTCCTCCTCAGTCTTCCAGTGCCCGGGTGATCTGCCCGTACAACGCCGTTGTTTTCGAAGCATCCCGGAAGTTGATGTACACGGGCTTGTCGGTGGTTTCGATCAAGATCACCGGGGTCTTGTTGGCATCTTCCAGGTACACCGTTGCACTCCCCCCAGGGATGGCAAACGTTCCGCGCTTGTTCGCACCCAGTCCGCTTCCCATGATTTTCCCGCCCAATTCTGGAGGGGTCTGGGACAGTTCCACGTTCGTGATGGAAGACAGCTCCACCTTTTTGCCGAACATTCCCGGGATGTTCAACACCCCGTTTTCCACGCGGATATCCTTGCTCAGCAGTGCCTGCGGGAGGATCATCACCAGGATGAAACCCACGGTGACCACGGTGACCAAGGCTCCCCACATGTTCTTACTTCTCCACGAAAAAAAAGCCATGAGTATCCCCTTTCGATTGATTTGTCCTTGGTTAAAATTCCTTGCGTGCAAAGAGCTTCCAATCCAGCCAGAGCAAGAATGCTCCGGATGCCCCAAGCCCCAGGCTGTACCATATGTCGACTCCCTTTCCCCCGAGTGGATGGATTCCCGTGATGTAGTTGTACACGTTCAAGAAACCCAGGTTGGGGATCATGGAGAAGAAGGGCGTGCCCAGTACCACCACGATGCCCGCGATCACGGCTTTCACGGGGTCACCCAGCACGATGGAAAACAGGGTGAACAGGGTGTACAAGAAAAAACCCGAAACCATTTGCTGGAACAAGAAAGGCATGGTACCCGCGAAGCCGACAGCATAGCCCCCCATTTTCATGGCCAGCGGTCCCATCAGTGAGAAGAAAGCGAGCGTTCCCAGGACGAAGACCAAGCCAGACCAGAACTTGCCGGAAAAAACACTCGAACGGTTCTTGCGCGCGAGCAAGAAGTAGATGGTCTTCTTGTCGGTTTCGCGGGCAAACACCGGGAAGGTGAACACCAGCACGAAAAGCGGGATGAACTGCCCCAGGTTCTTGGCGTGCCACTGGGAAAGCAGGTACCAGTTGTCGTCATTGGCGAGGCGCGAGATGCCCGAGATGTCCCCCAGCAAATTTTTGAGGAAGGCGGGCATGTTCCCCAATTCGCTTTCCATCTGGCCCATCAGGTCACCGATGAAAGGGCGCAAAGCAACGGTGACCAACAGGAAGATGGCGAACAGTCCCCAGAAAAGCAGCAATCGAAAACGTGCCTCGGCGAACTCCTTATAAAACATGTCGATCCCCCCTGATCAAAACCTGGAAAAACTCTTCCAATCCGGGAACCAGTGGCTCGGAGATGGAAATCCGGTTGAAATGCTCGAAACTCTCGTCGGTATCCGTGAGAAGCGAAACCTGGTCCCGGCTCCTGGCCACCGCCATCACGGGGTACTGCTGCAAGTCCAGCCGGGCTTCCGGGGAGACGATCACGATGCGGAACCGTTCCTTGATTTCGTCCAAGAAACCCGTGAACAAGATCTTGCCGTTTGCCATGATGGACACCTTGTCGGCGATCTGCTGCACCTCGGGGATGATGTGCGAGGTGTACAACACCGTTTTGCCATCGATCACGCGGTCGCGCACCATTTGCAGCACGTCGTCGCGTTTGATGGGATCCAACCCCCAGGTGGGTTCGTCGAAGATGTACAGGTCTGCCTGTTGCGCGAAGGTCAACGAGAGGTAGAGCGATGTCTTCATACCGTGGGAGAACGACTTGATCTTCTTGTCCAGCGGCAGCGAAAAGTGGGCGAAAAATTCCATTCCCCGCGAAGGGTCGAAATGGGGATTGAGCTTTTGGCACCACTTCAAGGCTTTGCGGGGGGTGAGGAAATCGTAGAACTGCTTTTCCTCGGGCACGAAGGCGATGCGGTCGCGTACCCGGTCGATGTTTTGGCCGAACACCTTCACGTCCCCCTCGTAGCGGATGAAACCCAGAACCGACTTGATGGTGGTTGTCTTTCCCGCGCCGTTGGGCCCCAGAAGTGCATGTACTTGTTGCTCTTCCAGCTGCAGGTCAACACCACGAACCGCGTTGACCCCGTTGGAATACGTTTTCTGCAAACTTTTGACGTGTAAAGGGACTTGACTTTCTACGAGCTTTCTTTCCAACATTTTTTCACCACCTCGATGCACTCTTCTTCTTCGATCCCCGACCGTTTCATCTGCCGGATGGGGATCATCAATTGTTCCCGGATGTCCTGCAAGAAGTTCTCCCGGATTTCCCCGGGGTTGACCACCACGATGTACCCGACCCCTTGACGTGCCATGATCACGCCTTCGGCTTCCAGTTCACGGTAGGAGCGGGCAACGGTGTTGGGATTCACCCGGATGTTCTGGGCCATTTCCCGAATGGAAGGAAGGGTCTGGTCTTGTCGCAGCTCTTCCTTCAAGATGGCCTGCTTGATCTTCACCTTGATCTGCTGGTAGGCTGGTAACGGCGATCGCAAGTCGATCTGGATCCACATGGTTCACCTCCCTTAGATTACCAGCTGTATTATAACAAATAGTACAGTTACTGTCAACCCCCCCCTTTAAATTTGTTCTCCTTCGATACCGGTGGTCAGGCACGGGGGCCTGCCCCTACGGTACTGGTGCGGATGCCGGAAAAAGCGTGATGATAGGAAAAGTCTTGTAGGGGCAAACCCCCGTGTTTGCCCGGTTTAACTGAGTACGCCGCACCCCAGTTCGGCTGTTTCCGTACGGAACGCAGGTCCAAGGAGCCGCAGTGGGCTACGGCGGTCCCAAAGTTCTACCCGCTCCGACAACTGTCCCAAAATTGGGGGTTATGTTTTTCCTCGTTTTCCCTTGGTGAAGCGAAGGTATTTCAACCCACCCGAATACAATGAGAAACCTTTTTTCCATCCGGATTTGGTAGAATAGGGGGACATCGAACGGCGTGGAGAGGAGAGGGAAGATGCGGGTACGGATTTTCGAAGACTACGAGCAACTCAGCGACAGCGCTGCACGTGAATTGCTGCGGCAGGTTTTGGTGAAACCCCATTCCGTGCTGGGGTTGGCCACGGGATCATCCCCCATGGGATTGTATGAGAAGGTATCGGATGCCTGTCGAAGGGGGTTGGTCTCGTTTGCAGGGGTGCACACGTTCAACCTGGATGAGTACCGGGGGGTCGAACCCGAAAACCCGTTGAGCTACCACTACTTCATGCAGCGCAACCTGTTTCGCCACCTGGATGTTCCGCCGAGCCAGGTGCATATTCCCGATGGCCTCACGCAAGACCCCGAAAAATACTGCCGAAACTACGAGAAAGACATCATGGAGCACGGCGGCATTGACTTGCAACTGCTGGGAATCGGGCGCAACGGGCACATCGGGTTCAACGAGCCGGGCGAGCCCTTTGGAAGTGGCATGCACCTGGTGGAGCTTCACCCGGATACCCGTGCCGCCAACGCGCGCTTTTTCGATTCGCCCGAAGAGGTTCCCACGCAGGCACTCACCATGGGCATCAAGACCATTTGCCGGGCGCGCAAGATCTTCTTGCTCGCCTCCGGAGTGTCCAAGGCTCCCGCGATTTTCCAAACGCTTTTCGGGGCCATTCGCGAAGACTTCCCTTCCACCGTGTTGCAGCTACACCCGGACGTTACCCTGTTTCTCGACAGGGCAGCCGCCCAAGAGCTGGAACCCGTTTCGGGCTCCTTCGAGGTGTAAGGTGTTCCGAGTGTGCGAGCAAACCCTGTCGCGCGAACTGGGGGAAGCCCTTGTACAGGCCCAGGTCAACGTCAATCCATTCACCCGGGCAGTGTTGGAACGTTCCACGTGTGCTTTTTCCGGGGTGCTCCTGGAAAACGTTTGCGTGGCACGCGAAACGGGGTTGCCGCTGTGCCAGGACACGGGGATGGTGGTGTTCTTCGTGGAACGGGGAAACCAGTTGCAACTGGATTTTTCGTTGCGTGACGTGTTGCAACGGGTGGTGGAGAACGTGTTTGCCAGCAACCCCTTCCGTTTTTCCACAGTGACAGACCCCTTGTTCGATCGGAAAAATCCCGGGAACAACCTTCCCGCGGTGATTCACGAGCGGGTAGTCGCCGGAACGGACCTATCCATTCATTTCCTGGTGAAAGGGGGAGGAAGCGAGAACCTTTCGAAGCTGTGGATGATGCGCCCCGGTGATGGAGAAAAAGGCTTGGTGGATGCGGTGAAGCAGCACCTTGCAAAGGTGGGGGCGGCGGGATGCCCTCCTCTGCACGTGGGCATCGGCGTGGGTGGCACCGCGGATGAAGCGATGGAGATGTCCAAGCGCGCGCTGCTGCTGGATCCAGGCCAAAGAAACCCCGATCCCCGATACGCAGCCCTGGAGAAGCGTTTGGAAGGCGAAATCGAGCAGTTGCACCTGGGTGTGCAGGGCTTGGGACACGGCCCCTCATGTCTCGGGGTGCACGTGCTGCAGGCTCCCACCCACATCGCCACGTTACCGGTGGGGCTGAGTGCAGACTGCTTTTTGATGCGAAAAGGCAACGTTTGCTTCCGGGGGCAGCGTACATGAAGGGGCGCAAGGTTTGGCTGGAGCAACTCGGGGAACTTTCCAGCAGCTTGCAGCTCGGGGAGTTGCTTCTGCTGCACGGAAGGTTATTTCTGATGCGCGATGCGGCACACAAGCGCCTATTTCCCGGGGACACGAAACCGGATGTTACCTTGGATTGGAACGGGAAAACCATTTTCTACGCGGGCCCAGCCAAACCGCTCCCCGGATGGGCTTCGGGTTCTATCGGCCCCACGACCTCGTTGCGCATGGACCCTTTCCTTCCCGCGCTACTGCAAGCCGGTGCATGTGCCACAATGGGTAAGGGCCCACGCGGTGAACAGGCACGCCAGGCTTGTCAGCGCTGGAACGCGGTGTACCTGGTGGCGCCCTCCGGGTGTGCGGCGGTGCTGGCCCAGCGCATTCGAAAGATGCAGGTGGTTGCATTCGAAGAACTGGGGCCAGAAGCGATTTTCCAAGCCGAGGTGGAAGATTTCCCCGCGCTTGTCGCCATCGATTCCCAGGGGCATTCGCTGTTCAATGGGATCGCCGCACCCCAGTGCGGCTCGTAAAGCGTGATGGTCCGCGAACCAGCCGCGCTGGGGTGCGGCGATCCCAGGAGAGCTCTTTCTTTATCCAAAGAAACCGCTTTCGTCGAACGTCTTTTTTTGTCTTCGTACAAACGCCCGTTCCAGGGGGGGAATCAAAGCCAAGAGAGAAACGACGCCACCCATCAGCGGGAGGAAGTGGATGTTTTGTTTTCCCGTTTCCACTCCCCGCAGGATCTTTCGGGCAACCTGCTCCGCGGATTGGGCCGGACCGGGCACAGGAGCCCCTTCGCCGTTGCGTTCGAAGAAACGGGTCCGCGTGGCCACGGGGTAGGCCATCACCAGCTGGGCGTGGGAAGGGAGTTCTGGGCGCACGCTGCGGGCGAACCCGTCCAGCGCGAACTTCGTGGATGCATACAGCGAGAAGTACGGAAAGGGCAGCTTGCTGATCGCAGAGGCGGTGATCACCACTTGGAACGGCCTGGCGGTATGCGCGTGGGTTTGGAGCATCTTCTGCAGCGCGTAGATGGGCGAAAACACGTTGGTCTGGAAGATGGACGCAAGGTGGTTCCAGTTGGGATTTCCGAATTTCTCAATGTAGGAAAAGCCCGCGTTGGCGAAGAAGATGTCGATCCCCCCCATTTTTTGCAACCCCTGATCGAACAGGTTGTCCACGGTGTCTTCCTTGGAAAGGTCGCCCACGAACGGAAAGAAAGCGTTGTTCTGGGGTAAGCGCGAAGCATCGCTGCTGGCTGTTCCCATCACCTTCACGCCTTGCCTTTGCAGCAATTGCTGGCACATTTCTTTCCCAATCCCCGAGGATGCCCCGGTGACCACGATTCTCTTGTTGTCGAGTTGCACGAAACCACTCCTTTCAATCTTTCGCGTTTCCGAACAGGTTCAACTGGGTCTGTGGTTCGCCCCCCATGGATTTCATGCGATCGGCCAGGGCATGTTGCTTGCAAAAGGACTGGAATAGCTCTACCAGTTGGGGGGTCTTGGGACTGTAACACTGGTACTGGTCCTTGTAGCGGGAGGTGTACACCTTGCGAAGCCCGGGGAACAGCTTGTCCAGTTTTGCGTAGAAGTACGCGCGTTGGCGGTCGCGCATGGTGAGCCCGAAAGCGGGGATGATGTAGCGCGCTCCGTGGTCCACCGCTTTTTGCATCAGCGCCAGCACCTGTTGTGGCGCATCTTCCAGCTCCGGCAAGATGGGCATCATGGTGACCCCGGTATATACACCCGCTGCAGCCACCTTTTCCATGGCCTGGAAACGGGCCGATGGAGAAGGGGCGCCCGGTTCCAGCTTTGCGGCCAACTCGTCGTTTTCGGTGGTGATGGAAAAGGAAACCGCTGCGAACACTTGGGAACAGTCGGCGAGCACGTCCAAGTCCCGCAACACGCGGTCGCTCTTGGTGATCACGTGCACACCGAAACGGTGGTCACGGATGACCCCCAACGCACGACGGGTCAAACCTACCTTTTCCTCCACGGGCTGGTAGGGGTCGTTCATGCTCCCGGTTCCCACCAACCCCTTTCGCCGCTTGGACGCCAGTTCGCGTTCGAGAAGCGCAATGGCATTTTTCTTCACGAGGATATCGTCGAAATTCTCGATGCCATAGCAAAGGCTGCGCGAATCACAGTAAATGCACCCATGGGAACAGCCCCGGTACAGGTTGATCGTGTACTGGATGCCAAACCATGGATCGGGTTTGCCGCTTCCGGAAACCAACGAACGCGCCAAGATCTCGCGAACCATCGAACACCTCCTTGTTCCCGAACCCCCAGTCAGATTGGGCTTGCCTTCTGGGACCGCCGCACCCCAGTGCGGCTCCCTTTGAACGTAGAGAAAAAGAGCCGCAGTGGGCTGCGGCGGTCCCAAGGTGCAAACGAGCCGCACTGGGGTGCGGCGTACCCAGAAGG
>DAOPKN010000078.1:0-9300 GCA_035391225.1 Thermotogota bacterium
AGCCGCACTGGGGTGCGGCGGTCCCAGGAAATGCAGATGTCCACAACGGATACTCCTCGTTGGGTGTCTTTTTCATGTTGCAAATTCCCACTTTACACTGAGTATTCTTCCAAAGAAAAGGAGGTTATTTTCGAATACCCATAATTCGTAAGGATCAGGGTTTCTCGAATCCGAAATGGATTATTTTTCCCATAAATGGCTTTGACATGAATTTTTTGATGATGAGATGTGGTATAATCAGTTTGTTTCATGGAAAAGAAAGTTTTTTGGTTTCTACTTTTTTGAATGGAAGGCGGGAGCGACACACATGGACAATGGAAAGCAAGATTGCCCAGAGGTTTTGCGGGAAACGATCGTGTCTTCTTTCGTCAGGGAAGCGAACTTTGAGCAGGGAAACCAACGGGATTTTACGGGTGACTACCTGCTGGATACAACTCGGTTACGGCGATTCTTGGTTTCCAGCCAACCGGAATTGGCGGCGGTTCTTGCAGCGGATGGCGGTTCACCCGGTGGAAACGGGTTTTCCTTCTTCCTGGAGCACGCACTGCAAGAGCGGGGGGGCGTGGATGTTTTGCGCCATGGCGTGGTATTCAACGGAAAAGCGGTTTCGCTTTTTTTACCGGCTTCTTGGGAAAGGAACCTTTTCAGCTTCATCGTGCGCAGTGACCCTGGTGCACTTCCCCCTGACCTCGTGCTCCTGGTAAACGGCATTCCCATCTCCACGATCACCGTTGCCGATTTCCCCGTGGCGAAAACAGTGGCGAATATGCCCCGGCTCTGCGAGCAGGCGACAAACCCCTACCAATCCCTTTTTCGGCCCGGACGGTGCCTCGTGCACTTTGCGCTGGATGACCAACAGGTCTTCTTGTGTACCCGCTCCAACGGCAAGCAACCGTGCTTTTTGCCGTTTAACAAGGGCTTCCACGATGGTGCAGGCAACCCTCCAAATCCGATTGGGAAAATGTCGGATTACCTCTGGAAGAAAATCCTTTCCCCGAAAAGCCTGTCGGATCTCGTGGAACACTACTCCCACCCCTTTCCCCGCTACCACCAGTTGGAAGCGGTGCGTCAGCTGGTGTCCGACCTGCAGTCGCAGGGAACGGGGAAACGCTACCTGTTGCAACATTCCAAGGGGAGCGGCAAGAGCTACTCCATCTGCTGGCTTGCCCAGCAACTCGGGCAACTGCGTTTCCGGGATACGAGCCATTTCGACCTGGTCGTCGTGCTCAGCGATCGGTCGGTTCTGGAAGAGAGGTTACGCGGGCATCTCAAGGAGTTCTTTCCCCCTTCCTCCGTGGCTGGCACCGTACATCCCATTGCACCTTACCAAGGGGAAATCGCACGCTGCATGCGCGACCAAAAAAAGGTTCTCATCCTTCCCCACTGCTCTTTTCCACACGTTTTGGGGGAAATGCGGAACGGTTGCGCGGGCAAAAAGCTGGCCGTTCTCCTCGACGTGGAACGCTATGCGCAGGAAGAAGCCATTCACCGGAGCATGCAATCACATCCCCATTTTCCCTCTACCAGTTTTTTCGCGTTCGTAGCGGAACCCGGAAGAGAAACCCTGGAATCTTTCGGTGTGCGTTCCCCCGGGATGGATGGAAAACCTTGCTTTGTTCCTTTCCACGTGTACACCTTGACACAAGCAACGCAGGAAGGCTTCGTGCAAGTGGCACGCGCGAAAGTTCCCCCCTTGCCGGACGAACGCTACGGGAGATACTACCCCAGGGCGTGATTGCCGCAAGGATGCGCTTCCCCCATAAAAAAAACATCCTCCGAAGAGGATGTTGGGGGGGGGGGAGGAGATTCTATTCCATTTCATTGCTGTTCCGTTCCCCAGGACTCCGTCCTTTTTGTCGCAGCTGGCCTTTTTCGGCCGGGCTCACAGGGCTTCCCCTGGAGCGCAAGGTGCGGGGGGGGCGGTTCGCGTTGAAGTTGTGTTTGCAAAGAAAAATACCCTCCAAAATCCGTGTTTCCGCAGCCTTTTCCATTCAGCCGGAAAAGGAACATGCAAAACGGATTCCATTTGGACAAGAAGGGAGTTTCGATCGGATTGAACAAGAAGAACGCAAGCCTTTTCCAGACATTCATGGAAGACCCGAAGGTATTCCTGCGGTTCGCCCGTTTTTTCTTTCCGATCTTCCAGTTCCTCGCCCTGGAAGACCTGCAAAGGCAAGACACCGCATTCCTCGACGAAACCCTGGAAGGAGAAGGCGGACACGTTCTCTACCGTGTCCAACACCGGGGAAAAGATTTCTTCGTGTTTGTGCTGGAGAAAAACGAAACCGCCGAAGAACCACTTCTGTGCTTCCAAATCCTCAAAGGGGTCTTGCAGATACTCGAACTGTACCTGGATTCGCATTCCCCGGAGGCGGAGAAACCGGGTTTTTCTTTGCCCCCCGTGTTTCCCGTGGTTTTCTACGGTGGGGAGGGCGATTGGGGAAACCTTCGAAATCTCAAAGACCTGTTTCTTCCCGTGAAGGGTTGGGAACGTTTTTACCCGCGGATGGAGCCAAAGGTGATTCTGCTCGCAAACATTCCCGAACACAAGCTTCTTCCCATGAAAAATATCCTGGGGTTGTACCTCACGCTCAATCACCCCGAGATGCTGCAGCGTTACGAGCAAAAGATTTTCGACAGGGGGCGCCATTTTGCCCGCAAGTTTTCGCCAGAGGACACCCTTCTGCTCAAACACTTATGGGAAGCCTTTTCCGGAGAAACCATCGAGGATGCCCTGATCACCCGTGCGGAAACCGAGGAATTCCTACCCAACGAGGGAGCTGAAAGGATCATGAACAAATTCGAAGAATACTTCCACGAACAATTCGAAATGGGGAAGGAGGAAGGTTTGCTGCAAGCGGCAATCGCCTTCCTGGAAGACGGGGTTAAGCTGGAAAAGGTCTCCCGATTACTGGACCTCTCCCCCGCGAAGATCTTGGAGTACCAAAAAAGCGCGCAGTCTCCCCTATAACTCGATTCCCAAGGCCCAAACCCGTTTCTCCATCTCGTCGAAGCTTGCCCCAGGAGGAAGGGGGAGGATTTTCCCACCGCTTTGGGCGGCAACACGGTTCAGTGCTTCTGCAAGCAGCGAGAAGTCAAAGCGTAGGTTGCGATAAGGCCGGAGGATGTTGTAGTAATACCGCACCTCCTCGGGGTTGAACGGAGCCCCGGGGGAGGTAGGTTTGCTGGCTTCGAAGTTTTCCCAGGCCTGCAACAGCTTCGCGTTCCACTGCGCGTCGTTTCCCTCCGGAAGCCACGTGAACCGCTTCTTACTGGGCTTGTAGTAAAGGTTCGCGGGCTTTCCCTTCGAAAAAGTTACCTTGAAATGGTACTCGCTTTTGGCTTCCACACCGCGCACCTCCCACCCTCCGGAGCGCAGGAACTCCACGAGTGCCTGCGCCTTTTCCTCCAGGATTTGCTTGTTGCTGGGCATGTTTTCCCCTCCTTACTTGGCGCGGGTAACCTTCACAGCGCTGGCTTTCTTCCCTCGTTCCACAACCTGTTTCGCATCGTAATGGAACACCACCTGCTCGCCCTCCGAAAGGGGAGGCTTGGCGGATTTCGAAGCGCTTGCGGAAAAGTGGAATTCTTTGCCATCCTCGCTACGCAAGAAACCTCCACCCTTGGGAAGGAGCTTCAAAACAGTACCGGGTTTCGAGGCGAGGGAGTCAAGTGCCTTTTGTTGCCATGCATCCTTTAGCTCGTTGTACCTTCTGCCAAGCGTGGCGGGATCCAGGCTATCCGCATCGATGCCCGCTTCCTCCAACGCAGATTCCAGTTCGGGTTTGATCTCCCATCCAGCCTTGCGATGTAGTAGCGCGCAAAGCTCCAGGTGCTTGTGGGAAAGCTCCACTTGCTTGTCGTCCCGGTAGAAATCCGCCAGCAAGAACAAGAGTTTCCAGGCATTTTCCAGCTTCGCAAAGGGTTGAAAGCGCAACATCCCTTGCACTGCATTCTCAAAAGCTTGCTTTTCCTCTGCCATCGCGCGCAGCGAGAGGGCTATGTCACGGAAAATGTACCATTCCCCTTTCTTTTCCAAAAGGCCCCGGAACAGGGGTACGGCCTTGTCGTGTTGCCCCATGGCCGCGAAACATTGCGCACGGCGGTACCGGAAGAAAAAGCCATCCGGGTTGTTCCCGGAGAACTGCGGGATGTTTTCCAGTGCCTGCTCGCAGCTTTTCCGGCATTCCTCCCAGGCTTCCCGGGCTTGCAAGCTTTTGCTCATGTGGCTATACCAACTTTCGCGCGGGGAAGGACTCTCCCGGTGTTTTCCATTCACCTGGAAAACCGATACCTCGTGCGGAAGTTCCATCGGATCGAACAGGGAAAGCCAGTCCAACACGCGCCCGATGGGGCGGGAAGGGATACTCCAAAGGCCCTTGAGAACGTTTTGGAAGATGTTTTTCTCCGGGGAGTAACGCCCTGGCACATCCATGTCCCGTATTCTTTGGAACAATTGCTTGAGCTGGGGGTAGTTGGCCTCGCTGAGCCTTTCTCGATCCAAATCGGTGAAATGCAAGCCGAACAACGCCCACGCGTGCTGGGTGTGAATGGGTGCAAACCCGGGATTCTGTTCCTCCACTTGGATGCAAATTTCTTCCGCTTCCTTGAATCGCTTGGCCTTTCGCAGAAGGTAGGCCAAGTTGTTACCATCCCAGTCCTGCTTTTGCCCTTCCCAAAGCCGGGCAAACCCAATGAGCAGCGCCTCGAAGTCCTCGGAGCGGAAAGGATTCCCGTCCTTGTACTCCTTGAGTTTTTTCTGCAATTCGTTCCGATCTGGCATGTGGTTCCGTCCTTTCTCCCCGTTTTTCCGCAGGGGATGGCAATGCAATCACTACTCTCGAAACCCCACCGAGCAACGGTACGGCAAAAGGTGGAGCATGAGCCGTCGGAAAGCGGTTTTGCTTTCTTGTCCCTTTTTCACCTGGTATTCTCCCGCGAGCTGCTTCTTCACCACGTCCTGGTTGGTGTCAATCCGCACTACACGGTCCTCCGGGGAGATGTTCTCCGAAAACGCCCGGAAAATGGCATGGAACAGCCGGGCATTGTGCTCGGTATACTCCCCGCCCTCGTACGTTTTTCCACGACAGCGCGCGGTAGTGCCCGAAAGCTGTATGGTCAAATCGGGCGGTGGTTCTCCCTGCTCGAAGGGGGCGATTCCGGGAACGAACTTGTTCTTACCAAGCAGGTACCCCATGATCATGGTGGCAATTCCCTTGTCGAGCAAGGGTTCATGGAACTGTGACTGGTAGCTGCGCATGCACAGGTAGCAACCGTTTTCGCAGGGGCAATGGCGCAGCGTGTGGTAGGCTTCCTGGAGCAAGGACTCCATGTGTTCCCACATATGGCGAAAATCCACGGTGTGATTTCCCGCGTAATCGTAGAAAACCATGAGGGGATTCTCCCGCTCCCCACGGCGATGGTATCCAAGCTCCCAGCGGATTTCCCCCTCATCCAGCGCGTACAGCTTTTTCATTGCACGGCCCAGCGCCGCGCAAAAACTCGCACTGTAGGTTTCGGGAAACACTTTGGGTGGGGCTTCGAAAACAAGGGCTTCGCGTTGGAAACGGTAACCCAACCAGAAGTGCACCCCGTTTTCGTCGAAGGGGAGAATCCCCAGCTCCGGATCGCGGAATCCCTTGTTGAGGCGCAAAAAGCGGGCACCCTCGGCATGAGAAGCTTCCACAAGTCCCTCCAGCAGGAGCGTTTCCCCCACGAATTCCACTTGCTTTTCCTGCTTGCAAACAGGGCGCAGCTTTTCCTTGGCCACATCACCCTTTTCGCGAAACGCACGGAAAAACGAATATTCCCGGACCAGGTATATGTCCCTGCCTTGCATTACGTAGAATTCCTCGTACTCTCCTTTCGTGGACAAGCGATACACCTCACCCGCCAGGTAGGAAAGCTGCCGCGGAAGGAAATGCCCGATGGCAATTTCGGGTTCTCGTTCGGAGAGGGAGAATCGTTGCAGCATCCTCTCTTTTTCCTTGCAACCCAAGTTCTGGAATTTCCCCGCTTCTTGGAAATCTTCTTCGTCAATCACCCGCACCACATCCCTGCGGAAGCCATAATCCGGGGCCAACTCCGAATCGTAGAACGTGTGTTGAAAGGAATCGCCCGAAGAGCCATTTTGCAAGCTCTGCACCATCTCGGGGAACTGTTCCAGGAAACGCGCCACGCCCGGGTCGTTTCCAAAAACCGCCAGTGTATGCTCCTTTCGAAGATGCACCATCTGCCGCGGCATGTTCTTCCATTTTTCCATACCCTCGGACGTAAGGCACCCACGCAGCAAGAACGCCGCGATGTGCTTGTTGCGCACCAAGTCGAGTTCTGGCTCGAACCGGGGTGGCGTAACCTGTCCGCTGATCATTTCCAACGGATGCTCGAAATAGTACCGGTCATGCCCACTCCGCTCGCTGCAAAAGGTGGTGACCATCGCGTACCGTATGCTTCCACGCCCCGCCCGTCCGGCGCGTTGCGCGTAGTTGGAAGGCATGGGGGGCATCCCCACCATCAGGATGCTCTGGAGCGAACCGATATCGATACCCATCTCCAGCGTCGGCGTGGAAAACACCAGCCGGCTCATGGCGTCTTTGAAATCGCTCTCCACCTTGGCGCGAACCGCATGATCGATCTCCGCATTGTGCGGGTGCACGTGGAACAGCCACGCATTCACAAGCTCGGGCACTGAGACCCCGTTCGGGGCGTGTGGACGCAGGCACACCTTTTCCGCACGCAGGGCGAAATGCCGCTCCTGCCCGTTATCTGCCAGTGCGTACGAATGGAGAAACCCCTTTGCTTCCAACCCTTCCAAAATTCCCCTCGGGGTGCGCTGGTCTTCCTTCAATCGCTGGGACAGCTGCGAATCCAACTTGCTGTGGTCCAACGAAAGGCCATCGAACACGGAGGAGTTGCCCGCCTGCAATTCCACGAACACCCCCGGGTTCCGGGTGATTCGCTTGCGCCCGTACCGGAAAAAAACATCCGGGGCTTGTTCCATGCTTTCCCGCCCGGGCCAAAAGATGCGACGCGTTCGCAGCAAGAAATCCAACACCTCCCCCTCCAGCCCGCAAACCTCGCCGCGTCCCGCGATTTCCAGCCACTCCGTGCGGATCTCCCCCCAATCCAATCGCTTGCCAACGGTGCGCAAAAACCAGGCTTCCAGCTCAAGCAGAAGTGCATCCAGCAACGGGCGCACGCGCGGAAGAACATCCTGCCGTGCCTGTTGCACCGACTCCCGCAAAAGGCGCAATGCCTGGGGCAACGGGATCTTCTCCACCGGAGAACGCACGCCATCCAGAAGCGTTTCGAGCAACTGGTCCGCAAACTCGTCGTTGAGAACGCGCGCCAGGCGCGATGTTTTTTCCCGGTTGTCCACGAACGCCAAAACCTTTTCCGAAGGGTTGCCCGAATCCAACAAATTGGACAGCAACGCGTGCAGGAACTGGTAATCGTGCCGCCCGGTGGAAAGCGGGACCAAATGCTTCTCCACCGCATCCGGCAGGCTGTCCGGCCCCATCAACACGTCAAACTCTCCATCCGCTCTCTTCTCCAGGAAAAAACCATCCCCATCTTTGCAAGCCACGAGATGCGCGCGGAACTCCACCCTCACGCCCGCATGCTTCCCGGAAGGCTGCAACCGGAAGTAGAACGCATCCTTGCCATCGCCTTCCTCTGGAAACACCTCGGCACGCACCATTCCCCTGGTCCCCTTGAGCAAAAGGCACGGGAACCCCTCCCGGGACACGTAGAACAGCGGCCCCAAGCAGAGATCGCACCGGGTTTGGCTACCGAACGCGAAACGCCCGCAGCTCGGGCAGATTTTCAAAAAGCCGGTGATTTCCTTGAAAACCAGGTGGATGCGAAAATCCCGCAAACCGGAATCCGGATCAAAGAGCTGTGCCAGCGACTCCACCGACAGCTGCAACTCCTGGCAGAGTGCTTCCAGCGTGCGTGGACCCTTGGAAAGAAAAGCCTTCACCCGCGGCAACACCGAATCCGTGGCTTCCTTCGACCCACTCTGTGGGGCTTCCTTGGGACGTACCAACTCGAAGGAACGGATGGAAAAGAAGTTGTTCACGAAGCGTTCCAACTCGCTGGTTTTCCCATCCATGTAACTCTCCGGATCCATGTCCGAAAGCGTGGCACTGCATCCGATCCACTGCAACCTCTTGGCAAAGAGGTCCGAAAAACGTTTGAGCAAAAACCGTAGGTGGGTTGCGCGGTTCCCCCGGTAAGAGTGGATTTCATCGACCACCACGAAACGCATCGTGGAGCGCGAAAGCGCAAACAGCTTCGCGTTGGGACCCGTCAACATCCAGTCCAGCATCATGGGATTCGTCAACAAGATGCCAGGGGGCGCATGCAGCATCTCATCACGCGTCACCAAGTGGTTCTCGTTGAGGCGTATCGTATCCCGAAAATCCGATTGCGGCGTGGACCCCACGAAGCAACCGAACGTCACCGGAGTACCCTGCACCGCCCGGGCCACCCGTTCCAGCTGGTCATGGGCAAGCGCATTCATGGGATACAGGATGCAGGCCACCACACCGGAGGAAGAGAAAGACTGCAAGCAATGGTGGAGGATGGGCAAAAGGAAAGACTCCGTCTTCCCGCTACCCGTGCCGGTGGCGATCACCGTATGCTTCCCCTCCAGGATGGCACGCACCGCATGCGCCTGGTGGGCAAACAACCGCTTGATGCGGGGGAAGGCAGCAACGAGGCGAGAATCCAACCTCCGATCCGATACGAACTGCTCCAGCGAATCCGCCAAGGCGTACTCTTTCTGCAACGACAAAATCGGTTCCCGGCACACATCCAGCTTCCCAAGCACCCCCGAAACCGATTGCGGGTCCAACCCCAAGTCCAATAAACGGGTGCGCAATTGCTCCAAGTACCCCTTCCGCACAGCCAAAGCCAATTCCAACGGGCTCTTCCCCATATCCATCCCCCCCCATGAAGGAAGAATCAATTCCCAAAGAAGATTATAACAAAAAAAGAGGTCAAGGAAAAGACTTTGCAGAAAACCAATCCAGAGTTGCAAAAGCATTCCCCCAAAATTCCCCCTTCATTTCCTGTATCAGGACGATTGCAAGCAACGGCAGAAACAGACCCGAAAATGGTCCAACGTTCTCCTCACAAACCTGTTCCAAGCCCCTTCCAACCCCCGAACCTTCCTTGGAACCTCCGAACATCACCCACCATCTCATTTGTTGCCATTTTCCCCGAAAAAAGAAGCCACATTACTGTGAACAAAGTTGCATAAGGGTCGAACAATTTGTTCACCAAGAATAACTCTCT
>DAOPKN010000079.1:0-9174 GCA_035391225.1 Thermotogota bacterium
TGGGGCTACCAGTTCACCAACCTAAAGCACCGCCAGATGGCGGTGCTTTTTTTTTCTTGTTCCGGCAGATTACTCTTGGAGGGCTTTTTTGACCCCTTCCCCGTACGCGGGATCGGCCTTCGAAAAGTGCGAAACCATTTTCTCTTGGACTGGTGCGGGAGCTTTTTTCAGGCTTTGGGCGATGGCGGTACAAAGCCCCAGTTTCTGGGTGGGAGACATCAACCGGAAAAGATTCCCGGGCTGGACGTAATCGTCGTCCACGCCTCTCTTTTGCTCGTAGTGGTCAGCGTTTCCCGAAATCTTCAACGGTGGCTCCAAGAAAGACTTGTCTTCGGTGGGTCCACCCAAGCCGTTGGGTTCGTAGTTGGGGCCTGGTCCGCCGTTGTCATCGAAACGCATGGCGCCGTCCCTCTGGTAAGGGTTCACCATCTTGGAACCATGTGGGGCGTTGATGGGAAGCCTTTCGTAGTTCACGCCCAGGCGGTAACGGTGCGCATCGGTGTAGGAAAACAGCCGTGCCTGGAGCATCTTGTCGGGGGAGAAGGAAATCCCTGGTACAACATTTGCCGGTGCAAAAGCGGCCTGTTCCACTTCCACGAAGTAGTTTTTCGGGTTGCGGTTGAGTTCGAAATAACCCACTTCGATCAGGGGGTAGTCGCCGTGTGGCCACACCTTGGTGAGGTCAAACGGGTTCCAACGGTAGCCTTCGGCTTCTTCCTCCGGCATGACCTGGAGGAACAGTGTCCAGCGCGGGAAATTCCCCTCCGCGATGGCGTTGAACAACTGGCGCGTGTGGTAGTCCGGGTCTTCCCCGGCGAGGCGCGTGGCCTCCTCGGGAGAAAGGTTCTTGATCCCCTGCTGCGTCTTGAAGTGGAATTTGACCCAGAAGCGTTCGTTCTTGGCGTTGATCAAGCTGAACGTGTGAGAGCCGTAGCCGTTCATGTAGGGAATGCCCGCGGGGATTCCCCGATCCGAAAAGAGGATCGTGACCTGGTGCAGGGATTCCGGCACCTTGGACCAGAAGTCCCATTGCATGGCATCGTCCTTGTAGTTGGTCTGTGGGTCTCGTTTCTGGGTGTGAATGAAATCCGGGAACTTGATACCGTCGCGGATGAAGAACACCGGGGTGTTGTTTCCCACCAGGTCCCAGTTGCCTTCCTCGGTGTAAAACTTCAGCGCGAAGCCCCTCACGTCGCGCACCGTGTCGGCCGAACCCTTTTCCCCCGCCACGGTGGAAAACCGGCCGAACATGGGGGTTTTCTTTCCGACTTCCGAAAAAATCTTTGCGCACGTGTACCGGCTGATGTCTTGCGTAACGGTGAATGTGCCGTGTGCCCCGGCAGCCTTGGCGTGCACAACCCGCTCCGGGATGCGTTCCCGGTTGAAATGGGCCAGTTTCTCGAGAAGGTAGTGATCCTGGAGAAGCGTCGGACCACGTTCCCCGGCGGTCAGGGAATTCTGGTTATCCGGAACGGGGATCCCCGCCGCGGTGGTGAGTCGCTTTTCCTTGTCCATGATTTGCCTCCTTTTTTTGCCGCAAATGGGCAAAGTTTGCCACATCGTACGTGGCAAGCCATTATAACATAAGCAAAAGAAAGCCGCAGTGGGCTGCGGCGGTCCCAAGTGGATACGGGCAATTCCGGTCAAGACCGCGCGGGCAAAATGCGGTAGAATCGTTTCTGGAGGTGGGAAGATGGAAAACCAGCGGAAACGCGAAGCGGTGGAACGGATTCAGGCGTACATTATGCAACACTTGGAGGAACCCATTTGCCTTTCGGACCTTTCAAAGGTTTCGGGGTATTCCCCCTGGAACACCGCGCGCATGTTCAAGCAATTCACGGGAAAAACTGCTTTTGAGTTCATTCGCAAAGTCAGGCTTTCGCACGCGGCTATCCGTCTCCAGGGGGAGAAAACCCGGGTCATCGACGTGGCGTTCGACTTCGTGTTCGGCACGCACGAAGGTTTTACCCGCGCTTTTTCGCGGGAATTCGGTGTATCCCCCCGGGAGTTCCAGAAAAATCCCCGACCCGTGGAAGCGTTTCTTCCGATGAATTTTCGCCAAACCTACCTCACATCCCGAGAAGGAGAGAGAACGATGGCCGAAAAGAGCAAGCCGGGTACGGTGTTTATCCAAGTGGTGGATCGCCCCGAGCGCAAGTTGATTCTCAAGAGGGGAAAAAAGGCCACCCATTACTTCGAGTTCTGCGACGAGGTGGGCTGCGAGGTGTGGGACGTGTTGACGGGGATTCCCGAAGCCCTCTACGAGCCTATCGGCATGTGGATGCCCGAAAACCTGCGGGAAGCCGGTACCTCGGTGTACACCCAGGGTGTGGAAGTACCGGTGGATTTCCACGGGACGGTTCCCGAGGGCTTCGAGATCATCGAGCTCAAGCCTTGCAAGATGATGGTCTTCCAGGGGCCACCCTACGACGATGAAAAGTTTGGAGATGCGATTGGAGACCTGTGGGAAGTGATGAAACAGTTTGACCCGAAGTTGTATGGGTACGAGTGGGCAGACGAGGAAGGACCACGTTTCCAGCTGGCTCCCATGGGATACCGTGGGTACATCGAAGCCCGACCGGTTCGCCCGATCAAACCGTAGACCTTCCCTGTTATCCCCCATTCCTGGAAAAGGATGCACCCCGAATAGGGGTGCTTTTTTTTTCGTGCTATAATTCCGTAGCGTTCGCCCACCAGGGCGGAAACACCGGAGGTGCAGCCGTGAAAAGGAAGCTGGGAGCGTTGCAATACTTTTACCCCGTGCCCATCGTGCTTTTGGGAGTGATGGTGGAGGGCCGGGCAAATTTCACCGAGCTGGGAGATTGCATGGTCGCGGGGATCCAACCGCCGTTGCTCGTGGTGTCGCTTCACCAGGATCACTTTTCCACCCGCGGGATCGAGCAGAACCAGGTATTTAGTATCAACGTGCCAACCACTTCGCTCCTTGTCCGGGTGGATCGCTGTGGGATGGAGTCGGGAAAGCAAGTCGACAAGTCGGGGTGGTTTGACTGGACGCTTTCGGAAAACAACGCGGTGCCCCTTGTAAATGGGTGCCCCGTGAACTTCGAATGCCGGGTGATTTCCCAGACCCCCGTGCAGCAACGCCGGATCTTCGTTGCCAAAATCGAGCAAACCTGGATCGATGAGCAAGCGTTGACACCGGATGGAAAAGGAATACGGGACATGGTTGCGCTCGATCCGATCCTGTACTGCCTGGATAACGGCTATTACAGCGTGGGCAAACGGATTGGGGAAGGATACACGGAAGGGAAAAAATTCCAGAATAGGGGGGAAGAAGACAGATGATAGGGGAGGAGTTGTTGTACACGGTAGAAGCAGTTGATATGGACCCAGACTCATTGAGCGAGGTGTTGCTGGCACATCCCAACATTCGCTTTGTTTCCCTGGTGGGTGTGGATCTTGCGGGGCACGATACCGACGAAAAGATCCCGATTCGGCATTTCCTGGAGAAGGTGAACCTCGTTTTCGAGGCAGAACCCCTGCTCCAAACCGATGGGTCTTCCATTTCGCTGCACGCGGCGAGGTTGGAGGATGCCAAGATCGACATGCTCGCTGACCTGGAAGCCAAGTGGTTCGTCGATTACAACTGGGAGAACATCGATTTTTCAACCGGGTTGCCGGTAGGGACACTTCGCATTCCCGCCTACTTGAAACACCACGACCGGTATATCTGTGCCAGATGGATGTTGCAAAAAGCCCTTTCTTTCTTTGAAATTGAGCTACGTACCCTCTTGGGAGCTTCTGGAATGCCCCTGGAATCCATTGAAGTAACGCTGGGAACCGAACTGGAGTTCTGGGTGAAAACCCCCGCGCAGGAAGCGGACGTGGAAGAATTGCAGGTCGCGCAGATCATGCAGGAAAACTACTGGCAGCGCACCAAGGGCAACGTGCGCACCGCGCTGGAAGAATCGCTCGAACTGCTGGAGCGCTACGGGCTGTCCCCGGAAATGGGGCACAAGGAAGTGGGAGGCGTAAAGGCTTCCATCGGCAAGGATGGTGCGCTCTCCTACGTGATGGAACAGATCGAAATCGACTGGCGGTACGCTTCCGGGATGCAGGCGGTGGACAACGAGCTGTTTGCACGCATCGCGGTGAAGGAAGTGTTTCGACGCCACGGGTTGGAAGTGAGTTTCCAGGCCAAGCCCATTCCCGACGTGGCGGGAAACGGCAAGCACCTGCACCTGGGATTGCAAGGAGTAGATAGCTCCGGGGAGGTGCACAACCTGTTTTCCCCGGTTGACAAGGAACAAGACTTCTTGAGCCCCCTGGGATACGGGGCGGCCATGGGGATCTTGAAAAATTACCATTTCCTCAACCCTTTCATCGCCTCCTCGCATGACGCACTCAACCGGTTGCAACCTGGGTTCGAGGCACCGGTGTGTGCAGTTTGCTCCCTGGGAAAGCAACCCAATGCCCCTTCGCGCAACCGCACGGTGCTGCTCTGCCTAATCAGCGACAGCGAGAACGAGATGGCGCGTCGCTTCGAGTTGCGTTCGCCCAGCCCACACACCAACCTATATGCCGCGGTTTCTGCGATATTGAATGCCATGTTGCAGGGAATGGAACACGTGCTGTCTTCCGGAAAGGAGCCCGCGCAGCTCTTGGAGGAGCTGTCCTCCTCGGAGGGGGGCGAAAACCGCTTCCTCCCGGTGGAACGATTGTTTCGCAGCGAGTCCAACCTTTTCGAGGATTTTTCCGCGGAGGAGCGGGAGCGGCTCTTTGGAAAAGCACCGAGAACGGTTTGGGAAAACGTGCGCACGCTGCAAACGCAACAAGCGGAGGAATTCTTTACTTGCCGTGGCCTGGTGGACTTTTCGCAGGTGAAGAGTTTCGCGCGGCTTGCACTGCAACGGTGGGTTGTGGAACTTTCGCAGCGACGCATCCCGGAGATGGTGTCGGTGTTGGCACGTTTGCTGCCCCTGGAAGGGCAAGCGGAAGAAAACCAGTTGGACCGAAAGCGTTGGGAGGCCATCCGGGAAGAAAAGAAAGCGCTGGCGAAAGACGACGAGACAAGTCCCAGCTTGTTTTCCCAGGTTCAGGAAGCCATTAGCCAACAAGATTACCAAAAAGTGAGCGAGTTGGAGGTCGGGGTTAGCCGACGTTTCCGGGAACTGCTGGCCAAGTACAATCGGTATCGCAAGAACTTCCTGTAGGGAGCTACCGCTTCAGAAAAAACAAGCCAGAGTTGGGGAGGTGTTCGCTTGAAACGCTGGAAAAAGGACTTGTGGATCGTGGTTTCTCTTTTGCTTCCGTCTTTGTTCTTTTCGGGGTTGGGCCCAAGGGTTGTGGAACCTTGCTGGAGTTTGGAGACCATCGTTCCCCCATGCCCCATCGCCATTCCCTTCGATGTGGGTGTTCTTTCGGATGGCACGGTTCTGGCTTTCCAGGAAGATGGAAAACCCATTGGTATTGGGGAAAACGGGGAGATGTTTTGCCTGGATAGCTTCTACCCCCAAGGATACGGTATGAACGGGTACTTCGAGGCAGACTCGTACGATAACATCTGGGCGGTCGTCCCCCCCATGGGGCAGCTGGTGTTCCTGAAAAGGGGAAAAGGCCAGATGCAAGTACTCGTGGACCACCTGGAGTTCGGAGGGCTGGGCACCATTGCTACGGTTCCCGGCAGGCTGGAAGCCTACTTCTCGGTGTTCCACGAAGAGCCCTGCCTATACCGTTTTTCCTTCGAGAAGGGATTGGAGCAGGTTTTCCAGGCGAAGCGGGGAGGGTCCATCAACGGGGTGGAGGTAACCCCATCCGGGGACGTGTTCTTCTTGGAAGGTTCCACGTTGTTTCAACTGTCCCCGGATTCTGGGGAGAGGAAGAGATGCGTGGAACTGGGAAACGCCTACTGCATCCACGATTCGCTGACTTCCGATCCGGAAGGCAACCTCTACGTTGCGCTTCTTCCCATTGTGCCTGAGAAGGAAGGGCAGGAAAAACCCTTTGGCCCCATGCAAATTCTTCGGATCGCGCGCGATTTTTCCATCCAAGTTTTCTTCGAAGCAAAACCCGGGGAACCCCGTTGCGAGGGTATGGTGTACGACCCCGTTCATTCTCGGCTGGTTCTCGCGCTCCGCGGTCGGAACGATATCGCAGTTCTGCACAACGATCAGCTGCATTCGCTTGTCAACCCAAAGCTCCGCTTCCTTTCCACCGCCCAGAACATCGCCTTTTCCCCAGAAGGGGAGTGCTGGGTGAACAGCTTCGAACTGGGGCTTTTCGCGGTGGACGTGCAAAACGGGGAGAACCGCTACCTTGGGCTGGTGGAAAACCCTTTCCAGCCTCCAAAAGCCGGAATGGCATTTGACGCCGAGGGACGGTTGTGGTACTGCAGTGCTTCAACCGGTTTTGCGCGTTCGTTCCTTTCGCTCCTGGGAGAAGAAGGGGTTATCGCCGAAGTGGAAGTCGCGGGTATGCCCTCGGACGTTGTGATTTCGGAACAAGGGGAAGTTTTCTACACCGACTACGAGCTTTCGGGCGTTTTTCAACTGCTGCGCAACGGGACATCGGTTCTCCTGGCAACCGTTCCCCATCCCACTTCTCTGGTGAAGTTCGGGGAAAGGTTCCTTGTTTCGGGAAGTGCACGAATCGATCCCGCATTCAACGTTCGCCAGCAGTGCAAGCAAGTTCCGGTGCCCGAGAAGGTCTATTCTTTTTCCCCGGGAATTCCAGCGGTTGTGTTACTGGACATTCCCGACGTGGGTTTTCTCGATACGGATGGGACGGGGAAAGTCTTCTTTCCCCAGGGAGAAAGCATCTGGGAATACGATCTTTCCACGGGCCTTTTGCACAAGCTGGTGGAAGGGGGAAAGTCCTTCTCCGCGGCAAAACTCGGCCCCGACGGGGCACTGTACCTGGTGGATGATTCGGCGTACGCTATCTACCGCCTGAAGCGGGAATGAACACTTTCTCGGGGGAGTAGCGCTGGATCATCCAGAAGTCCTCGAACCCGTGGTTGCCACTCGCGTCGAAATCGTCGGAATCGGTGGCATATCCAAGCACGTACGCTCCCCAAGGGGTGACGTGCAAGGTGCGGGTGGGGTAGGCGCCCCGTAGCATGGCCAGGGTTCCTACCATGTTCATCGCATCGAAACTACTTCCACCGTGCGCTTGGTACCACAAGGGTGTTCCGTGGGGGTCGATTTCTACCACCCAGGCGTCGGACATCCCATGCTCGCCGTAGACCAGTGAGCCCATGACAACCCCGGAACACAGCGTATTTCCGTTGTCGAGAAGAACGAAATCATCCAAGGCCTCCAGCCCGGAGGAACCGAATTGGCTGAACCAACTTACCTCGTAGTCCTCGTCCAGCCGAACCACGAGGGCGTCGAAGAAACCTCCCATTACGTCATTGCCTACGATGTATCCAACGACCATAAACCCCCCGTCGGGGTGGGGCTTGATTTTGGCAAGGAGCTCATCGTCCTCCGGTTCGCTCCGCACGGAAATGCTCTTGGCGGTTACCAGCGACAGGTCGGAAAGGTCCACTTCGGCCAGCCAGATGTCGGTGTAACCCTGCTCCCCGCAATGGTCGGTGACATCGGTGTCGGTGGAATCCGACGTTCCACCCAACAGTAAGTGCCCGTTGGAAAGCAAACAAGCGGAATTTGCCATGTCATCCCCCGATCCCCCGTACGTGGCCACCTCGGTGGTTTCGCCCACGGGGTCATACTTGGCAACGAAAAAATCACTGGTAATGGTTACCGATTCCACTTTGGAGGATGCGGTACCGGAAAGGATGATATCCCCGGAATCCAGTTGCAGCACGCTGGCCACGAACACCCACAGCCCGTCCAACGAAAGCACCTGTTGCCAATCGGCGTTGAGGTAGGGGTCAAGCTGAAGCAGGTATAACCCAGGCTCTCCATCCGAAGGTGAAGAACTTTCCAATGCGCAGGAGCCCGCCACGAGGAAACCCTCTTCGTTCTCGATGGCCACGCTCCCGCCGTTGAAAAGGGTGTCCGAAGCAGCAGCGTAGTGGTGATGCTGTTCGTGCAACAGCAGACCGTTTTCATCGGTGCGGATCACCCACAGGTCCTCCACCGTGTCCCCCTTGTTTTGCACGTCCCCGTCGTCGGAATCGGTGCCTCCCACCATCAGGTACCCCCCATCTTCCAGGGGTAGCAAGCAGAAGGGAGAATCATCCCCCGATCCCCCGTAACAATTGGACCAATTGGGGGTGGGCATGGTGGTAAACGACCAGGTCTGCGAGGGCGTGATAGCTCGGGTCCCGTTTCGCAGGTCGTTTGCCTGGACTTGCCAGTAGAAGGGGGTGTTGAAGTCCAACCCCGTGAGAGAAAGGGAGGGTTGGTCAAGGTCTTGGCCCACGCGGTTCATGGCGTTGGGGTCCTTGCCCAGGTACACGTCGTAGCGCAACGAATCGCTGTCGGGATCCAGGCTTTCCCAGGAGAGCTCGATATCAGCATACACGTAGGTTGCCCCGTCATCGGGCGAAGGATTTTGTGGGGGCCCCGGAGGGGTGTTTGGGGTTGCACGGGTGGTGAAGATCCAGCGCTGGCTTTCGCTGTTTCCCCCGCGCCCGTCGGATGCGAGGATCTTCCAGTAGTAATTCGTGGCGTATGCCAGCCCCATCACTTCCCACGAAAAGGTGCTGATGTCCTGGGCAACTGGCTGCAGGTTGGCAGGCTGGTTCCCGAACAGCACGTCGAAGTGCAACGTGTCTCCATCGGGGTCTTGGCATTGCCAGTGCAAGGTCAGCTCGGAGGCGCAATCCGTTTGGCCATCGGCAGGGACGGGGGAATGTGCCGCATCCGGAGCGCGGTTTGGTGAGGCTTCCACCGAAAAACTCCACACCGGTCCGGCTTTCTGGGCGCGTTTGCCATCGGGAGAAAGGTCGAAGGCTACCACCTGCCAGTAGTATGTATTGCCGTACGAGAGGCCGGAGCGCTGGAGGCTTTTTGCGGTCTGATGTTCTGCTACCAGGTCCAGGCAACAGGCGACGGTTCCGAAGTACACGTCGAACACCAGCGCGTCTCCATCGGGATCGGTGGCCTGCCACTCCAGGGAAAGGGACGTGGGGCAATGGGTCGCACCGTCCGCTGGAAAGGGGTCTGAGGGAACGGCAGGATCCAGGTTTGGAGTAGGTTCGGTGGTGAAGAACCAGGTGGGGCCCAGGATGTCCTGCCGGGAGGT
>DAOPKN010000080.1:0-8975 GCA_035391225.1 Thermotogota bacterium
GCCATCCCCGAAGGCGACCACTTCCTCCGCCAGCCCTACACAAGCACTCCCTTCCCGCTGCCCGTTTTCGCCTACGCGCTGTTCTTGCAAGGGCAGACCTACCAGCGGGATTCCTTTTCCACCATGGAAGTGGAGGAAGGCGAAGGGTTTCCCCGCCGGATTTTTGGGTTGGGTCGGCGGCAAAACGAGGAGCTATTGGATGCGTTGCACTCCACCTACAACCGCAAGCTGATCGAGGTCTCACGGACCGGGGGACTGAACGTGGTGTACCTCAAGTCGTTTACTCCCAACCAGATGGCCAAGCTGTACTACCTGGAAAACAAGGGCATAGAACCCATGCAAGCGTTGAAACAACTGGAAAAGGGGGAGGAATAAATGGAAAAACGGTATCGCGAATGGATCCACGTTTCCAAGGGATTCAAGTCGGTGGTGAACATCGTCAACGACCGGGATAACCCGGACGAGGTGAATAGCTACATCCCCACCCTGTTTTTCCGGGAATTGTTGGAAGGGTTGGTGCAAAAGCTTTCGGATGACGGCGAACGCAAGCCCATCTTGCTCACCGGAACCTACGGCACCGGGAAAAGCCACACCCTTCTCACCGTTTCGCACATGTTGAGCAACGAGTTGGACGGGGAATTCCTGTGCGGCGTGATGGAACGCTTGGAGGGAAGCTGGGGCACAACCGCGCGCAACTGGCGAGGGTTCCGGGAAAAGTACCGCTTCTTGCCCGTGGTGTTGACCGGATACGGCAAGTTCAACGATTTGCTCATCCAAAACTTGAACAAGACGTTGGATCGTTTCGGGCTGGGTGATCTCAAGCAGGAGACGGAGTTTTCCCAAGCCCTTCAAAGGATCGACCAGCTGTTGCACGATGGCAAATTCATTCAAATCAAGAACGAGATCGAGAAACGACTGGTTCCCCTGGGGATCGAGAGCCTGGTGGACCTGGAACGCAGCTTGGAAAACTACCACGCACGTGCACTGGAGGAATTCACAAGGGTGCACAAAGAGTTGCTGGGAGTGGGCTTCATGGACCAGCAGAACGATTACGACGTGAAGCAAATTTACACCACCGTGGCCAAGAAAATCCGGTCGCAAGGGTTCGAAGGGATCGTGGTGATCTGGGACGAGTTTTCCGGGTTCTTGAACCACATCGCCATGCACCGGGGTTCGGTGGAGTCCCAGCGGTTGCAAGACTTCGCCGAGGCTTGCGACGTGAAGGATGCCAAGGTGTTGCCCATTTTCGTTTCGCACCTGGCAATGGAGGAGTATGGCCATGCCCACCTGGCCGATTCCGACGTAAAATCCGATCTTTCCAAGATCTCCGCCCGTTTCGAGCGACGCACCATGCACCTGGAAAACCTGTACACCTACCGCTTGCTTTCCCGCGTGATGATCCGCGAGAACGGATTCAACCAGCTGCGCGACACGTTGCCGCCTTCCCACGACGAGATGGTGGGGTTTCTCGAAGAGTTGCTGGTGCAACGCTTGGGGTTGGATGCCTCGCGCTACGATGTGTTTGACATCGAATCGGGCCTTTTCCCATTGCACCCCTTCACCATCCCCGTGTTGCCGCGGATTTCCGAGAAGGTGGCCCAGAACGAGCGCACCGTGTTTACCTTCCTGAACGATTCGCATCGCTGGAGCAACGAACTGGGTACGATGGCCTACGGGTTCGGGGCTTTCTTGGAAGAAAATGGTTTCGAAGCGAGCGGCGCGCAGCTGTACGGGCCGGAACAGCTTTTCGATTACTTCACCGATGCCATGCGCGCGGACCCCAACCACCAGGATGTCGCACCCAAGGTGGAGTATTTCCGCCAGCTTTCGGGAAACCTGCCCCGCGAGGAGATCCGGGTGTTGAAGGTGATCGCGCTGCTCGATGCGCTCAACGATCACATCCTCAATGCCTCGATGGAAATGATCAAAAAAGCCTTCGCCTTTTCCGACCTGAAACCCTTGGACGTGGAGCGTATCGTGTACAAGTTGAAGCAAAAGGGATTGGTCTTCTCCTTCGGAGACGCCTACCGGTTGAGCACGGGCAACGCGGAGAAGGTGAACGAGGACCATCGAAAACTCAAGGAAAGGTACCTGTCGCGTCGTGAACTCCCGTTGGAAGAGCTCTTGCCGGAGTTGTCGGAGTTTTCCGATTCCTACTCGTTGGAACAGCCCCGTGCGGGTAACACGCGAAGCGTGGACGTGCATTGGTTCGCCCCCCGAGATTTTCGGAAACGCTACCCCGAAAAGCTCCGTCCGGATTTGGATGCGGAACCGGGCCATCTCCAGCTGATTTTCCAGGTGGATTTCGATCGCGGGGGATCGGAGCTACTGCAGGACCTGGATTCGAAACCTTTCCCCCCCCACCACGTGTTTGCGGCCATGGAAGGGACCTTGCACCACGACTTGTTGGAACAAATGGCCGATTACCTTGCCTGGAAGAACCTGGCCACCGAGTACCCGGAGTATGACCGAACGGAAGAACGCCAGGATTTCAACAACCGGGCGGAATCGGCGAAAAAGAAGCTGGGCGAGGACGTGAAAAAGTTCTTGCAATCGTGCCAGGTGGAGCTGATGTACCGGGGTGAGGGGGAACTGCGAAAACAAACGGTGCATTTCCAGGATCTCAAGGGAGGTTCGGTGCTGGTGCGCCTGTTGGGAGAGGTGTATTCCAAGACTCCACGGATCGTGGATACCAACCTGTGGAAAGAGACCCAGGCCAGCAACATCAAGCGTACCGGTGCGCTGATCTTGGAATGTGCCGATGCCTCCTTGCTGGTGCAGCCGAACGAGGATGAAAAAGGGGATGTGAAACGCACGCTGAAGAACTTCATCTTTTTCCCCGCGCTGTACACCCAGAAGGACGGCACGTGCTTTCTCCATCCTTCTCCCACCGCAAGCGAGGAGCTGCGAAACGTGGTGCACATGGTGGAGGATGCCGTGAAAGAAACCGAGGAACCCTTCGAGTTGCAGAGCCTGGCGGAAACACTTATGGAAGCTCCTTACGGCTTGTCCCGGAACCTGGTGTTCCTGCTCTTCTGCTACGCGTTTCACCCTTATTCCACGCGTGACCAAGTGTTGGTTCTCGATGGCGGCAAACAAAAGCAAGTGATGAACTCCACGGTGTTGGCGGACGTGCTCAACGATGTCGTGAGAAAGGGAAAAGGCAAGTACAGCTTCTCCATCGTGACGTCGGATTTCAAGGAAGTTCTCAAGGAAGTGTTTGCCGCACCCCAGGGCACACCGTCTGCAATTATCAGCACGATTCGAAACTGGTATTCCCAGCTCCCCGTGAACCCGTTGGCGGTGGTGGACCAGATGGAAGGCCCCGCAAAGCGATTCCAGGAGCTGGTGCTGCACTACGTGATGCAGGATGCGGCAGGCGAGCACGGCAGGGAATTCATCGACCAGGTGGGGCTGTTCCTCGTGGAAAACGGCGCAGGAGATCCCATGCTGGCCCGGCAGAAACTGGATGAGATCAAGCAAACCTGGGAAGAGGCAGCGGTGGAAATTGCCGCCCGCTTGTTCCGCGACCAGTTCGAGCTCGCGTTCCCCAAGGAAAGTTTCGAGGAAAAGTGGGAGATGTTTACCGCAAGCCAGAGCCTGGAGCAGGAACACAAGGTGCTGGAAGGGTTCGACGGGTTGGAATGGGGAAAACCGATGGCGGTGTGCGAAGTGGCAAAGGATTTCGTTTCCATGAACCCCAAAATGTGGGGAAACGATGTTTTCGCGGAGTTTTTCCAGAACCTCCGCGAGAAACTCCAGCAGGTGGAATCGGCCCGCTATACCCATTTCATGGAAAAGCTGGAAGCTTTCGTGGACCGCGAATGGGGGGTGAATTTCCGCAAGTACTTCGACCACTTCCAGAACAACAAGAGCGAGTATTCCACCTGGTTCGGCGAATACACCCACCTGCTGGAAGCTCTCTTAAATGAGGAAGCTCCGCTGGTGTGGTCGGTTTTCCAGAGAGATTTCCAGATGGACCCCAACACGGTGACGTTCCAGAAGAAATCGCCGGGGATGAGCTTTTCCATCGGGTTGAAGACCAAGTTCCAAATGGTGGTGCAGGTGGACCAGAAAAAAGCGGCAACCAGGCTCCAACTCCTGGTGTGGAAAGTGTTTGAACCGGACCCCGCCCGGTGGTTTGCTACCTACGGGGTGCACGATTCCGAGCAGCATTCCTGGGAACGCAAGGTGGTGGAAAAGGCCGTGGCACGCCAGAAAACGCTGGAGTGGGCGTCGGAAATGGTGCATCCCGTTTTGGAAGGCTTTGGAAAAGACTTGCTGGACATGGATGATGCCTTCTTCCTTGTGCTGGAAAAGGAGCTTTCCGATTACCGCCAGCGCGTGGAAAACCACCAGTTCCGGGCGCTGGAAAAGCAAGTGGACGAGCTGTTCGGGGCCCTTTTCCCCGTGGAGAAAGAAGGACGGTTGTTCTTGCACTTGCTGGAACGCTTTTCCCAGGAGCTCAAGGATGTTGGGGAAGGCTGGGAAGTGCAGCTGCTGTTGAAAAACAACCTGGAAGGCACGCTGGAAAAAGTGTTCGGTAAGCCGCTCGCGTACATCGAACCCAGGGAAGTGGTTCCCCGGGTGCAACCTGCCGTGGAAGCCTTCTTGGCCCGGGCAACGCGTCTTTTCCACGACAAGGTTCTGGAAAACGCCAAGCTCATGCTCAACCGGGTTCTCGAAGGGGATTACCGTTCCTGGTGGCAGGCGCAAAAGCAAGAGCCGCAGCGGTTCGCGGATTGGGTGCAGGATAAGGTGGGCCCAGATTGGGAACGGCTTTTCAACGTGGAAGCAGAGGATCGCGAAGGCTTCCTGAAGGGGTTGGGAGTGTTGGCGAAGCAATCGCCACTGGCGGTGTTGGATGGTGCGCTCAACCCCTTGGAGCAGGAGCTGCGCGGGCGAAAGCGGCGGCTGGAGATGGAAAGGCATCCGTTGGAACGGGAACAGGTGGTTTCCCGGCTTTCGCTTACGGAAATTTCCGGGTTGTTGCAAAACCATGGGTTGGTGGAGCAGGAGGAAGTGGCCAGCGCCCTGTTTTACTTCATCGGGGAAATGGATGAGAGCGGGCGCAACTTGTTGAAAAAATGGCTGTTCGCGCTCTCACCGGAGGAAGGTTCATGAAGAGGGCGGCGGACTTCTTGCGGAAGGTTCCCCCACCCAAGTACCCTTCCATCGTGATCCAGGGTAACGCGCTGGAAATGGAGCCCCTCGCGGTGGAATGGATGCGCGGGGAATTTGCCCAACTGGTTGTTTTGCCGTACTCTGCGGTGCGGGCGCATTTCGGGCTGTGGCCCCAGCCGCGGGACCTTTCGGATTACCTGCTGGAGGCCTACGCGGGCCAAATCGTTTTCTTCCAGAACGCCACGTCGTACCTGCAAAGCCTGTACAACTACGAAACTTCGCTGGTGGAAGAGTTTTTCCAGTACTTCTTGCAGAGCCAGTTCGTGGGTGGAGTCATGTGCGTGGTAGACCTTGCCTTTTCGTCCACGCTGGAATCGTTCCTGTTTCACAAAACGCCCGGACAGGGGATGGGGGTGGTGGTACCATGGGAAGGTGATCCTGGATCCCGATAAGCGTGTAATGATGGAGGGGGCAACCGTTGTGGAAACCCACGAGCAGTGGTTGCACCTCGTGGAAAGCGACCCGGTGGGATTGCTCGCGGAGGATGGGTGCGTGGTGATACGCGATGGTTTCACCTGTGCCTACCTGAAAAACCGGGGTTTCGCCCAATTGCAGCTGGAAGACCATTCGCTCAAGGCGTTGCTGCGCCAAGTGTTTGGTGCCCACTTGCCGGCGGACGTGTTGCGATTGCCTCGCCACGAGGAACTGGTGACCTTCGCAGAGCAGTTGCCGTTGGAAGAGGGGGAGCCTTTCGATCATTGGTTCGAACGATTGCTCCAGGGAAGGGTTTTCCCGGTGCTGGATTCCCCGGTGTTGGCGGCGGATTTCGTGCTGGCGTTGCTGCATGCCCAGGGGAAGTTTGCCAGCCAGTGGGTGGACCGTTTGCTGGCCCGCAAGGAACTCGAAGATTTCGGCGATTTCCAAGAACTTTTCTTGCCCCTGGTGGAGAAGGGGGTTTCCGAGATCACGCACTTCCTCACCCAAACCTGGAAACTTCCGTTTGAAGAAGAAACGGTGGCCCTTACCCGCAAGACGCTTGATTTCCGACGTACGCTGTTCCAGAAGATCGCTGCGGACCCTGTCTTTGGGGGGAAAAGCTTGCTGAATCCTTCGAAGGTGCTGCGCCCGATGGAGAAGTGGATAGCCCGCCGGGGAAACGGGTTGGGGCTGGATCATGCCTTGAAAGTGTACACGGGCTTTTTCCCGGTGCAGGAACGCCAGTTCTTGCTGAAAGCGTTGGACAGTTCCCGACGAGAGGGAAAAGCCTTGCTTTTTGAACAGCAACAAATGCTTTCCCAAACCCTGGGGCTGGCGTGGTTGGACTTGCAAGGCGTGTTTGGGCAAGTCCACGATTTCCCATCGTTGAAGTGGGACACTCTTCAGGCCTGGTTGCGCGCCTACATGGACGAATACAAGCGAGCACGCCTTGTCAACCAGCCGGAAACCTGCCGGGAGCGAACCCGGGAATTTGGGGAATGGTTCAAGGATCAGCAAGGGACTTTTTCCACGGTGCACGCCAGGCGTACGCTGGCAACCGTGAGGGAAAGGGTTCAGGCGTTGCTGGACAAGGGCGAGAAAGTGCTCGTGTACGTGGTGGACGCGCTGGGCTCCGAATGGATGGAGTTTTTGGAAAGCCGGATCCGGGCATCCGCACGGCTGGTGCAAAGCCAGTTATTGCTGTCCACCGTTCCCACGACCACTCAACCCAACCGCGAGTTGATGCTGGGCAACGCAGGCTGGGAAAAGACCATGGCCAGAAGTTCCGATGGTTCGCTGGAAAGCTTCTTGAAAGAAGAGCGCCAGCTGTACGTGTACTGGGACCTTTCCTACGATGCCGAGAGGGTGCACGCTGCCTTCGACGACGGTGAAGCGCTGTACTTCGAGCAGTTGGAAACCGTGGACCGCCTGGTGGGAGAGTTGCTGCGCGTGATTCGCTGGTTCGGGGGATACATCCTGCTTCTGGCTGACCATGGCAACACCGTGTTCCCAGGCTCCATCCTTCCGGCGATCTACGGCGAGCGGGACCATTCCGGGAGGGTGTTGCGCTGCGGGCGGCGGGAAGGGGAAGCGCTTCTGGCAAACAACCCCGAGATGTTGCTCGTTCCGGACGGGGAGGATCACGTGCTGGTTGTCCCGTTGGGGCACGGTACGTTTGGCAAACGGCCCCATGGCGCGATGCATGGTGGAGTGACGCCCGAAGAGATGGCGGTGCCCTACCTGCTGGTAGCACCGGAGGATGCCGAGGTTCGCCCCCCCGAACTGGAGTTGCGGGCTGCCAACCAGCCGCGCAAGCGGAAGGGAGAAACGGTGGAACTGGAAATCCGCAACCACTCCGACATGGGGGTAGTGATCAAGCGGCTCAGTGGGCGTTTCATCACCGGTGGGGTGCACGACCTGGAAATCCGACCGGGAGAGAAGCTCGTGGTTCCCGTGCAAGCGGATCTTTCGGAGATGCGGGGGGTTCAATTCGAGCTGGGACTCCGGGTGCAGGTGCACTACCGCCAGCATTCCTACTCTTGGGACGAAGCGCTGGAAGTGAAAACCACTGGTCCAGGTGCATCCACGGGCCTGGAAGACCTATTTTAGGAGGGATACTCTTGACCAGCCTGGAAGAGAAAATGCTGGAACATTTCGAAGAAGTGGTGATCAACAAGTCGCTGGTGGAGAAAGCGGGGATCAACCGTGACTATCCCGCCTTTGTAGTGGACTGGGTCGTGTCGCGCTACATCCGCAATGGCGAAATTGACAGTGAGGCCATCGCGGGGTTCATGGACAAGCATTTCCCCGACAAAACCCGCGCGCAGCAGGTGAAGCGGCGGTTGTACCGGGGGGAGGAAGTGCGCCTAATCGACCGTTTCGGCGTACAGGTCAACTTCAAGCAGTCCAGGTTGGACCTGGCCATTCCCTCGTTGGATATCCGCGACGGCCAGGTGTCCCCCAAGGTGGCCAACGAGCACGAGGTTCTTTTCTCCGGAAACGCCTGGGGGGTGGGCACGCTGGTGTTCGTCCCCGGGGACAACAAGGACGGCAGCGTGGTGTTGCAAGAATTTCGCCCTTTCCAAACGTTCACGGTGGACCTGAACTACTTCCGCGACCAACGCAAGTGGTTTTCGCTGGAAGAGTGGGTGGACTTGCTGATCCGCAGCATGGAATATGACCCGGGGAAGTTTTCGTTCGAGGAAAAGCGTATGATGCTCTACCGCTTAATTCCGGTGGTACAACAGCGCACCAACATGATCGAGTTGGCGCCCAAGGGGACGGGAAAATCCTACGTGTACTCGCGCATGAGCAAGTACGTGTGGTTGGTGAGCGGGGGCACGATCACGCGCGCGCAGCTGCTCTACGACATGTCGCGCAAGAAAGCGGGATTGCTCACGGCGTTCGACCAGGTGGTGTTCGACGAGGTACAATCCATCAAATTCAACAATCCGGAAGAGATCATCGGGGCGCTGAAGGGATACTTGGAATCGGGGAGCTACAAGGTGGGAGAGTTTGAAGGCACCTCGGCGGCGGGACTGAGTATCCTGGGAAACATCCCGTTGAGCCAAGACCTGCGCCCCCGCAGCGACAACCTGGTGAATGAACTTCCGGAATTCATGTCGGAAACCGCTTTCTTAGACCGGTTCCACGGCATCCTCCCCGGATGGCGCATTCCCCGGCTCACCGTGGAACACCGGGTGAAAGGCATGGGGTTGAAAGCCGACTACCTCTCGGAAATCTACCACGAATTCCGTCGAAAGAACGAGTATGACCAGTTCGTGGAACAGCACCTGGCAACCAAGGGAGACATGCGCGACTCCAAGGCGGTCAAACGCATTGCTGCAGGGCTACTCAAGCTCCTCTTCCCCGAC
>DAOPKN010000081.1:0-8455 GCA_035391225.1 Thermotogota bacterium
GGTTCTTCCTTGTTCCAAGTTTCGAAGTTTTTGCCTTCCCTTTCGAAAGAGAGTGCGCCGAAAAGCCCCAAGCGGGTGGGGTTGCACATCCAGTTGAAAAAGTCGGTTTGGGAATGCAACCCAAGGTCTTGCAACCTCTTGTAGAACAGCTCCAAATGGATGGAAAATACGGAGATGGTTTTCAAGTCAACCCTGGGTTGGGGCTTTCGCGTTTTCGCATTTTCTTTGGTTGATTTCAACTTTTCTTTCAGGAAACCCACGTAACCCGGGAATTTCTCTTCCGGGGGCACGGAAAACAACCTGCTTGCCAACGAAGCCAGGGAAAGACCCTTGCCCTCGTGCAACGCCTTCATCGAGTACTGGGTGGTTCCCTCGCCGATAACGTGGCCGGCTTGAACGCCAACGAATGCTCCCACGGGGTGAAGGTATTCTTCGGTCAGTGTGGGTGCGGAAAGGTCCACCCCACAGCAACGTGCACAGGGTCCGCCCTTTGCCCCGCAATGCACCGGGCTTCGAATCCATAGCCGGTCCACGAGCAGTGTCTTTTCCGAAGCGAATTGCGAGAGGTTTTGTTCGGAAACCAGCATCCACTCTCCTTCTAGCTCGGATTTCACGTACCTGCCCAGCAGGAATCGCCGGGGTTCCAGGGGGTTTTCCTTCCCATCCCCCCAAGACTTTTGGAACTCCTCGAAGTCTTGTTTTTGCACCAAGAGCCCTTCCTTCGTCCCGCAATCCTCCATCGACACGCGCACGGGGTACAGAAGCTCCACCAGTTTCCGCGTCAGGTATCCGGCTTGTGCCACTTCCAGTTTCTTTGTCATGAGTCCATTTCGGGAGCGCCTGGCGATCTTGGCAACGTTTTCCCGGCTCAGACCCCGGGAAAAGGGGTCCAAGTTTTCCGGTTTCGACGGAGGGTTGAGCGGATCGGAGAACTCGATGGAGTCGTACAGCTGTCGGAACTGGTTTTCCTTTCCCCTGGCCCCCGAGAGGATGAAGCGCTGCATGTTTTTGCCTTTTCCTTCGGGAAAGCGTGCATCGAAAAAGGACAGGCTCAAGTCACTACCATCACATGCCGCAAGCAAATCACTTTGCCAGGATTGCAGCGATTCACCGGGGTTTTCCGCGAGCAAGAGGTTCTGCAATTCTTTCCCCAGCTTCTTTTTGGGCGATCCTCCTTCTCCAGCCTTGCAAAAACCCCCAAACACCATGTCCTGCGAGAGACTCCAGGCGAGTCCACGGTCTCCCAGGCGGAAAGGATGGCTGGAAGGTTTCATTTTGTCCAGTTCGGCCAGTAACCCCGAAAGGTCCCAGGTTCCGGAGATTTCCCCTGCAATCGAAAGAAGGGGAAACGGCAAGTACACGGCAATGGTATCCCCGTCAAAATCCGCGCCCAATCCTTCGCAAACAAGGTTGGGCAACCCAATGGAATAGTGTTCCCAGAAGACGGGTTCGAATGCTTGCATGCTGTGCAAGTGCAGTGAAGGTTGACGATTCAAAAGGACACGCAAGGGGAGCGATACTTTTTGGTTCGACTGGCGCCATTTCTCGTTTGCCAGGTTGGCAATGGACTTACGCTCCTTCTCTCCACCTGAGATGGCTTTTCGAACGAGGGAATCGTTTGGGGGGAAGTATTTCGGGAACCATTCCAGCGCAAATTCCACGGGTAAAAAGACGCTGTCTACGTCTGCCTCGGGAGCAGGTGTGATCACCGAGCGCCCAGAGTGGTGGATGCGACGCCCCAGCATGTGCTTGCGGAGGTAACCCTCTTTTCCCACAAGCTGAAACGAATACGAAGCGTGGTTGTAGGAAAAGAGAGCTTTCTCGATTTCATCGAATAACTTCTCGGCTTCTCCCAGTTCCTTCTCTCCCACTTCCCCCTTGCCATTTGGTATGGCCAAGAGCGGGGAAAATTCCTTCTTTCGGGCACTCCTTTTCGGGAGCTTGGGAAGTAACTTGAAATGGGTGGTGATTTGCCGGGTTTCACCGTCCGTTTGGGCGGAATCGAAGCGCAGGAACCTCTTCTCTTCCTTGGTTTGGTTTTTTTTCCACTGCAGCGGTCGACCCATCAGGCCTCGCTGGAAGATGTACGTGTACTTCTTTTCCGGGTCAAAATCGGGATGATTCGTGAGCGCGAACGCCTCGATCGTGTGCAACGCGCCATGGTCAAAGAGCGTCCAAAACTCCATCTCCCCGATTCGTTGCCCCCCACGGTTTCGTTTCCCCTTCAACGGCTGGTCGTTGAAACGCGATGTGCGTGCCTTTCCCACCACGTGCAACTTGTCCCGTGAAAAATGGTTGAGGCGGACCATGTACTGCCAGCCTACGCAGGTCGGTTTGCCATCCACGGGGAAGTAGCCCCACTGGTCGGCGCCCTTTTTCTGGAGCGTCGAAAGCAATGTGTCCAACCATTTCGCATCGATTTCCGGGGAGAAAGGGGGCACGGTGCATTCGCCCCATCCTACCGAGGCGTGCACTTCCAGCAGTTGGCCGATGTTCAACCGCGAAACCACGCTCATGGGGCTGATCAGCACTTCCACGCGTTTTCCTTTCCTGCCGATGGTTGCCAAGGGCATTTGGTCATCGTCCAAGATCTTCGCCACCGTTCCCTTGTTGCCATGGCGGCCGGTGATCTTGTCACCCACTTCCAGGGGGCAATTCTGATGGACGGTGAAGGCGAATTTTCGGGAGAGGTAAAAGCCCTTCTCTCGGTACTTCCCCTCTTCGTCCAATGCGGCTTGCTGCTTGGTATAGGAAATCACGGGCCAAACCGTGTCGATTCGTTCTTTCGGTACCGGTTCCAATTCCCCGGGATACGGTTCCTCGTACACCAGCAAAGGGCGTTCTTCAAGGGTTGTAAATGGTCCATATTCTCGCTTGTTGCCTCGTCCAGCCTTTCCGGGAGAAGTGCAAGGAGCCTCCAAAAGGCACCATGTTACCAGCCAGTCACCCTTTTTTACACTTCCAGAGTTGCGCGCGGAGAGCTTCAACTTTCTTTTGAAGTAGGAAAGCTGGGAACCTTTCTCGCTTTTCTCACTGCGCTTCGTTTCATACACGTATTCCCAGCGATATGTTCCCGAGCGGGATCGGAAGAAACTTCGATGCGTGCTTTTCACGGAAAAGGAAAGCTCTGCAAAGAAATCCGCGGGCAAAAATGCCTCCGCGTGGAGCTTTTTCTGCCGTTTCACCCCCATCTTCTGGGCAAAGCTGCGACTTACCACCATGCCGTCTTCAAAGGTGTATCCCTTCCAGGTGCGGTAGGCCACCAAGGCATTCACGCCAAGCGCTCCAGATTCCTTTTCCACCCCAGTACAAACCATTGGCTTCTCGGCTTTAAGTACGGGCACGGCTTGCTTCAAGTTCTTTCCGCCCATGGTGACCCGGGTACCGTCCGAAAAGTTGAGGAAGGGAACACTTGCACTGGAAAAACTGAGGGCTCTTTGTTCCGCCGGCAGGTTTTCCTCCGCGGCAAGGATGGACAAAGTGGAAAGGTTGTACCGTGCCCCGCGCGTGAGAAACAACGTAAGCCCGATCAACTCCGATTCCGGGCTCTCCAACATGTCCAGCTTGTTTTCATGGGAAGGATGGGGAAGACGGAAAGACTTTGCCACCTTCGAACCGTGGTACACGACCTTGCTCAATTCTCCCAGGCCATGAAGGGCGTTTAGGGGTTGGAAAGGCAGCAAGGTGGGAAACACGAGGGTTCGATAGCGTTTCAAGGTGTTCTCAGAACCAAGGAAGAGGGGCATGGCATGGGAGCCCACCGGAAGGTGAGACAGGTTGTGCTCCAATACCCCTGCCAAAGAAGCGTCTTCCGCTTCCTCCTTCGCTGTCCATTCCCCCCCCTTTTCCCCGGGGGATTGGAAAAAAGCATACACAACCATTCGTGCCAGCACCAACGCCTGGTACAACACCGCCCCTGGCAGGACGAAGAAATCCTCCAGGTCCATCACGGGTTTCTCCCCCTCTTGTTTCTCGCGAAGGAAGCGTTCTCTCTTTTCCACCATCACCAGTGGAGAAAAGTATCCGCTTTCCTTAAAAAGAAAGGGGCTGATCTCGGGTTTCGTGAACGAGCCCTTTCGTGAACGGAAAGGTTGGGCACACAGGAAATCCAGTGGGAAGGGTTCGCGAGAGAAAAGCTGGAGCGTGCTTTTCACAAGAGAGAACGGTTCAACTCCCGTAGGAACCATTTCCAGCAACTTCACCGCTTCGGGTCCAAAAATCCCCGGTAACCAATCGTGCAAGAGCAATGAAATTCCTTTTGGGATATCTTTGCCGTCCCAATGTGCAATCATGGGTTTCCCCCCTCGAAAAAATGGTGAAGAGTTTCTGGAATTATACCATTTTTTCAGCAAGCTGTCGGAAACCGCGAAGGGAGAGAAATGCGTAGCGCGAATTCATGATTCCGAAAGCAGCTTGCAAAGGGAGAAAACTTGATTTGGAAAGCGAATTTTGTTAAAGTCAAAACAAGGGGGGAGAAAATGATTATCAGCGCGAGTCGCCGGACGGATATTCCCTGTTTCTATTCCCAATGGTTCATGAAACGGTTGCGGGAGGGTTTCGTGTGCGTTCCCAACCCCTTCAACGCCCACCAGGTGGCCCGGGTTTCGCTTGCCCAGCAAGATGTGGATGTGGTGGTTTTTTGGTCCAAGAATCCCGCCCCGATGGTACCCCACTTGGACGAAATTTCAAAAAGGGGGCTGCCTTTCTTCTTTCATTTCACGCTCAACGCGTATCCTAAAGAATTCGAACCCCGCATCCCGGATTTTGAAACCATCACCCAAACGTTCATTGACCTTTCCCGCATGCTTGGGAAGCAACGCGTGATCTGGCGATACGACCCCATCATCCTTTCCAACGTCACCGACTTCTCTTTCCACAGCCAGAATTTCGACCGCATACTGGAACGGATCGGTCCCCACACCACGCGGTTGGTCACGAGCTTTTTCGACGAGTACCGTGGTGCCAAGCGCAACTTCATCCGGCTGGGGCAGAAGAACATTTTTCTCCAGGAATTGGACGTGCAGGATGCTGGATACGAGAGGCTCGTGCGCCACATGGTTAAGAGAGCGGGGGAATTCGGGCTGGAGATTTTTTCCTGTGCAGAACCCCCCGAAATGCGCCTCCCGGAACTGGGAATCCCTGCCGGGAAGTGTATCGATGACCAGTACATCCTCCGAGAATTTG
Organism: Thermotogota bacterium; assembly: GCA_035391225.1. Taxonomy (GTDB): domain Bacteria; phylum Thermotogota; class Thermotogae; order MWEM01; family MWEM01; genus DAOPKN01. The sequence continues at coordinate 5,185 of DAOPKN010000081.1, forward strand.
GAATCCAAGTGGATTCCACGCCTGATCGCTTCCAAAGGGAAGCCTGTGGTTGCGTGAAAAGCAAGGATATCGGCATGTACGATACCTGTCAGAACCAGTGCGTGTACTGCTATGCTATCAGCCAAGATTCCCGGGTGAATGCCAATCAAAAACAGCATAACGTCGATTCTCCCTCGTTGCTGGGTTACTACGATTGCCCCGAGGGAAAAAGCTTCCCTGCGCAACTCCCCATGTTTTAGAATCCCTCTCCCTTTTGGTATAATCTCCAAAACAGAAAGAAGGTTTCCTAATTGTCCACTTCCCCAACCACGTCAGTTTTCAAGGAAGCCAGCGTTGAAACGTTCATCTATGCCAACCTGGCGGTGACCACCCTTTTCGGCCAATACTTCACTTCGATGGGTTTTTCTCCTCTCCAAATTGGTATCCTGATGGCCGTGATCCCTGTTTCCTCCCTCGTATCCAATCCATTCTGGTTTCGGCTGCGCCTCCAGTGGCCACGGCGCAAGGCCATCTCTTGGATTGCCCTGGGCACCGCTTCGCTTGTCTGGACCGTCTTTCTCCTGCCTGGTTTCCCGGGGAAGTTGGTGGGTACCGTGCTTCTGGGCTTCTTCCTTGCTGCCCTTGTCCCCATCGGGGAAGCCAACGTGATCGAATCCCTAACCAAGAAAAAGCGAACCCTGGATATCCCACGGCTATGGGGGACGATTGGTTTCTCCGCTTCCTCGCTTTTCCTGGGTTTGCTGATCAAGTTGAGCTTTGCCATTCTTTTCGCGTGGTCCACGTTGTGTGCGCTCATGGGGTTGATGTTGATCTTTCGGTTGGAAGGGCTTCCCTCGCGGGTGGAAGAACACGACGAGAAGAGCCCTGGCGCAGGTCCTACGCCCAAGCGACTTTGGTTTTACCTGGGGTTTGCGGGTCTTTCCATCAGCCTGGTAGCCTTCGGGAACGCGTTTCTTCCCGTGGTGGTTCGCGAAAGGGGCTACGATATTTCCCTCACGGGCATCTCCTTCGCGGTGCTTTCCGTGGCAGAGATTCCTTTCCTTTTCTTCGCACGGAAAATCATCAAGCTGTTCGGGGTTACCCTGCTTGCCGCTTCCGGGGTATTCCTGCTGGCGGTTCGCATCACCCTCACCCCTTTCATGCTTACCCCCCTTTCCTTCGTGCTGATCCAGCTGGTGCACGGGTGGAACTTCATCGTGATCTACTACTCCCTAACCACCTACATCCACTTTTTCCTTCCCAAGAACCGCATCAGCCACGCCCAAGCCTCCTTTTGGATGGTATTCCAGGGAATTAGCTACATCGTGGGGTCCGTGGTAGGAGGCATCGTGGTCAACTACTTCGGGTTGCAAACCGGCTACGTGGCCTTCGGCTGCTTCGGCTTCGCCCTTTCCGTTCCCTTGTTCTTCGTGGCGATACGGGAGAAAAAGAAACTGGTTCCCGCCTAAAAGTCTTTCTGGGAGCGCCGCACCCCAGTGCGGCCAGTGTAAAACTCCCAAGGCAAAACCGAAAGGGGGAAGACATGAGACTTGCTGAACTCAGAAAACTAGTTGCTAACGGCGAAGACAGCCGTCTCCAGTTCAAGGCTGATATTAGCAATGTGGATTCCCTTGCCGCGGAGATGGTAGCGTTCGCCAACAGTGAGGGAGGCCGCATTGTTATCGGGGTGCGGGATGATGGCCAGATCACCGGACTTGCCCAATCCGCAGTGGGTCGTATCAACCAGTTGATTAGCAACGCAGCTAGCCAGCATGTGCGCAGTCCAATCTCTCTTTGTTCTGGTATCAAACGCGCTCTGGATGCTTGGCCGGAAACTGATTTCATGGATGACCGGGATGGATGCCTCTTCACGGCAACGGTTCACCGGAAGCCGATTAAGGGACAAACACTGGATACCAGTCCATCCACAGCGTCGGGGAAAACGTCGGGGAAAACGTCGGGGAAAATTCTTGCGGCACTTAAGCTGAATGGAAATTTAACGATTCCCGAGCTTGCCTCAATGATTGGCATAACGGAACGATCCATCGAACGAAACATCCGGAAATTGCAGGAACAGAATCACTTACGTCGCATCGGGCCTGCCAAGGGCGGATATTGGGAGGTGATCGAATGATCAATTCACCCTTTGCACTGAGGAAGGGTATCCCGGGAGAAATTTGCAGCGGGCAAACACGGAGGTCTTCCCCTACAACTCGGTTTCCAAATTTGTTGAGGCGAAACTGGAGAACCTGGGAGCGCCGCACACCAGTGCGGCCGGGTTTTGGGAACGCAGGGAAAAAGAGCCGCACTGGGGTGCGGCGGTCCCAAAGGGCAAAAGAACATGAGGGAACAAAGTAAGCGACGCTTTCTGCATGCAAGGGGAATGACGTTTTTGGGAAAACGTAAGGAATCCTGTGGGTGGCGACCCCCTGTGGTATAATAATTGGATGTCATTTGTCTTTCATTCCATTATGGGTGCCGAACGTGGAAGATGGCTTCGGAAAGGAAGGGGAAAAATGAAAATCCGTTCAATTCTCTTGGTGATCGCGTTGTTATCGGTCATGTTGTTCTTTTCTTCCTGTGCCTTCATGGGATGGGGGGTCATCACCGAGGTATCCGGGGAGCGGCCAGCTTCCGGGAAGCATCGAGCCGTGCTGGTAGGGGTCAACGACTACCTGGGAGAAGAAAATGACCTGAACTATTGCGTGAACGATGCCCTTGATCTCCAAACGGTTCTGGGCAACTTGAAGGAAGCCTACGAAATCCAAACGGTACTGGACTACGTTCCCAGCGCCGAGCCCCAGTCTGTTCTTGCTTCCCTTTCTTCTTCCACCGCACCGGAAGATGTCCTGGTCTTCAGTTTTTCTGGGCACGGTTTTTTCGAAGGCGAGTCCCACCTTGTGTTTTCCGATGTGACGACTTTCAGCGTGAGCCAACTCAGAACCATGCTGGATGCTATTCCTGGAACGAAGGTTGTATTCATCGATGCCTGCATGTCCGGGAGTTTCGTGGATCTCGGAGCATCGCGGGAAACCCAACAGGTGTTCCTGGATAACATCCTTGAAGAATTTTCCCGTCCCTCCCCCCGCGGCGATTCTGCCTACTACGTGATGGCGGCCTGCCGCAGCGATGAATACAGCATGGAGTTTGCCCTGATCGCCAACGGCTTTTTCACCTTTTCGCTGGCAGATGGCCTGGGCCACGTGGGCTACTCCAACCCCAATGGGTCCTTTGATGGCACCTACAATGCAGATTCGCAAGGCGATGGCAAGATCACCTTCCGGGAATTGGT
>DAOPKN010000082.1:0-8453 GCA_035391225.1 Thermotogota bacterium
AAACCAGCAGAACCAATGCAAACAACCAAAGTTTCCTCATGTTTTTTCCTCCTTTGTTTTGTCAAAGAATACTTGGGACACAGTTCAAGGGCTTCCGGAACAAATGATACCATAAAAGGAGAAAAATCGGTGGAATGCATTTCTTCCAAATTGGCGAGCAATGACCAAACCAGGAAAAGGAGTTCCGCGCAGGGTACATTCGATGGAAATGCTTCTCTTGCAATACTACATGCCCCGAAGCAACTCCAGCGTGTTGCCGAAAAGGGTGTTCGCCTGCGAGAGCATTGCCTGTGCTACCTGCGTGAGGATTTGCTGCTTGGCGAGTAGGAGAAATTCCTGGGCCATGTTGGCATCCCGGACTTGGCTTTCTCCTTGGGTTAGGTTTTCCGCGGCAACTCCGAGGTTGTGTATCGTCTTTTCGAGCCTTCCTTGTAAAGCGCCAAGCATCGTTCTTTGGCTGGACACCTTGGCAGAGGCACGGTCTACCTTCCGAATACCTTCCCCTGCGCTTTCCCGGGTCAAGGCGTGGACTCCCTTCAATCCCAGCCCCTGGGAATCCATGCGGTTGATCCGAAAGAGAGTGCTTTGCCCTGCTTTCGCACCAATTTGGAGCTCGTTGGCACGATCGAGAACATGCAGGAAAAGGGGGGTCGCCTGCTGTACGTCGTGGATGAAATCCTTGCGGTTTTCATCGTACGTGGCTTCGCGATCCCCGAATTCCGCCGAAACCTTGAACTGGAAACGGGGGTCGTTGGCCAGGGATACCACTTGGTTGGTCGTGCTCTTGACCTTCTCCTTGAGAATTGTTCCTTGAAACGCATCCCGGATGGTCATGGAGATGTCGCTTTCCTGAGACTCCCGGACAACGTGCATCCCGAGGGCACGAACCAATTCTGAATTCCCGCTAAGGACAACCTCTCCCAGTTTTCCTTCCAAAGCTGATTGGATCATGAAGGTGCCCTGGGGCCGGGCGATTTGGCTTCCGTCCATGGAATGGTCGGTGAAGTACGCGAACTTGTACCGCTGGTCTTGTTGCACGAGTTCCTTTTGACCAAATTCAACGTACATGGCCTGGTTGATGCGATCCATCACATCCAGCAATCGGTCGTGGGGGTTGAGCGATAGGGTGTGTTGCTTGTCACCGTATAGGATTTGCATGTACTGGGGCTTCTCGAGAAGGAACCCCCCCTTGTCATCGTAGAACTCCGCAATATCGGCCAGCCGCGTGTGCCGATTCGCCGTTCCCGCGTCGAACCCCTTACGGTACACCGAATCAAAACGCAAGGTGTCTTCGATGATTCGAGGCGTGTTTTTGTTCCCCAGCACTCCTTCCACGGACCCCCCGTGGAATTCTTGGAACCCGAAAGTCATTTGGCCCTCGTATACACAACCTTCCCGTTGTTTTCCGGATAAGGGATCGTTCCATCCGCCAACCTGGAAGGTTTTCAGGGTCGTACTACTCTGGTCAAGCATTCGATCACGAAAGCGCCATCCCATGGGGTACATGGAACCCGGGTACTTTTCGGAAAACAGGAAGAGCTCGTCGAAATTTTCTCCAGCCTCTTCCGCGTTTGCGCTCAAGGTGAGTGTGAAAACATCCCCTGCACGGAGCTTTGTCAAATCTCCAAAATGGAATTCGGTGAACGTGAGGCCTTCGAAACCTTCTTTTTCAAAGAGATTCAGGTGGGTGTTGTCTTTGCCCAGCAGAAGGAAATCGTCTTCTTCGTAGCGGTACTTTCCATCCACATCGTACAAGTGTGCTTGTGCACGGAGTAGAACGGTGTCTTCATTTGCCTGTAAGACCTCGAAGAGAACTGATCCGTTGTTTCGAGATTGCGGGTGGTATTCCACAGAATCGATGACTTCCTTGATGGGCTCGGTGGAGCCCAGTTGATGAAAATGGAAATCGTTGATCAAAGCTCCCGCGTAATGGTCGAACCGTCCCAGGTAATTGACCGCAACGACAGCCTTTTGCGATTCGTCCACGTGCGTGCCTGTTGCAAACCCGGAACCGCCCACCCCTACGTTGATCGTTCCGGTGTAGCATCCACTATCCATCCCTCCCATGATCGGATGGACAAAGTACCCCAACAAGCTTAACTCCCGACCGTTGGTGGCACCGGAATCGAAGCGGTATTGCATGGAGCTTTCCATCACCCGAAAGGGATTGCCACGAATGGCGATGTTCGTGTCCGACTCGGATAGATCCCCGTGGGTTGTTGCCGAGTTGGCGTTGCCAGCTCGAGCCGCGACGTTGACCACGAACTTGTCTCCCGTGGTTAGGTTGCCCCCAATGGAGAGGTCCTCAAATCGCACCGATCCAATGGTAATCGGTCCGCCAGAAGGAATGGTCATCTCGATCGGGTCGAAATCGGCAACGCTCCCGTCGCGGTGGTACCCCTTCCCCTCCACGGAGAGCCTTCCCCCATCCAGTACCGTGAAGAGAAGGGACATGTTGGAATCCTCTTGCCGCCATACTTTTACATTCTGGATGTAGTTCCTCCAGTCTCCCTTGTTCTCGAAAAAGTAGGTCGTCTCGTCCCCGTAGTAAGCATGTGCGTAGTGATCGTAGGAAGCCTGGTACCGTTCCTTGAACACCACCGCGTCGTTCGAGGATGTGATGGCGTTGCCAAATTGGATGTTATGGGTGAAGGTCGATTGGGTCCCGATCCCCGAGCGAACCGTTTGAGGGATATGCATGGAAGCGTTGTCTAGAACCCCATCGTCGAAGCAAAAGGAACCTCCACCTCGGGCTCCCGTTCCTCCAAAACCGTAATCGGAGGCTGTTTGGCCATCTTCCAGCTGGAAGTCCAAGCGGTCGTGGCCCGCCTTTCCACTGGCACGGGTGAAGAGTGTCCACGAATCCCCCACCGATAACTCGGTTGCATTGCTGACATTATCCGGAACCTTGAGGGAGGCGAAACCAAGATCGGGGTCGCTGGCCAGGGGGTTTCTGTCTCCCTGCTCTCCTTCCCACCACCAGTCTGTTCTCGATCCGGAAACGGTTTCTCCCGAGCTCTTCATTCCCTGGTATTGGACGTGAATACGCACCTGGTCCCGTGCCTGCCAGGTTTGCGTTTGCCCGGTTGCATTCCATCGAAGCACCATCGGTCCTCCAAGCAGCTGGGTAGCACCCGTGCCCGAAGAGCTTTGCAGGGTCACGCGCCGCATCTCGTTTGCTGCGTCGGGTCCACCCGTGTTGGTGATCTGGTACCTCCCGTAGTTTTGCCCAGTGTAATCGGGTTCGTCGATCCAATTCGCCGAAAAGAGGGCATGGCCATCCATTTGGTCACGCAGTTGCTCGATGTTCCTTGCGCTTGTTGCAACGCCCCCCCAGTCGAACAGGTAATCCCGGGCCGTGCCGTTGTGGGAAGATGCGCGGTTGGTCGTTGCATGGATTCCCAATTGGTTGGCCACAAGGCCACCTGCATGGTCAGAAATCGCGATCTGGTAGCTGGTATTTCGATTCAAGGTATTGTCCAGGTCAATACGATGCCTGCCGCTTCCGGGGGGGTCTTCCACCCGGAGGAAGCTTTCCTGGCTGTTCGTATCCACGATTCCATCCGCGTTCATAGCGGTTTGCAAAGCATCTTGGAGCTGTGAACGAATCTCTTCGATATCCCGATCCCCTACCTCTACGAGAAGGGTATGCTCGTGGTGAACATGATGGCTTGCCACGCTGGTTTGGGGGAGGACAACCACATCCATCCCCAGTTGCGCGGCAGTGGTTCCCACTTGATCCGAGATCGAAAGGGAATAGCTGGTATTCCCCGGGTTCGTGTTCCGAATGCGAATGCGCCAGAGGCCGGTTGCCTGTTCTTCCAAAACGAAGGTATTGGCGGTATTGGTGTTGGGATCGATTCCATCCAAGGCCAAAAGGGTGTCCAATGCAGATTGCAAGTGGGCTCGAATTTCCTCCAAGTTCATGTCCCCGATGGTTTCCGTCACCACGTGCCCGTTGTATACCTCCGCTGATCCAAGAAAATCGTTTGCCCTTTCCACCGTTGTTTGGAGACCCAGTTGAGAGGCCACGTTCCCAAGTTGGTCCGAAAGGGCTATCGTGTAGCTGGTGTTGGACAACCCCGAGTTTCGGATCAAGATCCTGTCCAAGCCGGGAACACCCTGCTCCAGGACAAAGGTGTCAGCGGATTGCGTATTCACGATCTGATCGCTATTCAGGGCACTCGAAAGGGTTGTTTGAAGGCTTTGTGCGATTTGGGGTAAATCCATGTTGGATACGTTCACGCTCAACACGTGTTCATGGTGCGCTTGGTTCGCCAGGTATTGGTCCCCGGGGTCCACGGTGGAAACCAGGTTCAACTGGGCAGCCGCAGTTCCGGTGTGATCCGATACACCGATGCGGTAGTGGGTATTTGCTGTTCCCGAGTTTTGAATGCCAATACGCGACAAGCCTGGAGACACTTGTTGTCGGATGAAGGTGCTTGCGGTGTTCGGGTTGGGGGTGATGCCATCCGCCGCAAGGAGTAGGTTCAATCTAGCCTGCAGGGCGTCCACGACCTGCTGTTGGTTCCTTCCTCCCACGTCGGTGTCGATGGAATACGCGTGGTATACCTGGTTGGAGGAAACGAAGTTCTCTTCCCTCTGCACCGGGGTGGAAAGTCCCAATTGATCGATCACGAGGCCTGTGTTATCCGAGAGTGTGATTTGGTAACTGGTGTTTGCGGTACCGGAGTTATTGACCAGGATGCGGTCCAACCCACCTGTTCCGGATTGTAGCAGAAAGGTGTCGGAGGTATTGGTGTTGGCGATTCCGTCTGCATCCACGGCATTCTGAAGCGCGGTCTGAAGTGCATCTCGGATCTCACCCAGGTTTTTCCCTGCGGTGTCGATGCTCAAGGTGTAATTGTGGTAGACAGAATTCGAAGAGATCGTTCCTCCTCGTTCCAGAGCGAGAGCTCCGATACCCAATTGGGTCCACGTTCCACCGGAAGTATCGGAAAAGGCAAAGCGGTACATCGAGTGATTCGAAAACTGCAATTGCCGCGACGTGCCCCCGGTTGTGCTGAAGGTAGCTCCCGAGATCGAAGCTCCACTGGCAGATTGGGCGTTGATGTCAGCCTGCATCGCGGATGCAAGATCGACCAGGGAGGATGGATTGGCCAGTGTCGTCGAAAAAGTGTGATCGTGGAAGACGTGAACGGTGCTATCCCATACACCACTTGCGGGTAACGAAGTCCCGTACGCGTTCAGTCCCAGCTCCGATTCAACCGAATCCCCGTTTCCATCGGACAGGATTTCCACCTGGTAGCGACCGGTGTTCTCAATCCGTAACGCATAGGTGCCATCGAAGGAGTCCATGGCGGATACGTGGATACCGATGGGATTGACAGCGGTATCCAAGCTCGTGCCGATTTGCTGGATATCCTGGCTTTCCACGTTGACGACCCGATCCTTTTGGTACTCCAGGGCAGTTCCGAGGACTTGGCCAGCGATGGGAACCAGCCCGGCAAGTCCAAGCTCATCCGAGCTGTTGTCGGAAATGGAAATTTCTTCCCCCCTGTTATTCTGAACCACGATCCTTCGCGTACCATCTCCCAGGTTGGCAACGGAAAAATCCAGGTTTTCTCCAGAAAAGGTGGATGCAAGCTCGTTGCGCGCTTGCTCGATATCCATGCTTCCAAGGTTGGCGGAAAGCCCCGGGGGGGTGATCGTCAACTGGTAGGTGGGAGGAAGTTCGTAGGTCGAACGGATGGTGACCTCTTCCCCTGCACGGGAAGAGTACGTGGCATTCATTGCAATCCCTGTGGAAGGCGCGGTTTGATAGGTGAGCTCCATGGCAACCTGGGAAGCTGCACTGGCTTGGTAGTCCAGCTCCAGGTTCATTCGAGAAGAGGCTTCGGTCTGGTAGGTGAGTTCCATGTTGACCAGCGAGTTGGACGTAGCATAGTACCCGAGGCCCATGTTGACCTGGGCCCCGGCTTCGGACTTGTAGGTCAACTCCATTTCCATTTCCGAGCCGGTTTCCGAAACGTACGACGTTACTGCCTGGATCTCCGATTGCAAGAGATCCCTCGAGTCCACCGCTTCCACCTGGAAATGGGAATACAAGTTCGTATCGAATGCAGCGTCGGTTTGGTAGGCAAGGTTCGCAGCAAAGGAATGGCTTGCGGGGTTGTCCTCCACGATGGTTCCCGAACCAGCCCCACCGATATCCGTCCACGCAACTTGTGTTTGGGCATCGGCGTGGCTTTGGGAAGCCTGCACGTGCATCCGGACATCGATACCGTCTCTTCCCGTGGGGTCGACCCCACGGATCAGGTCCAAATCCGTGGTTTCGTAGTCGTCGAAAATGGCCATAAAGGGCACTTCCTGGGCCGGGGTGATTTCGTACTCCCCAAAAGCCACAAGGTCTGGAGCGGGGGTTACATTCATCGAAGAGATCCCGATCGCTGTGTTGGGGTCAAGGGTTTCGCTGCCCGAACGGTCGACGTAGTAGATCCCTCCAAGGGGAACTTCTCGGCTTTCCACAAGGTACGATTCTTCCTTCAAGCCGGAAGCATGGAAGGACGTCAATCCCGAATTCTTCCCACTTTCCGTGGCCATGTCCGCTTCCCCGGAAAGCGTTCCGTTGAGTTGGGTATACACGTGGGAATTTTGAATTTGACCCTGGCCACCGCCGATCTCCATGTCCAAGCGAAAGGCCCCGGAAGATTGCTCAACCAGGCTACTTGCAGCAATTTTCGCGGGTTGGATCTCCCCGGAAATGGCTTGGATCTTGTCCGAACTGGTGGAAAGGAAAAGGGAGGCAGACCCATCCAAAAGCTTCTGGTTGTTAAATTCGGAATGGTGGGCAATTTCATCCAGGTTTTTCTTCAACTGCTGCAATTCATCGTTGATGTCTTCGCGATCTTTCATGGTATAGGTTCCGTTTGCGGCCTGCACGAACAACTCTCGCATTCTCTGGAGGACCGCGTGCGTTTCTTGCAAAGCGCCTTCCGCGGACTGTACCATCGAAATCCCGTCCTGCGCGTTTTTCACCGCCTGGCCTAATCCACGGATCAGGCTTCTCATCTTTTCCGAAATCGCAAGCCCAGCCGCATCGTCTGCCCCACGGTTGATTCGAAGCGCTGAAGAAAGCCGTTCCAGGTGAGTGGACATTTTTTCACGGTTCGCGGTCACTTGCCGCCATGCCGAGAATGCTACGGCACTGTGAGAGACGATCATGGTCAGGCTCCCTTCATGAGAATGGTTGTCCTGGGTAATATATCGGCATATTTTCGTAAGGCTTAAATGATCCGCGATTGGTAGGGAAGAGGAAGAAGAAGTGGGAACAGGCAAAGAGTAGGCGTATTGGGTCTGAGAGTGTCAAGCACCCACAAACATCCTTATGACCCCTCTGCAAAGGAAACCCGCTCCTCGTTGAGGGAAAGGATGAGCGAGCCGAAGCTTCTCTGGGATCCCGCCAAGTACACCTCGGAATCGGAAAAGGCAACGATCAGGGCTATGGGTGCGTCTCCCTACCGGGAGTTTTTCAAACAACTCGTTCGAGGAAACATCGAACATGTGGGTGATTTCCCGGGTGGATTTCCCGTAAACGCTTAGGGGTCTCTTCATGCCCCTGGGCCATTCACCCGTTGGTTGCATGGCAAGAGGTATGGTAACTTTGACCAGGAACATGGGGATCGAGCTTGTACGTCTTGTCCCTTTTTACGTTTCCGGCTTGTACAGGGACCAGAAACTCCATTTTCGCCCATGGTCATGGAGGAGTTTTTCCAGGAAAAGTCCGTGGGAATCAAGGGTCTTCCAGTCGGAAATGCTCTTGGCCAGGCTATCCAGTTTCTTCAGGTAGCTTGCACCGTAGGGGTACGCCTTGGTCATTCCACGCTCGAGAATGGAGACAAGTAGTGCGCGATACACGAGGATGGCAGCAAGGTGCACTTGCTTTGATTCCAGATCCTTGGCAAGGGGGAGCAAGGTCCCATACCGTTCGCCATCCAGCTTGTTTGCCCGGCGGACCAGGTATTCTTCTGCGGCGTTGGTTTCCCCAACCGAAAGCAGGAATCGAACAAGGAATTCTTCCAGTTTGGGGTTTTCTTGGATCCGTGCTACTTCCTGGGAAATCACTTCTGCGCGCTTCTCCTCGCCGATCACATCCAGAAATTCTTGGAGAGTTTTGGCACAGGGATACGCTCGAAAGGCCTTGCGTAGCAGCTCGGACAATTTTTCCACGTTTCCTTGCCTGCGGAAAACTTTTTGCAGCAACCGGTCCCTTGACATCTCATTGACCGAGGAATCTTCGGGAACCTTTTGCAGCCAAGAATAAGCCGCATCCACCTCATTGCTTTCCAGGTAGACCTCGGCGATCGAGAGCACGGTTTCCGGGGAAGCTTCCCTCCCAGTCATCAGGAGAGTTTTCTCAAAAAGCTTGCCATCTTTTATTTGCCTGGCCAAAGACGCAATCAAATCCAAGTGGCGATGCTTGCCGGGTTCTT
>DAOPKN010000083.1:0-8365 GCA_035391225.1 Thermotogota bacterium
GGGTTTTTCAAACTGCTTATGCCATACCGGTGGAGCGCTTTCCCGCCAGGGCTTCCAAGCGGGGTAGGGATTGTTTCACCCGGGCGAAGGAGAACGGTTTGCCGTGCGCGGGGAACACGCGTTGCACCCCGGTGCGTTCCAGGATGCGGTAGCTTGTGAGCAACTCGGTGAAATCTTGTACAAGGAACGGGTACGGGTTGGTGCCCACGAAGTTCAACGGCCAGTTCATGAACAGGTCGCCCGCCAAAAGATCGCGATTCTCCACCAAAAGGGAAACGCTTCCCCTCGTGTGCCCCGGCGTGAAAAAGATGGAACCGGGAAATCCCAGGGGGTTCAAGTCCATCGTCGCTTCCCTGCCGGAAAGCACGATATCGTTTTCCCCCGGAACCACCGGAGCGAAGCGTGGATTCAAGCTGATCAACCGCGAAAGAAAAGCCACCCTGCGGTTGAGGGTATGCCCAACGTGGTTCTTTCCTCCCCGTAATAGTGGCCATTCCTTGTCGTGCGCGATGAGCACAAGGCCAGGAAACCGCTCGCGCATCCAGCCCACCAACCCCACGTGGTCGGAATGGTGATGGGTGAGAAGTACATGCGAAATGCCCGGCCGCTTGGCATCCAACTTCTCATCCAGGAACTGCGCGAAACTTTTTTGTTCCCGGGATGAAGGCGTGTCAACCAGCAAGAAGCTTTTTTCCAACGGTACCAGGAACACGTTCACCATCTTGCCGTGGAACGGGAAAAAACGTTGTTCTGGCATCATATCCCCCTTTCGTCTCGTCCTGGAACTGGGACTTCCCAGTGGGTTGTGCATTTTCCAAGCATGGAATGAGTATAGCATACAAATGGCGGCTGTTTTTTCCGGAGCCAAACCCCGGGGATGCACACAATCCCTTGCTCCTTCTGCTATAATCGAAGAAAGGGGGAGGAGCCGGAGCATGGGGCAGTTACACCGTGTGCAGTGGATTGACTTGCAGGTTCGCTTGAAGAAGTATCCCAACTGTTCGACGATCGCGGGCCATTTCGAGATTTCCCGGCGCCAGGCGGCACGGGATATCGAGTACCTGCGCTACTCGCTGGGGGCACCACTGGAATATGATTCTTCCCGCGGTGGGTACGTGTACCGCGATGAAAGCTTCGCCATCCCTTCGCTGTTCATCTCCGAGCAGCAAAAGCAACGCCTTTCCTACATGGCTTCGGTGTACCGCTATGCCGCGAGTCCCGACATGCAACAGATGGGCAAGCTCTTCTCCCAGTTGGCGGGAAGCCAGGATAGGGGCTATACCAGCCTTCCCCGCTTCTACCTGGTGAACCCTTCGGAGAGCCAGGTTTTCCAGGTGCTTGAGCGCGCCATTCACCTTTCGCGAAAGGTTCGCATGGAGTACGTGAATGCCCAGAAAAGCAGCGGGCATCGCGTGGTTCATCCCTACCGTGTCATGGAGTCCGATGCCAGGCGTTTCCTCATGGCTTTCTGTGAAAAACGTTCCGAGCCACGGTTGTTCCGGTTGGATCGCATCCAAAAGATCGAGATGCTCGAAGAACTCTTCCAGTGGCCTTCGCGCGAAGAACTGGAAACCTTTCGGGCCAAAACATTCTCGAAGGATTTCCGAAAACCCTACGAGGCCCTTTTGCGCGTGGAGCCGGGCAAACTTCCTCCCATACCACGGGGCAACGCGGGGCCGGTCCTCGAGATGGTGGAACTGGGAAACGAAATGTACCAGTGCTTTTTTTTCCGCTCGGCGGAGTTGTTTTCGTGGATGATCCAGGTTCCCGGGCGGGTGCATATCGTTTCGCCCGGGTGGTTGAAGGAGAAGTGGAAAGCGGTTTTGCATAAAGCCCTGCGGCAAAAAGAGTAGGGCAAAAAGAGGTGAAAGAGCATGTGGAAGGAATTCAAGAAGTTCATCTCCCGCGGTAACGTGGTGGATCTGGCCATCGGTATCATCATCGGTACCGCATTCACCGGTATCGTGCGTTCACTGGTGAACGACGTGATCATGCCACCCATCGGGATGTTGCTGGGGCGCGTGGACTTCACCAACCTGTTCGTGGCGTTGGATGGCCAGAAGTACGAGTCGCTGGCAGCAGCCACGGAAGCGGGAGCCGCCACGCTGAACTACGGGGTGTTTATCAACACGGTGATCAACTTCCTGATCGTGGCGTTCGTGATCTTCCTGGTGGTGCGGCAGCTCAACAAGATGAAGGAAAAACCAGCTCCTCCCGCACCCGCCCCCACAACCAAGGAGTGCCCGTACTGCAAGAGCCAGATCCCGTTGCAGGCGACGCGTTGCCCCAACTGCACTTCCCAGCTGGGGAATTAGAACAGCGAGAACTGCGACTGGTCGGAAAGGTCACCGAGGGCTCCCATTTCCTTGAGGGTTTCGATCAGCGTGCTGGAAAGCCCCGTACGCCGGTTGAGGTCTTCGATGGAAACGAAGGGGCTTTCTTGTCGTGCCGTGATGATGGATTGCGCCACGCGTAGCCCAAGGCCCGAAACACGGGTGAGCGGGATGCGGAGTTTGCCGCTTTCCACTTCGAAGCGGGTGGGGTGGGACAGCGTGATGTCCACGGGGAGGAAGCAAAATCCCCGCAGCAACATTTCCAGCGCGATCTCGTTCACCACGCGTTCGCCTTCTTGCTTTTGGCGGCTGCGCGTGGGGTCGGGGTTGAGGATGGCATGGCGGATCTTGTCTGGTCCAGACAGGATGAGCGGGATGTTGAACTCCCCTCCCTTGATGGTGAAGTAGGTGGCGTAGAAAGCCAGCGGGTGGTGCAGCTTGAAGTAGGCCACCCGGAACGCCATGGACACGTATGCCACCGCGTGCGCCTTGGGAAACAGGTACTTGATCTTCTTGCACGAGTCGATGAACCAGTCCGCCAGCCCGTGCTCTTTCATTTTCTGCTCTTCTTCCGGGGTCAACCCCTTTCCCTTTCGTACCCGTTCCATGATGTTGAAGGCTTCCACCGGTTCCATGCCCTTGTGAATCAGGTCGTTCATGATGTCATCGCGGCACGCCACCACTTCCCGAAGTGGGGCTCGCTTGGAAACGATGATGTCACGGATGTTGCCCAGCCACACGTCGGTGCCGTGCGAAAGCCCGGAGATGCGTACCAGGTCGGCGAAGCTGGAGGGGCGCGTTTCCTTGAGCATTCCCCGCACGAAGCCGGTGCCAAACTCCGGGATGCCCAGTGTGCCCGTTTCCACGTCGGGGATGGAACCAGGCTTGATGCCCAGAGCGCGGATGTCGTTGAACAGTTTCAACACCCCCGGGTCGTCCATGGGCACCCGGGTGGGATCCATCCCGGTGAGGTCTTGCAAGTGGCGCATGAAGGTGGGATCGTCATGGCCCAGCGCGTCGATCTTCACGAGGTCGTCGTGGATGGAGTGGTAGTCGAAGTGGGTGGTGCGCACGTCGGTCCTCGAGTCGTTTGCGGGATGCTGCACCGCGGTGAACTCGAACACGTCGTAGCCCCGGGGTACGATCATCAGGCCACCAGGGTGTTGCCCGGTGGTGCGCTTGACGCCCGCAATGGTGTCGGCGATGCGCTCCTTCTCGATGTCCGGGAAACTTTCGCCCGTGGCTTCCTCGAAACGCAACACGTAGCCGAAGGCGGTCTTGTCTGCCACCGTGGAGATGGTGCCCGCGCGGAAAACGTGGTCACTGCCGAACAGCTCCTCGAGGTACTTGTGCGCCTGCGATTGGTACTCCCCGGAAAAGTTGAGGTCGATATCTGGCACCTTGTTGCCCTTGAAACCCATGAACGTTTCAAACGGGATGTCCTGTCCCAGCTTTTCCATGTCCCGGCCGCAGTCGGGGCAAACCTTGTCGGGAAGATCGTAACCGGAAGAGATCTTGTCGTCGTCCACGAAATCGCAGCGTTTGCACCCCGGGCACACGTAGTGCGGGGGCATGGGATTCACCTCGGTGATGTCGAGCATGGTCGCCACGAGCGACGAACCCACCGATCCCCGGGAGCCGACCATGTAGCCGTCCTCCCGTGATTTCTGCACGATCTTTTGCGCGATGAGGTAGAGCACCGCGTAACCGTTGCCCACGATAGCATCCAACTCGCGTTCCAGGCGTTCTTTCACGTGCTGGGGTGGGGTGGGTCCATATACCTTGTGCATGTTGTCGAAGCAGATCTTGCGGATTTCTTCGTCCGCACCGTCCAGAACGGGGGGGTGCAACTTGCGGCTGATGGGAGCGATCTCCTCAATGCGTTCCACCAGCTGCCGTGGTCCTTCCACTACCACTTGGCGTGCCTTTTCCGCGTCTCCCAGCAACTTTTCCGCGACCTCCAGCAGCTCTGCGGTGGTGCGCAGGTGCAGTTGCACACCGTCGTACAGGTGGGAGGAAAACTTCTGCCCCCTGCGGCGCAGCGCCGTTTCGCTGATCTTCATCACGGACCATTCGCGGTGTTGCCCGGGGTCGAGGTAGTGCACGTTGGCGGACATGATCACCGGCATACCGTTGCTGCGCGCGATGTCGAAAAGGGTACGCGCCATGGTTTGCTGCACCTGGGGGTCCACCCTTTCCTCAACGGAAGTGAAGGCATCGGGGGGCATGAGCTCAATGAAATCGTAGAACTTCGCCATTTCCTGGATTTCCCCAGGTTCCTGCCCCATGCGAAACGCGCTCGCCAGCTCGCTGTCCGATCCCCCAGAACCAATGAGCAAGCCGTCGCGGCAGGATTCCAGCAGCGACTTGGGAACCAGCGGATGGCGCCCGAAGTATTCCAGGTGGCTCTGGGAAACGATGCGGTAGAGATTTTTGAGCCCCTGGCGGTTTTGCACGAAAAGCGTGACGTTTTGCCCATGTAGCCGGCTGAGGTCGATCTCGCTCTTGAGGTGGTCCAGGTCTTGGAAGGTTTCGCAGCCCCGCTCGAACGCCAGCGCAAGAAGCTTGAGGAAGACCTTGGAAGTGATGGCAGCATCTTCGAACGCACGGTGGTGGTCGAAGGATTCCAGGCCTAACCGCTTGACCACTTTGTCCAACGTGTAGCTGCGCATCTGCAACAACGAGCGTGCCATGGAAAGGGTATCCAGGTACACGCGTTCCAGCTTGCGGTCCATCACGCTCTTGACGTGGTGCTGCAAGAAGCGGTAGTCGAAGTTGGCGTTGTGTGCCACCAACACGCACCCTTCCAGGAACGAGACGAACTCGGGCAGCACCTTGGAAATGGAGGGTTTGCCCTGCAGCATCTCGGGGGTAATCCCAGTGATTTTCGTGGTGATTTCGGGCAGTGGCCGGGAGGGTTGGATCAGTGCCTCGAACTTGTCGAGCACCTCTCCCTCGGGGTTGTCCCGGAAGGACACCTTCACCGCCCCAATTTCGATGATCTCGTCCTGGATGGGGCTCAGCCCGGTGGTTTCGAAGTCGAGCACCACGAACTCGCGCGAGCGCAACGGGGCGTTTTCCAGCCCGGCCATTCCGGTTTCCGCCGCCAGGTCCAGGTTGTACACCAGAGGGGTGACGTCCACCAGGTAGCCTTCCATGCCGAACACCGGTTTGATGCCGTGCTTGTTGCAGGCTTCGTAGAACTCGGGGAAGGCTTGTACCACGCCATGGTCGGTGATACCCAGTGCGTCGTGGCCCCAGCTCGCGACGCGCTCCACCAGTTTGGAAACGGGTACGATGGAATCCATGGCGCTCATCTGGGTGTGCACGTGCAACTCCACGTGCTTGGGTTCAGGCGCGTCGTCCATGCGGACCTGTCCTTCCACCAAGCGCAAACCATCGATGTACACCACACCTTCGTTGCTCTTGGCATCCCGCGTTGCTTGGCCATGCAAAAGCACGGTGGCATCGTTGTGTAACAATCCCTTGAGCTGCTCCGCCACCTTGCGGAAGGCCAGGCAACGCACCGAGTTCTTTCCATCGTAGAGGCCGAACTTTAGCAGCGTGCTGTTTACAACTTCCAGGTGAAATAGAGTGCCTTTCAGTGTCACGGTTTGCCCGTTGAACGAAAGGTCAGACACGTTCACCGGCGCACCGCGCACCATTTTTCCCGCGGAGTTGCCGGTTGAGGGGCTGGTCTTGGGTTTCCGGGAAGCAGGAGGTTTTTCGGGTATTGGGGGAAGCGGTTCGGTGCGGCAGAGCTTTTCCACCTCCTGCTGGCTTTTTGGGTCGACGGCAAGTTCCAGCTCCACCGTTTCCCCGAGGGTCTCCTCGATCTTTTTTCGGATCAAGGGCAACTTTTCCTTCATCCGCAACAACAAGAACTCGTTGGGTACAAATATTCGTGCATGTGTATCATCCAACGCTTGCACGAAAAGGCTGTTGGTGGCCAAGCCCAGGTTGCCGTTCAAGCGTTCCAAGATGCTGTGCCAGTGAACCGCGAGGCGCTGCGCCGGTGACAGCGAATGGTCTTCGAAGCAAATGCGAACGTTGGAAAGGAAGTAAGCTTCCAGGCCCTTTTCCAGCAGGGAAAGCGAATCCGCCATTTGCGAGATGGCCGACGGCTCCTCGTCGGCTTGGGGAGCGCGGATGGCGGTGACACGAAGGGCGGATGGAGTGAGTTCGATTTTTTGGATGATGGCGTCAATTTCGGGGCCTTCCAACCCCAAGCGTTCGAGCAAGGTACCCACAGATATGGCAATGTTGGGAAGGCAAATACGCATTCAAGATCCTCCCTGGGATGTATGGTTGGTTGAAGGCAGGTGCCGCGCGAACTGCCTGGTGTGGGCGTGGCAAAGGGCGGCGGCAAGTGCATCCGCGGCGTCGTCCGGCTTGGGGGTAGCATCCAAGTGAAGCAACATCTTTAGCACGCGTTGCACCTGCCCTTTCTCGGCTTTTCCGCTACCGGTGGCGGACTGCTTGACCTGGAAAGGGGTGTACTCGGCGATGGAGACGCCGCCCCGGAACAACGCGAGCTGTATGACCCCGCGAGCCTCGCTCACGTTCATGGCGGTGGTGACGTTGCGGAAAAAAAATAAGGTTTCCACGGCAGCTTCCTGCGGCGAGAAATGCGCGATCAACCGGGAGATGTCTTCGAAGATCTGGTTGAGCCGGCTGGGGATAGGGGCTTGCTTGTCGGTTTCGATCACACCGTGTCCCAGGTGAAAAAAACGGTTTGCCCGCACCAAAAGAGCGCCGTAGCCGATGCGTCCGTAGCCAGGATCGATACCGAGAATGGTCGTTTCGTCTGCGATGTGGCTTCCATCCTTTCCGCGAAAAAATGCGGGAGTGCCTTCCTCTCCCGACGACTCCATTATACCCCCACGCAACGTACGGGTGGTCAAAGACACCTTACATTTTGTTGGAATTTCGGGATGAACGGGAAAAGGAGTGTCCACCCGCCGAAAAAAAATCCGGGGTGTGGGGCAATCAATGCCCCTGCAACGTGGAAAACAAGCGATGCTCCAGTTCTTCCAGGTTCTGGGCTTGCAGGATCCAGTGGCGCTTTTCCCGTGCGTGGGGCAACCCATGGGTGTACCCTGCCACGAACTTCTTGAACTGACCAGCAACCTTGGAAGGAGGAAAAACCTTGAGCAACAGATCGAGGTGGAGGCGAATCACTTGCATGCGTTGCCCGGGAGGGTGTTGAGGCGGCTCGTGGATTTCGCCGGACCACAAGCGTTGAAAATCCTCGAAGAACCAGGGATTTCCCAGCGATCCCCGTGCAACCAGCACACCTGCCACCGGGTAATTTTTGCAAACCTGCAGCGCATCTTCCGGGGAAAAGATGTCTCCCGTCCAGAAAAGAGGGAGGGAAAGAGAGTTCAAAATGCCTGGGAGCACAGACGGATCGGCGTGTCCGGCGTACTTTTGCTGCACGGTCCGGCCGTGTAACGCCACGAAATCCACGCCGCATTCTTCCGCAAGGCGGAGTACGGGCAACGGATCGGCGGTGCCCCCTTCGTCGGAAGAGGGCTGCCAGCCCATCCGAATCTTGAGGCTCAACTTTTTCCCCGCGCTTTTCGTGAGGGGACGCAGCGCTTGCAAGATGTTCCGTAGGCGGGGAATGTCACGTGCAAGCGATGCGCCACCGTTGTTTCGAATCACCTTCTTCACCGGACAGGCCGCATTTACGTCCACCCCGATGGCACCCGGTGCATTTAGGAAGACCAGCCGTGCCGCCTCCTCGAAATCGGAAGGGTCTTCCCCGAACAATTGCACCAGAACCCTTTTTTCCTCCGGGGATGGTAACATGCGCAGCGTGGCGCGGTTTTGCATGCAAATTCCCCGAGCGGAAATCATCTCGGTGTACAGGAAATCAGCCGCGCCTCCAGAAACGAGGTGCACCAGTTCCCGGAACGGAGCATCGGTGATACCGGCCATGGGGGCCAGCGCAATCAAGGGTCGTGAAGGTTGCAGGGGGGACCATCCTTTCCCAGGGAAATCGCTCTTGGGATTGTACCATATACTTG
>DAOPKN010000084.1:0-8365 GCA_035391225.1 Thermotogota bacterium
CGAGAACACATGTTCATTTTGGACAGGTTCCTTGCTTTTTTCGTGGTAGAATGTGCATATCCTCCGGAGGCAAACATGCAGAAAAACTGGAACGAAATCGTGGGCAGCACCATTGCCCGTTACCGAGAGAACGCGCAAAACCCGGAACAAGCTTCCCCGTGGGGCGAAGAAGGCCCCTCGAAGGCACATTTCGCGCGGAAGTTCAAGGAGCTGTCGGGAGAAACTCCCTTTTCGTTTCAACGCCGGCTGAGACTGGAAAGGGGCGTGTGGCTCTTACGCAACTCGGGGCTGCGCATCTGCGACATCGCGTCCGAGTGCGGGTACGAAAGCCAGGAAGCCTTCGCCAAGGCCGTCAAGAAAGAGTTCGGGCTGACCCCGCGGCAAATGCGGCGATTGCCCACCTGGTCCGGCGGGCTGTTTTCTCCCATCCATTACCACTACGACGAAGAAGAATGCGCAGACAACTGGGTTTTGCTGCAGGAAAAAGGAGGAATTGCCATGAACATGAAGATCGTGCACCTGGAACCCTTCCACGTGATTTCGCTTGCCAGCGGGGGAGACTACTGGGGAATGCCCAAGACCTGGCAAAGGTTTCACCAAATCATTGGCGGAACACCGCTCGCTGCGCAGGCGGAATCGTACCTTTCGGTGTTCCACGACCATCACCGTGACATCCCCATGGAACAGAAAAAATGGGACACCGGCATCATCGTGAAGCAAAAGATGCCCCTCCCCGAGGAATTGCGCTTTTCCACCCTTGCAGGGGGACTGTACGCGGTGTACCTGCATTTCGGGCCCTGCGAGGAAATCGGCCCTGCCTGGGAGGAGTGGACAAAGGGGTGGCTCCCGCAAAGCCCCTACGAGATCGACGCCAGCCGTCCCTCCCTGGAATGGTACCAGAACAACCTTCCCTTCCTTCCACCGGAACTCCACGTGACATTCCTGTGTGACCCGGTACGAAACAAGAACGGTTGAATCCTTACCCGTTTCTGGGCAAGAAAGCCTTCCGGAGAGCTCCCCCGGAAGGCTTTCTTCTGCGCATGTACCGCGCGCTTACTCCTTGCTGCCCGTGTTGCGCGGGTCCCCTTGGAACTTGGGCCAGGAGGATTCCGCGAGTCCCGTACCGTAACTGGTGAAAGCGAAGAGGTCTCCACCTTCCGTGGCAACGTAGAGAGTACCGTCGCTTCCCATTGCAGGGCTGGCACTTACGGGGCTTCCCAGGTCCACGCACCATTTCTCCGAGCCATCCTCCGGGTTCAGCGCGTACAACATCCCGGACTGGAACGCCACGTACACCGTGCCATCGTTTCCCACCAGGGGTGCAGTGTTGATCTGGGAGGAACCGAAATGCCACTTGAGGCTTCCGAGGGGGGAAAGGGCGTATACCCCATCGTTCGCGGGTGCGTAAATGGTGCCATCGGGCGCAATGCTCGGTTGGGAGCGGGAGAAATCGATGTTCTGCCCCTCCCCGGGGTACTTCCATTCTTCCTCCCCCAAGCTGGTGGGTTCCTTCTCCGGATCGAGTGCATACAACTGCGAAGTGGTTCCCACGAATACCGTGCCATCTTGCGCAATGGCTGGACTTCCGCGCATCACCGAGTCTCCCACGAAGGACCATTTTGGGGCGCCTCCGGACACGAGGTCAATGGCATGAAGCTTGTGATCGTCGTCAGGGACCAGAAGGTACTGGCTATTGGCAACATGGTTCCCCTGCACATCTCCCACGAAATAGGCCCAACCCCACGTTAACTCGGTACCCGTAAGCGTGAGCACAAACCCCTTTTCCGAGCAAAGTGAGAGTGTGCCCACGCTCCGAAAAACCGGACTGTTGGAGATAGTGTCACCTATGTGCAATTTATCGCTTCCCACTCCATCCGGAGAAATCGAGAAAAGGACTGTGGGGGTAGTGACGATTCGCGCGTCCACCGCTGTCACGTAAATGGTGCCATCGCTTGCCACCGTGGGACTGGATTTCACCGGTCCGCCGGTGGGAAACGCCCACTTCTGGGTTCCACCGGGGTTGACGGCGTACAGGTAGGTATCATCCGCTCCGAGGTAAATGGTGCCGTCGCTTCCCACCGCGGGGCTCGAGGAAAAAGCGGCACCAATGGAGAAGACCCATTTTTGTTCGAGGGGTGCATAAAGGGGGGGATCGGGGTTCCGGCAGAAGGATGCCACCAGCGAGCGCTGGCCCTGCACCGTCCAGTCCAGGCTGGCATCCTCGCTCACACGTTGGCCGTCTTCGAACCAGCCCGCGAAGTGGTAGCCGGACGCCGCCAGCGCGCGCACCTCCACCTGGTCCCCTACCTGGAATTCTTCGGAGCGAAAATTTCCCCAGGCTCCGCCGTTGATGCGTACGTTGCCCCCCACGCTCGGGGAGGATTCTACCGTGATCGCGTAGGTGTTTGGAACGAAGGATGCCAGCACCACGCAGCTGTCAACCGGCTCGTAGGGCATCGGGTTTTGTTCGCCCAGGAACCGCGCACGGGAGTCGGCACCATTCTCCAGGAACCAGCCTTCGAAGCAAAAGCCTTCGAGCGGTTGCGCGTGCAGTACCGCTTGCTGGCCCCGTTGCAGCTCCAACGACGCCCTTGGTGCCCACTCGCCCTCGCCAATGCGCACCATCCCGTGCTGCGAAGGGCTCGCCTGCAGCGTGAGCTCCACGCGTTTGGGTGCAAAGCGCGCTTGAACCTGCAGGTCGCTTCCGTCGTTGCGGGTAGTCGCGGCATAGCCGGGCATGTACGCCAATGGATTCTCACTGCCCAGGAACGTTTCCCCCGCGTACCATCCCTCGAAGACGAAATCGGGCTGGCTGCGTGCCTCGAGCAAAAGCTCTTGTTGTACGGGCGCCTCAAGGGTGAAACTCTCTCCCCATGGCCCCTCGTTGACGCGGATTTGCCCGTTGCTTCCCTGCTCTACCTGCACCTGCACCACGTAGTACTCCCGGGTGGAAAAACGTCCCTCATCGCTGCAAACGGTTGCGTACCCCTGGCGGGAAAGTTCCACCATCCAGCGGAATGCAACACCCGCCTCCAGTGGTTCGGGCCAGCAAGCCGTGGTCTGACGAGTGCTCACCCCCGCACCGTACGCTTCCCCCAGCGGAGCCACGTGCAGCGTGTAGGCGAAATCGTCGCGGGGGGCCATACCGTGGAAGTGCACCTCCCAGGAAAACGTTGGCTCCAAGTCCACACCGGTTTCCTCCCAAGCTGGCTCGAAAAGGCGAAGCGCAATGCCCGTTCCACCTTCGGGGGTGGAGCATCCGGTCCAGAAAAACAGGGAAGCAAGCATAATGGCTACCCAGAATTCCATCGGAATTCTTTTCAAGGGGAAATCCCTCCTCTGCTCGGATAGGCAATTATAGCACCAACGTTTCCGGCAAAAAGGAAGTTGGCACGGGAAATTTACCCCCAATTTATTCAATTTTTCTTTCAGACATCAAAGAAAATCAAAAGGAAACGGGAACCAAGAAAGGGTGTGCGGCGTGCAGGAATCCGTGAAGGAAAACTACTCTTCCATGTATCCTTGGATAATCCTTCGAGTAGCAAAAAAGAACCCAATCCGCAGCCCATTCCCGGTTGGAGGAGCCGGAAGGGAGGGGAAACCCTGTGGAACGTTGCGGATTACCCTTCCCAAATGGGGATCATGGAATGGGGATATCGTTCTTGTACAGCAACTTACCCTGTTGCTTCTCTTCGAGGCGGGCCAGCAAGAACAAGAGGTCGGAGAGCCGGTTGACCCACTTGAGAAGAACGGGGTCCACCTTTTCCTGGTGCGACAGGCTGATGATGCGCCGTTCGGCGCGCCGGCACACGGTTCGGCAGATGTCCAGGCGGGCGGAAGAAACGGTGTTTCCGGGGATCACGAAGCCCTTGAGGCCCAACTGCGCTTCCAGCTCGTGGACCTGGTCTTCCAACCGCGTGACATCTGCAGGCTGCAAGGCTTCCACGTACTTCTTGTCGCGCGAGGCCAACTGGCCGGCAAGCTGGAACAACCCGCGCTGCACTTGGAGCAGGGTTTGCACCACACCCCCGTTCTGGCACACGTGGCGGGCATCTCCCAGATGCGCGGAAAGTTCGTCCACCGTTCCGTAGGCTTCCACGCGTGCATGGTCCTTGTCCACGCGTTCTCCCGACCAAAGGCCGGTTTGACCTGCGTCGCCCGTTCCCGTGGAAATGCTCATACTTCCACCCCTTTCGCGTTCGCCATGCTGTGCAGGCGATGGATTTCGTGTTCGATACGCCCTTGGTACTTTTCCATCAACTGGCGGGTGATGTCCCCGGGCACGGCGAAAGCCTCTTCCTCGATGGAGGCCACCGGCATCACCCGGGAAACCGTGCTGGTGAGGAACACCTCGTCGGCCTCCAGGAATTCTTGCAGGTACACGCGGCGCTCTTGCAGCGGAATGCCCTGTTCGCGCAGCAAATCGCAGATCTTTCCCCGCGTGATTCCCGGAAGGATGTTGTCCACCTCGGGGGTGCACACCGTTCCCCCCTTGACCAGGAAGTAGCTGGAGCTTCCTCCTTCCGTGACGTACTTGCCCTGCGCGTCGCTTCGGTACATCAGCGCTTCGTATCCACCCTTTTGGTAGGCGTGGTTCTTGGCCATCACGTTCGCCATCAGGCTGGTGGTTTTGTGCGCGCACAGGCCATGGCGAAGGTCGGGGTAGACGAAGAGCTTCGCACCCGTTTGCCAGGTGAGCGGGGAGAACTTGCGCAAGGCAAAGGCAAGCATGAAGAACGTGCCGGGCCAGGATGCGGGGGGGTAACGATGGTCCCGCAGCACGTCTTCGCCGCGGGTGAGTTGCAGGTACAACTCGCCGTCGTGCAGTCCGTTTCGCCGGGCGAGTTCGAGTGCCTGGAAAAAGAGGGCTTGGTCCCCGGAAGGCTCGTGCAGCGCCTCGACGTCAAACCCGAGTTGCCGTGCGCTGGATTTCATGCGATCCAGGTGTTCGAAGAAAAAGACGGGCACCCCCTCGAGGATGCGAACGACCTCGAACAACCCTTCACCGAACGTCAACCCCCTGTTTTGGAAACCCAGCTGCCCGTGTTCCGCCGCTGATGGACCCGGTTGGTGTTCCTGGAATCCACCGTTGAAAAAAACCCACATGTTTCGAACCTCCCCACGATCTGGTACAATCAAGAATGCGGGAAAAGGAACTTCCCCTTTCCCCGATTCTATCACATACGAAAGGGTGTTTTGCATGGACAACTCCCCAAGGATGCCACTCGATCCCGTGGAAGTACGTCACTGGCTCCACCAGAACCCGGAACTCGGGTACGCGGAAAAACGAACCACGCAGTTCTTGCTCGAACAGGTGCAGCAACTGGAGGGTGTGAAAATCCATCGTCCCCTGGAAACCGGGATGGTGGTGGAGCGGACAAAGGGTCCGGGGCCCTACCTGCTGTTTCGGGCGGACATCGACGCTTTGCCCATCGTGGAACAAACGGGATGGGCATATGCCTCCACCAACGGATGCATGCATGCCTGTGGCCACGATGTGCATGCCTCCATCCTGTACGCCTTTTTGCGGAACGTGGTGCAAAACGACCTTCCCGGCAACTTCCTCTTCTTTTTCCAACCCGCCGAGGAGGGGGGAGGCGGTGCGGAAAAGGCCATTCAAACGGGCATTTTCGAGGGCTTCAACATCAGCCATTCCTTCGCCCTGCATGTCACCGACGAGATGCCCAAGGGGGTGCTGGGCGTGAACGACGACGTGCTCTTCGCCTCGGCTTTCCTGCTGGTGGCCCACTTCGAAGGGGTTTCGGCGCACGTTGCGGCGCCACAGATGGGCAAAGATGCACTCAACGCCTGCCGCACGTTCCTGGACTTGGCAGATCGGCTGCCCAATCCCCCGGAAGAATACGTGCTGTACGCAAGGGGATTGCTGCATGCGGGGGATGTGCATAACATCATTCCCGCCAAAGCGCGCATCGAGGGGAGCTTACGCTCGCGTACGTTGGAAAGCAACCTGCGCTACCTGGACCGGTTGGAACAAGTGGCACGCGCGGTAGAGCTCGCCACGGGGGTCAACGTGAAGCTGGAGACCTTCTCGCGCTACCCCGGGGTGCAAATCGATCCGGGAGTGTTCCGGAAGGTGATGGACGCGCTTTCGGGGCAATTCCGCTTCGAGAGGGTGCCCATGAAGATGACGGGCGAAGATTTCGGCTTCCTTTGCCAAAAGTATCCCTCCATGATGTTCTGGCTGGGTACCGGAACCGGTAACCCCGTGGGCCTGCACAATCCGCGGTTCTTGCCGGATGATGATATAATTGAATTTGGGGCAGGCTTTTTCCAGCAACTTGCCCGTGCATTTCAACCTGAAGGAAGGGTGGTAAACGTATGAAAACGAAAACCTTGCTCACGCTTTCCCTGCTTCTTGTCTTGTTTTCTTCCATGATACTCGCTTTTGACGTCACCGAATGGATTCCGGCAAACAGCGATTTCGTGTTACAGGTAGAAAACCTCTCCCAGCTGGAGGCGTTGATCCCCGGCGAAGACCTGGCCGCACTGACCGAAGAACTGTCGTGGGAAACCGGTATCACGGGTTTTCTTCCCATGAACCAATGGAAGCTCACGCTTTTCGGCAAACTGGGGCTATCGCTCTCGTGGATCTCCCTGGTTGAAAACCTGGGCTACGGGCTTGACCTGGAAGAGTTGCTCCCCTTGGCTGCGCAACCCATCGCGCTTGTCACCAACATCGTTCCCTATCCCTTGCTGTACACCGCCATCGTGCAAATGGGCAGAGAAGCGAACGAGTACGGGGATTTCTCCTTCTCCTACTCCTCGCTCACTATCGGGGAGCAGATGCTCACACGCTTCCACCTGGAAAACATCGAGGATTACCCTCCGGTTTCGATGGACATCTTCCTCGTTCCGCTGGAATCTGGCTGGATGTTAACCGCGAGCGAAGAGTTCCTCAATGCGAGTCTTTCCGCGAAGAGCAATCCCGCGCATCGACTTGTGGAAAACATTTCCGAAACCGCGCGTGCGCGCATCACCTCCGCTCCGGAGAAGATGTTGACGCTGTTCAACCGCACGTTCCCGCTCTCCCGCATCCTGTTGGACACCATCGGGTGGAACTACGGACGGCCGCAGTGGGAAGTTTGGACCGTTTCCGCCCAAACCGCCTTGGGGCACACTTCCTTTGGCATGGAGTTGCTTTGCCCCATGGCCTACGACCTCCAGATGGAAAAAGACCTTGCCATGCAGTACACCTATTCCGCCGAAGAGTTGGCAGCGTTTGGGGCTCCCGAGGCATCCGAGGATCCCTACAGCTTCCTGTTCCTGGCGCTGAAGAAAGCGCCCGTTATCCCGGAGATGCTTCCCGACCTGCTGTACGAGATCGGCTTGTATGATGTCGATCCGCAAATGGTCATGGCACCGCTGATGATTTCCGGGCTTTTCCCGCAGAACGTGCGCGCTTCGCAGGTATGGTTGCACCCCGGGGAAGAATCCATGCTGATGTGGATGCATGCCAACGACCCCATCGGGGTGCTCAGCCGGATGGCTCCCCTGGTCGGCGAGGAGATTCAATCTTCTGGGGACCTGAGTTGGCTCAGCTCCGAAGACGAAGCCTACTTCTCCGCTTCCCAGTCAACGGGTATCGTGGAAATCGCAGTGGGAGCATTCGCCAGCGACCCCACCACACAGGAGTACCAAAGCGTGCAACCCATGTCATCGGTGTACCCGCAGTGGGCCCAACGATTGGCTTCCTTCCCAGGAAAGGTGGGTTTCGCTGCCATGGTTCCGGGTTTACTGGAACTGGTAGCCGGCTTCTCGGACACGGGTGAATTACTGGCGCAGGCCCAGCTCAAGGGAGATTTCTTGGCCGACCTGCAAGCAAAGCAGCAGCAACAGGAAGAGTTCGACAACATCGTTTCGGCTTACGCGGGGTTCTACAACCTGTTGTCCGACATGGTGTGGTACGAATTGGAAATCAACGCGGAGAACGTGCAGCAGTCGATCGACGAGGATTACTACTACTTCAACGATCCAACACTCCTCGAGCAGATGGCCTGGGAAATCCAGCAAAACGAGGACAGCGTGGATGTCATCGTGTGGTACACCGGCGAGCTTCCCTCCACGTTCTCCCTGGGTGATCTCGAGAGTGCGGTTTTTGACTGGATCTACGATTGGGACCTGGTCTTCGTGCAAGAAGAAGACACGCTCAAGATGGTCATCACGTTCTCCGACGAAGAGTAGAATCGTTCCCGTTGCTTCGCTACGGAACGCAACGCTGCCCTCGGTATATACGTAGTGTACGGTCGGGAAGGCGTGCCCGAGAATTTCCCGCCGGTACGTTCCCATAAGCATAGGTGTTGTGTCTTCCCCGGTGGGTCTCCCGCCGGGACTTTTTTTGGGGGGG
>DAOPKN010000085.1:0-8322 GCA_035391225.1 Thermotogota bacterium
GGAAGCTTCACACAATTCACCAGCATTAGTGCAGCAACAACAACGACCACAAATACTGCTAAGAAATTTTTTTTCATTCCTCTAAATCCTCCCTTCGAAGTTTTTTGAGTTTTTTAGGATTCAAAACGGTTGAAAAACTCCCCTCCTTTATTTCTGAAATCTATTCCCTTTTCCAATGGCAGCAAAGAGGTCCCGACAGACCGGGATAATTATAATACTTTTTCACGGCTTAAGTCAAATGAAATTGGGCATTTGAAAATGGAGCAAATTCCAGAGAAAAAGGCCATTTTGCTTCCCTGCTTTCCGGAGAAATGGAAGAACCGGGTTTCAAAGTTTTGAAAAGAATTAACCAAATCCAAAAGGGGTTCCTACATGGCTAATTTACCAGAAATCCGGCGAAAAATCAAGAGAAGGAAAGGGAAGGGGTTTTCCCCTTCCCTGGAAATTCCTTACTCTGAGGCTAACTTTTTATACTTGTTGTAGCGGTATTCCATGTCCGTGAGCGCCTTGGCAAACAGTTCCTTTGCTCGCTCGGGATAGGTCTGCTCCAGCGATGCGTAGCGCACTTCTCCCTGCAGGAATTCGAGGAAGTTGCCGTCGAGCTCCTTGGGGCCATCCAGTTGGAAGGGGTTTTTGCCTTGCTCTTCCAACCTGGGATCGTAGCGGTACGTGGGCCAGTACCCGCACGCGGTGGCCTTCTTTTCCTCGGCGATGGAGAAGCCCATTCCGGATTTCAGCCCGTGGTTGATACAGGGAGCGTAAGCGATGATGATCGAGGGGCCATGGTAGGACTCCGCTTCCTTGAGTGCCTTGAACACCTGGTTCATGTTTGCCCCCAGCGAAACCTGCGCAACGTACACGTAGCCGTAGGTAGTGAGCATGAGACCCAAGTCTTTCTTGCGGATGGGTTTTCCCGCAGCGGCGAACTTGGCGACAGCACCCGTGGGGGTTGCCTTGGAAGCCTGTCCACCCGTGTTGGAATACACCTCGGTGTCCAGTACCAGCACGTTGATGTCTTCACCCGACGCCATCACGTGGTCCAGCCCACCGTAGCCGATGTCGTATGCCCAGCCGTCTCCACCCAGGATCCACACGGACTTCTTCACGAAGTAGTCCTTGAGTTCGAAGATCTGGTTGAGCAGCTTGGCAGATGGTGCAGGTGCGGCGTTGGCTTCGATGGTGATGGCCTTCTTCAGCTTGGCATCCAGTTCCTGCGTTGCCTCGGCATCTTCCATCTTTTCGGTCCATTCGCGGAACAACTGCGCGAGTGCATCGGACACGCCCGCTTCCATGGCCTGTTCCATGAGGTGGGCAATGCGAGCACGCGTGGTGCTGATGGACAATGCCATTCCGAAACCGTACTCCGCGTTGTCTTCGAACAGCGAGTTTGCCCAGGCGGGGCCTTTGCCATCGAGGCTCTTGCAGTAGGGTTGGGACGGGGCACTTCCACCGTAAATGGACGAGCAACCCGTTGCGTTGGCGATCACCATGCGTTCACCGAACAGCTGCGTGAGCATGCGCACGTAGGGTGTTTCACCGCAGCCCGCACAGGCACCGTGGTACTCGAACAGCGGTTGGTTGTACATGGCGTTGCCCCAGGTCTTGTCTCCCAGGGGGTTGCGCTGGGGAATGGCGTTGGAGTAGTCGAAGGTTTCCTGGTTCTTTTCGATGGCCTCCTCGAAGTTCACCATGGAAAGGGCGTCCTTCGGGCAGGTATCGGCGCAGTTTCCACAACCCGTGCAGTCCAGCCCGCTGATTTGCAGGTGGAAATGGTAGGTTTCCTTGAGCTTGGGGTTGTTGGGTACAAGTCCCACAAGTGTCTCGGGCTTGGCTTCCATTTCTTTTTCCGTAAGCAACTTGGGTCGAATCACCGCGTGGGGACACACCATCACGCACTGGTTACACTGGATACATTTCTCGGGGTCCCAAACGGGGATCTTCACGGCGACACCGCGTTTCTCGTAGGCGGTCGTCCCGTTGGGGAACGTGCCATCCGGTGCAAACGCCGATACGGGCAGCTCGTCGCCATCTTGTGCCAGCATTGGGCGGGCGACATCGCGCACGAAGGCCGGGAGGCTTGGGTCCACGCCTTGCTCGCAGGCGGGAAGATCTGCCCATTGCTCAGGAACCTTGATTTCCTTAAGCCCAGAAACCCCGCTGTCCACGGCCTTGAAGTTGCTCTGCACCACGGCTTCGCCCTTCTTGCCGTAGGTTTTCTCGATGGCTTTCTTCATGTAGCCCTGGGCTTCCTCGTAGGGGATAATGTCGGCAAGGTAGAAGAATGCGGCCTGCATGATGGTGTTGATGCGCTCGCCCATGCCAATTTCCTCGGCGAGCTTGAAGGCATCGATGTTGTAGAACTTGACGTTCTTTTTCGCCAGTTCGCGTTTCAGGGAGTTGGGAAGCTTTTCTTCCATTTCTTCCGCGCTCCAGGGAGAGTTGAGAAGGAAGGTGCCGCCCTTCTTGATGCCCTTGAGCAGGTCGAACTGGGTGACGTACGCGGGACGGTGACACGCGATGAAGTCTGCCTGGTGGATCAGGTACGGGCTCTTGATGGGCTTGGGTCCAAAGCGCAGGTGGGAAATCGTGACACCACCAGATTTCTTGGAGTCGTAGGCAAAGTAGCCCTGCGCGTACATGTCGGTGTGGTCGCCGATGATCTTGATGGAGTTCTTGTTGGCACCAACCGTTCCGTCGGAACCGAATCCCCAGAACTTGCAGCGCTTCACCTGGGGGTCTTCCGCGGAAATTTCCTCTTCCACGGGCAGCGAGGTAAAGGTCACATCGTCTGTGATGCCGATGGTGAAATGATCCAGGGGCATGGCACCCTTGAGGTTGTCGAACACTGCTTTGACCATGGAGGGGGTAAACTCCTTGGAACTCAGCCCGTAGCGTCCACCCACGATCACGGGGGCGTCGGGTTGGCCGTAGAAGGCAAACTTCACGTCTTCGTACAGCGGTTCACCCGCAGAACCCGGTTCCTTGGTGCGATCCAACACGGCGATGCGTTTGGCGCTGGAGGGAATGGCAGCAAGGAAATGCTCCACGGAGAAGGGGCGGTACAGGTGCACCTTGAGCACACCCACCTTTTCGCCACGCGCGTTGAGGTAGTTCACGGTTTCCTCGATGGCGTCAACGCCAGAACCCATGGCAATGATCACGCGATCGGCATCCGGGGCGCCAACGTAGTCAAACAAGTGGTATTCGCGCCCAGTGAGCTGCGAAACCTTGCGCATGTTCTCGGCTACGATGTGAGGGACTTTCTGGTACCACAGGTTGGCGGCTTCGCGGTTTTGGAAGAAGATATCCGGGTTTTGCGCCGTCCCCCGGGTCACGGGGCTCTCCGGGCGCAGTGCCTTGTCCTTGAAGGCCGCGATTGCTTCGTGGTTCACCAGCGGTGCCATGTCCTCGTAGTCCAGGATTTCCACTTTTTGCACTTCGTGCGAGGTGCGGAAGCCGTCGAAGAAGTGCAGGAAGGGGATACTGGAGTCGATGGCGGAAAGGTGCGCTACCATCGCCATGTCGTGCACTTCCTGGACCCCCGCGCTGGCAAGCAGGGCAAACCCCGTTGCCCGGCAATGCATCACGTCGGAATGGTCACCGAAGATCGAGAGGGCATGCGTCGCCACGGAGCGTGCGGACACGTGGAACACCGCAGGGAGCAGTTCTCCCGACATCTTGTTCATGTTGGGGATCATGAGCAGCAATCCCTGCGAAGCGGTAAACGTCGTGGTGAGCGATCCTCCTTGCAACGCGCCGTGCACCGCGCCGGATGCTCCGGCTTCGGATTGCAGCTCGGAAACCCGAACTTTTTGACCGTAAATGTTTTTCCGTCCTTCTGCCGCCCACTGGTCAGCCAACTCGCCCATGGGGGAAGAAGGGGTGATGGGGTAAATGGCTGCAACTTCGGAAAACGCGTACGCCACGTGGGCGGCCGCGGTGTTTCCGTCGATGGTTCCCATCTTTTTTCCCACAGTTCATCCATCCTTTCCAATGATTTTTTTCAAAATTGAACGCACTTTGCTGGATTATAGCATACTTTGCAGGATGCAGGAAAAAGTCTTCTGGGAACACCGCAGCCCACTGCGGCTCCCTTGACCTACGGTTCGAAAATCGGGCTGCACTGGGGTGCGGCGTTCCCAAAATGGCCTTCCCTCTATATGTTGTCCAGTTTGTCCAATTCCTTCGTTAGCCTACCCACCACTTGTTCCAGCATGGCACGAGGGCATGCGATGTTCAATCGCTGGAACCCTTTTCCCGGTTCTCCAAACCACGAACCGTGGTCGGGTGCGACTTTCACCTGTTCCACCATCCAGCGGTCCACTTCCTCGGAGGGTAATCCCATTCCCCGGAAGTCCAGCCAGGCAAGGTAGGTTCCTTCCAACGGGAACACGCTGACCTTTTCGGAGTACGGCGCCAACGATTCTTCCAGGAAACGGAAGTTGTCTTCCAGGTACACCAGAAGCTCTTCCAGCCAGGGCCCCCCTTTCTCGTACGCGGCCTGCAATCCAACCGTTCCAAACGTGTTGAGACCAAAAAAACCCATGCGTCGCGCGGTGTGGAAAAAGGTGGAGCGCAGCGCGGGGTTGGGAATGATTACCGCCGAAGCGGAAAGCCCGGCAAGGTTGAAGGTTTTGCTGGGGGCGATGCACGTGAGGGAGTTTTGCGCAAAGGCGCTTTTGATGGAAGCATAGGGCACGTGGCGGTGGGGTTGGAACACGAGATCGGAGTGGATCTCGTCGGAAACCACCAACAGGTCATGTTCCACGCAAAATTCCCCGAGTTCTTCGAGCTCTTGCCTTTCCCACACCCTGCCCACGGGGTTGTGTGGACTGCAGAGCACCAGCATGCGCGTGCGCTCGTCCAATTGCTTTTCCAAGTTCCCCAGGTCCATGCGGTACCGTCCGTTCACGATTTGCAGCGGGTTTTGTATCAACTTGCGCCCGTTTTCTTCCACCGCGGAGAAGAACGGGTAATACACGGGTGTCTGGATGACCACGCGATCCCCGGGTTGTGTGAAGGCGAGCACGGAGAGGCATACTGCAGGCACCACGCCGGGAACCCCCTGCATCCATTCGGGGCTGGTGGTCCAACCGTGGCGCTTTTCCAGCCATTTCACGATGGACGCGTAGAAAGCTGCCGATTGCCCCGTGTAGCCAAACACACCGTGACGTGCCCGTTGCACCAGTGCTTCGACCACTTCCGGCGGAGCGGAAAAGTCCATGTCCGCCACCCACATGGGCAAGGCGTCATCCGTTCCAAAGTGGTCTTCCAGGTAGTCCCACTTGATCGAATCGCTTCCCTTTCGCTCGATGATGCTCTCAAAATCGTACAAGGAAATCCCTCCAAGATATTCATTTCGCGGTGTATTATAACACCGGGAGCACACACTTTCCGGATGTCCACACACATTGGCCCTTTTTTTGATATAATGGCTTTGTACAACATGGTCGGATTTTATGACGAAGCAGGGGACACAATGAACATGGACGTTTTTGAAAACTTTGAATGGGCAAACCGCAAGTTCCAACAATTCTTCGAGATGATCGAATCCACACCCGACCTGTCGCGGAAGTACCTCTTGGCCGATGAGTTGTTCCACGACATTGACGTGATGGGATTCGAAGGGTTTACCATACCGGAGAACCGCATGCAAGAAGGAAAAGAAGGCAAAGCCTGCCTGTCCTTCCTGGGAGAATGGATCGCCCACCTCGAGGGAAAACTGGCCCAGAGGGTACCGGTGCACCCCACCGATATCATGAAGCACGTGGACGGCCTGATGAACCGTATGCTCGAGTCGATGGTCGCATTGAAGGAACCGTTCGCCTCGATTCCTTCGCTGCAAGTGGAACTTACCAGCGGCTGGCTGTTGTTTCTCGGAAAATGCGTGCATCTTGCCAAGGATAAGAAGCAACGCTCGTTCTTCCAACAACTGGAGAAAGAATTGTCTTCCTACCTCAAGAACGATCCTCTCAAAAGCTTCCGCTCCAACAAGGTTCCCGGAACGGGCGCAACGTTGTATGATGAAATCCGGCAAAACGTGAAGAAACTTTCTTCCACCTACAAGAAAACCCCCGCAGATGACCCCCAATTCTTGAAGGTGGCGTTGTTTTCGCCGATGCGGCGCGTCCAGGAACTGTTGAAGAAGGCGGTGGAGAGTGCACAGGTGTTGGAGACGAACCTGTTTGGGCTTTTAAACGACCTGGAGGACTACTCCGAGATGAGCGTTTTCCTCACGCCCTTCCTCATCGCCCGCGGAATCCTGGAAGCAAACAGCGACTGCTTCAAGAACTTGAACCTATACTCCGACCCTGTGGAACGTGCTTCCCGGGAGCAAACCATCGTGCGCAGCAAGAACCTGGGTTCGAAGATGGACCTGGCGTTGTTCGGACTGCAGAATTTCTTCAAGGTAGGGCAGGGCGAGTACCTTTCCTTTTTCAAGACCCTTCCGCAGTGGAAAGCCGATTGTTCGCTTCTGTACCGGGAGTGGCAGAGAAGCATGTACCTCTTCCAGCTTTTCGCGGTGACCGGAACCGTGGAGAAAAAGCTGGGGGTCGTGGAAGATTTCTTCTCGCGGAACCACGCGGAGCTCATCGATCGCTACATGGAACGCTGGGCACTCACGTTGACCGGACGCCTGCCTTTTTTGCAGAGCATTCTCTGGAAGATGCGTGTGGAAGAAATCCTCCCCTGAGCGGGTGAAAATTTGGAAAGGAAAAAGGCAAACAAATGAGCGAAGTGACCGAACGCGCCGTGGGGCTCTGGGCGAAAAGCATTGCCCAAACACTCCCCCTTTTGAAAGAACTGCTGGAAGCCTCCGAACCCGTCACGGGTCTTTTCCGCATATGCCAGGATCGTTTCCTACCCCTGTTGGAATCCAGTGATTTCTGGAACCAGCTCCACCAGGTGGGGCTTTTCTTCGACGGCATTGTGCAGATGGCCCAAAACGATTTGCAAACGCTTTCCGAACTGGAAGAGCTTCGCAGGATCGTGGAGAAGAGAGTTTCCGATGCTTCTTCCTCTTTCCCGGAAGATTTCTGGAAAACGCTGTCAAGGGCCATGGAAAAGCATCGTGTCTGGATTTCTTTCATGAAGAAGGAATCGCAGAATGCCCAAATCAACCGGGGGGTTCTGGCCAGTTTCTTCCGCTACGAAAAGAGCCTGAAAGAACTGCTGGAAATCGAGTTGCTCGCCATGGAGGGAGAGAAGTCCAAGGTTCCGGTACAGGAACAGATCCAATGGCAACGCTTCTTCTACCTGCTGTGTCGCCTGGAAGGTGAGCTGGAAACCGTGAACCAGGCGTACCAGTCGATCATCCTCGAGCTCGAGCCATTCTTCTCGGGAACCCGGGAAAAGAACCTACAACACGCAATTCAAATTGCGGCAGCTTTTCCAGAAAAAAGCAGCACCGAAAGCATGTCGGCGGCGGGGGATCTGCAAACGTTATCCGGTTACTTGCGGATGATTTGACCCCAGTGCCCCGGGTCAGCCCGAAACAACATCAGGAAAAGAAAAGGTAGTTGACCGCGCTCACCACCACCATGGCAAAGAGGATGTAGCGGATGAAGTTTGCGCCTTTCTGGATCGCGGTTTTCGCCCCCAGGTAGCCGCCCAGCATCGCACCTGCAGCGAGCGCCAACCCCACGAGGATGTTGATTTGCCCATTTAGCGCGAAGATCAGCAGCGAAACCGAGGTATAGCACAGCACGATGAACACCTTGATGGCGTTGGTGCGCACGAGATCGTAGCCTTCGAGCAGCACCAGCGCACTGATCAAAAAGAAACCAACCCCGGCTTGGATAAACCCCCCGTAAACCCCGATGCCAAAGAAAACCAGCACGCTGAGCCAGTTTTTCCGTTTCACCTGCCGCTGCTGCGTCCACACCTTCGGTTTCCACAAGATGAAAACACTCATCACGATAAAAATGCCACCGACCACGGTCTTGAGAACGGATGTATCCATTTGAACCGCGGTAAGCGAACCCAGCGTTGCGCCTGCAGTAGTGGGAACCGCGAGGAAGATCGCCCGTTTCCAATCCAGCATCTTTCCCTTGCTGAACTTCCGCGAAGCCACGAGGTTTTGCAGCAAGATCCCGATGCGGTTGGTACCGTTGGCCACGTTCAGCTCCAATCCCAAGAAAGTCATGGCCGGCAGCGTGATCATCGATCCTCCCCCCGCCAACACGTTGACGAAACCCGCGCCAAGCCCAGCAAGGAAAACCAACAGGTATTGCAAAAAATCCCCTCCTCCCGAAGTGATCGATTATAGCACGGGGACTCCCCCCTTTTGCCTCTTGGGACCGCCGCACCCCAGTGCGGCTC
>DAOPKN010000086.1:0-8029 GCA_035391225.1 Thermotogota bacterium
GGTGCGGCGGTCCCAAAGGGCAAGACAGGGTTCCTCGCGCGTTTGTTGGGTTCCCCTGGGACCGCCGCAGCCCACTGCGGCTCTTTTGACCTGCGTTCGAAGTGAGCCGCACTGGGGTGCGGCGGTCCCAGCGGAGTTACTGGGTCTTGGCTATGCGGAACCCAACGCCGTTGCTAATGAATTTCGGGTCGATTGGGTTCCGATCCTTCACCTGGCAGAGGTTCGCGCCAAGGGCCCAGCAGCCACCCCGAATCACTCGTTGCGAACCTGTTTCCGGACCGATGGGGTTTACTTGCGTATCAGCGGAATACTCCGCGTACCAGTCGTGGCACCATTCAAACACGTTGCCGCTCATGTCGTACAATCCCAGTTCGTTCGGGGATTTTTGGCGCACCGTGTGGGTTTGCATTCCCGCTCCCTGATCGCTGTTGCCTTCGTACCAGCCTACATAGCCCAACCGGTCACTCCCGGCGTACAGGTAGTCGTGGGCTTCCACACCATCGGTTATGTCTGCGGCACCCCCCCGTGCAAAGTATTCCCATTCCGCTTCGGTGGGTAGCCTCCATCCCTTCACTTCCGTGATGTCTGTGGTCGGTGCTCCGTAGGGATCCACGAGCTGCCAGTCGAATTCGTCGTATGCCCGGGGAAGCCCGGAGACCTCACTCAACCAGTTGCAGTATCGCACCGCCTGTTTCCAGCTCACGTTTATCACCGGGCGGCTTCCACGCCCAAAACCGCTGTCTCCTGGTTTGGATGCCCCCACCGAGTCGCAGTAGGCATCATACTGCTCAAAAGTCACCTCGGTATTCCCCATTTCGAATTCGTAGGTGAACACTACCCCTTGCGAATCTCCCATGAGGAAGGTATAGACCGTGAGAAAAGTGGCTTCCGGGGTCGTTGCTTGCTGCCCGTCCGATTGGTTTGCAACCACTTTCCACTTGTACTCGGTGTAGGGATCCAGGTCTTGCTTTTCGAAACTCTTTTCTCCCAGAACCACGGGCGAAGCGTAGTTATTTCCAGCCTTCGCGAAGTACAGCTCGTAGTTTTCGATGAACGCAGCGCGGGGAGAGTTGTTGTTCTGCGTTCCGGGAGTTGCTTCCCAGCTCAACGTGGGATTGCGTGAAACCATGGTTGCCCCGTATCCCGGACTTTGCAACGAAACCTGGGGAATGTTGTAGGATTCCTCCACGGTCGTGAACACCCACTGCTCACTTGCCACGCTCGCCCCGTCGGATTGCAACCCCACCACCTTCCACTTGTACAGTGTGCCATATTCCAGGCCGGTTGCTTGCAGTTCTTTCGCCGTGACCCGTTCCGGGGAATCGTAGTCTTCCGTGGCCTTTGCCAGGTACACGTCGAACGCCGTGAAACTCGCAGCGCGAGTGGGGTCCGTTTGCCTTTCCAAGGGGGTATCCCAGGTCAAGGTAAGGGAAGTCGCCACCCCTGTGGAAAAGTTTTCCGGCCAGGTCAGCACGATGGGGGGAATTTCGTTCATTCCCAGGGTGATGAAGGTATGTTCGACGCTCGTGGCAACTTGCCCGTCGGATTGCATGGCGGCCACTTGCCACTTGTAGGCAGTGCCGTTCGCCAACCCGGTGATCTCCAGTTTCTCGCCGGTGACCTGCTCCGGTTTGCCGTAGGGTTGGTCTGCCCCCGAGAAGTACAGCAAGTAGCCCACGATCGACAAGCCTCCTTCCCTGGCTGCGCTGCGAACTTGCCCGGGTTGTCCCTCCCATTCCAGCACCACGTCAAATCCCAGTACCAGGGCTTCGTCTTCCGGAAAAAGCAAATCCACCCGCGGAGGGGGGTTGTTTGCCTCCGCTACCACGCACGCTGTGAAAAGAAGGATTCCAATCAGACCAACACCCATTAGGGCAATCCAACTCGAGGTTTTTCCCATTTTCCACTTCTCCTTTCTCTTTGCCCTGGTTCTTGGGCATGGAGTTGGAAAATTATAGCACGTGTGGCTTGCTCTGTGAACGTTCGGGTAGTGCAATGCAATAAAGAACAAACCAAAAGGAAACGAAGGCTTTGAAATTTCGCATTGCATTGTGGTACAATAGGGATGATTTCCATTTGCTGTCTCTTTATTCCGCTTCACACGGAATGGCGCTACCGGTTTTTTTCCCGTAAACTGGCACCCAAAGGGGGACAGCTTTTTTTCTTTCCCGGGCAACCCGGAAAACCGTCACCACCATCTTTTCAAACCTTTTCGTAATCTTTTATGCATTTTTTGAAACTTCAAATCCATGAAGAAAGGACGGAAAAGAATGGCGAAAAAAAAGAGGTCTTACTGGTCCACGACTCTTCGGCTTTTGGGTATCATCCTGGCCATTTGGGCAGGAGTGTCCCTGGGATTGAGTATTATCCTGGCCCCCTTGCTCAACCACATCATGATGGGTGGGTATCCCTTGGGATTTTGGTTTGCGCAGCAAGGTTCCATCTACCTCTTCATCATCCTGATTTTTGTCTACGCAAAGCTCATGGGAAGGATTGATCGAAAATTCGACGTCCACGAAGAATCCGAGAAAAAACCAAGCAGGAATAGGAGATAGCGTATGAGCCTTCAGGTAGCAACGTACATAGCCGTTGGACTGAGTTTCTTGTTGTACTTGGGCATCGCCGTCTGGTCGCGTGCGAAATCCACCAGCGATTTCTACGTGGCGGGAGCGAGCGTTGGACCCGTTGTCAATGGAATGGCAACGGCAGCGGACTGGATGTCGGCCGCTTCTTTTATCTCCATGGCCGGTATGATTTCCAACATGGGGTATGGAGGTTCGGTTTTCTTGATGGGCTGGACGGGGGGTTTCGTGCTCCTGGCGATGCTGCTCGCCCCGTACCTGCGCAAGTTCGGGAAGTTCACGGTTTCGCAGTTCATCCGGGACCGTTTCTACTCCAAGACCGCCGCTGCCGTGGCGGTGCTGTGCCTTTTGGTGGCATCCATCACCTACATCATCGGGCAGATGACCGGTGTCGGGGTGGCTTTCTCCCGTTTCTTGGGGGTTTCCAACGATGTGGGGATTTACATCGGGATGGCCATCGTGTTCGCGTACGCGGTATTTGGCGGGATGAAGGGAATCACTTACACGCAAGTGGCGCAGTACTGCGTGATGACGTTCGCCTACGTCATCCCCGCGATCTTCATAGCCTTCTACCTCACGGGCAATCCTATCCCGCAGCTGGGTTTGGGTGCGAACTTGCGCGGAGAGAACATTGCGCTGTTAACCCGCCTGGACCAGGTGGTGACCGATCTTGGTTTCAAGGAGTACACCACCGCGCTGCCCGGGAGCATGCTCAACATGGTGCTGTTTACGCTAACCCTCATGATCGGTACGGCGGGGTTGCCCCATGTGATCATGCGTTTCTTCACGGTGCCCAACGTGGCGGCTGCCCGGCGTTCGGCTGGTTGGACGCTGGTGTTCATCGCGGTTCTCTACACCACCGCTCCCGCAGTCGGCGCCATGGCAAAGTACAACCTCCACAAAACCGTGACCCCCGGTATCGAGCAGAACATCGGGGTGTTCGAACCGGAAGCGAGCCTGGTGGGCGAAGAGCGGCCTGACTGGATGAAGCGTTGGGAAAAAACTGGGTTGCTGCACTGGGAAGATAAAAACAACGATGGACGGATCCAATACTACAACGATGCTTCCTCGGACGAGGAGTTCTTGGCAAACGCCCAGGCTGCCGGTTGGCAGGGGAACGAGTTGTCCGTGAATGCCGACATCATCGTGCTGGCCAACCCCGAAATCGCGTTGCTTCCGTTCTGGGTGATTGCCTTGGTTGCTGCGGGAGGGATCGCTGCTGCCCTGTCAACCGCGGCGGGTTTGCTGATGGCTATTTCGTCGGCCATTTCCCATGACTTGATCAAGGGGATTTTCGCGCCGAAGATTTCGGAAAAGAGCGAGCTGTTAACGGGGAAGATTTCCATGGCGGTTTCGATCATCGTTGCGGGTTGGCTGGGATTGAATCCCCCAGGTTTCGCCGCGGGAACGGTTGCCCTGGCATTTGGAATCGCGGCCAGTTCGCTGTTCCCCGCCCTGATGATGGGGGTTTTCTTCGTGAAGATGAACAAGGAAGGGGTTATCGCCGGCATGCTGGCAGGGCTTTCGGTGACTCTGTTCTACGTCTTTGCGCACAAGGGGCTCTTCTTCATCCAGGGCACACAGTACACGCATTTAATCGGGGGCCCGAACAGCTTCTTCGGTATCACCCCGGAAGCCATCGGAGCCGTTGGTGCCATGGTGAACTTCGCCGTGGCCTTTATCGTGAAGCGGTTTACCAAGAATCCCCCGGAGCATATCCAAGCTCTTGTGGAAAGCGTGCGCTCGCCAAGAGGGGCAAAAGCCGTAAAGGGAGCACACTGAACCAAGCATGTTTTTCCGAGTAGAATGGAGTCGTAGGTGATGAACCTGGACACGTTGCAAGTGGTTTTTGTCTTTAATTGGATTCTATTCATCGGGCTTATCCCGTTATCGGTGTACTGGATTCGTCGGGGGTGGAAGATCTGGCGCAAGAAGGAGTATTCCCTGGTGGCTTTGTGGAAGGGGCGTCCTCCGGAAAACGCCAAGAAGTTTGCCCCCTACGCGATCCTCTCCAACCTGGGCGCCGGCATCATTTTTCTGGTCGTTTTCTTGCTGGTGCTGCTGGTTGGATTGCACTACGATACCTGGACGGGCATCGTGGGTATCACCTTCTGGATGAAAATCTTGACGGATTTCAATGTCAGCATGTATGCCCACAAAATCGGAGTGTTTTCGTTCAAGCGGAAATAGGTGAGGTGCATGGCCAAGGACAAACGAGAAATGGATCGCAAGCAGATGTTTTTCATGGCGTTTCGTATCGTGCTGCCACCCGCGCTGGTGATGTTGTTGTTCGTGATCGCCATCCGGGTGATGATTATCCCTGCCACGGAAGCTGCCCTGATGGACAAGAAACGGGAGACCATCCAGGCCATCGTGCAATCGGCGACTTCGATTATCGAACGGCACGCCATGATGGTGACCGAGGGGTTGCTCAGTACGCAAGCAGCACAGCAGGAAGCACTGTTGGTGTTGCGAGCCCTACGCTACGGCGACCAGGACAAGCAGTACCTGTGGATCCAAGATACGTATCCAAAAATGGTCATGCACCCCTACTTTCCGGAAATGGAAGGCATTTCGCTGCGGGATTACGAGGACCCCGAGGGCAACCTACTGTTCGTGGACGCGGTGAACATCACCCGGCAAAACGGCGATGGGTTCATCCACTACATGTGGCCCCGGGAGGATAACGTGGACGAACCGGTTCCCAAGCTTTCGTACGTGCGCTTGTTCCCCACCTGGAACTGGATCGTGGGAAGCGGGATCTACCTGGACGACGTGCAACGGGAGATCCAGGCTGTGATTCGCAACCTGGCCTTTTTCTCCACCATCGTGGGGTTGTTGTTCCTGGGCTTGTTGAGCACCGTCGTGTGGAGGGGCTGGCGAACGGAAAAGCAACGGCGGGTTGCGGAAAAGGAGCTCTTCCGCTCCCGCGAGCGCTACCAGGCGTTGGCAAGGGCCTCTGGGGAAATGCTTCTTTTGTCCATGAACGGCATCCTCGTGGGGGCAAACAAGCAAGCGTGCGATACGCTGCACTTGAGCGAAGAGGAAATCGTGAACCGCGATATTTCCGAGTTCGTGCTGGACGAGGCGGGGAAGGAATTCATCGCCCACGCCTCTGGTGGGGAAAAAGTGGAACCCGTGGAAACCGTTTTGGGCCACGGTGAGAATCGGACCAACGTTTTGCTCTCCGCGGAGCACGTCACGGTTCACGGCACACCCGCCATCATGTTTGGAGGCTATTCGCTGGTGAGCCAACCAAAAATGGAGGAGGGCGATCCCATCCTCCTGGAAACCATTCAAAAGAGTGATTTCGCCGTGCTGGTGCTCACGCGAAACCTGTCCGGCAAGATCATCAAGGCAAACGCGAAAGCCGCACACATCTTCCACTTGGATAACGAGCAGGACCTTGTGGGCAAGGCAATCCGGGAGTTCATCACGCCAAGCGATACCGCTCGTATGAACATCGAGCTGGAGAAGGAAAGGCAGTTTTCCAACCTGCTGGTGCAATGTGAAACCCCAAATCCGGATCGCTACCTTCGCGCATGGGGAAGCCAATTCGACGAGGCGAGTTCCCACCAGGGGCGCGTGGTGCTCCTCCTTTTCGAGGATTCCGAGGGCATCAAGCTGTCCCAAGCACAGTCGTCGCTGCTCATGGAGCTGCTTTCCCCCACGAACCAGATCGCCCCAGCCACTCCCACCGGGGGTCCGAGCGAAGAGCGGCGCGGAGTGCAGGAGCACTTTTCGCGCGCCCAGGTGATCTTGCGAAACTGCGTCAAAATGGGATTGGGCGCAGAGGAAATCACCCGTTCCGTGATCCGATCCACGGACCAGGTTTTCCAGGAAGGCATGAATAGGGCCATTGACCAGTTGGGGCCACCTCCTTGCCCCTACGCATTCCTCGC
This sequence comes from Thermotogota bacterium, assembly GCA_035391225.1. Classification (GTDB taxonomy): domain Bacteria; phylum Thermotogota; class Thermotogae; order MWEM01; family MWEM01; genus DAOPKN01. The sequence continues at coordinate 6,485 of DAOPKN010000086.1, forward strand.
GCTGGGCAGTATCGGGAGAAAGGAAAGCACCCTCAACCCCGACCAAGACACCGCGATCCTCTTTGAAAGCACCCCGCAAGAAGCAGAACATGCGGCCTACTTCCAGCAGCTTGGAATACGGGTCACCGAGTTCGTTTCCAACCTGGGCATCCCCCCCTGCGTGTCGGGGAACTCGGCCTCCAACCCCCAATGGGTGAAGTCGCAGGATTCCTGGAAGGACCAGTACTACGACTGGATCCTTGGCAGCGACCCCGATTCGCTGATCAAGGTCAGCATTTTCTTCGACTTCCGGGTGCTGTCCGGCGAGCCCACCCTCGCGCGCAATCTCCGCGAATACATCTTCCAGGAAGTCCATGACAAGCCCATTTTCCTGTACAAGCTGGCACTCGACACCATCCATTTCCGCCCCCCCACGACGCTGCTGGGCAAAATCTACTCCGAGAGCCAGGCGGAGAAGTACATCGACTTGAAAAAGACGATGCTCCATTTCGTGAACTACGCCCGGATTTACGCCCTCAAGCACCGCGTGCACGAAACGAACACCATTGCCCGCATTACGGAATTGCGGAGGAGGGGACATGTTTCCGAGCAGGATGCCCAGGATACCCTCGACAGCTGGAACTTCCTGATGGCCCTGCGCTTGAAAACCCAAGTTGCGGCCTTGGAAAGGAACTTCCACAAGGAAAACGCACTGCTGCTGGGAGAAGTGACTTCCTGGCAGGAAAGCATGCTCAGAAAGGCCATGGCACAGATCAACGCCATGCAGAAACGGTTGGCCACCTACGAAGTGGGGCAGATGGGATAGGCATGCGCATCGGTTTTTTCGGGGACATCCACGGGCGGGTCCACAAGTTTCACCGGCTCCTGGAAAAGGTCGTTGCCGAGTACCAGATCGACGTGGCCATCCAGGTGGGGGACTACGGCATTTCCCGGAAAACGGTTCGCGTGCTCGAATCCCTGGGTGGGTTCCCGGTTCCGGTGCATTTCATCGATGGCAACCACGAAGATTTCCGCTTCCTCTGGAAGGCGATGAAAACCGGCAGCGTCAAGGAGTGGCAGAAACACAACCTGTATTACCAACCCCGGGGAAGTACCCTCGTGCTGCAGGGCGTGAAGATGGGTTTTTTCGGCGGGGCGCTGCACATTGGCCGCCCGCAGAAAATCGTGAAGGGCAACGTGATTACCACCGAGGAACGCAACCGGGCCATCGCGGAATTTTCCCGCTTTTCTCCGGAAATCTTGATCACCCATACGTGCCCGGCGGGCATCGGGGTGGGCATGCAAGGGTTGGAAATGCACTACTGGGGTGTGGTGAACCATATTGTCATGGCGGGATTCGACCCGGGACCAAGAACCGACTGCGGCGAAACCCAGCATGCCCACCTGTGGAACCAGATGGCACAACGGCCAAAGCTGTGGGTGTACGGCCATTTCCACGAGCAAAAGATCACCGAGGTCGCGGAAACCCAGTTCGTCAGCCTTCCCTGCCTGGAACACCACCACGAACACGTCATTTGGGATACAGAAAAGAAGGGGTTGTTGCTG
>DAOPKN010000087.1:0-2522 GCA_035391225.1 Thermotogota bacterium
TTTTTGACCAACCAGGGGAACAACCATACAACGTGCAAAATCACCTCCTTTTTTTTCCTGAGAAAAAGGTAGGGAGCCCGTTCAACCTTCCGGGGAAGAACGGGATTTTTTTTGCCCAATTGTTCGCTTTCCTATATACGTGTTTTCACCCCCATCTTCCCTTTTTTCGCATTTGCTGCCATTTTGATGACGGAAACGGGCAGGAATGGAGAGGCAAGGTGGTGGGTTCTTTAATATTCCCCCCTTTTTCTGCCAACCCTGCGCCAATGCCCCGTGGTGCAACGCCAAAAAGTAAATCAGGGGTAAATTCCGGAAGCAATGATCCCGCGAATGGTCTGCCAAGGTTTTCCCAACAATAACTTCGTTATGCGAAGTAAAACCCGGTGGGTTGCGGTTTCTGAAAGAAATGGCAACCTTTGCATCATCATTGCTGCGTTTTTCGAGAAATTTGGTAGAATGGGAACACAAAATCCACTACGTGCAAACGAAAGGAGATGGTATTTCACATGAAAAAGAAACGTGTTTGGCTCTTCGTGCTGGGTGGTGTGAGCATCGCCGTTCTCGCCGGGGTGCTGGTGTTCACGTACGTGATTGGAAAAATGGAGGAAGGGCTTGAATCGCTGAAAAGCATGCAGATCGCGCAAATCGATCTTTCCCAAGTGAAAGATGGGGTGTACAATGGTTCCTTCGAGCAGCTCCCCCTTAAGGTGGAAGTGAGCGTTACGGTGCGCGACGGGCAGATCGTGGGTATCGACTTGCGCAAGCACCAGCACGGCAAGGGCCAGGATGCGGAAGCCATTCCCGGTAAGGTAATCGCCGCGCAGTCGCTGCAAGTGGACCTGGTATCTGGTGCCACCTACAGCAGCATCGCCATTTTGAAGGCCATCGAAAACGCCCTTCGCTGAAACACCCCTTTTCCTGGTTTTCCTGCGGAAACTCCATGTTTTGGCGGTACGTACAACAAACCGAAAAAGTACCGTACTGTTCCACGAAATGAGATACCAAGGAGGTCCATTACATGGAGGAAAAGCTTCTCTCACCGCTATGGAAAAGGCTCACGGAAGATTTTTACCGGAACAATGCCTTTCGCCAGACCGGGCTACCGGTGGATGCGACGGACCGGGAAATCTTGCGCTTCAAGCAAACGTTTCGGATGAAACAGAAATACGCGGGCCAAGATGGGGAGGTAACGATTCTCCCCGTGCAACCTGCCCCGAGCGAGGAAGAGTTGGGCGAAGCCATCCGGCAGCTGCAAGACCCGCTTTTGCGCATGCTGCATGCTTTTTTCTGGTTTTGGCCACTTAACTGGAGTGCCGGGGAACCCGATCCGATGCTGGAACTCTTGCGCCAGGGGAATGCGAAACAGGCTCGGGAGGGATGGAAAAAAATGGTGGATTCCCAAAATCACCCGGTTGCACAACACAACCTGGCAGTGTATTTCCATTGCGTTTCTCTTGACCAGGAATGGCAAATCCTTTCCGGTGAGAAGGAGGACAAGGGGCATGAGCTCACCATTTCGTGGAGAAAGGCGCATTCGTACTGGGGAGATGTCATCGAATCGGAAGCGTTTTGGGATACCTTCTCCGAACAAGTGGCACTTTTGGACGATCCCCGTGTGGGAGAAGAACTGAAGGGCAAACTTCGCGAAAATCTTCCCACCGTGCTACTCCTTCTGCAGGTACACCTTTCCAAGTTGTATTCCGCCCAATCCCAGGAAACGGGACTATCGCGCCAACAGGGACTTTTGCAATGGATGCAACCCCGTGGCCGGAAATCCCCGCCTTCCATTGAGAAAGAGGCTTATGGCGCGATCGTGGAAGAAACGCGCTCGGCCATTTCGGAGGTCCAAATCATGGTTCCCCAAAGGGTCGACCCATGGGGAGGTCTCTTGGCGCGGGTAAAGAGATTGCAGGAAAATTTGAATTCCTTGGATGCGATTCTCCCAGAGTCCGAGCCCCTTCGGAGGGAATTACACGATGAGGGGGCAGCCGTGGTCATGCAAAAGGTGGGGAAAATGGGTCGCTCCCTGCCTTTTTCCACCCCAATGTTGGAGATCGCGGAAATTGCGGGAAAAATGGCGTGTGACCAAGTGGTCCGCAACAAGGCCAAAGACCTGGTAACGTACCTCAAGATAAAATTGGGGATCACGGACCTAAACCAACTCTCCGCTTCAGAGATACTATGGCTGGCGGATTCCGTGTCTGACCCTGGATTGTCAAGAAGTTTACGTAAACTAGGCCGGTCCCAACGCGTGGGCAATATCGGGTGTCTTCTCGCACTTCTACTGGGATTTGCCGGTTGCGGAATCACGAAATCCGTTGTTCCGGAGGGAAGCCAGTGGCCCGGGTATGTTTTTTTCCTCGTGTTAATGGGGGTCTTTGGCATTGAATCCCTTGTGAGAGCGTGGTTGAAAAAAAAGAGGTGAGAGAAGCATGGAGAAAAAAGCAAACAAGAGCACGCAGTTCGAGCAAGACCCCCGCACCAGCGAGAGCGAAGCGGTGGAGAAAATGGGGTTGGACGTT
>DAOPKN010000087.1:2622-6313 GCA_035391225.1 Thermotogota bacterium
TTTCGCACCGAAATCTTTCGGAACAACGAAGGGTTTGAATACACGCCTTCCGTGGTTTGGATCGATTCGCGTGGGCGCACACGCGTGGGCCAGCAAGCACGCGATAACCTGGAGGAAGACCCCGAAAATGCTGCCGCGGAGTTCAAGCTCCTCATGGGTACCTCCGAGGAAAAAACCTTCCAGCGGAGTGGGCGAAAAATGAAGCCGGAGGAGCTTTCCGCCCAGGTGTTGATGGAGCTCAAGCGCACGGTGAAACTGCGAAACGGCGAAGACGTTGAAGCGGCGGTGATAACGGTTCCGGCGGCGTTTGAGCTCCCACAGGCAGACGCTACACGGCGAGCGGCCCAACTGGCAGGGTTTTCCCAAAGCCCGTTGGTGCAAGAGCCCGTTGCCGCGGCGCTGACCTATGGTTTCCAATCTGCCGGGGGAAAGGCGTACTGGTTGGTCTACGATTTAGGTGGGGGAACGTTCGATGCGGCTCTCATCCGCTTGAACGATGGCGTCATCCAGGTGGTCAACCACGGCGGAGACAACCACCTCGGCGGGAAATGGATCGACTGGGCCATTATCGATGAATTGCTGGTGCCCGCGGTTCGCCGGGAACTGCGCTGGCAAGATTTCTCGCGCCGCAACCCCAAGTGTCGTTCGGCCATTGCCAAGCTCAAGATGTTGGCGGAGAAAGCAAAAATCCGCCTTTCTGCAAACGATTCCGTGGAAATTATGACCACCCTTCCATTCGTTGACGCCCAGGGGAATTGGGTGAACCAGGAGTTCGAATACGAAATGAACCGGGAAGACGTGGAAGGGCTGGCCAAACCGCTCATCGATCGTTCCCTCGAAATTTGCAAACGCGTTTTGGCAGAACGCCGCTTCGAGCAGAAACACATCGAACGGGTGATCTTAGTGGGTGGGCCCACCAACATGCCTTTCCTGCGAGAGCGCTTGGAAAGCGCGGTGACGGGGCTGGGCATTCCCCTGGACCACCATATCGATCCGGTGACGGCGGTTGCGCGGGGCGCGGCCCTGTTCGCGGGAACACAGCGCTTGAAAAGGACCGGACCTGCTCAAACCAAGCAAGGTGAATTTGCCATCGAACTGGACTATTCCCCGGTGGGACCCGACCACGATCCCCTGGTGGGGGGCAAGGTTCTCGCTTCCGATGGGGAAATGCTGGAAGGGTACGCGCTGGAAATCGTGAACAAGGGGTCAAATCCTCCCTGGAGAAGTGGTAAAATCAGCTTGAACCCCGACGGGAGTTTCCTCACATCGCTTTGGGCGGAAAAAGGCAGGAACAACACCTTCACGCTGGAACTATCCGATCCTTCCGGGAAGCTGTTGGTGGTATCCCCCGGGGAGTTCTCCTATTCCGTGGGGACGGTGATCACCGAGCAACCGCTCATCCATTCCGTGGGTGTGGCGCGGGCGGACAATACCATGCGCTGGTTTTTCACGAAAGGCAGTGCTCTTCCGCTTCGGCGGCGGGAAATGTTCAAAACCACCGTGGAATTACGCCCGGGGAGTGATCAAAAAGCCATTCGTATCCCCGTGGTGGAAGGCGACTTCCACCGGGCCGATCGCAACAACCTCATCGGCATGCTGGAAATCACCGGGGAAAGGGTTTCCAGGACGGTGCCCACTTCCAGCGAAGTGGAGGTCACCCTCGAAATCGACGAATCCCGTGTGTACCACCTCAAGGCGTACATCGCGTTCGTGGACGAAGAGTTTGAGCTGGTTCTGAACACCGAGGACTACGGCAAGATCAACGTGCTGGAATTGCAAGGAGAACTGGATAAGCAGAAGGAACGCATGGGAAACGTGTTAACAACGGCCAAGGAGGCTGGCGTGGGAAGTAGCGACCCGCTGTTCCGCGAAGTGGAATCCGGTGGGTTCCCGGAGAAAGCGGAGAAACACTTGGAATTGGCATCGGAGGATTCGGATGCCGCGCTGCAAGCCCGGGAACTCTTGCGGGAGCTGACATGGAAACTGGACGAATTGGAAGACGCGGTGAAATGGCCAGCGAGCCAGAAATCTCTGGAAGAAAAATTGGTACAATTGCGCAAAATAGCGGCTTCCGGGAAGGACCCCGATATCCTGCCCAAGGTGGCCACGCTGGAGGCACAGGCGCAGGAAGCCATTCAGAGCAAGGATCCGGAAAAGGCATCGGCTTGCGAGGATAGAATCCAGACCCTCATTCTCGAAGACATGGAAAAAAGCGGGGTGTTGCATCCAATGGCGTTCCTCTTTTTCCTCATGAACAAGGACAAGATGAAAGACCAGAAACTTGCACAGGTCTTGATCGAGCAGGGGAAAAAGGCGATGCAAGAGAAAGACAGCCTGCGGTTGCGCTTTATCAATTCACAGCTGGCAGCCTTGCTTCCCAACGATGTAAACCCTCCGCAGGGCTTCAGCACGATCCAGTAACCCCGCACAAGGACGGAAGTGCTGGGAAGGAAGTGAAAAGAGATGGAAATGGAACGATTGCATCCTTCGATCGAATTGACCCTGGTATTGGCGAACCAGGAAGCGCAGCTTTCGGGGTACCCTTTGATAGAACCGGAGCATTTCTTCCTTGCGCTGCTGCGCATGCTGGACGATTCCTTCTTGCAGGAAGCCGAGGAAAGGAAGTGCTCCGCGGACTACCTGGAACAGGTGCAGGAGGCGATTCGGGTGGCAAAAGAACGTGTTCCCGTTTCCCCTGACCAGGTTACCCGAATGCGAAGAAAGGGGACCCTGCTTTTGCGCAAACGCGGTGTGCAAGCCACCCCACACTTTTTGCAGCGCTCGCCAGCTTCCCGGGAACTTTTTCGGCAGGGAGGTGTGATGGCGGGAGGCGAGGAAGCCTTTCGCCTGGAACACCTCGTGCAACTTTTTTGCCAGCGGGGTTGCTTTTCGAGCTTGGAAGAGATGGAACGGCAGTTCCAGCGGCAAGCTCCTCCCCAGCTCGCGCAGGAAACCACCGTCATGAACGGATTGGGGCGAGACCTTGTTGCGCTTGCGGCGCAGAAAGGGCGGCTTCCCCTGGTTGGGCGCGAACGGGAAATGACGCAATTGCTGCGCTACCTGCAGCGCACCACGAAGAGAAATACGTTGCTGATCGGCGAAGCCGGAGTGGGGAAGACCGCCATCGTGGAGGGCATTGCCTGGCTGGTTTCCCAAAAGAGGGTTCCGGAGGATTTCCAAAACGTACGCATCGTGCAGGTGCAAGTGAGCGACCTGATCGCCGGGACCTCGTTTCGCGGGGACATGGAAATGCGGGTGAAAAGCGTTTTGGACGAAGCTGCCAGCGATCCCAACATGGTTCTTTTCCTGGACGAAATGCACCTGGTGGTGGGTGGGGGAATGGCCTCGGGTTCCCCCATCGACCTGGCCAATATCCTCAAAACCGCCCTCACCAGCGAAAGTTTCCGTTGCATTGGAGCAACCACGGTGGAGGAATACGAGCGCATCATGAAAAACGATGCAGCGTTCCTCCGGCGTTTCCAGGTCTTGCGGGTGGAGCAACCCACGCGCGAGGAAGCCATCGCGATCTGCGAAGCCTGGGCCAAGCGCATCGCGGACATACAGGGCATCACCTTTTCGCAAGGCGTGGTTCCCTTCGCCGTGGATCTTTCCGTGAAGCACCTTCCCTCCACAACCCTTCCCGACAAGGCGATCGATGTTTTGGAAAACGCAGCGGTTCGCGTGAAGATCC
>DAOPKN010000087.1:6413-8022 GCA_035391225.1 Thermotogota bacterium
CATTCCCCTGGGTGAGCGGGGAGAACACCTTTCGCACAACGGGGAGTTCGTGGTGGAACTGCCCGGCTAACCCACGCACGCAACGAGTCTTTGCGAATCTCCGAAGGGCCCCTGTTGGGGGTTTTTTTTTGGGGAAAACGAAAAGAACATACAGCTCTGATTTGGTTAACGCTTTATGATAGAATGAATCGGAACCATTTGTGCGAAGTCCGGGATGGATAGAAAATACCTGGGGGGGTAATTCCATGGAGGGAAAGAGGGGGAGAAAAATGAGAAAGTTCTTGTTGCTTGTGAGTTTGGCTTTCGTTGGGGTCCTGGCCTTGGGAAGCACTCCGGAATCCTTGGATAAGGCCTTGATGGACATGGTGATCGATAGCAACCTGCCCTACGTGAAAATGCTTCTTGATCTTGGGGCCGATGTGGACGCGGCGACACGAGACGGGATGCGCCCCTTTTACTACGCCGCGTTGGCAGGCGACAAGGCCATGATGGAATTGCTGCAAAAGTACCTTGCGGAGGACTTCAAAAAGTGGAAGTTCAAGGACCCGTACACGTTCCCAAAGCTCGGGAGTACCCCTGAGGGGATGGTGCTGTTGTATGGGGGTCTCTTCGTGATGGGGAACACCCGGAAGGACCGCGAGGGGGGCTACGACGAAATCGTGCATCCCGTGATGTTGAGCTACGACTACCTCATTGGTAGAACCGAGGTTACCTTCGAAGACTACGACGTTTTTTGCCGCGCAACGGGTTACCCCAAACCGGATGACCTGGGATGGGGGAGATCCAATCGCCCTGTGATCAACGTGAGCTGGTTCGATGCCATCGCTTTTTGCAATTGGCTGAGCGAACGCCACGGTTTGGCGCCGGCCTACGACGACATGGGAAACCTTTTGGATGCCAGGGGACATTTCACCGACGATATCACCCAGGTGGAAGGCTACCGTCTTCCCACCGAGGCGGAATGGGAATATGCAGCGCGAGGCGGGCATCATGATATCTGGCTTGGAGAGGAACAAAACGATTTCAAGTTCGCGGGGAGCGATGATCCTTTCAGCGCGGCTTTTTTCGATGTACTCCCGGGAAAAACCCGCCCAGTGGGGATCAAGCAACCCTGTGAAGCCGGTTTGTACGATATGACGGGCAACGTTTGGGAATGGTGCCATGACCGGTACCGGAGCGATGCCTATTCCCACTACCTACACATCGATCCCATCGGTGCGCTTACCGGCTACCCCCGGGTCATTCGTGGGGGAAGCTGGCATTGCAAACCCATCTTCTGCCGCATCGCTTTCCGGGGAAAACTGAGCCCGGGTTTTTCGCTGGCCGATGTTGGCTTCCGCATCGCACGAACCTACTAAGAGACCAAGCTGCGGAAATGGGCATTTTTGATGGTATGTGGAAGTGTGGGACTTCACGAAAACGACTCTTCAAAAAGGAGGAAAAGCATGAAACGATTGGTAATTGTTGTTTTGGTTCTTGCGCTGGCAGTGGTTGGAATGGCCAAAACCCTGGAGGAAGCCTTGGTAACCGCCGTGGAAAATGGACAGGTGGAACATGTGAAGATGTTGCTGGAACTGGGGGCTGACATTGACGCAGCTGCACCAGATGG
>DAOPKN010000088.1:0-7729 GCA_035391225.1 Thermotogota bacterium
AAACCCATTTTGACCCAACGTGGTTGGTGAAAAGGGTTAGGGTGTTTTTTTTCTTTTCGACGATTAATCCGTCGAAGTCTCCCCGGAGTTCCGAGGGGAAGGAAGTGGGATGGGAAATGAACATCTTTTTCAAAAGTCCGAACAAATCATTGGATCCGTATCTTCTTTTTAGCTCCTGAGAGTTCAAGAAGACCCCATCAGTCGTGATAAAAAAATCTTGGTCATTGGAAAAGATTTTTTCCTTGCCGAATTTTCCGGTGATCGATTGTTTTACCCAAACCCCTGGCCATTGAATTGTTTTTTCCATCCGAGGAGTAATGGTAGGAAAGGTGACATCGAACGCTTCCGGAATTTCCTTTTTTCCAAAAGAAGCTATTCCCAGGAACCCTGGCATCATTTTCACCCCGCAATTTTCCAGAAAGAAAAAGTTTGTGGCTCATTATACCAAAAAGAGTTTGGAAAACACTGAAAATGGAGTTTCTTTCACAGTAAGTTTGGCGGGTACCTTTTTTCAGTTTGACAAATGGAGTATAGGGTGATACGATAAACAGGCTCCTTGGGGGGAGCAAAAAGGGAGGAAAAAATGTGAGCATCCTTGTCACAGGTTGCGCAGGCTTCATCGGAAGTAATTTCGTTCCCTTCTTTCTTCAGCAGCATCCGGATGGAAAAATCATCGGTTTGGACAAGCTCACCTATTCCGGGAACCTGGAGAACTTGAAAGGAGTGTTGGAAAATCCCCGCTTTGTTTTCGTGAAAGGGGATGTGTGCGATTCGGTGTTGGTGGAGGAGGTGTTCCATCAGCATGGTATCGATGGTGTGATCCATTTCGCGGCGGAATCCCACGTGGACCGCTCGATCCACGATCCCCAGGTTTTCTTGCGCACTAACATCCTGGGAACCCAAACCTTGCTGGAAGCTGCCAAGAGTTCCTGGCATAATGGGAAGCAATGGAGGCCTGGAGTAAAATTCCTACAGGTTTCCACGGATGAAGTGTATGGCTCTCTTGGCAAAGAAGGGTACTTCACCGAGGAAACACCCCTGGATCCCCACAGCCCCTACTCGGCTTCGAAGGCATCTGCCGACTTGTTCGTGAAGGCGTACCACGACACGTTTGGCCTTCCCATGAATATCACGCGGTGTTCCAATAACTTCGGTCCGTACCAGTTCCCGGAAAAGTTGATCCCCCTTATGATACGCAATGCCTTATGCCATGAGCCTTTGCCTGTTTACGGGGATGGAAAACAGGTGCGCGACTGGATCTTCGTGGCAGACCATTGCCAGGCAATCGATTCGGTTTTTGAAAAGGGAAGGCTGGGAGAGGTGTACAATATTGGGGGGAGTAACGAAAGGGAAAACCTCGGCATCGTGAAGGTGCTCTTGGAGTTGGTGCGCCAGAAAACCGGTGACCGCAAGGTCGGAAGCCACTTGATTCGCCACGTGCAAGACCGGTTGGGGCACGATCGAAGGTATGCCATCGATTCTTCCAAGATCAGGGAAGAACTTGGTTGGGTGCCTTCCACTTCTTTCGAAGAGGGAATGGAGAAAACGGTGGAGTGGTACCTGGCAAACTCGGAATGGATGCAGAAGGTGATTTCCGGGGAATATGTTCGGTTTTACGAGTTGAATTATGGGGGGAAGGGGTGAAGAGCTGACCACACCTTTCCGGTAACCCACAACAGCTGAAAAAAGGAGGAAAAAATGGAGGCGTTCTTCGTTTTTCTTTTTATTTTCTTTCCAGGAGTGGCAGCGTCTGTGTACTACTTGAAGATCAAGAAAAAAACACTGGCATCGGTTGAATTTCCGGCTTTCATCGTGGTTTTTTCTTTCCTCATTTTTCTGTGTAACCTTGCTTTCCAGTATTTCCGGGGTTTTTCTCACCAGGAGGTTTTTAACCAAGGTTTTTTCAGCATCCAGTACACGGGGAAATACCTGTTTTTGTCCCTAATCTTTTCCCTTTTGCTTCCGCATGTGGTTTGCCTCTTAAGTTATTTCGATGTTTCTTTTGACAAATTTTTTTCTCGGTTTAGGGAAGCAAGGAAATCAGGTCCGAAGAAGTGATGGGATTTCTTCAAAAAATGAGTTTTCCCCAGTTGGTAAAATCCGTTCTTGCCCTTTTTTTCCTTGTTTTCCTTTTTTTTTCGGGGTCGCAAGTTGTGTCGGAAGATGAGATGGTTCCTATTTGGAACATCCGTTCCTTGATCCAGCAAATCCAGGTTCAAGGGCAAAAAGAGGCCTTCTTACTGGAAGAAATATCGAGTGGGGGGTACTCTTGGGAGAATCCTTTGGTTGTGCTTGACCCCTACGGGGTTTCCCCACTGAGTGCCCTGATTTTCTTTTCTTCGGAACAACCCATCAGAGTATCTCTACAACTTCCAGGGAAAAACGGTGGCCAAGATGTGGTCTTCTCTTCCAATGCCTTTTCGGAAGAGCACCTGCTCCCAGTTTTTGGCCTGTTTCCTGGTGAAACAAACCACTTGCTTTTGCAAGGGATTTCCCAATCAGGAGAGAAGTGGGAAAAAGAAATCCAAATTCCAACCGAAAGTCTGTCTGGCAAGCTGGAAAACCTTTTGTTGTCTGTATCACAGGGTGATCCTTCAAGAATTCAAGAGGGTTTTAACTTCTTGTTCGAAGATGATCCGAAAGTGGCATTTGATGAAAACGGCGAAATTCGATGGGTGTTGGCATTACCCACCTTGCAACCGGTGTTGTACGATACACGGAATGGCAAGAAATGGTTTTGTACCGGGAATTACCATTTTGGTGATGTGATTATTTGGGAGGTTTCCCTTTTGGGAAGGATTTCGCGGGTTTATTATTCCCCTTATGGAGTTCATCATGATTTTGCATTCTTGGAGAACGGGAACCTGGTTCTCCTGGGTTCGGAAAACGGGCCCACCATCGAAGATCTGGTCTATGAAATCGATGTGGACACTGGGGAAATTGTTTTCGAGCTGGATATGAAAACTGTTCTGGATCCCGTAAGGGAAGCTCCCGGAAGTTTTCCGAGGGATTGGTTGCACCTGAATGCCCTGGAAGTAGTCTCAGGGGAGAATTCGCTGATTCTTTCGGCTCGACACCAGTCTGCACTTATCAAAATGGGGTATCCTTCAGGAGAAATTGAATGGATACTGGGGTTCCCCGAGGGGTGGGACAATTCGCTTGCCTCAAAGTTGTTGACTCCGACGGGGGATGACTTTGAATGGCCTTTCACCCAACACTCCCCCCAAATTCTTCCTGATTGGGATCGAAAACCCAACACGATGGATCTCATGGTATTTGATAACGGCTATGGGCGATTCCACCGCCATTTTGATGAACGAGAGGAAAAAAAGTTGCTGGAAAACCCCTGGAGGGAGTATTCTCGGGTGGTTCATTACCGCGTAGATGAACAAGAACGGACAGTGGAACAAGTTTGGCAGTTTGGGAAAGGGGACCTTGAACTTTTTTCGGATTCTCGGGGGGATGGCAATGTTCTGGAAAATGGGAATGTCCTGAGTGCTTTTAACGTAAGCAACCGACCCTATACAGGTGTGTTTCTGGAAATTGCCCCGGAATCAAATGAGGTGGTTTGGCAAGTTGAATGGGGCAATGACGTGTATTGCATTGAGCGTCTGCCCTTGTATGGTTCCTTCGATGCAGTTTTTTCTCTTGGGGACCCTGTTGATAACTTCATTCCCGAAGAGGTGATCGGAAAATATGTTCAAGAGTAAGGCATGGGGTAGGACTACGTGTTTGTTGTTTCTCTTGGTCTTCCTTTGGGGGTGTGGGAGTGAAGATGCGGAAAAAAAGGAAGGAATTTCTTCGTTTTTTTGGGATGTCCATATCGAAAGGTGGGAAACAACTCCTCTGTTGAAATCCACCCAAAGCTCCGTGCAATACAACGGCGTGGTTCAAACAGTGCAGCATGAACAAACCCCTTCAGAGGGAATGGTTTTCTTGTTATTGGATTTGGTGGTGGAAAAGAAGCAAGCGGGCGCGTCGGTGTTTTCCTGGGGTGATGTTTTCGTGGAAGATTCCGAGGGCCATCGTTTTTCCCGGCATCCAAACGACTCTTTCCTGGACAGTTCGGATCGGCAACGGATGAAGGGGACATCTTTGAATTTCGGGAAAAACGAGGGATTCGTTTGCTTTGAAATACCCGAAGGTTCCGCCAAGGGCTCTCTTCGGCTGGTTGTTCTGTTGGAGCAGCAGGAACACTCCCTGGAAATCAAGTGAGGAGTGTGCGGATGAAAAGGAAACTGTGGATCGCAGCTTTCGTGGTGCTGGGTATTGTTCTCGTGGTGGTTGCGGGGGGTGTTGCCGTCCGGAATGGGTTCCTGGTGCGCGCCTCCGCTTTTCGGCTTTCGGAGCTTGAAGAAGTCCCCGAGTTTGATATCCTTGCGTGGCAGTTTTCGCGGGAGAAAGAGATCCTGGCGAATTTCCAGGTGGATGCCCATGGCTTGGAAAATCCATTCGTGGTGTTGGATCCCTACGAAATGAATCCACTGGCCGCGCTGCTTCTTTTCGACACGCAAACCCCTTGCTCGGTGGAGGTGCGCGTGGGCGGGAAGGATGCGGTTTCGGAGATTTCGTACACCCTCCATCAGCAGCTCCTTCACCATGAGGTTCCCGTGCTTGGACTTTACCCCGGGAAAGAAAACCGTGTTTCCCTTACCGCCCACTTTTCCGATGGCGCTTCGCAAACCACCTTTCTTTCCATTGCAACAGATGCGCTCCCCGTGGATTTCCAGGTCTATTCCCTCGTGGAGTCGCAACCCGCGAAGATGGAACCGGGGCTCACGCTCATGATTGCCTGTTTCTCGCACTCGTACACTTGCTTGCTGGATGCCAACGGGGATGTTCGCGGGTACCTTTCCCGCAAGGACATGGCACACGGGACGTCCATCGTGTTGCTGCAAAACGGGCGTTTCCTTTCCACGGGCGACGAGTACCGCCAGATTCCCTACAACATGACCTCGCTGTGGGAATGGAACTGGCTGGGGAAGGTGTTCCAGGAATACGAGGTTCCCCATGCAGTGCACCACGACGTGAACGAGTTGCCCAACGGGGATTTTTTGGCGGTTTCCAACCACCGGGACATGTTCCAAACCGGCACACGGGAAGACGTTGTGGTGGTGGTGGATCGCGCCACGGGGATGGTGGAAAAGGAAATCGATTTCCGAAACATCCTGGTGGAGACACGGGAACCGTACCACCATTTTCACCCGGATGTCCGTAATACCCCGAACATCGACTGGATGCATACAAACGGCGCCATCCTGGATTCCCACGATGGGACCTACATCGTTTCTTCTCCCACGCAGAGCATGGTGGTGAAGGTGGATCCGGAAACATCCCAAATCGTTTGGATTCTGGGGCCACACGAGGGGTACGACGGAGAGAGTGCCCAGTTGGAACCTTTCCTTTTGAGCCCGGTTGGAGAGGAGTTTGAATGGGCCTGGTGCCAGCATGAACCGATGATTATGCCCGATGCGGATGGAAACCCGGATACGCTGGACTTGCTTCTTTTTGACAACGGCCAAAGCCGGAGCTTTTCGAAGGATGGGGCGGTGTTGCCGGAACACAACTATTCGCGGGCGGTGGTCTTCCGTATCGACGAGAAGAATCGAACCGTGGAGCAGCTGTGGGAATACGGGAAAGAAAGAGGCTCGGAGTTGTATTCCACGTTCCTGGGAGATGCGGATTACCTTCCGTGTACCTCGAATCGCCTGATTGCCTTTGGAGGCCAGCTGCGTTCGGAGGGAAAACCCGTGGACGAAATTTTCTCCGGCGTAATGGGAACCACGGTTACCCGCTCGCGGGTGGTGGAGGTAACCGAGAAGGGTGAAGTTGTTTTCGAGGTGGCAGTGCAGGAGAATGCTTTTTCCTCTTCGGCGGAAACCTACCAGGTGGAGAGGATCCCGGTGTTTTCGGCTGGGAGCTTTGGCTATTCGCTGGGAGAAGTCCGCGGTGAAAGAGTAGGGGAGAGCAAATTCCTTTCACCCGCGACATCCGTCTCCGCACCCTTGCTTTTCCGCAACAAGCTTGGGGTTTGTTTCCACGATATGCACCGTGAAGGAGACAAATTGGTCGTGGATGGCGCGATTTCCTACGAGGGGAAGACCTACCTCCTGGGAAGGGCTTTCCTGGTGTTCCGCTCGGAGAAAAACGTGTACGTGTTCGAGGCAAACACATCACTTAACGGGCGGTTTTTCGCCAGCGTGAACTTGTCCGACTTCGAGCCGGGGGAGTACATGATCTCGATTGCGGGGGCGGTTCGCGAGGGGAACGATGCGTTGAATGGAGAGATGAAGAAGGGGCATGTGCTTTCGGGGTATCGCGTGACGTTGGGAAGTGGAGAATGAAAACAGCCCTCATCACGGGGATTTCCGGGCAAGATGGAAGCTACCTTGCTTCTTTTTTGTTAGGAAAGGGGTACCAGGTAGTTGGTCAAACTCGTGGAGGGGCAAAGAAGGGGTTTCCAAACCTTCGATACCTGGGAATCGAGAGCAAGATTCCAGTGCATGCGGTGGATCTCCTGGATTTTGTTGCGGTCCAAAGGATGCTGCAAGTTGTCCAACCTGATGAGGTGTATCACCTGTCCGCGGATAGCTCTGTGCACCGTTCTTTTCAACATCCCCTGGAGACCATGGAGTACAATACCCTCCCGGTTTGTCATCTACTGGAAGGATTGCGGCAGGAGGAAAAGAAATTTCGTTTCTTCTTCGCCGGGTCCAGCGAAATGTTTGGCAAGGTTGATCAGCCCCCTGTGACATTTGCCACTCCCCTACACCCCATAAACCCCTACGGGGTTTCGAAAGCCTCGGGTTTCTTGGGCGTGCAGCAGTTTCGTGAAGCTTTTGGACTGTTCGCCGTTTCGGGGGTTCTGTTCCCCCACGAGTCGCTCTTGCGTAAGGAAGGTTTCTTCGTTCGAAAAGTGATACAAGGGGGTTGGGAAATCAAGAATGGACGCAAAGAGGTTTTGCGGGTGGGGAACCTGGACCAGAAAAGGGATTTCGGCTATGCGCCGGAATATGTCAAGGCCATGTGGCTGATGCTGCAACAACAAGTGGCCCGGGATTTTCTCATCGCGTCGGGAAAGGGGATTTCGCTTCGCCGAATCGTGGAACACGTTTTTGGACGACTGGGGATTCCCATGGAGAGGGTTGAAGTGGATCCCTCGTTGTTTCGGCTCGTTGATGTGGGCGAGTTGGTGGGGGATTCTTCTCCCCTTCGCCAAGAATTAGGATGGGAGTATGATAGGGATTTTGAACAAGTGCTTGACCTCATGCTGGAAGAAATGGGAGAGGCGGAAAACAAGAAAGGGGGGGCATTTCCTTGAAGAAAGCCTTGATTACGGGTATCACGGGGCAGGATGGGTCGTACCTGGCAGAGTTTCTCTTGGAAAAAGGGTACGAGGTTCATGGGATGGTGCGCCGGTCAAGCAGTTTCAACACCAAGCGGATTGACCACCTGTACCGGGATCGCCATGAGCGCGGTGTAAGGTTGTTCCGGCACTATGGAGACATGGCTGATGCACCCAACCTGGTTCGGCTCATCCAGGAAATTCTCCCGGATGAAATCTACAACCTTGCGGCACAGAGCCACGTGCGCGTTTCCTTCGAAACCCCAGAATATACCGCCAACGTGGATGGGCTGGGAACCCTGCGATTGTTGGAAGCCATTCACCTTCTGGGCCTGGAGAGAAAGGTGCGGTTGTACCAGGCATCCACCAGTGAGTTGTTTGGGA
>DAOPKN010000089.1:0-7679 GCA_035391225.1 Thermotogota bacterium
TTGAAGAAGCACAACAAACAGGGCCAGGTCGAAACCGTTGTGGAACCCGGAAGCACGGTGGATGGCTTTTCCCTTCGCAAAGGGAAGCTGGCGTGGATCGGGCAGGACCCCCAGGGTCTCCAGGAAATCTTTTTGCTAAACGAGGGAAAGGTGGAACTTCCCTTCCCCATCAACTGCCCCGTGTTACAGCAACTTTCCCGCTCCCAGCTGGAGTACATTCCGTTTACCAACAGCGCAGGAATTTCCATCGACGGATGGGTGCTGCCCCCGCTCGACCGCGAAACCGGTAAGCGCTACCCCACAATACTGGACATTCACGGCGGGCCGAAGGGAGTATACGGCGAGAATTTCTTCCACGAAATGCAAGTGTGGGCTTCCCACGGTTACGCCGTGTTGTTTTGCAACCCAAGGGGGAGCGATGGAAAAGGAGACGAATTCTCCGATATCCGTGGCAAATACGGGCACGAGGATTACCAGGATATCATGGAGTTCGTGGACCATGCGCTGAAAACGCTGGACTACCTCGATCCCGAAAAGATGGGGGTAACCGGCGGGTCTTACGGTGGGTTCATGACCAACTGGATCATCGGCCACACCGATCGCTTCAAGGCCGCCGCCTCGCAGAGAAGCATCTCCAACTGGATCTCCAAGTTCTGCACCACCGACATCGGCTACTTCTTCGTCCCGGACCAAAACCAGGGAACCCCGTGGGACAACATGGAAAAACTCTGGCACCACTCACCACTGCAGTACGCTCCAAACGTGAAAACCCCCACGCTGTTCATCCATTCCGAGGAGGATTACCGTTGCTGGCTGGCGGAAGGGTTGCAGATGTTCACTGCGCTCAAGTACTTCGGGGTGCCCTCGCGCTTGGTGCTGTTCAAGGGAGAAAACCACGAGCTGAGCCGAAGTGGCAAACCCAAGCATCGCATTCGCCGTTTGGAAGAAATCACCAACTGGTTCGACAAGTACCTGAAGTAATCGTCGAATCTTTCCAAGTCAACGCCTGCCTCCGGGGAGGCAGGCTTTCTACTGGTACTTGAGCAGTTGGGAAGCTAACTCCCGTGATAGCCAGGAAAAAGAGGGTTTGGTTGAGATTTGGGGAAAGCAAGCCAGAGCCAGCTGGTGGTTCAAAAAACGCGCCTCCCCCGTTACGTCGCGCACGGCTCGCTGCAACCCCATTTGACGAAGTACTTCCGGGAAAACCGTCTCGTCCCGGTTTCGCTTCAATTCGATCTCCATCATCGGCACCAAGGTCCCTTCTTCCCCTCGTGAAGAACGACTGGAAACAAAAGGCATCCAGAAAATATCGAGCACTACCTCCGGCTCTTCCCGAAGCAAGAAGCGCAACTTGGAAACGAAGGGAAAACGAAACAGCGTATCCGGGTCTTCGAGGAACGGTTGCAAGAAACCCGGGGCATTTTCCGGGAAAACGGCGGTTTCGTTCTCCTGCCGGCGGAAGAAATCGTCATCCAGGCTGGTTTTGGAACTATACACCCAACGCTCACTCCACTGCGCCGGAGGCTTGGTGGAATCGGGGAAAAGCGACCAGCGCAGCCTCTGGCTGCTTGAAAGCCTTTCTCCCTTGTCCAAGTACCACTGCACGATGGCCGATACATTGATTCTTTCCGCGATAAGGCGGTCCACTTCTTCCTGTGTTTCGAAAATATACTTCCTTTCTACTTCCAACGCCATTTGGCTCTCCTTTCGTGCTACGTTTCTCGAAAAAGGCACCGGAAAAGTTCGATGGTTTTCTCAGCGACGAACCCGTTCCGCGTCAATGCGTTTTGCATGGGCAGGTTCAACGCATCCACGTCTGCAACCACTTCCTTTGCTCCCCTATCCTGTAATCGAACCATTCCCCAACGAAGAAGTTGCTCTCCGAATCCATTCCCCCTATGCTCCGGTACCACCGCGATATGGTTAATGGTTCCCAGGGTATCTTGGATCATTTGGGGGATGACAAGTCCCACCGGATACCCCCCCACGAAGCCAACGAACCATTCCTTGGGGTTGTCATCCATAGATCGCAAAAGGGCTTCATGCCTCCGCGCGGCTTCTTCTTCTCCCCATTCCTCCACAAGGGAGGCATCGGAGCGATCCAGCGTGTTGCCATACGCATCTAGAAAAACTTGGTGAAACTGTGTGGCAGGCAACTGGGAAACTGGCTGGAACTCCATTGTCCATTCGCCCGAAGAAAAGGGGATGGTTGCGCAGAATCTTTTCTTTTGCTGGAACAGTTGAAAACCACTTCCTTGCAACCATTTCCGAATCGTGGAATACCCCGAATCGTCGGAGTGAAGCTGGTACTCGATTTTCCGGATCTTCTGGGCTTGCAGGGTTTCCAGGGACTTTTGGAACAAGGAAATGGTTGTGTCGTCCAAAAAGGGGGGGTCATCCCCACTTCCAAGATGAGAAAAGGCAAAGCCAAAAAGGCGCAAAGATTGGGGTCCTTTTCCTTCCAACAAACCCCAGCGTGCCAAAACTTGCTCCCCGGAAAGTATCCAAAAAAGCCATTCGCTCCGGGTGGATCGTTTTTCGAGAAGGCCACCCATCACTTGGGCAAACTGGGGTTCCTCGTTTCCGAGAGAACAGAAATAGCCCAGACCACGGGAAGTCTCATGAAAATCCGAAAGCCTTCGAAGTTCTTTTTGCATGGTACACATCCCCTCCTTTGGATTTCCTGGAAATATGCTACAATGGAGCGATACTGCACAAGGAGCGATACAATGCCCGAAAAGCCAACCTACCCACTGCCGGACACCGTTTTGGTGGAAACCCTGATACCTGAAGAATTCATCGAGGAGTTGCGCAATGCACTCAATCGTGCAGGGATTCTGCGCGTGGGAAACTACGACCACTGCCTTTCGTTCCATCGTACGCAAGGATACTGGCGCCCTTTGCCCGGATCCTCTCCCCACATGGGAACCCCGGGGGAAATTTGCCATGGAAGCGAATTCCGCGTGTCCTTTTCCTGCGCTTCGGGCAAGGCACGACAAGCGATGCACATCATTCGGGAAATCCACCCCTACGAGGAACCGCTGCTCTACGTTCTTCCCCTCCTAAACGACTTCTTCCAGGAAAGAGAAAAAAATGGAGGGATAACCCCGTGATCCTCGTCAAGAACCTTCGGAAGTACTACGGGAAAACGCGTGGGATCGAAGACATCTCCTTCTCCATCTCTCCGGGAGAAATTTACGGCCTCATCGGTCCGAACGGTGCGGGAAAAACAACGACCATCCGGGTGCTCACGGGTTTTCTTCGCCACGACACGGGGGAAGCCCAGATCGGAGAGTTTTCCATTCCCCGTGAATTGGGCAGGGTGAAAAACCGGTTGGGGTACCTCCCCGGAGAAGTCAACTACTACCCCGCGTTACGCGTGAAGCAGTTCTTGGAGTACAACCGGAGTTTTTACCCCTTCCTCGATCCCCAGGTGGAGCAACAACTGGCCGAGGAGTTGCAACTGGACACCTCGAAACGTTTCAAGGAACTCTCGATGGGAAACAAGAAAAAGGTCGGAATATACCAAGCATTGGTCCACCAACCGGATTTCTTAGTGCTGGACGAACCCACCAATGGTTTGGATCCGTTACTGCAACAGACACTGTACTCCCTTTTGGAACGCCAACGCGCCAAGGGCTGCACGATACTTTTTTCGTCGCACAACCTGGCGGAAGTCGAACGCATCTGTGACCGGGTGGGAATTGTCCGCAAGGGAAAAATCGTGCTGGAAGCCTCCATCGAGCAACTCAAAAAATGGTCTCGGCGTCTGGTCACGGTTTGGGATTTGCATCCCATAGCCCCGTTGCAAAAAGAGTTTGACCTCGTCGTGCAATCGGGAAAGCAAGTGGTTTTTTCCCTACCTCCAGAAAAAATCAAAACCTTCCTGGGCCGTTTGGCGCAATGCCATTTTTCGGACCTCTCCATTCGCCAACCCACTCTGGAAGAAACCTTCATGGAATACTACCGGGAAGGGGGCCCACAAGAATGAACGTGTTCCGCCGGGAATTTTCCTTCCAGCTTCGCTACACCCTGATCTGGACCATCGTGCTCCTCCTCTGGGCACTGATGTTCATCCCGGTGACGGGGCAAATCATGGAAGAAATGGACACCATCATCCAGTTCTTTGACAAGTTCCCCAAGGCCCTGCTTCGCACGTTCAACATGGACGCGGAAATGTTCTCCAAACCCGAAGGGGTCTTTGGTTCCGAGGGAATGAGCTTCGCGTACATCCTGGGTGGTATCTTCGCATCGCTTTTGGCGGGAAGGGTTTTCGCGCGCGAATACGAGGAAAAAACCATCGAGTACCTCCTGGTGAAACCGCTGTCCCGGCGTTCCCTCTTCGTACAAAAAGCGCTGTGCATGGTGTTGTTCCTGCTGTTTTCCGGCGTGCTGTTCGGCGGCAGCATTCAACTTCTTTTCCGGGCGTTCATCGGTCCCAAGTACGCGTTCAGCACTACGGTTCTGTTGGGATTCGCGCTGTACGAAATCGTGGTAATGCTATTCTTCGGAGCCATAAGCGCACTGGTCTCGGTCATCGCGCAGAGCACGACGCTCAACACCGCGATTTCCATGGCCCTGGTCATTTTCATGTACTTCGGTTCCACACTGGTAGACCTTAACCCCGCGTTGGGTTGGATGCGTTACGCGAGTATCTTTCCCTACATCCCGCTCATCGATACCGTGAAAAACGAGCAGGTGTTTTGGGCAAACTCGCTCTGGATCGCAGCGCTTTCCGGGGTGATCTTGCTGGTTGCGTTACGGGTGTTCGAAAAGAAAGAGATCCGGATCTAAACCAGCGAAGCGGGGGAAATCGCAAACAACAGTTTTCGACCACGCTTCCCCACGGTGTGAAAAACGCCTGCCTTCCGGTAGGTGTAGGAAATTTTGGACGCCAGGTTGGGAGAAACCCCCAACAGTCCCACCAAGTTTTCGTTGCCAAAAACCGGAGGGAGCTCAACAGGGAGAAGCTCTGCCAGGCCGGAAAGCCCGCGAATCACGTGCGAGCGGTGCACGCATTCCAGGACTCGCTGCTGCACTTGCACCCCTTTCCTTCGCCAGCTCCCCTTGCCGTTATCGCAACGTGTTTCCTCCACGCTCACCTCCAACACCTGCATGGTGAACCCCGCTTGGTGAAACAACTCCGGTGAGAAGATCCACTCCGCGAATAGGTCCCACAGGGTTTGATGCGCAGGTGACTTCCTGCGCAGAACCGATGCACCGCTACTGGGGTCTAAGTAATGGAGCGTTTTCTCCACGATAATCGGCATCACAACCCGCACGGGGTGCTTCGGGAGAAGTGCAAAAAGCTTGGGAACGATCTTCCCCAGGTTACGGGTTTGAATCTCGATCAATTCCTCCCCGCGCACCAGGTCGATCACGTAGCCCTCCAGCGGAACCTCCAACCGGTCACCGGGCTCGAACATCCATTCCTTGATTCCCGCGTGCAGTTGGCTTTCGTTGTACAGGTTGATGCCGTTTGTTTCTGGGGAAAAACCATCCATCTTCAGACCTCGACTTGGAATATCGTGTGGGAAAATGATACCATGAAAAGACGAGAAACAGGGAACGGGCGTACCGGTACAGAAAAATGAGGCAAAGGGAATATCTCAAGTCCGGAAGGTGGTCCCGATGAAAAAGAACCCCATTCGCTCATTCAAAATCGCATGGAGCGTAATTACTCCCATGCTTCTCGTTGTTTTGCTCACTTCGTGCTTCCTGTTTTCCTTCCCGTTTGGGGGATCTACCTCCACGGGGAAACCCAACACGGAGGACACCAAGGGAAGCTTCAAGTTCTTGGACCCACAAACCGAGCAGCCTTTCTCCCAAAGGCTCACGCCCCCGGCTACGGTGCTGGTGGAATTTTCCTTCAACGGTATTTTCCCGGTGACTTCCATCGAGTTTGGAGCCTACCGGGAAGACGACGAGAAGACTTGGATTCCCACATCGCGATTCGCCAACACCCGTAAGGTACAATCCACCTTCTCCTCGGGAAATAACGCGGGTACGTTCGTGTTCGAGGCCACGGTAACCGACTTGTACGATCGGATGTACGCGTACTCCGAGAAAATCCAGGTGGTGGATACCTCACCTCCTTCTGTGACCCAGTTCGATTTCTATCCCTCCAACGCCGCCACCTTGATTCCCATTGAGCAAAACCAGGGGTACGTCTGGATGGAATTGGTCGATGAACAAAGCGCCGTGTTCTCCGAGGAAATCGTGAATTCTCTTGCCAACCATACCCGTTCCTACCTGGATGGCCAAGATATTTCCAACCAACTCTCCTTCGACCCTTCCAAGATTTTTACCACGGGGGGGAACAACCGCGTGATCTGCATCGCCGAAATCGAATTCGGCCAGATGGAGAAGGGAACCCATTTGTTGCAGATGTTCATGGGGCAACTCAACGGGGACGAGGAAGATTTCCTGAGTTTCCAGACTGACATTTCGGCAAGTTTTCCCGATACCAAGCCTCCCCAGATTTCCGACGTGCTGCTGAGCCCCTCGGAACCTGGGTTGGATTTCATCGACTACAAGATCATGGACGAGACCGTGCTCTTCGCTTCCGTGAAGGACCGTGCAGAAAAGGTGTTTTACGAGGAATCCGGGATCGACACCCTGGATTGGGTAATCGAGGGTGAGGGCCGTTCTGCATCTGGAACCCTGTATGCATATGGCGTCGTGGAGAAAGATTTCACCGCTACCATCCGCATGAGAGACCTTGGTTTCCCCGATGGGATTTACACGCTCTCGTTGCGTGCTACGGACAAAAACGGCAACATCGAACGGCTTGACCCCATTTTCCTGGAACTGGGTGTCACCCAGTCCCAAGAACTAACCATTCTCGTGGAGAAAATTTCGGGGAACACCAACGTTTTGGAGTACCGCGTGGGCGATTCCCTTCGTTTCTGGATCGATACCGAATGGACCTTTGACGCTGATCCCACCTGGCGGGCCATTCCAGAAGAAACCCTGGAACCAGAACAAGGTCTTGCAACGGTTTACCAGAAGGTACCCAACCACGATTTCGACATTACGGTATCTGCCATGCACAATGGCATTCCATGCTTTGGATACAAGCACATAACCGTGGTTTCCACACCGGTGAACGAGGATTACATCCCGCCCACGATTTCCTTCTTGGACGCGAGTCTTTCCGATCCCTCCGTTCCTTTCCAGCTCCGAATCCAAGACGAAACATCTCTGCCCGAGGAGCCAATCGTCTCCACGAGCGTGATGAAGTACCCCGTTTCCGGGGCCACGGATACGGCCATCCCCTATGGAATGGTTGCCATCATTACCCCCTCGGGGAGTCCCTCTACGTTTGCCCAAGAGTACAACGTCTTTTTGCTCGACCCATTGCACGGAGGTGTCCCCACGCTGGAAGACGGGGAAAAGATCGTTTTTTCTGTCGTCGCGGAAGATGAGAACGAAAACCAAACCGAAAACTCGTTGATGTTCTACTAGCGATCCTGCGGAAAACCCTTTTTCCGCGAAAGAGGTGATTCGATGAAAAAAGCACGAAAAGCCCTTTTTCTCACAATCCTGGTTGTGATTCCGCTTTTCACATCCTGTTTCCTGTTTGATTTCCTCTCCCCGCAAACAACCTCTTCGCGCTCGAAAATGGTGATGACCGTAACCCCACAAAGCCCCACCTACGTTGGGGAAAACATGGTGGT
>DAOPKN010000090.1:0-7352 GCA_035391225.1 Thermotogota bacterium
CTTCGCCTTTGCCGCCCCCCGGGTACGATTCCGGTTACTCGCTTGCCTTGAAATTGTACACCGGATGCACGATCCGGTCCAGCCACACCGTTTGCGGCAACAAGGACAGGAGAAATTCCTTGGGTTTGTAGGCCATGGGGGACTCGTCGAGCGTGCTTTGGTCCACGCTGGTGGAGAAAATGCCCTGCATCTGTCGCTGGAATTCTTCCATGGAAAGGCTTCTCTTGGCATCTCCCCGGCTCATCAGCCTTCCCGCGCCGTGGGGAGCGGAGAAATTCCACTGCGCGTTTCCCTTGCCCCGCCCGAGTATACAACCGTCCCGCATGTTGAGGGGAATGATCAAACGTTGCTGCTCGTGCGCGGAGATGGCCCCCTTGCGCAACACCGCATCATCGTCGATGTAGTTGTGCACCGATTCGAACCAACCCAGTGCATTGCATCCCATTTGTTGCAAGATCGTTTCCATGATACGCTGGCGGTTCCGCACCGCGAACGCTTGCACCAATCGGATGTCGTGCAGGTAGGCTTCGCGATCTTCTCCTTCGAGGTAGGCCAGATCCTTGCTCGCCGGGGCAACCGGGTCCTTTTCCAGTTTCCGGATTGTCGTTTCGATCTCGGAAAACCTTCCCTGTTGCTTCAACGCGCGGACCTTTTCCTGGATTCTTTGCATCCCCCTGTTTTTCGCCTGTTCCCGGTCCTTGTCCACCGCGATCTTCTGGTACGCCTTTCCCACCGTGTATCCCAGGTGTCGTGACCCCGTGTGCACCACCAGGTATTGGTTCCCCTGCTCGTCCGCATCCACCTCGATGAAATGGTTGCCACCCCCCAGGGTACCCAACGACGCTTCCAGGCGGTTCACATTCTTGGTTTTTTCGATTTCGCCCCGGATGCGAAGTGGTTCGAAAACCGACGAAAAAAACTGGCGATCTTGCGGGCAAACGCCGGAACGAACGTTTGTGCCCGAAGGCACGTGCGCACGGATCACCTCGTCGAGACGTTGCAGGTCCAGGGAAACCTTACCCAGCTCGCAAACACGCACCCCACATCCGATATCTACCCCCACCAGGTTGGGGCAAACCTTGTCCGAACCAACTAGGTCCATCGTCAGCCCGATCACGCAGCCCGCTCCCGCGTGCACATCGGGCATCACCCGGATGCGTACCCCTTGGGAAAAGGGTTGGTTGCACAGCTCCCGGATCTGGTCCAGGGCCTGCGATTCTACCTGTTGGGCGTACACGATGGCGGTTGCGTACGTGCCTTTCAGGGATAGGGGCGTGGGGGGTTCGTTCCATTGGTTTGTGTTCCCATCATTCATCGCCAAATTCCTCCTTTTTCAGGGCTGCGGAAAAGGGGATCTTCCCGGGTAAGTATATCCGTTCCCACCCGTTCTACCCCGCGCACCTTGTGCTCCGAGCACTACCGTGAGCCCGGTCCAATTGGACCAGCTGCGCCAAAAGGGAGTGAATCGCTCCCCGGGGAAGATCCAAGCATCCTCAATGGAGGATGTTTTTTTTTGCACCGCTGGTCTGCCACAACTTTTGGGGGAACCTAATAGATGTACACCAGTTCGATGTACACTCCCCTCATGTAATAGGAAATGTCCCCCTCCAGAATCCTTGCTTCGTAACGGATTCTCCTCCCCAGGTAATGGGGAAGGGAGTCCATCGCATCTCCCCTGAGCGGGGTATATTCCGTTCCATCGGAATCCTTGATGACGAAAAACCCCCCCTCCAGGTTGCAGAAGGTGACCAAACCGGTTCCGATGAACAACGAGGGATCCCTGGCTGACGGAGGATCAAAGACTACTTCCACGCCCCACTCCCGAAGCAGACGAATGAGATCCATGGAGATAGAATAAGGTCCAGGAAAAATGGGGTTGCCCGAAAGCGACACCCGAGAAAGGGAATTCCTGTACAGAGCCAGCAGTGGGAAGATTTCTTCGACCTGGTTGTTATCCAGGCGAACTTCCGATAGGTGTTCCAGGCCCACCAACTCCTCGATGGAAGAAAGCTCGTTGTCCTCCAAGCTCAAGGTTTCCAGGTTCACCAGGTAATGGATACCCTCCAGGGAGGTGATTCCCCTTCCGTCTGCCAAAAGTTGCACGATTCCCTGCACATCTGCGGGAAAAATGGGTCCGGACGTGGATCCCGAAAACCCCTTTGCATCGCGTACCGCTTGTTCCAAGTGGGGGCACGAGAAGGAAATTCCCGTTTGCGGCTCCCCACTTGGAATAACCTCCGCACTGCCCAAGGTGCACAACAAAAAGAGCAGGACCAAGAACGCTACCCTTTCGCTTCGAACCAGTACATCTGGTTTTTTCACAGCTTCACCTCCGAAAAAAGTGCGTTTGGGATTCCTTTGCCCGCCATCCGAACGGGGAAACCCCTACGCAAGAAGAAAAAAGCCCGTGCCACAGCGTGTACTTTTGCAGAACGGGCTTTGTGCATCGGGTAGTACCGGAAACTACGGAATCGAGCGAACAATCCGGAAACCGGTAAAAATCTCCCGGATTTTTGGTTCTTGCACCTTGCGCGTGGAAACTCGGCAATCGATTTCCGCGTTTTGGAAGCTTCCGCCCCGCACGACACGGTAGGAACCATCCACCGCGATTGGATCACTCATGGTTTGGTCCGAATACTCCCACCAGGAGGTATGGCACCATTCCCAGGCGTTTCCGCTCATGTCGTACAGGCCCAAAGAATTGGGAGCCTTCTGGGCAACGGGTTGGAGGCCATTGGAGTTACCGTCAAACCATCCCACATGGTCCAAGTCGTTGCTCCCCGCGAAACGGAAATCTTCCGGGGGCTTCCAACCACCCCGGGCGGCATACTCCCATTCCACTTCGGTGGGCAAGCGGTACCCGATTACGCTGGAAAGGTCTTTCCCCGCGGCTCCGCCACCGAACAAAAGATTCCCATTGCTGTCGTAGGCGGGGGGAAGGCTTTCCTGTTCGCTTTTCCAGTTGCAGAAATCCACCGCCTGGTACCAGGTTACGCTTGTCACCGGAATTTGGTCGTTCTCGGGCTCTTGGTCCCAGGGGAAGTCGATCTGGCGATCTTCGCAGTACTCCTTGAATTCCGCCACGGTGACTTCGGTTGGGGAGATCAGGAAATTGGTGCGACAGCGAACCCATTGGAGGGGCATTTCGCTTGGACTTCCACCTGGATCATCCAGGGTGTTTCCCAGGTAAAAATACCCCCCCTTGTTGACACGAACCATTTGCCTGGTTTCCGGTTCAACTGGGGAGGGATTTTCCACAGGAGGTGATTCTTCCGGCGTGCTGGGGGTAGGCTGAAGGGACATCGACATGACCTCCCCGGGTCTTGGAGCGGGAACCCCAGGTTCCGGGAGAACATCCCTGCTCTGTGGTTCTTTCACTTCCCACGTCCGAACCACCCGGAACCCCATCTCTCCGGTGGCATCTCCGGGCGCATCGTTCCTCCGGTTCGCCACACGGCAATACTTTTCCGGGCTATTCCAACTTCCCCCCCGCACCACGCGATCATACCCTTGCGCTGGGCCAATGGGGTTTTCCTGTTGGAATAGCGGATACTGGCTTCCATCCCACCAGTCGTGGCACCACTCGGCCACGTTTCCACTCATGTCGAAAAGCCCCAACGCGTTGGGCTCTTTGCGTGCAACGGGCTGCGGGCCCTTGCTCATGTACCATCCCACCATGCTCAAGGTATCGCTTCCCGAGAAGCGGAAATCGTAGTAATCCAAGTGTCCGCCACGGGCGGAGTATTCCCACTCGGCCTCCGTGGGCAACCGGTAGCCTTCCACTTCGGCGGGGTTCGTGGTCGTTTCCCCGGTGGTATCCAAAAGCTTCCCTTCAAAGTCGTAGGCCAGCGCCAAGCCTTCCTTCTGGCTTTTCCAGTTGCAAAACTCGATCGCACCCCACCAGGTAACCCCGCGCACCGGGTAGCTTTCTTTGCCCTTGTGCACGAAGAAATGGCCTTGGTGGGTTTCGAAGTCGGTGCAGCCTTTCTGCAGCGAGAGGACTTGTTTTCCCATGAAGAATCCATTGGGCATCACGGCACGCTCGTTCAAGAATTCCGCGAATTCCTCGTTGGTGACCTCTGCCTCGTCGATCACAAAGCCATAGGTAAGGCGCACCGGGTGAACCGGGAGTTCATCGCTATCTCCCACGCCATCATTTCGGGTGTTTCCCATGAAGAACGTTCCCGCTTTCACCATCACCATTCCCGATGGAAGGTAGTACGGGGGAACCACCCCAAATTTCACTTCCAGCGCTTCCTTCAACACTTCCAGCATCGGGGCGTTCTCGCTCATCAGCGCGTAGTACACCGCTTCCATCTCGTCGGGTTCCATCCCAGCCACGTTGGCACCCATCTCCAGCAACATCTTTGCATAATCGATGTTATTCTGGCGAACAGCTTCCAACAAGGCTTGTTCCAGGTTCTCCGCCAGAAGCCCAGTGGCCAAAAAACCTACCAGCAACAGCAATACAAGAACCTTTCGCATTTTCCTCCTCCTTTTTTTGATTTCCCCTCCTCCCAAATCAAACAACAAAACAAATCCGATTGCTTCATTTTATCATGATTCGTTCTTCGAATTCTCGTTTTCTTCCCATTCATTTCGAGAGAAAAACGCAACACTTCCCGAATCCAAATGAAAGAAGCCCCCGCCTTCCCAAGAATGCTGGACTGGACCAAAACCCCCATTCGCGAAACCC
Organism: Thermotogota bacterium; assembly: GCA_035391225.1. Lineage (GTDB taxonomy): Bacteria > Thermotogota > Thermotogae > MWEM01 > MWEM01 > DAOPKN01. The sequence continues at coordinate 4,697 of DAOPKN010000090.1, forward strand.
ACTCATAGCCCCCCCTGGGACCGCCGCACCCCAGTGCGGCTCCTTGCGGGTTCCTGCCGCGAGCCGGAAGCCGATGGATGGTAGGGTCATGCCAAAGTTTCCGCAAACCAGGAAACCATGCCATTTTTCCGCGGAAACGGTTCCCCTACCATTGCGCAGCTTCCCACCCTTTGCTCCACGTTCCGTTAAAGAGCCGCACTGGGGTGCGGCGGTCCCAAAGTTCCCGCCTTTCGAAACGTACGAGAACCGAAAAGAAACGGGAGGTGGTTGGATGGGATCGTGCTATACTGGAAGGAAACCAAGGCATAAGGGAGGAAGGGAAAATGAAGCGCATGATTTCCTTGTTTTTTGCTTGTGTTTTTTTGCTGGGTTTTTTGGGGGCACGGGATTTCGCCATCCTGGTGGGTATCGACGATTACGAGGCCTTGGTGGACCTTCGTTACGCGGAAAAGGACGCCCGGGATTTGGCCGAGTTGCTGGAAGAATTGGGGTTTGAAGTGCACCTGCTAACGGGCAACGATGCCAATGTTCCCGCCATTCGAGCGGAAATCCGTAGGCTCAGTAGGCTTTCTTCCGAATATGACCTTCTGTTCTTCGCCTTCTCAGGCCACGGCATCGGCGGGGAGAACATGGAACAGCGGGGCATCTACACGCGCTACATGGACCCCAACTACGGTGACTTGCCCTACAGCCAGCAGCAGTTGCTGCAAGACTTGCAAGGGTTCCGTGGGGATCTCGTGGTAATGCTCGACGCGTGCTTCCAAGGAACGGTTTCCCGGCGTTTGGCGCTTGTTCCCCTGATCGACATGCAGGAAGCCATCGACGAGGGACTGCTGGAAATGTTCATCGCGGCAAGTACCTCCGACCAGGAGGCCATGGATGGAGCCAGTTTCCACGGACAAGCTATCCAGAACGGGATCACAACTTACCTGTTGCTGAAGGGAATCGGGGGCAGGGAAGCAGACCTCAACGACGATGGTCAAATCTTCATGGGGGAATTAGCCTCGTACATTGAAATGCAAGCCCAGAGCATCGAGAGTTCCATCGGGCAAAAACCCCGGGCTGTGGTGCGAATGGCTCGCCAGGCCTTTCTCCAAAACCTGACCCCTCTGGACACCCCACAGCCTTCCGGACCCTCCTCTCCCACCTTCTACATGGCGGATTGGAATTGGAACCCCTTGCAAACCTTTTCGCAGGATCATTCCGGTATCATGGTGGTTTTCTCCTACGAGAACTGGACCGCCACGCATACGCTCGCCGAAGAATGGTTCATGCCCAGTGGCGAAAGCTTTTCCGGGCCGCACGTGCACCCGGTTGGCCCCAAGGAAAACGGAACAATGCGAATAGGCTTTGGCTTCCCCTTTTACGTCCGGCCAGAAGCCCTACAAGTATTCCTGGACAACCCCGGGGAATGGCGCGTCAACTTGTACTTCGACGATAAATGGGTGGATCAATTGTCGTTCACGTTCGAAGACAAGTTGGCCATTCATCCCGAAAACATGGTCAAACTGAGCAGGGGTGTTTTCTACATGGGGAACACGCGCGATGATTCGGAGGCGGAATCGGACGAAACACGCCACGTGGTGCAACTGGAATACGACTTTTGGATCGGAAAGACAGAGGTGACCTTCGACGAATACGGTGCGTTCTGCGACTGGACAGGATTTCCATGCCCCGCTGACCAGGGATGGGGAAGGGGACAAGCACCGGTCATCAACGTGAGCTGGTGGGATGCCATTGCTTTTTGCAACTGGAAGAGCATGAAAGAGGGGGTGCCCATTGCCTACGACAAGCAAGGGAACCTGCTGGATGCCGAGGGAAAAGTCACAAGCGACATAACCGTGGTGAAAGGCTACCGCCTACCCACCGAGGCCGAATGGGAATTTGCTGCCCGAGGGGGGCATCTGGAAATGGGATACGATGGGGAAAGGCAAGATTTCAAGTACGCCGGAAGCGACACACTCAACGAGGTGGGATGGTACAACTGGAACAGCGGGAACCGTGCCCACCCGGTTGCCCAAAAAAAGCCCAACGAACTGGGGTTGTACGACATGAGCGGGAACGTATTCGAGTGGTGCAACGATTGGTACGAACCCTTCACCAGCGAACCGCAATGGAACCCGGTGGGTCCGGAAACCGGACGGATGAAAGTGTTACGAAGCGGCAGCTGGTACTACGACGCCTGGTACTGCCGCGTTTCCGATCGAAGCCTCCTTGCCCCGGAAAACAAGGGCCACTACGTGGGATTCCGCCTGGCGATTACCGATTGAGGCCAACCCTCCCACAATCCCGAAAAGCCCTTCTGGGACCGCCGCAGCCCACTGCGGCTCCTTTTGGTGCTCCTGGCATGCAGGAACCACTCTTCGTAGACTCTCCGTACCGGGGGAGAGCCTGTTCGATGCTTTACGTTCCTGAGAAGAGCCGCACTGGGGTGCGGCGGTCCCAGGAAAACGCCCGCTATCTCATTGTCTATTCGCACCTGCCCTTTGGGACCGCCGCAGCCCACTGCGGCTCCTTTTGGTGCTCCTGGCAAGCAGGAAAACCTCTTCGTAGGTTCTCCGAACCAGAGGAGAGCCTGTTCGATGCTTTACGTTCCCGCAGAGAGCCGCACTGGGGTGCGGCGGTCCCAGGAAAACGCCCGCTATCTCATTGTCTA